>JAFYNH010000075.1 GCA_017549815.1 Selenomonadaceae bacterium
AGTCTTGCCGACTTTGAAATAAATTTCCGTGCCTTTGGTATTAACCGTGCCCGTGATATTCTTTGCTTCAACGTCCATGATTTGCAACATATCCGTATTGTCGAAACCGTAAATAATATCTTTGCCGTCGCCGTTAGAATAAATGAAAGTATCCGCGCCGTCATTGCCCCAGAGCGAATCATTGCCTTTGCCGCCTTGCAAGGTATCTGCGCCCTTATCGCCTTTTATTTTGTCATCTTTCGTGCCGCCAATGATTCTGTTGTTGCCGTCCTTATCAATCGCCGTAATAACTTTGTCGACGCCGTTGTTGAGCGTGATTTTATTCTTGCCGACCTTTAAAACTACGTCATCGCCTTTAACCGACGAAGAAATTACCGCACCAGACACCAAACTAATTTTATCGCCCGTGTTATAGTCGACAATCACATCATTTCCGTCGCCATTTGCATAAACAAAAACATTTTTGCCGTCGCCACCTTGCAACGTGTCATTATTCTTCCCGCCGATTATCGTATCGTCTCCAAAACCGCCCAAAATAACGTTCGCTTGTGCATTACCTACGATTTTCAAATCACGTGAAACCAATGCGGCATCTATCATCTCGACTTTACTACCGTCTTTGACGTTGCCGACATTAAAAGTTTCGCTCGCGTATTCTTCCAAAATTTTAACAGTGCCGCCGTTGACTATAACTGAATTTTTTGGAGCGGGATAATAATTTGTTTTGCCTTTAGCGTCAATGTAGGTGACAACTTTGCTTTTGGCGTTCTTTACCGTAAGTTTGCCCGTTCCAACCGTAAAAATTACGTCCTTATCGCTCGACGTAACTTTCGCTGTGCCTTTTGTAAAGCGAATCATATCATCTTCCGTATAATCAGTTATAACGTCGTTGCCGTCTCCATTTGCATAAACAAATACGTCCGAACCATCGCCGCCCTTGAGTGTGTCATTGCTTTTACCGCCTATTAACGTGTCGTTACCTGCACCGCCGATTAATTTATTTATGAATTCGTTCCCGGTAATCTCTAAGTCTCGTTGAACTGCCGAAGCGTCGAGCGTGCGAATTTCTTTATTCATTGTGTAAGTTTTTTTGCCGTAACCTTCTGTGAGCGTAATAATTCTTGCTTCGGGATAAGTATTCTCGCCGTTTTTGTCAACGTAATTGATAGTTTTGCCAACGCCGCCCTTAATCGTGATTTTTCCCTTGCCGATTGTGAAAATGACATCTTTGCCGACTGATTTAACGTCAGCCGTCCCAGATTTTATGCTGATTTTATCATTCGCGGCGAAATTGCTGATAACGTCGTTTCCGTCGCCATTTGCATAAACAAAAACATTTCCGCCCGTTTTGTTGCTTACGAGAAAGTCATTGCCCTTGCCTCCAGTAACTGTTGTCTTACTTCCAAGAGCTTTAACGGTATCATTGCCCGCACCAACGACGATTGAAAGATTTGAGCCGCGATTTGTGATTTGGTCGTCATATTTATTGCCCTTAATCTCAGTTTTGGCGTAGTTGCCCTTCGCGAAATTGAATTCATAGCCCTTGCCGTTGACGGAAACTTTGTTTGAACTCAAATTATCCTTTGTCAGCGTGAAAACATTGCCTTTAAGCGCAGGATTAGCGTTGGCTTTAACGCCCGTGATAGTCGCAAGCGTCGAAGAAGCTATTGCCGGCGAATAAGTGATTGATTTGTTGTCGCTTGAAGTGGAATAGCCTGCGCTTGTCGAAGAACTTTTATAAATTGCGGTCGTGCCGCTATGAACCCAATCTGCCGCCGCTGTTTTTGGCGTTTCAGTACCTTTTCCGAGCTTTAAAGTATATCCGTCGCTGACTGTTACAGTTTTTTTATTGAAAGCCGCCTTCGGAACCGTGACGACTTTATTTTTAATCGTGAACCCGCTCGCCGACTTGACGCCGTTAACTTTGATTAAATTTTTAGTCGACTTACTTGAATAGGAAATGGATTTGGCATTTTTAGCGAGTGTATAGCCTGCAGTCGTCGTCTGATTGTAGGAAGCGACCAAATCTTTTTTATTGAACGTCCAAGCCTTTGTAGTTGTCGGTTTATCAACTTCGCCGTCGAGAGCCAGCTTATAATCGCCGCTGATTGTGACATTCGACCTGTTTAAAGACGATGCTTTAACCTTGACAATATTGCCGTTTAATGAAAGTCCGTCGAGCGATTTAACTCCTGTAATTTTGATTAAATCATTACCGCCACCCGCAGCATTGTAGATAATCTGATTTTTTGCATTCAATTTGTAACCAGCCGTTGTCGAGACATTTTTATAAGTGGCAGTCGTGCCTTTAAGTTCCCAATGTGCCTCTGTAGTTTCAGGAAGTTTCACATCACCAGCAAGAGTGAGATTGTAATTGTTATTGCTAACTGTAACGTTCTTTTTATTAAGAGACGCCGCCGAAATCATTATTGTATTGCCAGTAAGCGTAAGTCCGTCTATAGATTTAACGCCATTTACCGTCACAAGAGTTTCGCCACCGCTGTTCGGCTTATAAATCAGCTGATTATTAGAAAGTTGATAGCCAACAGTCGTCAAATCATTTTTATAAGTAGCTGTCGTGCCGTTAAGCTCCCAGTGCGCCGCTGTATTCTTAGAAATCGTAACATCATAATCTGGAATCAAATTATAACCGTTGCTTATCGTAACATTTTCCTGATTCAAAGACGAATTCGAGACCGTTATCGTATTTCCGTTTAAATAAATGCCGTCCAATGATTTAACGCCGTTGATTGTGATTAAATTTTCGCCGCCACTTGCCACATTATAAATGATTTGATTATTAACGACAGAATAACCCGCGCTTGTCGAAGAACTTTTATAAGTGGCGGTTGTGCCGTTAATTTCCCAATGCGCCGTCGCCGTTTGCGGAGTTGTAACGTCATTTTTAAGAGATAAAGTATATCCGTTGCTGACTGTAACATTATTTTGATTGAGAGCCGCCGCTCCAACCATTATTGTATTGCCGATTAAAGAAATGCTGTCCAAAGATTTAACGCCGCTGACTGTGATTAAATTTTCGCCGCCATTCTCCGTATTGTAAACGATTTGATTATTAATGACAGAATAACCCGCGCTTGTCGCAGTATTTTTGTAAGTTGCAGTTGTCCCGTTAATTTCCCAATGCGCTGGCGTAGTCTGTGGCGTCGTTGCGTCGTTTGCAAGCGATAAAATATATCCGTTGCTGACCGTGACGGTATTTTTATTGAGCGCAGACGCCGCAACTTTAACTGTCGAGCCGCTAAGCGTAAGTCCTTTTAAAGATTTAACGCCTTCAACAGTGATTAAAGTTTCTCCGCCACTCGCCGCATTGTAAACGATTTGATTATTGACGATTGAATAACTCGCGCTTGTCAAAGTATTTTTATAAGTGGCAGTCGAGCCGTTCAGTTCCCAATGTGCCGCCGTAGTCTGCGGAGTTGGCGCGTCGGTCGCGAGAGATAAAATATATCCGTTACTTACCGTGACATTCGAGTTATTTAGAGCCGCCGCTCCGACTGTTATTGTATTTCCGCTTAAAGAAATGCCGTCCGCAGATTTAACACCGTCAATCTTGATTAAAATTTCGCCGCCACTCGCCGAAACGTAACTGATTTGATTATTCGCAAGCTTATAACCCGCCACGACGCCTGAATTTTTATAAACAGCCGTGTTGCCGTTAAAACTCCAACCATCCGCAGTCGTCGAAGTTTTCGTTACGTCATCAGCAAGCGAGAGGATATAACCGCCCGTTATCGTCACCGTGCCTTGATTCAAAGCAGAATTCGGAACCGTTACTTTATTTCCGCTAATCATTATGCCGCTTGTCGACTTTACGCCGCTGATTGTAAATAAATCTGTTTCTGTAATCGCCGCCGTGTATGTGATTTTATTATCAGCAAGAGTATAACCTTCGGTATTGCTCGAAGATTTGTAAGTTGTGCCGTCAAAGTGCGCGTTTGTATATTTCGGAGCCGCCACGCCTTGAAGTGCCAATGTATAACCGTTACTTATCGTTACGTCCGATTTATTGAGTGAGTTCGCCGTAACTGTGACAGTTTTGCCGCTGATTGAAAGTCCGTCGAGCGATTTAACGCCGCTGACTGTAATTTTTTCGCCGCCGCTTGCCGCAACATAGCTGATTTGATTATTTTCTAATTTATAGCCCGCAGAAATCGCAGAATTTTTATAAACTGCCGTATTTCCGCTCATATTCCAACCAGCCGCAGTCGTCGAAGTTTTCGTTACGTCATCAGCAAGCGCGAGGCTATAACCGCCCGTTATCGTCACTTTTTCTTGATTCAAAGCAGAATTCGGAACCGTAACTGTTTTTCCGCTAATCGTTATGCCGCTTGTCGACTTTACGCCGCTGATTGTAAATAAATCAGTTTCTGAAATCGCCGCCGTGTATGTGATTTTATTATCAGCAAGAGTATAACCTTCGGTATTGCTCGAAGATTTGTAAGTTGTGCCGTCAAAGTGCGCATTTGTATACTTCGGAGCCGCCACGCCTTGAAGTGCCAATTTATAACCGTCGCTTATCGTTATATTTGATTTATTAAGAGCCGATTCAGTAATCGTTACAACGTCGTTACTTAATGAAATGCCGTCTAGTGATTTTACACCGCTTACTGTGATTAAAGTATTGCCGGAAATGCCATATTTAGCTGTAGTGCCATTGAGTGTCCATTTATTTTCTTCGACAGTCTGTTTAAATACGATATTTTTATCGGAGAAGTAATTAACCGCGCCAACAAGAGAAATTTCTCCGTCATCGACCGTCACAATGACATCATCACCGCTTTGAGCAGTTGAATAGGAGCCGCCGCTGATTGAAAGAATTTCATCGCCGTCAAAGCCGTAAATTGTATCATTTCCGTCTCCTGAGTTGTAAATTATCACATTGTATTTCGAGTCGTCATAATCTCCATATTTTTTAGAGCTTAAACTGATTAAATCATTACCTTCGCCGGTGTTGATTGTGCAACTGCTTGCGTTATATCCATAGTAAGAATCATTACCTTCGCCCGTGTTGATTGTGCAATCGTGACCGTAGTGATTATTACAAACGTAATCATTACCTTTGCCAGTGTTGATTGTGCAATAGTAGCCTTCATTATAGTTATAAACTGAATCATTACCTTCTCCCGTGTTGATTGTGCTATACCTGCCATGATGATTATAAACTTCATCATTTCCTGCGCCCGTGTTGATTGAAACGTAGTTTGCACTTGAATTTCCATAAGTACTGCTCCAGAAGAAGTTATCAACATAATCATCGCCGTTTCCGGTGTTAATCGTGACCTTGCCACCGTAATTTTTTATTGAATCAGCCTCGCTCGTGCCTGTGATAAGAGTTTCGTGCGTCGTGTTAGTAATTTCAGCCATAAAAACCGCCTCCAAACTAAAAATCATACTATCATTTGTAGCCCCACTTAAAAATATAATTCAGAGGGATTTTTAAGCCGTCGAGAATAGAAACGGGCACTTCATGTTTAACGTCGGCTTTTTCATCGTCAGTCAGCAACTCAAATTCTTTCTCGTCGAATAAGATATACTCATCATCGAATTCATATTTACCGTCACGAAGTAGATAAACTGTAATGCTTTTAATCCACGGGTCAATAATCCAATATTCGCGGACACCGTTAAGTTCGTAAGTGTCCTTTTTAATTGTTATATCTCTTTTCTTTGTTGAGCGAGATAAAACTTCGACGACCATATCCGGAGCACCGTAAATTCCTTTATACCAGTCGATAATGTCAGCATTTTCTTCCAAAACAACGATTAAGTCAGGCTTAAAAAGAGGACCATCCTTGAGATAAACGTCAACATCGTCGAAGAATACATAACCGGAATTATTCGCGTCCAAGTATGTTCCGATAAACATGTAAAGTCTTCCGATAATGCTTCCATTTGTGGGATTAGCCGCAGGAGCCATAATTTTTTTACCTCCGATAATTTCATAAGACGGAAAGAGCAAACGTTCATTGAAAATTTCAGCCATAAGACCGCCTCCAAACTAAAAACAAACTGCATTGGACAAAATTTTTATTAATCATAGTTCATTAAAGCTTAAAAACAGGTTTGAATATAACTTTGAAGAAAATTATATCACTAAAAGATATTTTGGCAAGTTTTTAGTGTAAAAATTTTTTCTCGATGACTTAGGAGGCTTGAAATGCTTTTGAAAGAGAATTTTGAGCTGTGAAAGTGATTTCGGAGCCGCAAAACCTATTTCAGAACTATTGGGAGCTGTTAAACTAATTTTGGAGCTGTGAAACCTATTTAAGAACTGTTTGGAGCTGTTAAACTGATTTTGGAGCTGTGAAGATGATTTTGAGAGTTTAAAAACGATTTTGGCAGGTGATTTGGGAGAGCAAAATACTGATTCTACATTGGTATAATTTGTATTTTGGGAGAATGGCGTAGCAATGCGTGTTTGTCTGGGCAAAAAAAATACCCCCTGTTTTGTGGGGGCGAGTTGACGTTTCAGAATGCAAAGTCCGCTATATAGGATTTTGTAAATATGATAAAAGTTTCGTGCGTCGAGTCGGTCTTCGTAGTTATAAAATCCGCTCCTTCCCAAAACCTTTCCTAAAAATCACATCGTTAAATTTTTTGAGTATTATACAACATTCATTTGAACAAAAAAAGGCAGTTAGAAACTTTTTCATTCTGGCATACTTGGCTGTAATATGATATAGTTTCGGAAAGGAGGGTTGCGAATGTTTTTAACAACTTTACACCGCGTAAAATTTTTCGACACGGATACAATGGGCGTCGTACACCACTCGAATTATATTCGCTGGTTTGAGACGGGGCGCGTAGAATTTTTACGGACGCTCGGCATAGATTTAAATGAAATGATGAACGACGGCATTTTATTTCCGATAGTTGAAATCGGCGCGAAATTTCATGCACCTGCGCGGTTTGATGATGAATTGGAGATTGAGACGACCGCCGAAGCTTTGACTAAGGCGAAGATGAAATTTAATTACGTGATAAGGCGGCGCGGCGAGGATAAAATTTTGGCGGAAGGCACTTCAACGAACGTCTTCACGAACGACGGGAAAATTTGCCGCTTACCCGATAAATATTTCAGTAAACTTTCTAAGGGTTTATCATGAGCCGCAGATTTTTTATAAAGATATTAATCGCGCTGGGCTTATTTCCAAAAAAATTCGTCGAAGCTCACATGCCGCAAGATGATTACGGGTCGTTGACTTCGATAAAATTTTTACGGCAGATAATAACCAAAGATTCTCGGTCGTCGCGAATGATAATGTGGCAATCGGAGACGGCGGAAGATTTTAAAGTTGAGTGGCGACTTATCGGCGAAGAGACGGCGCATTTCTCGGAGGTCGTAAGGAATGATTTTATTTATTCCTGCGCGTTGGAAAATCTCAAACCCGAAAGTCTTTATAACTTCCGAGTCGTGGCGGGCGAACGGGCGACTTCGTGGCAAAATTTACGGACGGCGGGCAATGGAGCTTTTCAAATGATAATTTTCGCGGATTCGCAATGCGAGCACTATGA
Organism: Selenomonadaceae bacterium; assembly: GCA_017549815.1. Taxonomy (GTDB): domain Bacteria; phylum Bacillota; class Negativicutes; order Selenomonadales; family Selenomonadaceae; genus Quinella. Next base: position 7,537 of record JAFYNH010000075.1, read on the forward strand.
AATTTGGCAAAAGACGGCTGAAGCGGCTCATAAAAATTTTCCAGACGCTGAACTTTTTACAGTCATAGGAGATTTGGTTGATAACGGCGAAGCTGATTATCAATGGCGTGCGTGGTATCTTGCGGCGGCAAATTTATTGACGGAAAGGATTTTCGCGCCTGTTATGGGCAATCATGAATGTTACGGAGTCGATTGGTTTAATGCACTTCCGACGGGATATTTAAATCAGTTCACTTTGCCCGATAACGGCTCAAAAAAGTTTTGCGGCTATTTTTATTCGTTTGACTATGGCGCGGCGCATTTCTTTATTCTGAATACGCAATTCACGGAGCTTGACAAGCTTAAACCGGGTTTGGAGTCCGCGCAGGAATATTTTTTTAGACGAGACGCCGCGCAGGTTAATCGCGATTGGAAAATTGTCTTTATGCACAAGGATATTTACGACTACGCGCAGGACAAATTCGACGACGACATTGCGGACAAATTTCTGGAGCTTTTTGACGAGTTGGAGATTGATTTGGTATTCACGGGGCATTTGCACACATACAGAAATCGCGGTAAAATTTTTGCTAGGAAAAAATCTGCGCGGGGCACGACTTATATTTTATGTGGACGAGCTGGCGACCAGAAATATGTTGAGCCGCACTCGGAAATTGACGACGTAACCTTTAAAAATCTGCGCGAGGAGCCGGAAAGTTTTATCGCGTTGAATATTTCGGCGTCGGAAATAAATTTAATCAGTCGCACAGTCGACGGGGAAATTTTAGACAGATTTACAATCAGGAAGGGAAGTTAAAATGAATTTGCAAGGCTTAATCGTCTGCCGCGATTTACTTAAGGAAGAAATATTTGGCGGCATAGCGGACAGATTTGAAATTGCCGCAAGGCTTATTGAAAAGGCGGAAATGCTCGGCTTGAGCGGCAATCTTTATCGTGCTTATCTGATTTATCTTTTAGCGCACGAACCGAATTTAATTTCTATTTCGATTGAGATGCGCGGCGGGAAAATTGGTAAAGACCTTCGCGAAGTTTTTAAGCATGATATAGAAATTTTATTGCCTATTCTGCGCGGTGAACTCGTTGGCGAATTAAAACTTTTAAATAACTACGAGCCGTCCGTTAAAAATGGCGATGAATCTTTTAATGAGCTGATTCGGCGTCTTGAAAAAGTTCGTGACGCAACTGAAATCGTTTACACGTTTATTGAACATTATCGGCGTTATGGCTACGGCGACATTGCGACTTATCGCGCATTTCGCTGGGATAAAAATATTATTGGCATTCGGCACTTCGAGACGATAAAATTAAGCGATTTAATCGGCTACGCGCACCAGAAAGAACTTTTAATCGGAAATACGACCGCTTTTGTCAGCGGAAAGCCCGCAAATAATGTTTTACTTGTCGGCGCACGCGGAACTGGCAAATCTTCGAGCGTAAAGGCACTTGTCAACGAATATTATTCACAAGGCTTGCGTTTAGTGCAAATCACCAAGCCTCAGCTGAAAAATCTGCCGGAAATTATGGAGACGTTGCGGAAATTCATGAGTAAACGCTTTATAATTTTCCTTGACGACTTATCTTTTGAGGAATCGGAGTCGGAATATAAATATTTGAAGTCGGCGATTGAAGGCGGCGTTGAATCTCGTCCAGAAAATGTTTTAATCTATGCCACAAGCAACAGGCGGCATTTAATTAGGGAAACTTGGCGCGACCGCAGTGAGGAGCATGAGGAACTTTATCGCGACGACAGTTTGAACGAGACGATTTCTTTATCGGACAGATTTGGGCTGATTGTTCATTATTATGCGCCGACGCAAGCTGAATATCTTGAAATAATTCGTAGTATGCTTAAAAAGCAAGGCATAGAGCTTGAAGATGAAGATTTACGACTTGAAGGCTTGCATTGGGAAATGTCGCATTCGGGACGCAACGGGCGCACGGCTCAGCAATTTGTAAATCATTATTTAGGGCAAAGGTGATTTTATGGTTTATCTTGTGGGCGCGGGCGCGGGAGACGCAGGACTTTTGACGCTGAAAGCTCGCGACGTTTTGGAAATTGCGGACGTTGTGATTTATGACAGGCTTGCTGACGATTCAATCTTAAATTTCTGCGCGGGAGCCAAAAAAATTTACGTCGGCAAAGAGGCGGGCAAACATACATTAAAGCAATCGGAAATAAATCAACTTTTGGTTGATGAGGCGCGGAAAAATAAAATAGTTGTGCGATTGAAGGGCGGCGACCCGTTTGTATTCGGACGCGGCGGCGAAGAGGCACTTTATCTGCGCGAAAACAATCTACCCTTTGAAATTATTCCCGGAATCACGAGTGCAATAGCAGTTCCGGCTTATGCGGGCATTCCGGTCACTCATCGCGGGCTTGCAACGAGTTTTGCGGTTATCACAGGGCATGAAGACCCGACTAAGCCCGAATCAACGATTAACTGGGAAAAAATTTCTACGGCGGTCGATACGCTGATTTTTTTAATGGGAATTGCCAATTTGCCGCAAATCGTTCAAAAACTTATCGAAAACGGACGCAATCCCGACACTCCCGCTGCGTTGATTCGTTGGGGAACCAAACCCAATCAAGAAACACTTATCACAACGCTTGAAAAGGCTCCGAACGCTAAGATTTTACCGCCCGCAATATTTATCGTCGGTGATGTCGTCAATCTGCGCGAGCAACTCCAATGGTTTGATAATAAAATCCTGTTCGGTAAAAAAATTTTGGTGACACGTGCAAGAACTCAAGCGTCGAAACTTTCAAGCGCATTAAAGGATTTGGGCGCGGACGTTATCGAATGTCCGACAATAAAAATCTCTCCGCCTTCCGATAATTACGCGGCGGCTGACGTTGCAATCAAAAATCTGCGCGATTTCGACTGGATAATCTTCACGAGTGCAAACGGCGTAGAAAAATTTTTTGAGCGGCTCAAAATTCACGGTTTGGACGCCCGCGCTTTGAATAAAGTTGCGGCAATCGGCTCGGCTACGGCTGAAAAACTTTCAAACTTCGGTATAATCGCTGATATTGTTCCGAAAAATTTTATAGCTGAAAGTTTAGCTGATTCCCTTAAAAATCTCGTTCCAAATAAAAAAATTCTTATAGCCAGAGCCGAAATCGCTCGCGAAGTTCTTCCCGATTCATTAAAAAGTTTCGGCGCAAATGTCACTGTCGCGCCTTTCTATAAAGTCGTTCCCGAAACTCCCGCGCAGATTGATTTTAACTCGATTGACTTAATCACGTTTACAAGTTCATCGACCGTCGAAAATTTTATCAACATTTACGGCGTCGAACACTTAAAAAATATTCCGTCCGCCGCAATCGGTACGATAACCGCGCAAACTTTAGAAAAATTCGGCGTAACGCCTGTCATTATCGCCAAAGAATTTACGATTAACGGTTTAGTTGAGGTCATCAAGGATTACTATGGAAAATAAAAATTTTGACGAAGACGAGCCGATTAAAATTTCCGAGCACAAAGTTTTTCGCAGTAAGAAGTTTATAGACAGTGAAACTCAAGCGGCGGAGGATAAAAAGAAATCGGCGACGCCTGAACCCGAAATCAAATCGAAACTGTCACACGCCGAGACCAGCGGCATTGCCATTTCAGCCGTTATGCTCGTCTACAGCCTCAAAGAAGGTGACAAGCCGCTACTTTTTATGTCGACTGCGCTCTTAATTTTTCTTATGCGTCCGCTTATCGGAGCACTCTTCGGCAAGCACAATCGCGCAGTTCAAAATGCCCTGCACAGTTTCAGCATAGTACTTTTTATCGGCGCGTTAATCTTCGTGTTCCTGTGAAATTGGACAATTCGCGGCGCGAGTGCTATAATTTTTAAGCTAAAAATTGAATGAGGTGAGACAGTGGAAGAATTGAATTTTGGGCAGGGAAAAATTATCCCCGTCAATCTCGAACACGAGATGAAATTTTCTTACATAGATTACGCAATGTCGGTTATCGTCTCCCGCGCCCTTCCGGACGTTCGCGACGGCTTAAAGCCCGTTCATCGCAGAATTCTCTACGCTATGCAGGAAGCCGGCATGACAAGCGGCAAGCCGTATAAAAAATCGGCGCGTATCGTCGGTGAAGTCTTGGGTAAATATCATCCGCACGGCGACACCTCCGTTTATGACGCGATTGTTCGTATGGCGCAGGATTTTTCTATGCGTTATCTGCTTGCCGACGGGCACGGTAACTTTGGCTCGGTCGACGGAGACCCTGCCGCCGCCATGCGTTATACCGAAGTCCGCATGTCGAAAATTTCCGAACTTATGTTGCAGGACATTGACAAAGAAACTGTCGATTTCGTTCCCAACTACGACGAATCACTTAAAGAGCCGTCCGTTTTGCCCGCCAAATTCCCGCAACTGTTGGTAAACGGCACGTCGGGTATCGCGGTTGCTATGGCGACGAATATTCCTCCGCACAATATCGGCGAAGTAATTGACGCGACGCTTTATTTAATCGACAATCCCGACGCTCCGACTGACGACTTGATAAAAATTATTCACGGCCCGGATTTCCCGACTGCTGGCTTGATTATCGGCAAAGAGGGAATTCTTGACGCCTACCGCACGGGACGCGGTTCAATTAAAATGCGGGCGCGTACTTCGATTGAGAAAATTCCTAACGGTAAATCAAGAATCGTCGTTACCGAATTGCCTTATCAAGTCAACAAGGCTCGACTTATAGAAAAAATCGCCGACCTGGTTCGTGATAAGACTATCGAAGGCGTTACCGACCTGCGCGACGAATCCGACCGCGAAGGTATGCGTATTGCTATCGATTTAAGACGCGACGTTACCCCTCAAATTATCCTGAATCAGCTTTTCAAGCATACTCAACTGCAAGATTCGTTCGGTGTTATCATGCTCGCACTTGTCGACGGCAAACCCCAAGTCCTTAACCTTAAAGAAATCATCACTTACTACATAAAACATCAAAAAGAAGTCATTACGCGCAGAACTCGCTACGATTTGGCTAAGGCTAAGGCTCGCGCTCATATTTTGAATGGTTTGACGACCGCCGTTAAAAATCTCGACCAAGTTATCAAAATCGTCCGCCAAAGTCCCGCCGTAAACGACGCCAAAGCCAAACTTATCGAAACTTTTAACTTCAGCGACGCGCAGGCTCAAGCTATTTTGGATTTGCGCCTCCAAAAGCTCACGGGGCTTGAACGCGATAAGTTGGAAAGCGAATATAAAACCGTTTTGGACGCTATCAAGTCTTTTTACGCGATTTTGAGCGACGAAAAGAAGATTTTGCAGATTATTAAGGACGAACTCACCGTTGTTAAAGAAAAATTCAACGATGAACGCCGTACAGAGATTGTAGACGAAGAATTAACCGCTTTTGAGGCGGAAGATTTGATTAATGACGATGATATTGTCGTTACGCTTACTCACAGCGGCTACGTTAAGAGAATCGACCTCTCAACCTATAAAAAACAAAAACGCGGCGGCGTCGGCGTGACCGGTATGGGTACTAAGGAAGAAGATTTCGTCGAACATATTTTAATCACCACGACGCATCACACAATTTTATTTTTCACGAACAAGGGCAAAGTTTTTAACCTTAAAGCCTATCAAATCGCCGAATCGGGGCGAACTGCCAAAGGAATTCACATCAGCAACCTTTTGCAAATAGAATCGGGCGAAAAAATCACCGCTTTAATCAAAGTTAAGGACTTCGACCCCACTCGTTATCTTTTTATGGCGACCAAAAAGGGTATCGTCAAGAAAACTCAGCTTTCCGAGTTCAGTTCCATGATGAAACGCGGCATGTTGGCTATTAATCTCGATAAAGATGATGAACTTATCGGCGTAAAGTTCACTGAAGGCGAACGTTATATCATTCTCGGCACTGCGCAGGGTATGGCGATTGCTTTTGCCGAAGAAGAAGTCCGCTCAATGGGCAGAAGTGCTCGCGGCGTTCGCGGAATCACTCTTAAAAAGGGAGATCGCGTTATCGGTATGGATAAACTTAAAAAAGGCGCGGAAGTTTTAACCGTCAGCGAAGAAGGTCTCGGTAAACGCACTCCGACTGAAGAATATCGCTCGCAATCGCGCGGCGGCAAGGGTTTAATCAATATGAAAGTCACTGAAAAGACCGGCGAAGTCGTCGGAATTAAAGTTGTGACGCCCGAACAGGAACTTTTGCTTATTACTACCGAAGGTTTCGTTATTCGGACAAGTATTTCCGAAATCAGCTCGTTCAGCCGCAATACTCAAGGCGTTATGCTCATGAAGACTAAGGAAGACGATAAAGTTGCCTCGTTGGCGACCGTAACTCTTAAAAACGATTAATTTTTCTAATCAGGCTCGCTTATGCGGGCTTTTTTTGTTAAAATATGCTCGGAAGGTGATTATCTTGAAATATAAACTTCTAGCTCTCGATATGGACGGCACGCTTTTAAATTCGCAGAAAAAAATTACTCCGCGAACCAAATCCGCCATTAACGAACTTATTCAGCGCGGAATTTATGTTGTAATCGGTACCGGACGCGATTTAGCCGAAGTCAGCGACTACCGAAACGACTTTAAGGGCATGAAGTACGCTATTCTGATGAGCGGCGGACTAATTTTCGATTTTTTTAATGACAAACCCGTTAAAGTTCACGGTCTCGACGAAGAAACTATCTTTAAGCTTATCGATTTCGGCTTGGAAGTCGACGCTATGATTCATTTGCACACGATAAGGCAATCAATCGCTCGCGAAGTCGATATTCAGAATATGGCGGCGTTCGGAATGGGTATTTATCAAGAAATGTTCAATAGAATTTGCACACGTTGCACTGATTGCAAGGATTTTGTACGTTCACACAGCGGCGAAGTCGTTAAAGTCAATCTCTATCACCGCGATAAATCTTCCAGAGATAAAAATTTCGCCCGCATTCAGCCTTTGAACCTCTCTATCAGTTTCGCGGAGGCTTTTAACCTTGAAATGTCGCCCGAAAAAATTACTAAAGGCTCCGGACTCGTCGAATTATGCGATTTCCTTAATATCGATATTGAAGACACCGTTGCAGTCGGTGACGCGCCTAACGATAAAGAAATTCTACAAATCGCGGGCGTCGGCGTCGCTATGGGCAATTCTAACGACGAAATTAAAAAAATCGCCGACTTTATCACTCTCGATAACGATAATGACGGCGTTGCGGTCGCTATTGATAAATTTTTCGGCTGAAACGCGAAAAAATACCGCCTCTCATTGCGAGTGACGGTTTTTTATTACACCTTGAAAATATTTTCGCTGTCGTATTCGGCAATGTGTTCGTCGTGCGTGATAAACATCATTTCTTCTGCAACTGCCTGCGCGAGTAGCAAATTATCGAATGGATCTTTGTGCAGAGGCTTGCCCTCTTTGCGTTTGAGCGTCTTGAACGTCAAAACGTGATTTAATTCAAGAGTAAGCGGCTTAAATCCGAATGTTTTGCAATAGCTGATAAGTTCCTCGCCGCTATATGGCATTTTGTCGGGGTGATTCTTGTGCTTCAACTCAATTTCAAAAATCGACAATGAGCTGAAATAAGTCGTGTTATTCTTGTCAGAAATCATCTTGCGAACTTTTTCCGCGAGCTTTTCGTTTTTCTCGAAATGCCAAATCAAAATGTGCGTGTCCATTAAAAATTTCATTTCGTTACCTCGTAGCTGTCAGCAACATCTTGCCAAATTTCCTTGTCCATCGCAACAAATGCCTCGTCAAAGTCGGGCGGAAGATTGAATTTGCCCTTCGCCGCGCCCCAACCGCGTTCGCGCAGATTTTTTTCGTCTTCAGCAGTCAATGCGCCGCCTATTCCGCTGATTTTGAAGACAGGCTCTTGATTTCGCATGATTACTACTTCCTCTGAAGGATTTTCGTCCAACAAAGCAAGTAATTCCGGCAGTCGCGCCTGTACGTCCTTTACGTTTACAAATTTCATTGTCATTACCTCCTAAGTTTGAAAAAATTTTAGTCGCGTTGTAGAATATTGTCAAGGAGTTGATTAATATGACTGATACACAAACTTTAAATCCAGAAATCCTAAACGTAACGGAGAATGTCACCTTCACGCCGCTTGAATTGAAATATTTCGTCTTGGAGCTTAAAGATATGATGGCTGAAGGTAAATTCGACCTCCCGAAGGTCATTCATAATGCTCGCTACCTAGCTGAACTCGAAATAAGCGATAAACAGTTTGAAGAAGGGCATTACATAGAGTTTGAGGACGGCGAATGGGATAAATTTGTCGATGAACAGGATTTTGAAGTGACTATTAAGGGCGGTTATAAAATTCAAATTGCTTGGGACGATGAATCCAAAGTTTGGGTTGCGACTAGCAAAGATATTCCCGGATTGATTCTTGAAGACGAATCGTCAGGTATATTGATTCAAAAAGCCAAGCAAGTTGCGTTTGAACTTATGGAACTTAACGGCATGTCAAGCTAGAAATATCGCACCTCGTCCCGCAAAAAGCCCAATTCGTATATCTGCGGCAATAATTTCGCGCTTAATGCCGTTAAATCAACGCTCGCGCCTAAACTCATGCGAATTTGATACCAGCCTGCGTCCCAACTCTCGATTTTCCAACGCACAACGTCTAATCGCTCTAATTCAGCGTAAAATCGCTTGTATATCTCCCGACCAGCATTTATTACCGCCTTTGACTCCAAAGATAGCTCCTTGCGGTGATTTTCCAGCCATTTCGCCGCAAATCTGTCCTCACACGCCCGATATATCGACATTCGCAACACAGGCGACGTACATAGCCAACTTTTTACCTCCGTCAATAAATACGGATAAAAATTGTTCACTATTTCATATTTCGCCCCTGCGTATTCCACTTCCCGCAAACTTACCGTCTGATTCGACGACGCAAATAAACTCCACACTACCGCATCGCCTATAAATTCGCACGGCAACTCTTTTGCCGGTTTCATGAATTGGTCGCGGTCATTTAGCCAATCTGCCTTCGGCAATCGCCGCACCATGTGCACTATCATCGCCTGTTCAAAATTTTCTGCTGTAATTGATATATCATGTCCGCTTGCATACGGCGCAGATAAAAATGCAACTCTATTTTGATGCATAAAGTCATTTCCATTACAAACTAACGACGCTAAAAAGCCTTCCGCTACTAAATCATCGCATTGTTTAGCTTCAAACCCAAAATTTAACCCGCTAATCATCGGCGGGAATTTTTTTATGCAACGAGGGCGGTCAACCCATTTATTTAAGAAATTTTCACTCCGCGCAGGTCTTAAAATCTTTTCAGCATACTTTTCCACTGAATTATTATATACATCAAGAGTAATTTCTTGCTCCTCTAATGAAATGCGCTCGTTAAGGTTCCAAATCAAAAATCCGACTGGAAATTGAGCCTTGCAACCGTCAAAACTCTTTGAATTGAATACAAAGCCGCGTTCAAACTTATATCGGAAAAATTTATCGCGGATTTGTTGGTCTGCATTAGCATTTATATATTTAATCTTAGAAAACATTCCTAACCACGCTTTACGATTGGCAAAATCGCGACTGATTCGATATAAAAACTGCGCAGTTAGCTCTTGACTGGCTTTTCCGAGATTTTCAGCGTTCATAAGATTTCCAATAGTAGTAAATGCCACTTTGTCCTTAGTAATTTTAGATTTATCGCGTTCGTAGTTATTAGCAGTGGCGTAAGGCGGATTTATATAGATAATCCATTTAATATTCGGGTTAGCGAGGTCAGCGCGGAGCTTTTCGGGCAATTTATCAGCGGAGTCGTTAAGGAAATCGTATTGAAAAACGGTCGCCTCAGCGAAAATACTCTTGCAATAAGCGGCATCGTCGTTAATCAGCGTGGAAATGTAGCAACGTTTGAGAATATCGGGCGGAAAATTAAATTCGAGATTGCCTGTGCCCGCCGCCATATCCCAAAGTCTGAAATTATCATCTTTCCACCACTCGCCGACCGTTTTGCATAAATATTTAAAGGCTTTATCGGCGAAAGCAAGCGGAGTATAAAATTCGCCTGTGCGACGGCGCAAATTTTCCTCAGTCATCCTATCCATCTTGCGACGTATGGCGATAATGGCGTCAGCAGTCTGAATTTTATCGTATAAATCCCAAAAGGCGTGATATTTATCGGGTTTAATGAATTTCTCGACGCGTTCGCCGTTATTCATGCGAAAAAGTACGCTGTTACGCAAATCCTCCGATTTACCTTGCTCAATATCGGTAATGAAGTATTCGGAAGGCTTTCTGCCATTAGCGACGGCATCACCGAATAATTTTTGCCAGTAAAGGAAGATTTGCTCGAAATTTTGTTCAGTAATTTGCTTAACGACGCGAGATTTACCTTGAAAGATGTTATTTATGTTTGTAGCGAAGGCAATTTCGACGTTATAAGCGTCTAAGTCGTAAATAGTGGCGGATTTAATGGAATCGGAGTTAGCGAGAGCGTTTACAAGCAATTTGCACGGGGAAGAGGGTCTTAAGTCCCAATCGAAGTTGTCATCATCGTAGAAATTGGCAAAAGTTTCCGTCGGGAAGATAACGGCGGCGGATTTAGTTACGATAGCGATATTTTGGCTGACCGGTCGGAAATCTGAGCCGAATTTTAATCTGCGGACGTAGTAAAGGGTTTGCGCGACGATTTTAGCTAAGATTTGGTTATTGTGGAGGTTAGAATCGAGTTTGAACTCGAAAAGAATCTGTGGCGTGTAAAGGTCGATGAAATTTTTGGTAGAAAGTTTGATGTGGAAGTACTTAGCGAAGAAATTTTTAAGTTCTTCCTCCGTGAGAGCGGCTTGAAGTGTTTGGAAGAGATTTTTTTTCATTATGGTCACCTCGCGATTGATTCTAGCAAAAAATTTGGTTGTGAGCAAAAAAAAAATCGTCCGCGCAGGCGATTTAGAGTTTCAAAGTAAAAATTATGATATATTATAATCTTAACAAGGCGTTTGGCAGTTCAAAATAAAAAATGCACCGATATGCAATTTTCACTTTGGGCTTTGAGGTTCAAAGTTAGGAATGTCAAATATGACATTTTTAATATCAGGTAAAAAATTCTACGTCAATATCGGATTCGCCCTCGACGATTGATTTACCGTCGGGAAATATATTGGCATTGATTAAGTCATCGACGAAAGGCTCGCCGTCGGCAATCGTGATTGAGTAGACGCATTCGGGATTGTCGCCGCATCGCCATACAGAAATTTTTGTTCGCGAACCTTCGGCAGGGTCTTTCTGGAAATCATACATCTCACCGCGATAAGAAAATTCTATCTCGCTGTGAATCAACATAGTTTCTTTAAGTTCATTTAATGTCATGCCTGTCATATTATCACCTGTTCAGAAATTTTGAGTACTCGGAGTATTCTTCCGGCGTCAGCGGGATATGCTCCTTTTGACGCACGCCGTTTATATAAATGTGCTTGTGCAGAGACATTTTTCCGTCTACGTTATGATAGTCAATGTCGAATTTTGGCTTTTTATCGTCGCCATAAACTCTTAACTGTTTAAAAACGCCTTTTCTATCGTATAAAAGATATGCTACGTTAGGAATATTCGATTCACGCGGCAAGCTGAAACTTTGTTTTGGATTAGTCGGCTGAAGAACCGCGATTCCGTGAACATAATCGACAACTTGCCAACCGTTAGGAACGCTTCCGCCGCCCGCTGAACTTCCTCTACTTCCCATTTTTAATCCTTTCCTGCATTCGTTGAGAAAAACTTGGATAGTACATGATATTGTCGTATTTTTTCAATTCGGCTGACGAGCGTCCGCAAATAATGATTTTGGACGGAGATTTTTGCCGTTGCAATTCTTCGACACCAGCCAAAAGCATTTTTTTGCCGTAAGGAGTCGATAAACAGCCGTTTGAAGAAATTGCAATGGAACTTTTTTCGGGGAGACCGTCGAAACACCAATCAAAATCTTCTTTCGAGCACCACGACGCAACCGGTATCACGTTAAAACCTTGTTTTTGAAGGAAATAAGCGACAATTCTGTTGCGAGTGCAGTTCCAAATCCTTTGTCCCGGTAACATTTCGGGCAACATCGAGTAATCAGTTGAGATTATCCCTGCAAATTTTTTTAAGCTTTTGATTCTGTTTCGGAGATATGTCCAAAAATTTTCATAGTGGTTATCATCGACAAAAAAGTCGAGCCAATGTCTTTCCGGATTCTTAATGTTGTTTCTTTCGTTAAAACTAATGACATTCTGAGGAATTAGTTGGTTCGGAGCAAGTTTCGGCATTAAAAATTTCCCGACGAGACTTGCTCCCTGCCAATAATCCAGTTTGAATATGTCATATTTTTCTTTGTAAATTTTCTGCATTGAATCACCTCGCGGGCGATTATAGATTGACTTGGATTTTTTGTCAAGTTCAGATTTAAAATTTTTAGAAGAGCTTCATTTGCCCTGCCGACTGTTCCAAAAAATCTTCCTTGCTCCGATAGCAACTGTAATCGTTGAAATCAACATAAATCAATTTCAGTTCGCGTTGTGACAGACGAATTTTCATTGCCGTTCGTGACACGCAAAATATTTTTGCTAGCGAATCAACTTTCATTTCAGCAGGGAGCCAAACCTTAAATTCTGAAAATTCCTCGCGAACCCATTTTTCGGGCATAAGCAAACACGTCGCAAACCAATCAGCCTCGCGCTCAATTTGTCTGGAACGTTTACCGACTAAATTTTTGTGTAAAGTCCAATGTCCCAACTCGTGAGCGATTGTAAAATTCTTCAATCCGACGTTTGCAACAAGTTCATCTGCGCGGGATTCGTTCATGTAAATTTTTTTCTCCGCGATTTTCAAACCTGCCAATTCATTATCATCCAATTCACCACAGTCGAAATCTAAACCGAAATAAGATTCGGCGAGACGCTCGGCACTAATCGGAAGACGTGAAATTTTTTCTTCACGAAGGATTTGCGTCGCTTGCTGTTCGATAGTTTCTTTTGTCACGACCTACCCTCCGCATCGTCGATAATTTTTCGTATGTCGCCGCGTTGAGTGTCGTTGAACTTTGGAAAAACTCGCAGAAAATCTAAGGCAAGCTTGTCTTCAACGATTGTCTCTTGTAAATTTTGCGGGACTTTGTTAGCCATGAGGATTAACTCTTCCGCGTCGGTTTGCAAGAACATAGCAATTTTTCTAAGCGTTGATTCGGCAGGCGGACGAAGTCCTTTATCGTTTTCAATCTTGCTAATATAAGTAAAATCCACGCCGCACGACTCCGCAAGCTCCGATTGAGTCATTTTCTTCGCTTTGCGCAACCGTCTGATTTTTTGTCCCAAAGTTTCCATTACAATCACCTCGTGAAAAAAATTATGCACAGAAAATTTTTTTCCTGCTTGAAACGTGATATAATCTAACGGCAGTAAAAATTAAGGAGGGGTTGCTATGGCATTTAACAACGAGCAATTCAAGGAAATAATGGCGGAGTTCACGATTGACAGCGAACGGCTCCAAGAAATCGCGGCGTCGTTCCGTCAAGATTTGCAACTGGGTCTGCGCGACGTTAGTTTGTCGTCAATGCGCATGTTGAAATCGTATGTGGGACTGCCGAGCGGCAATGAAAAGGGCGAATATATCGCATTGGACTTCGGCGGCACAAATGTTCGCGTTTCCAAGATTCGTCTGGACGGCAACGGCAAGTATGAAATTCTCAAGCGCGTCGGACGCCCGCTTATCGTTCCCGGTAAATACGATTACATTTGCAAGGACGCGACTGCCGAGCAGATGTTTGATTTTATCGCGGGACTTATCGACGAGGCGATTGACGGCGACCGCGAGACTAAATATTATCTCGGACATACATTTTCGTTCCCGTCGACGCAAACCGATTTGAACAATGCGCGGCTGATAATTTGGACGAAAGAATTTGCTACGCAGGGCGTTGAGGGCGAAGTTGCGAACGATTTACTGCTTGCGGCTCTGAAACGTCGCGGCGCGAATAATGTTGAGCCTGTCGCCGTCCTTAATGATACGGTTGCGGTACTTTTGAGCGCGGCATACAAGACGCCGGATATTTATATCGGTTCGATTTACGCGACGGGGCACAACACGTGCTATCTTGAGCCGAGTATACACGATCCTAACTGTTTCGGCTCCGGCGGCATGATTTTGAACCTTGAATGCGGCAATTTTATGAAACTCATGCCGAATCGTTTCGATAAAGAGTATGATGAAGGCTCCGAAAAGCCCGGCGAACAAAGATTTGAAAAAATGGTATCTGGACGCTACATGGGCGAGCTTTTAGGCATGGCGATAGCGGAACTTTTGGGCGAAAAGGGCAAAAAATACGGATTAACTTCGATTGATATGTCGAATATCGTTTTGGACGAGTCGCCGAATCTTTTCAAGGCGTCGGATATACTAATGGCGAAAATCGGGCGCGAATTGGACGTAGAAGACGTTAAAAAAGTCCGCGAACTCGTAAAGGCGATAATAATTCGTTCGGCAAGATTAGCGGCGGCGTCGTTTGTAGCAATAGTTTGGCAACGCGCAGGCTCCGGCAAGATAGTTAAACAGCATGTAGCGGTTGACGGCTCAGTTTATGAGAAAATGCCGCTTGCGAAGGAAAATATCGTTAAGGCAATGGGCGAATTGCTCGGAGATGACGCCGATAAAGTCGATACAATCCTTGACAACGGCGGATCGGGACTTGGAGCGGCAATCGCGGCTGCAATGGCGGTAGAAAAGTAATTAGGAAGTAGAAATTAGGGATTAGGAATAAAAAAAGAGCTGTTCGATTAAGAGCAGCTCCTATTTTTTATTTAGCGAGTGTCGCGTTGAATTTTTCAATCATTTTTATGGGGCGATAAGAATTTTTAGCCTTACGCAAGCCCTCAATGCCCATATCCTCTTCGCGATTGATATAAATCATATCAGCCCACTCATTTTCCACGAAAGATTGATTGATAGCGACGTAAATGCCGCGAATGGTAGGGTCAGCCTTTTCGACGTGGATAACGGCGGTATCGGAGTTCAATTTTTCGCCGAAAGTGAATGCGACGACGCGATTATCGATTAAAATTGCACCGCCCTTGAGTTTGAAGGCGTCGAAGTGGTCAAAAATCTCGTGAATGGCGGCGCGTTCGTAGAAGATGAATTCATCGTCGGGATTAGCGCGTTTATGGGTTTCGTACCAGATATTTAATTGTTCGCGGCATTGCGGAATGATTTCTTCGGTGATTGGGAGATATTTAGCGTCTGGATATTCTTTTTTAAAGGCGTTGAGGTGATTTTTTTTGCCGTGAAACTTTCTGCCCGAAAGATTTATCAAATCCTGCGCGAGATAAACATAATCGAAGTTATCACGGTCTGCAGAGATGTTAAATTTAGCGTTTGGATAGCGTGCCAACTCGTCCGCGAAACTTTTTTCTACAACAACGAACATAAATTCCTTATCACCGCGATTTTCCTCTGCAACTTGCAAAATTTTATTAATAGCGTCCTGCATTTTGTCTTGCGAGCCGATTGGTTGCCATGCAGAAAAATTTTCTTCGTTCGACGAGAAAACATATAAAACTTCGTCCTCAATCGCCCAATGAAGATTAAGCATATCGCGCCACATAAAAAGATTGGTAAAAGTGTACTCGGCATTTTCACAATAGCGCGAGCCGTAAAATTCATCGAAAATTGCCTTATCCTTGCAAGTCAGTTTCTGTAAATTAATAATAATCAGCTCCTTAAATCAAATTTCTGATGTCGCCGACGAAATTATTCAGCGGTCGGACGTAATTTTTCATACCCGGATGCTCCGAACACTTTTTATAAGTCTCGCTTGCGTTTGGAAGGTAAAAAATTTGTCCTTGCTCGCCCAGCCTTACAATTTTATCGTCGGATAAATCTTTGTCAAATGTTATCAAGTGCCACAGCTCACGAATCTTGAAATGCGACAAATTTCCTCTGTCGGCTTGACTTAATTGTTTCCAACACTCGCGATTTTATTGTTATGATTAAGCTTGCCGAATGCGTAAAACGTATTCAAAATATTATTGGCAAGGAAATTTCTCTGGATGCAACGTCACGTTGCCGCCAATCGCCTCCGTCAATCCTTTTCTGCGCCATCTCGCAATACTTCAGCGACTTTTCTATTAAAATAAAGCTCCTGTCGAATTTTTTAGCAGATACGGCAGTTGTACCAGAGCCGGCGAACGGGTCGAGAATAATTTTTCCCGTCGTGCTGGAAATAATTCTGTCAATAAGCTCTTCAGGAAACGGCGCGGGGTGAGGATTCTTCATTTCTTGCTTGATTTCCCAAACGTCGGTATTTTTATTCGCACCCTTCGCCAGTTTGAACGCTTTATTGCATAAAAGATAAATTTGCTCGGTTGTCGGCAGGAAATAGCCCGCATTGAAGTTAATCGCGCCGCTTCTTTTCCAAATAATAATCTGTCGGAGCGGAAAACCTTTTAAAATCTCGCCTCTGTCCTCTAACAAGCCGTTTTGCACGCGATTTTTATTGTTGTAGAAAATTGCGCCGTCATCTTTAATAATTCTGCACATTTCGGCGACACATTCCCTTTGCCACGCGATATATTCGGCATAAGGCATGTTATCATCATATTCAGCGTAGCCGTTTTTAATCGCGGCGTTTTTCCACTTGCCGCAGTTGGTATTTTTCTTTAAGCCGTTGCCACTGGAAGTTCAGCAAGTTGTAAGGCGGCGAAGTTATCACAACGTCGACGCATTTATCTGGCAAAACTCGCATAACTTCCAAGCAATCGCCGTGAATAATCTTATCAAGGCAATTTTCCGCTGAAATTTTCCCGTCAAACTCAATAATCTCCGTCGTCGTCGTCATCATCGTCGTTATCGTCATCATCATCGTCGTCGACTTCGTAATTGTCTTTGTTATTCGTGTACGAAGTCTTACGTTGCAGATTTGGCGGAGGATTTTGAATAAACGGCTGTTTGAATATCGACATTGCTATCACCTCAAGAAAAGTACTCGACGCCCGCCTCAAATAGTTTTTGGTCTTTATTACCGTGAATATTTTTGCAAATGTATTCGCCAATGCGTTCCGAGTGCCCCATTTTACCGAAAATCCTGCCGCTTGCGTCGGTTATGCCTTCAATCGCCCAAGCCGAGCCGTTCGGATTAAATGGCAGTTCATTTGTAGGATTATCGGCGAAATCGACGTATTGAGTCGCGATTTGTCCGTTTTCGGCGAGTTTCTTAAGCCAAGCGTCGCTTGCAACGAATCTGCCTTCGCCGTGACTTACTGGTATCGCGTGAACGTCGCCGACAGAATTTTTTGCGAGCCAAACGGATAAATTACTTGCAATTCGTGTGTAAACGTATTGGCTGACGTGTCGACCCAAAGAATTATGAGTTAAAGTCGGAGAATCTTCTTCAAGTTCGCGAATTTCGCCGTAAGGGAGCAATCCGAGCTTAATTAACGCTTGAAAACCGTTGCAAATGCCCAAAATCAATCCGTCGCGCTTATTTAGCAAGTTCATAACCTCTTCAGCGATTTTCGGATTGCGAAACATCGCCGCAATGAATTTTCCGGAACCGTCAGGCTCGTCGCCGCCGCTGAAACCGCCGGGAAGCATAATAATCTGCGCGGAACGGATTTTTTCAGCCATAGCCTCGATACTTTCCTCGACAGATTGAGGAGTAAGGTTACGAACGATAAAAATTTCGGGAATGCCGCCAGCTTTTTGCCAAACTTTAGCGGAATCGTATTCGCAATTCGTACCGGGAAAGACGGGGATAAAAATTTTAGGTTTGGCAAGCTTAATCTGCACGGAAAATCTTTTATTTGTCCGATAAAGTTCGTTGGGAATAATATTTGCGGATTGATTTTTAATTTTGGTGGGGAAAATCTTTTCAAGCGGCTCTGAAAGGGCTTTTTTAATGTCGTCGAGTGAAATTTTATCGTCACCGATTTTTATAACAGGTTCGGCAATCGTTTCGCCCAAAAGTTTAAAATCAAGCTCGCAATTCGCCTCAACAACTAAACTCCCGTAATTTTTAATTCCTAATTCCTCATTCCACATTCCTAATTGCTTTTCAAAGCCAATATCGTTGCCGATTGCCATTTTAGATATAGCCTCAACAATTCCGCCCGCTTGCAAAGTCTCCGCAGAAATAATTTTGCCCGCGCAGATTAATTCATGAACTTTAGCGAAATTTTTCTTGAGTTCGTCGAAGTTTGGAACGCCGTCATCATCACGCGGACATTCAACAAGATAAATTTTGTGATTTGGGGCTTTGAATTCGGGAGAGATAACTTTATCGGCGTCGACGACCGCAACCGCGAAACTTACCAGCGTCGGAGGCACATTTAAGTTTTCAAAAGTGCCGCTCATCGAATCTTTACCGCCGATAGCCGCCACGCCGAAATTTTTCTGCGCGATAAAGGCTCCGAGCAATGCCGCAAGAGGTTTGCCCCATTTTTCGGGATTATCGCCGAGTTTCTCGAAATATTCTTGGAAAGTCAGATAAGCTTTTGAATAATCCGCGCCAATCGCCGTTAATTTAGCCAGCGAACTTGTTACAGCGTCAATCGCGCCGTGAAAAGGGCTTTGCTCCGAAATATCGGCGTCGAATCCGAACGTCATAGCGGTTGCAGTTGAAGTTTCGCCGTCGCAAGGGATTTTAGCAACCATACCTTCCGCAGGAGTGAGTTGATTCTTGCCGCCGAACGGCATTAACACCGTTGACGCGCCGATTGTCGAATCAAATCGCTCAACCAGACCTTTTTGACTGCAAATATTTAATCCGCGCAAGTTTTCAAGCCAGTTTGGAGCTTTCAGCTTAGTAATTTCTCCCTTGCCCCTTATCCCTGACACCTGACACCTTATATGCCTCTTAACGCCGTTTGTGTCGAAAAATTTGCGACTGATATCGACAATTTCTTTTCCGCGCCAATTCATAATCATTCGCCCGCTGTCAGTGACTTCCGCGACCTCATAAGCCTCTAAATTTTCCGCGTCGGCAAGTGCAATGAACTTTTCAACGTCATTTTTATCCAAAACTACCGCCATACGCTCTTGAGATTCGGAAATTGCAAGTTCTGTGCCGTCCAAGCCGTCATATTTTTTTCTTACGGCATCAAGATTGATTTTAAGTCCTGCTGCAAGTTCGCCAACTGCTACAGCTACGCCGCCCGCGCCAAAATCATTGCAACGTTTGATAAGTTTCGCCGCGTCGGGATTTCTGAACAGTCTTTGAATCTTTCTTTCGGTCGGAGGATTACCTTTCTGAACTTCCGCGCCCGCAGTGGCGAGCGATTCGGTCGTATGAACTTTGCTTGAACCCGTCGCCCCGCCTATTCCGTCGCGTCCTGTCCTGCCGCCGAGCAAAATAACCTTATCGCCCGCGCAGGGACGTTCTCTTATGACGTTTGAACTCGGAGCCGCCGCAATTACCGCGCCGATTTCCATACGCTTAGCAAGATAACCTTCATGATAAATTTCTTTAACTTGCCCCGTCGCGAGTCCGATTTGATTGCCGTAGGAGCTGTAGCCTTGAGCCGCGCCGCGAATGATTTTTTTCTGCGGAAGTTTACCGGGCAACGTTTCAGAAAATTTTTTGCGAGGATCAGCCGCACCCGTAACACGCATTGCCTGATAAACATAACTTCGACCGCTCAAAGGATCGCGAATTGCCCCGCCCAAACAAGTCGCCGCGCCGCCAAACGGTTCAATTTCAGTCGGGTGATTATGCGTCTCGTTTTTGAACATCACCAGCCAATCTTCCTCGTGCCCGTCAATCTGCGCGGTTATCTTGATACTGCAGGCGTTAATCTCCTCCGACGTGTCCAAACCTTGCGGCTTGACTATCTTCGCGCCGATTGTTCCCAAGTCCATAAGCGAAATATCTTTATCGGGATTATGAACGGATAAATATTCCTTAAAAGCCCGTTCAATAACCTCCGCGCCCGCGTCGAAAGTCACATTATCAATCGCGGTCGTGAAAGTCGTATGCCGACAATGATCGCTCCAGTAAGTATCGATAACTTTCAGCTCGGTAATCGTCGGGGCGCGTTCCTCCGTGTCGCGGAAATAGCTTTGGCAAAATTTCAAGTCGTCCAAGTTCATTGCCAAGCCGCGCAGATTCAGAAATTCTTTAAGTTCAGCGTCGCTCATGTCATTGAAATTTTTTAAGACTTCAACGTCGGGCGGAGTCTCGGCTGAAATTTTTAACGTCGTCGGCAATTCAAAGCTCGCCTCGCGTGATTCAATGGCATTTATCGAGTAGGATTTTATCTTCGCGAAGTCTTCCGCCGTAACGTCGCCGATTAAAGAAATAATCCGCGCAGAGTGAATCGTCGGCAATTCCTTTCCCGTGACAAGCTGAACACATTGCGCGGCTGAGTCGGCTCGCTGATCGAATTGCCCCGGCAAATACTCAACCGCAAAAGTTTTCGTAGCGTCAAGGTCGGCGGGCAATTCATTATAAAAATTGTCAACATTCGGCTCGCGAAAAACTATGTCGCGCACTTTGATGAAATCTTCGTCGCTCAAATCCTCCACGTCGTAGCGAACCAACAACCGCACGCCCGCTAAATTCTTAATGTCCAAAGTCTCGCGATAATCTTCAAGCAACTGTTTAGCGGGCACGTCGAAGCCATCGCGTTTCTCAACATAAATTCTCCTTACCATTGGCAAGCCTCCTCAAAAGTTTTAAGGTAATTTTAACACAGCGAGGGGAATTGTACAAAGTAAAAACCCCTCCAAGCATTAGTCGAAGGGGTTCTTTTTATTGCTATTTCTATTCAAATTGTTATGTCAACTGTAGAATGCTGTTTGCGATAGGTATCATTATCTTTTTGACGGAGTTCGTCCTCAAGTCGTGCAAGTTGCCGCTGTAAGTCGGGATTATCTGTCTGCGCGGTAATTTTCTGCTCCAACTGCGCTTTTTTATTTTTGAGCAATTTAATTTCGGCGTCTACCTTATCTGTCGAGATTTTAGAAGATTTTTTAGGCGAACGACCTGCCAAACGTTGTTTTTCTTCCTCCGTGAAGTGCATAAGCGACCGAGTTGTCTTGTCATCATTGAATTGCCCGATACTCCACATGCTCGTTTCGCCCTTGCTGTCGATAACTACGCCTTGAGACTTAAGCCCGGGACGATTGGCGGAACTTTTTAATACTTGGTCGAAATCGTAAATCAAAGCCTCGTATTCCAATTTCTTTTCGGGGTCGTTAGCCATTTGACGCAGAATATTGGGCGCGATAGTGATATTGTTAGTGCCGCTACCGCCAAAAGGTTGAGTTCCTACGCTGAAATTTATATCCTTAAACTGTTTGGACAAATCGCTAAGGACATTTTCAGATTTTTCGTCTTTGCGCTCTTGAGCATAAGCAAGCGCGGCTTCCGTGACGTAACTGTTGCCGATTTTCACTGGCATGTTAATCAATCTCCTTCCTTTGAAAACGTTTGAAGCATTATAAAAAAAAAAAATGGATTGTCAATAACTCATCAGAAAAATTTTTAGCTATTTTGAACGAAAAAATCCCTCCGACATTGTGCCGAAGGAATTTTTTATTTGTCGCCGTAATGTGTTCCGCATTTATATATTTCTATCATTTCATTTTCGATTTTGAAGATTAAGCGGTTCTTTTCATCAATACGAACGCTCCACCAACCTGACAATTCACCTTTTAACGGTTCGGGTTTGCCTATGCAGTTATAGCCGTTCCTGTCTATGTCTTTCAGCAAATTATTTATACGCTTCAAAGTCTTTTTGTCCTGTGTTTGCCAATGCAAATAAGCCGCCCATGCTGTATCATGCCATGTTAAATTCATTACTCTACCTCTATTAAGTCATGTTTATGCATATTGCGTCCATGCTTAACATCTTCTGATATTCTTTTGAGTTCGTTGATATTTTCGTCGCTCCAAAACGGGTCGAGTTCCAATTTCCCGCCGTATTTTACGCTGTTCCTTAACATCTTAATGCAATCCATAAAACTCATGCCAGTCGTTTCCTTAAATTCTTTTAATTCTTCGCTGTCAATCATTAAATTTATCGTCTCTGTCATTTTTATCACCTCGAAACTATTTTATCAAAGATTTTCAGTATGTCAAACGAAAAACCCTCCGACTGTGCGCCAAAGGGCTTTTTTAGCTTTCATAGATATAGCGCAAGGAATTTAGGTTTTCCGTATTCAAATCTTTATGTAAAACACAGCCGCTTGAGTTTAGCTCCATAGTTTGGCGATTATCTGCGGTATATTTCTCCCAATGCGGCATGAATTCATTGTTCGGATTGCCCGTAGCCGCAAATGACGCCCATGATGCTTGAATTTGCCTTACAAAATGAGGCGCAGGATTCGGATTGTAATTTTTATCGGGCAAATTGAAGGTATAAACTAAGTCAATGCCGTGATACGCACGCAAATTTTCAATCGGAGACTGCTCGCTAAACAAATAATAGTACACGTCATTAAATTTTGATTGATATTCCGCCATAATTTCTTGACCGACTCGCCAATCAACATTGTTTGCAAAATTAATGTAGTTTTCTTCGGTATCGGGGCGATTTCCAAGCCATTTGCGATAAACTTCCTCAGTTGTATCCGTTCCATTGTATTTCGCCAAGACAAATCGTGAATTCTCGCGGAGAATATCAAAAAATCTTGGACTCGTGAACAAAAGCCAAAAACACCATTCATCTGAAGCCGTGCCTGTCAAAAATTTAATTTCGCTCGCGTAGCCGTCTTTTAATGCCTTAAACGGCTCATTAGGAATAAATTTCCCGTCGCATGTCGGCATATAATTCAAAAGTGACGTATTCGGATTAAGACTATTAACTTTTTCATAAATATTAATCAGTTCGGCGGAAGATTTCTTCATAAGCTCATTAATCGTCTTTGCGACGCTCATTTCCATAAAAGTTTGGGCAACTTTGGCTGATTCTTCGGGCGTATTGTAAAGACCCAAATGTCCCGACTGCGGAATTGCTTTTTGGAATAGATTTTTAGCGGCAGGAGTAATTGTAAGCAACATAACCGAAGTTGAGCCGGCACTTTGCCCAAAAATAGTAATATTATCGGGATTGCCGCCGAATTCGGCGATATTTTCCTTAATCCATTGCAAAGCCGCGATTTGGTCTTTAATTCCGAGATAACCGCTGTCCTCAAAGCTTGAATCAATGCTTGCGAGATTCAGAAAGCCGAAAATGTTCAGCCGATAGTTAATCGTGACGAGAATAATATCATTTTCAGCCGCAAAATTCATTCCGTTATAGCGAATATCGCTGGTTCCGCCGGTTTGAAAGCCTCCGCCGGGTATGAATACCATTACAGGCAAATTTTTCTTTTCGCCGCGTGTCCAAATGTTCAGCGTCAAGCAATCTTCGCTTTGCGGTCGGATAGATGAAGTTTCTCTGTAGTCAACAGTTTGCATAGCCGTAAATCCGAATTTTTTGGCGTCGAAAGTCTTATCGGACGGTTTAAGCTGTTTAGGAGCTTGCCAGCGCAAATTTCCTATTGGTGGTTGAGCATATGGAATTCCCAACCAAGTTTTAACGCCGTTTTTATCCAAAAAACCATTGAATGTGCCGTAGTGAGTTTTGACTGTGCAATTATCTGCCGCAAAAACTTTCTCGTCGGGCAAAAGTCCAATCGTATTGACTGAAACTAATCCAACTGCGGCACTTTTGATAAAGTCTCTGCGATTTAGCTCTTTAATCATAAAAACATAACCGCCTTTTTTATTTTTGATTTGAATTTTAGCAGAAATTTTTTGATTGTCAAACGAGAAAACCCTCCGACACGCGCCGAAGGGCTTTTTTTACTTATCTTCGTAATGTGTGCCACATTTATATATTTTTATCATTTCATTTTCGGTTTTGAAGATTAAGCAGTTTTTTAAAGCATTCAATCTTTGTCAAGCGTGATGATTTATGCTACAATCTGCGCGGAGGTGTTATTTATGAAAATTTTTAGCTTGACTCTGTTAATCGTGATGATATTTTGCGCAACGACTTTTGCCGAAGAAGTTCACCCGCCGATAATTTCCGTAAGCGGCGAAGGAATTGTTGAGGCGTCGCCCGACCGCGCTACTATTTCCGTCGGCGTCGTCACCCGCGATAAAAATCCGTCCGCCGTCCAAGCCGCTAATGCCAAAGCCGCTTCGTCCGTTATCAATTCGATTGTCGCGCTCGGCATTGAACGTAAAAATATTTCGACGGGCAACTACAACTTCAGCCCGACTTATCGCCACTCCGATAACGGGCGCAGTGAAATCGACGGCTATGAGGCGACCAATTCCGTTACGATTGTCGTTGACGATTTGAATCTTGTCGGCAAAATTATCGATACCGCCCTGTCGAAAGGTGCCAATAGAGTTGACTCCCTACAATTCGGACTTCGCAATAAAAATTCTTATCAAGACGAGGCTTTGAGGCTTGCAATTCTTGACGCCAAACATAAAGCCGAAATTGCGGCGGCGGCTCTCGGCAAAAGTATCGTCGGCGTCTATTCCGTGTCGATTAATCACAGCTCAATAGATGCTCCCCGCAATTACAAAATGGCTCGAAATATGGCGGCGGACGAAGCGGTAGGGATTGAAACTCCCATTGAAAGCGGAACCCTCCATTGCTCGGCGAATGTCCACGTAGAATTTGAAATCAGCAAATGAAAAAGCCATACCTTAAATCAATCGAATACATACGCGGCTTGGCAATGCTCGGCGTCGTGGCAATTCATACAGGTTCGCAATATCTGCTTAACCCCACGCCGAATATTCACCTTGTCGCACTTTTTGAAATCGTCTCGCGGTTCAGCGTGCCGATTTTCTTTTTTATATCAGCGTTCGGATTGTTCTATCGCATGAATCTTGCCGAGCCGTTCGATTATGGAAAATTTTTACGGCGACGCTTTAAGGCGGTATTAATTCCGTATTTAATTTGGTCGACGCTTTACATTGTGCACGATAACTGGTTTAACGGCTGGCAACTTTTCCCAGAAGCAGATTACGCGGCGGAAATTTATTTCTTCGGGCTGGCGAAGTATCATTTATATTTTTTAGTGATACTGATTTGGTTTTATCTTTTAATGCCGCTGTGGATTTACTTAGTTAAGCGCATGACGCCCACTCGCTTGATTTTATTACTCGCCGCGCAGATTGTCTTTGATTGCTGGTCGAGTTATTGCGTTGGAACGACGGAAAATCTTTTCATGAAGTGGCGATTAAATTGGCTGGTCTTGCATTACGTGTTCATATTCATATTGGGCGGAGTGCTCGGAGTTCATTCGCAAAAATTTTTCGCGTGGTGTTCGGAGCAAAAAAAATTTGTCGGCGCGACCTTTTTAATCACGCTGACAATTTTGCTGGGTTGGTTCTATCTTTTAATCTATGTCAGAAATTATTCGCCGCTCGACGCAGTAAACACGGCTCATCAACTTTCGCCGCCCGGCATTTTCTACACAATCGCCGCGTCGATATTTTTCTTTACGCTATTTCAATTTGGCAAGTTCCCTGCGCCGATAAGAAAACTTTTGAGCTTGCTCGGTAAAAATTCTTACTTTGTATATTTGGCGCACCCGTTCGCAATTCATTATCTGGCAATCGGCTTGGGCAAACTCGGCTTGATAATGACGGCTCCGAACGCGCTGATTTTCTACGTCGTGACAATCGCAGTAACTTTAGGCGTCAAGGTTTCATTTCAGAAATTTTCGTTAAAAGTCCCACGATAAATTTTACATGCGGTTCGACGGTTTCAAGGTGAAGTCGTTCGTTAGGGCTGTGAATATTTTCGTTGGTCGTGCCGATTGAAATTATGTCTAGCTTTGAATTTTTCTTTGCGAAGAAACTCGTTTCAAGTCCCGCGTGAATCGTCTTGACTTCGGGCGCGTAGCCGTTTTGCTCCGTGAAAATTTCTTTGGCGATTTTTAAGAGCTTGCTATCAGGATTGAAATTCCAAGCGGGAGTCGGCGTCGAAAACTTACTTTCAAAGAAACAAAGTTTCGCCACTTGAGTAAAGTGGTCAATAAATTCCTCAACGATTGCATCGGCATTGGAGCGCGGCAAAATTTTAAGCTCGACAATCTCATCGTCCATATGCACTACGCCCAGATTAGACGACGCTAAAACCTGCGCGGGATT
The DNA here is from genome assembly GCA_017549815.1 of Selenomonadaceae bacterium. GTDB lineage: Bacteria > Bacillota > Negativicutes > Selenomonadales > Selenomonadaceae > Quinella. Next base: position 33,586 of record JAFYNH010000075.1, read on the forward strand.
ATCGGGCGACATAAGATAAACGCCGCTGTGAATCAGCGTGATGAGATTCGACAGGTTTTCATAATCTTTAATGTGCAAAACTTTATCGGGGCGTTTGACGGTTTGCGCCTCGATTTTTACGTTCGGCTCGGTGTTGTAAGTTTTTTTAAGTTTAAGCTCAATATCCGCGCAGATTTTCTTAACAACCTCCGCTCTTAAATCCGTAGCGAAAACAATTTCCGCGCTGTCGGGTATGACGTTAAAAGCTTTGCCGCCGTTCAAGCTCGCCAAACGAATTTTCCCGCGTGCCGTTACCTGTCGCATAATCTTAGCGGCTACTTTAATAGCATTGATTCGCCCGCTCGAAATTTCTTCGCCCGAATGCCCGCCGCGCAGTCCACTAATTTTTATTTCCACATTGTAAGGCAACTTGGTATCGGGGCGCACGTAATGAAGTTCGCGCCGAAACGTCGCATGAACAGCACCAGCACTGCCCGCAACCAATTCGCCATATCTCTCCGAATCGCAGTTGATAAAATAATCGGCGTCAAATAAAAATCTTTTATCAAGATTAATCGCGCCGCTCATGCCCTGTTCTTCGTCGGTCGTGAAAATTATCCTAAGCTCACCATGCGGAAAGGCTTCTTGATTCTTAATCAGATAAAGAATTTCTGCAATGCCTATGCCGTCGTCCGCGCCTAAGCTTGTCCCCTCCGCCTCAAGAAATTTTTCGCCGCGAATTAATTTTATCGGGTCGGTCAGCGGATTGAATTCGTAGCCGTCCTGCGCCACGCACACCATATCCATATGCGCTTGCAGAATCGTTATCGGCGAATTCTCTTTGCCGGGACTCGCGGGAATCACGGCAATTACATTTTTAAAATTATCCTGCAAAACTTCAAAGCCATGTTCTTCAAAAAATTTTTTTAAGAAATTGCTGACTTGCCCCTCGTGCTTTGAAGGGCGCGGGATTGCCGCCAGCTTCGCAAATTCTTCAAGTACTCCATCTAAAATTGTTTTACTCATTGTCACTACTCCATTCCGTCAAAAAATCAATTCCGAAATGCCTATGGGGTTTAATTCGGCTAAAGATTGAAAAAATCCTGCGTTGTAGAAATTTCGCCGCCGTGATAGAATTACTAAGTAAAATTTTTAGAAAGGGCAAGTTAAATTGATCGCGCATGTTTTTGTTGACGCAGAAAATATTCCTCCCTCCGTAACGTTCAAAGTCGTCGAGCATTTCGGCAGGGAGCACACGATAACTAGGGTTGATATTGTCGCAAAAGAAGACGCTCTTCCCTACAAATACCGCAATTTGGACGAAAAAATTTACCGTGTACAGAATTGTTTTTACGGAAAAAATTCTGCGGACACGTGGCTTTGTTTTGAAATGGTGCGGGCGATTATCGACGAGCCGGACTTGGAGCTTATAATCATTATTTCCAGCGACAAGGACTTTCTGCCGGCAATAAAATTCGCCACCGACTTTGAGAAAAAAGTTTTTATAGTATCAAATGGCGCGGGGCATAAGACTTTAACCGAGCAAATGAAAATTTTGGATATAAATCCCGCCTTAGTCGAGCTAAAAGATTTCCGCTTAAAGTTTGTTGACGTGCCCTTGAAACTCGAAAAATTTTTGCCGCATTTCGGTTTCGATATAAAAAAATTTTTCTTCGACCACGAGGACAAAATCAAATTTATTTTTGTTAAGAGGGGCGAAAAAGTTTTTGAAGTGCCGTTTGTCGCGGGAATGACGACGTATGTTTTTCGGCGCGTACTTTGCGAGTTAAATATTTTGGGCAAAGGAGCTTCCATAAAAAATTTCATTGCCGAAAATTATTTAAAGCTAATAAGGAACAGGATTTATTTTCACAGCGAGGCAGAAATTTCAATACCGACTGCCGCCGAACTCGTCGAAGAATATTTTATCGAACATGCGGCGGAGACTTGCAAAATTTTTATCAAGCACAACAACAAACTTTCCGAAATACCTTTTGTGAACGGAATGCCATTTAAAATTTTCGGGCATCTTTTACAGGAGAGAAAAATTATCGGTAAAGCGGCGTCGCCCGCGCAGACTGCAGAGAAAAATTTATTGAAAATTGTTGACGGGCAAATTTTCCTTCGCAATGAAGAAGAACAGGAAACGGCTTATGGCGGCACGATTGAAAATGTCGATGAATATTTTGATTTTCATGCGGCGGAGCTTAAAAAAATTTTCATCAAGCATAACGGCAAAATGTTTGAAATCCCGTTTGTGGAGGGAATAAGTATTGAGCTTTTCGGAAAACTTCTGCGCGAAAAAAATATAATCGGCAAAAGTGCTTCTGCAACGAGCATTGCCAAGAAAAATTTTCTGGACGTTCGCGACGGAAAAATTTATCTCTGCGACGAGGAAAGATTGAGCGAACTTTACGCCGAATCGACGGGCAATCTTGATGATTATTTTCGTCAGAATGAAGATAAGGCGATTAAAATTTTCGTGAAGTACAACGGCGATATTTTTGAGATACCCTTTGTAAACGGAATGTTGCTGACGTTATTTGAAAAACTTTTACGCGATAGAAAGATTATCGGCAGGAATTCTTCGGCAATAAAAGTAGCGGCGCAGAGTTTGCTTGACGTTCGGGACGAGCGGATTTTTCTTTACAGCGAAGAGGCATTGGAGAATATTCAAAATGATTCGCTGATTAACGTTGACGATTATTTAAATAAAAATGCGTTGGATATTCGCAACTTGCTGATAAATCATAACGGGAAGACTTTTTCGATACCGTTTGTGAACGGAATGCCCATTGAGATTTTCGGTAAGATTCTGCGCGAGAGGAAAGTTATAGATGCGTCTGCATTTCCGGAAGAAGTTATTGCGAATAATTTTCTTACGATAAGCGACGGGAAAATTTTTATCGGCAAGGGAGACGATACGGAATGAAAATTATTGAGCCGAGCGTTGAATTGATTGACGACTTTGACGCGGCGGCAATTATGAAGAAAATCGAACGTGCTGGGCGCGTCTGCTACAAATCGGAAGGGAACATTAAGGACGACAGCGCGGAAAAATTTATTCGCGGGATAATCAAGCGCGGGCATGAATCGGTTATCGAACACGCGGCGATTTCTTTCAAAATCATTTGCGACAGAGGCGTTACGCATGAACTCGTTCGCCATAGAATTGGAGCCTCTTACTCCCAAGAGAGCAGTCGCTTTTGCGATTACAGCGCGGGCAAATTCGGCGGCGAGTTGACTTTTATTAAGCCGTGTTTTTGGCAAGACGACGACGAAAATTTTAAGTTATGGAAGGAGACAATAGCGCAACTCGAAAAAAATTATTTAGCACTCCGCGCAGGCGGCGCAAAGCCCGAAGAGGCACGCTCAATCCTGCCCAATTCACTCAAGACAGAAATTTTCGTAACGATGAATCTGCGCGAGCTTCGACATTTTTTAAAGTTACGGACGGCAAAGGCGGCGCATCCTCAAATGCGGGAAGTCGCGCTGAAAATTTATAAAATTCTTGTCGAGAAATTGCCCGCAGTCTTCGACGACATTCAGCCATAAAAATTTTTTCGTGCTATAGACAAACGTCCTACATTAGAATATAATTTGTTCGTACTTTGAAAGGAGCTTTTGATATGAAAATCACAATCGGTAGCGATCATGGCGCGGTTGAGCTTAAAGAGGAAGTCAAAAAAGTTTTGGCGGAGCTTGAAGATATAGAAGTCAAAGACGTTGGAACTTTCGGCACCGAGCCTGTTGATTATCCCGATATTGCCGAGAAAGTCTGCGCGGACGTTGTGAGCGGCGCGGCTGATAAAGGTATCATCCTTTGCGGCACGGGCATTGGCATTTCGATTGCGGCTAATAAAATCAAAGGCATTCGCTGTGCACTGTGCAACGATTTCTATTCGGCGAAAATGAGCCGCGAACATAATAATGCAAACGTCTTGGCTATGGGCGGGCGCGTTCTCGGCTACGGAGTTGCGGGCGAAATTGTTCGCATTTGGCTGACGACGGACTTTGAAGGTGGTCGTCACGAACGACGAGTCAATAAGATTATGGCTCTCGAAAATAAGTAAAAATCTCTCCGATATAAATTTTTATCCTGAATTTTGTTTCGGGATATTTTTTTCGCCATTTGACGCCGTCTTGTCAAAGAAAATAAAGCGTGGTAGAATTTTGCCTAAAATAAAAAGGCGGGTGAGTTAATGGTTAAAGAGGTTGCGCGAGCAAAAATAAATTTGACGCTGGACATTTTGGGCTTAAGAGCGGACGGCTATCACGAAGTATCAATGATAATGCAGGCGATTGAACTTGCCGACGAAGTGGAACTTAAAAAATCTCTGCGCGGGATAAGCTTAACTATGGACGCGACTAAAATTATCGGCGGCGAAAACATTCCGCTTGACGAAAAAAATTTAGCGTGGAAAGCGGCGATTGAGTTTCAAAAATTCTGCGGGAAAAATTTAGGCGTCGAGATAAGCATTACGAAAAAAATTCCTATGGCGGCGGGTTTGGCAGGCGGTTCGACCGACGCGGCGGCAGTTATTCGCGGCATGAATCGGCTTTACGAAATGAATTTGTCCGAAGAGGAACTTTGCAAAATCGGCGAGCGCGTCGGCTCCGATGTTCCTTTCTGCATAATCGGCGGCACTTGTCTTGCCGAAGGTCGCGGCGAAATTCTGACCAAACTCCCGCCTATTAAAAATTTCGGCGTCGTCTTGGCGAAACCGCATGGCGAAATTTCAACGGCTTGGGCTTATAAAACTTACGACGAAAACCCCGCTAAAACTCACCCGCCCAACAAAGAAATTATCGAACAATTCAAGCGCGGCGAATACGACAAGGCTTTTAAAAATTTTTACAACGTCCTTGAAAATATCACGCTAAAGAAAATTCCCGCCATTGCCGATTTAAAAAGTACAATGCTTGCCGCCGGTGCAAATGTTGCTTTGATGAGCGGCTCTGGTCCGACGGTTTTCGCATTGACTGATGAGCAAAACGCCGAAAAAATTTCCGAGAGCGTCAAAGATTCGGGCGCACAAATTTTTTTATCAGTAACTAGGAGCGAGTTTCTAGGAACTAAGAACTAGTTCCTACTAGTCCCTAGTCCCTAAACCCTATCAACTAAAAGGATGAATTATTATGAACAAGAGACTGGAACCGATAACAATAGACAGCTACCAGCCACTTAGGGAAACGGTTTGCGAGGCACTGCGCGACGCCATAAGACGCGGAATTTTAGAACCCGGCGAACGATTAATGGAAGTGCAATTAGCCGAAGAATTGGGAATAAGCAGAACGCCCGTCCGCGAGGCAATTCGCAAGCTCGAACAAGAAGGCTATGTGATAATGATGCCGCGCAGAGGAACTTACGTCTCGGACGTTTCAGTTAAAGACATTAAAGAAATTTTTGAGATACGCTCGGCACTCGAATCACTCTCGACGGAATTGGCGACAATGCGCATTGAACCCGATGAACTCGAAAAACTTCAAAGCCTATTGGTCGAAATCGAAGGGCACATTAAAAATAACGACATAGATAAAATAGTAGCAACAGATATAGAATTTCACGGACTGCTTTATCAAGTCAGCCGCAATACCCGACTCGTCGCGATAATCAGCAACTTAATGGAACAACTCGCTCGTTTCCGTACTTTGTCAATGTCCTATCCCGGGCGACTGCAAGAAACGCTTAAAGAACATAGGGCAATGGTCGAGGCAATCGCGGCGGGCGACGCAAATGCGGCTCGTGAGGCGGCAGAACGTCATATGGAACAGGCAGAAGAAACTTTATTAAAAGCTATGCGGAAAAAATAGTGGAGGGCTATTTATGAACTTGGAAACCTTAATACTGGCGGCGGGCAAGGGAACACGCATGAAAAGCAAATTGCCCAAAGTCCTGCATAAGGTCTGCGGCAAACCTATGGTTCAATACGTCATAGAGTCGGCTAAAGAAGTCGGCTCAATGCGTGAAATCGTAGTAATCGGTTCGGGCGCGGAACTCGTCGAAAAAACTATTACGGGCGTCGAATTCGTCATTCAGAAAGAACAGCTCGGCACGGCGCACGCAGTACTTTCGGCAAAAGAAAAATTTACAGAATCGAAAGGCAACGTTTTAATTTTATGCGGCGATACACCGCTTTTGACTGCTGAATCACTAAAAAAATTCACTGACGCCCATGAAAATTCAAACTGCGCGGCGACGGTTTTAACTGCCGAAATGCCCGACGCTACGGGTTACGGCAGAGTAATTCGCGAGGCGGACGGCTCCTTAAAAAAAATCGTCGAGGATAAAGACGCTAACGACGACGAAAAGAAAATTCGCGAAGTTAATGCGGGCGTCTACTGTTTCGACATTCAAAAACTTTTCGGCGCATTAGAAGAAGTCGGCAATGATAATGCGCAAGGCGAATATTATCTGCCCGACGTGTTGCCGATTTTAAAAGCTAAGGGCGAACAAGTCGGCGCGTTCAAAGCCGAGTATTGCATTGAAACTATTGGGATAAATAATCGCAGTCAGCTTGCCGCCGCCGATAAAGCCCTGCGTATGAGAAAAGAACAAGCACTTATGGAGGCGGGCGTTACGATTATCGACCCGAACACGACTTTTATTGACGGCGATGTTGTGATTGGGCAGGATACGATTATTTATCCGAACACCTATATTGAAGGCAAGACTGTAATTGGCGAGGATTGCGAAATTGGCCCGAACGTTCGCTTTAGTAATATGACTGTCGGCAACGGTGTTAAAGTTCAATTCAGCTACTGCCACGAGGCGGAAATTCTTGACGGCGTAACGCTGGGTCCTTATGTTCATATTCGACCGGGCACGACGATTGGCGAGAACGTCAAGATTGGCAACTTCGTTGAGGTTAAAAATTCCAATATCGGCGACGGTAGCAAGCTCCCGCATTTACAGTATATCGGCGATACGGATATGGGTAGCGGCGTTAATGTCGGTTGCGGAACGGTCACTTGCAATTACGACGGCAAAAAGAAATATCGCACGACAATCGGCGACAATGCGTTTATCGGTTGCAATACGAATTTGGTTGCGCCGGTTAATGTTGGCGAAGGCGCGTATATCGGGGCTGGTTCCACGATTACTAAGGACGTGCCGAGAAATAATCTTGCCGTTGCTCGTGCTAAGCAGGTTAATATTGAGGTTTGGAACGATAAGAGGAAATAAGCTTTCAGCTGTCAGCTTTAAGCTTTAAGGTTTTTCTGAAAGCTGAAAGCTCTAAGCTTAAAGCTAGAAAAAAAGGAGGAAAATTTTTTAATGAAAGTAGTCATTTGGGTGCAGTATGACACACTCGCCACGAAAGACAAAGCTAAGGGCAAAAGTCTGTTGGGAGCCGCCATTGCCGCACTCGATAAGCCAAAAGGTAGCGTGAATATCGTCGGCGTCGTCGAATCAATTCCCATGCCGATTAACAAACTTGACAACGTGATTGACAAAAAAGATTTAGCGAACGTCGATTGCGACTTGATTTTGGTAACGGGACATGATGTTGACCTTGCGCCGATTTTAATTGAGGCTGAAAAACTCGGCGTCGACCCCGATAAATTTGTGCTCGACCGTACAGTTTTAACGCCCGGTTTCACGCTTGAAAAACATAAAGAAAGTCGCCGCTCAAATTCTTCTTTGATAAAGAATGTAGTTATCTGGGTGCAATACGATACAATCGCCAAGCAGAGCAAAACAAAGGGAAAAAGTTTATTGAGAGCCGCGATTACCGCACTCGACAAGCCCAAAGGTAGCGTGAATATTGTCGGCGTCGTTGAATCGGTTCCCATGCCGATTAACAGATTGCCTAATCTCATTGACAAAAAAGAGTTGGCGAACGTCGACTGCGATTTAATTTTGGTAACGGGACATGACGTTGAACTTGCTCCGATTTTAAAAGAGGCGGCAACTTTGGGCGTCGACATTGATAAATTTGTTCTCGACCGTACAATTTTAATGCCCGGTTTCACGCTTGAAAAATATTTGGAACTTCGCAAATCAAACTTGTCGATTATTTCAATGGGTTGGTGGGCTGGCATTGCTTATCATAAATTCGGCTTGCCCGAACTGTCGCCGACTGTTGGCATGTACACTTCCGAAGAACATTTTATGAACTTTTTGCCGGAGGCGCGTTGGCATTTCAAAAAAGATTTACACTTCGAGCGCACGGAATATAATTACGACTTGGGCATTAATTATCCGATATTCTGGCTTGACGGTACACAGTGGTTTATGAACGGTTACACGAACGACGCCGACGCTTTGGAGCTTTGGAACGAGCGCAAGGATAAGATTAATTGGTCAAATGTTTTGGTGACAATGCACACGTCAAGCCCCGCCGTTTTAGAAAGATTTGACTGCTTGCCTTATCCAAAGAAAGTTTGCTTTGTGCCGTTTGAGACGGAGCTTGAATCGGGCTTTTACGTCGCCCCGCAATTTTGCAACGGCAATCTTTTAAAAGCGTCGGAAGGCATTATTACGGGCGAAGTCGGAGCTTATGACGTTTGGGATTTGCTGTTGTACGGCAAGAAAACAAGGATATAGGGCTAAGGATTAAAGGGTTCAGGATTTAGGGTTCAGGGAAAACCCTTTACCCCTGACACCTTATCCCTAAATCCTAAAAAAGGAGCTTCTGAAATGACTATTAAAAACAGCATTGACGAGATCGGGAACTTTTGTTTGATGACAGGCAACGCTAATCCCGAACTCGCGCAGAAAATCGCCGACCATATGGGCGTTAAGATTTTTGATACGTTCGTAGGACGCTTTAACAACGGCGAGTCGCAGGTTATGATTAGCGACAGCATTCGCGGCAAAGATATTTTTATCGTTCAGCCGACGAGCCAACCCGTCAACGATAACTTAATGGATTTGCTGATTATGGCGGACGCTTGCAAAAGGGCTTCGGCGCACTCGATAACCGCTATCGTTCCCTATTATGCCTATGCTCGCCAAGACAGAAAAACTCGCGGTCGTGAGCCTATTTCCGCTAAGTTAGTCGCAAATTTAATGGTTGCGGCGGGCATGACGCGAGTTATAACTGTCGACTTGCACGCGGGACAAATTCAAGGCTTTTTCGATATTCCCGTCGACCATTTGAAGGCGGCTCCTGTCCTTGCCGATTATTTCCGCGAACAGGATTTCGGAGATGATTTAGTCGTCGTCTCGCCCGATTTGGGAGGCGTCACCCGCGCCAGAGAATTGGCAGATTATCTTAAGGCTCCGATTGCCATTATCGAAAAACGGCGTCCGCGTCCCGGCGAGGCTGAAGTCATGAGCATTATCGGCGACGTGAACGGCAAATTCGCCCTTATGGTTGATGATATTGTCGACACGGCGGGCAGTCTCTGCGAAGGCGCAAAAGCCCTTAAAAAGCTCGGCGCAAAGAAAGTTATCGCCGCCTGTACTCACGCCGTCCTTAGCAAAAACGCCGTTGAGAAAATCGATAACTCCGACATCGGACAGCTCGTCATCACCGATACAATCCCCTTGCCGCCCGATAAAAAATCGCCGAAAATTACTGTCCTTAGCATGGCGCAGGCTATCGGCGACGTTATTTTGAACATTCAATCTCACCGCTCGGTTAGCGTGTTATTTAGGTAAAGCTTTCAGCTTAGAGCTTTTAGCTTTTAGGGTTTTTCTGAAAGCTTAAAGCTGACAGCTAAAAGCTAAAAAACGGGCGGGCAATAAGCTCGCTCAATTTTATTTTTGGAGGAAAAAATTATGCCTGTAGAAAAATTGGAGTTTCAAGCCGAAACTAAACGACTGCTCGACCTTGTTATCAATTCGATTTACACGAACAAGGAAATATTTCTGCGCGAGTTGATTTCAAATGCCAGCGACGCCCTTGACAAACTCCGCATTGAATCTTTAACCAACAAGGAACTTTTAGGCGACAACGAGGACTTTGAAATTTTTATCGTCCCCGACGAAAAGACCAAGACGATTACCATTTCTGATAACGGAATTGGCATGACACGCGAAGAAGTCATTAATAATATCGGCACAATCGCGAAGTCGGGCACGAAAGATTTCCTTGAGAAAATTCGCGAATCAAGCAATGCCGCCGCGCAGGAGCTTATCGGACAATTCGGCGTGGGCTTTTATTCGGCGTTTATCGTTGCGGATAAAGTTGAGCTTATCACTCGCAAGACGGGCACTGATTCAGCCGTTAAATGGACTTCCGACGGCGCGGGCGAATACGAGCTTGAAGATTTTAACAAAGATTCTCGCGGCACGACGATTATTCTTCACCTTAAGAAAGAATTCACGGGCGACGACGAATATAATTTCACGGACGTTTACGAGATTGAACGCCTTATCAAGAAATACTCCGACTTTGTCCGCTACCCGATTAAGATGAATTTTGAAGTCAAGGGCAAGGAAGGCGACGAGCCGAAGATTGAAATTCGTACCGTCAATTCAATGAAACCGCTCTGGACGCGCAGTAAGTCTGAAATTACCCGCGAAGAATACGACGAATTTTTTAAACAGCAACTGCATGAGTGGGAGTCGCCGCTTGAAATTTTCCACATCAAGGCGGAGGGCACATTTGAATATACCGCGCTTGTTTGCATTCCTAAACACGCCGCGCAGAATCTTTATTACTCCGATTACGAAGCGGGACTTCAGCTTTATTCGCGCCACGTTTTCATTATGGATAAGTGCAAAGATTTCTTGCCCGATTGGTTGCGCTTTATGAAGGGCTTAGTTGATTCGCCCGATTTGCCGCTGAATATTTCTCGCGAAGTCCTTCAGCAAAGTCGCGAAGTTAAAGTTATCGGCAAGGCTCTTGAAAAAAGTATCCTTAAGCAACTCGGCAAGCTTTTAAAGGACGAGCGCGAAAAGTACGAGGAATTTTGGACGCAATTCGGCAAGTCGCTGAAAATCGGCGTGTATAACAGCATGTTCGACGTTAAGGCTAAAGACAGCTTGAAAGATTTACTCCTGTTCCAAACGTCTAAGGACGGGAAATTTTATACGTTGGCTGAATACGTTGAGAGAATGCCCGATTTCCAAAAGAAAATTTACGTTGCAGTCGGCAAAGACGCGGCGGCGATTGAACGGCTCCCGCAAATGGAACTTCTGCGCGATCGCGGGCTTGAAGTTATTTATTTAACCGACCCTGTCGACGAATTTACCATTGACGTTTTGCACGAATACGCCGAAAAAGAATTCCAGTCCATAACCCGTGAAAACTTCGAGCTTGACGACGCCGAATCACAGAAAACTAAAGCCGAAGTCGAAGAAATTGCCAAGACTCGCGAAGATTTACTTAAGGACGTTAAAGAGGCAATCGGCGGCGCAGTTCACGAAGTACGACTGACTTCGCGTCTTAAATCCTCTGCTGTCTGCTTGGTTACGGGCGAAAATTCTCCGTCGTTGTCTATGGAAAAAACTTTCGCCGCCATGAATAATCCAATGTTTAAAGCCGTTCAGATTTTGGAACTCAATCCGAATCATGCGGTATTCAACAAGTTGGAAAGCCTCCACGCGCAGGATAAAAATTCGCAAGCCTTCAAAAATTTATGCACGACGCTTTATGATTTGGCTTTGCTGATTGAAGGCGTCATGCCCAATAATCCCGCCGACCTTGCCAATAAAGTAACCGATTTACTTACGAAATAAACTTTATCAGAACAAAAAAATTAACCGCCCCAAAGTTCGGAGCGGTTTTTTGTTGCAAAATTTCTACGCCGCATCAGCATAATCGATTATGGAAATTTTTGTCGCAAGTTTTTTAACCGAATTAACAATTTCTTCCAAACGTTTTGCAACATCATCTGAAAAATAGGTTTCGCCGCATTGGTCACACTCAAGACACGGCACATTTTCAACTATAATCAATGAACCTTTGTATTTAACAACATGCGTCGTCGTCGATTCGATAAGCTCTCCGCCTTTGCAATACATACACATCATTTTTGCCTCCTTGTTCGTAAATCTTCCATAAATTTTTCCGTCGTCGGCTTATATGCCGTTATGAAATATATTTTTTCTTCGTCAAGACCGCATACAACGTGAATTATCTCGCCCGTAATTTTATGTCCAAATATCAACGCGCTCGGATACGGATAATCATCAGGATATTCTTCAATAATCTCGCCGTTTGTTATGCAATTCATCACATCTTCACGCAAAATATCTCTTGTTTGTATTCTCTTTAGCCCGTGTGCAGTCCAATGTATTTTACCATCTGCACAAAATCTTTCAAAGTATTTTTTTTCCACATTTTTACCTCCGCCACAACACCTTTGCATTTCCGTTTGAAAAAAAACCGCCCCAAAGTTCGGAGCGGTTTTTTTTATCGTCAAAAAGTTATTATCAGAATTCGTAGAAGTCGAGAGACTTGATAACGAGCGGTTTGCCTTCAAGCGGAGTGAAGACGATATTGTCGGAACCTTCCTGCGGATAAACACGAGTCGTCATAACTTCGGCACCGTCGTTGATGAAAATTTCAATCGCGGACTTGTCGAGGAAAATGCGGAACTTGAGAATATCGCCAAAGGGTTGCAATATAACCTTGCGAATGCCTTTACCGCCTTCAATCGTCTGGTCGCGGTTAAGCTCAAGGACAGGTTCGCCGTTTTCGGGATAGAATCTGACCCAAGTTTTTTCTTTGTCGCTACTGAAGAGTTCAAAGTCGAAATTGCCGGATTCTTTAACGTCAACCTCAAAGAGCAATTCGCCGCAAGTACCTTTAACGCCGTCAAGTTTCGTTTCTTCTGTAAGTCTAAGGTCTGTGTAGTGAACGCCTTCGCCGCGCATGCATTCGAGTTCTTTCGGCGGAATGGTATAAACTTTGTCGTCTTTGTAGACAAGCTCACGCGGAATGGTAAGCATGGTTGCCCAGCCGTCAGCCTGTTCGGGGAAGGGACTTTGCCACGCAGCCAACCATGCAATGATGAAGTAGCGACCTTCGGGATTTTTCATCATTGTAGTTGCGTAGAAGTCGAAACCGTGATCGAACGTGAAGAAGTCGCCGCGATAGAATACGCCTTGATCGTAATCGAGCGTGCCAATCATGTAACCAGCTTGGTGAATGTTGTGGAACATGTAGCCTTTGTAGGGGACGTGTTGCGGCGAAGTAATCATGACGTATTTGTCGCCGAAATGCGCGAAGCCCGGGCATTCCCACATGGTGCCTTCGGAGTAATCCGGCTTGGAAATGGCAACGACGGATTTAAACGTCCAATCGAAGAAGTTTTCGGACTCGAACAGAACGATTTGCGTGCGGGAGCGGTCGCGAATTCTGTTACCAATTACGCAGTAATATTTGCCGTTATGATCCCAGATTTTCGGATCACGGAAGTCGATATTGGCAATAATCGGGTGATCGTTCGGGATGTCAATGACGGGGTTCTTTTCGTATTTCGTGAAGTTGATGCCGTCTTCGGAATAAGCGAAGCACTGACGTTCGGTGACGAGACCGCCGCCGCAACTGCCAGAAGGATTGTAACCAGAAGGATTGGCAGAAGAATTAACGCCGCCTTCACCGTTGAAGCGTTGGCTGGTGTACATCAGCCAGAGTTTGCCTTCAAACTCATAGCCGCAACCGCTGAAGCAACCGTCCCAGTCGTACCACTCATGCCCTTCGGAAAATGCGCCGGGCGTAATGGCAATCGGTTGATGTTCCCAGTGGCAAAGGTCTGTACTCGTGGAGTGACCCCAGTGCATCGGGCCCCAGTTCACGGAATACGGATGATACTGATAGAAAATGTGGTACTGACCCTTGTAATACGAAAAGCCGTTCGGGTCGTTCAACCAGCCAACGGGCGGCGCAACGTGATACTTAGGATACCATTTTGACTCCTGACACTTCTTAGCTTGTTCGGGGTCTAATTTTTTATCTAACATTCTTAACCCACCTCCGATTTGTATTTTAATTTAGTCTAGGCTTAAAGTCAACGAATTTTCTTTTACAATGTCAAAAAATTTTGATACAATGTAGGCGAAAAATTTCTAAATTGGAGGCAAAAGTTTTGAAACAAATTTTAATGACGGTGCTCGCGCTGATTTTCTTAACTTCGACGGCATTCGCGCAGAGCAAAAAGATTTTATACGTGCCGATGGACGACCGACCTTGTAATTTATATCAAGTGGCGCAGGTTGCGGAAAAACTCGGCTACGAACTCTTAACGCCGCCCGAAGGTATGATTGGAACTAAAGGATTTAACGGCGACCCCGATAAAATGTGGATTTGGCTTGATGAAAACGCTCCGCAAGCTCAAGCCGCCGTTATCGCAACCGATTCTATGATTTATGGTAGTTTGGTCGGCTCGCGACTCCATAATTTGGACGCAGAAACTATTTTGGAGCGGGCACAAAGATTTAAAACTTTCCACGAAAAATTTTCTTACCTGCCGATTTATGCATTTGGTACGATTATGAGAACGCCGCGTTCAGCAAGTTCTTCGAGTGCCGAACCAGAATATTATAAAGAATACGGCGCAAAATTTTTCAATTACACCGTGCTCCTCGATAAACAGGAAATGGGGAAACTTTCAAGCGGCGATAAGAAAAAACTCAAGAATTTGGAGGCGGAAATCCCTAAAGAATATCTGGACGACTGGTTTAAACGTCGCGCTAAAAATTCAGACGCTAATGAACTCTTTGTTGAGTACACCCGCGCAGGTATTTTTGAATATTTCTTGCTGGGTTGCGACGATAGCGCGGAATTTTCTCAGACTCACCGTGAAAGCCGCCGCCTTACCAAACTTTCAAGCGATTTGGGCAAAACTGTCGTCCAAATTACGTCGGGCGCAGATGAACTCGGTATGTTGATGATTTCTCGCGCTATAAATCGCGACCGCAACGAAATTCCGTTTGTCAGCGTCATGTATAACGCGGGTAAGGGCGCAGAAACTTTTCCAACCTATTGCAACGAACCACTCGGCGTTTCGATTGACGCGGCTATAATCGCGGCGGGCGGCTTAAAAATTCCTGCTCACGAACGCGCAGATTTAGTTCTCGCCGTAAACACCCGCGAAAACGGTAAAACTTTCGAGGCGGCTGTTGCTAAGAAAAATAAGCTCAAACAACGCGCTGATATTAAAACTTTCATTAATCCCATTAAAAATTTCATTAAAAAAGGCTATCCAGTCGCTATCGCCGACGTTTCCTTCTCAAATGGCGCGGATAATGCCCTTATGAAACAACTTCAACGTAACGATTTACAATATAGAATCAAAGCTTACGGCGGCTGGAATACCGCAACCAATTCAAGCGGATTCGTTATCGGAGCAGGCGTTTTAACAAGATTTATGAACGATAAAGACATTGCAGAGCTTTTAACGACGCGATACCTTGACGAGTGGGCTTATCAAGCTAATGTTCGTCAAGAAATCGTCGGCGCAAGCTACGGTTTGACGGGCGAAGGAACTCCTATGGATTTAAAAGATAAACTTCAGCCTCTAGAACAACTCCTTAATGAAAAAATGTGCGATTTTGCCTATAAAAATTTAATCCTGCCTAAAAATTGGCGTCTGGAAAATTTACAGTTCAATTTGCCGTGGAAAAGAACTTTTGAGTGTAATTCACAATTTAAACTCGTCGACTAAAAAATTTTGAGTGTGTTTTCTCTGAGTGAAGGTTTTATCGGGGAGTGTTTAAGATGTTTAAAAAAATTAATAAGCCGCAAGCTTTTCAAGGAAGAAAAACTTCAGGACAACGCGGACAACTCGTCTTGCTGTACGCATTTTTAATACCACTTTTGTTCTTATTCGTCGGCGTAACTTTCGACTTGAGCTGGTATTATCTAAACGTGTCGCGAATGCAAAATGCGGCGGACGCAGCTGTCATAGCCGGAGCTAAAACGCTCCTCGATGACGAACAAAGTTTATCCGACTTCAACGCGATAACTTTTATTAACGGTTTCGACGGCAGTAACGCTTATGAATCCTCCGAACGCCACACTTGGCAGGGCGATAGAATTGCTAAAAGCTACGTCGCTAAAAATTTGGCGCGTGATTCCGATTGGAACGACTCAACCATTGTCGATAAGTGGACTAAGAACGAATTAGCCTTTGAAAGTACTCTTTGGGGCGATACTGGCGATAATTTTGAAACTTTGTACTATTATCAAGTCATGTTGGAAGAAAACGTTCCGCATATGTTCCTTAACGGCTGGTTTCCCGTCATGAATGCCAAAGTTTCGGCGGTCGTCAAGATAACTCAATACCTGCGCGGCTACGATTTATATCAGCAAATGAAATATCTCGGAAACAGTCAAACTTATTCGAGCTTGGGCGAAATTTACAGTCGAAAAGGCTTTAACGGCAAAGATTACAATGAAAAGGCGGAAAAAATGACTAAAGACCGCAGTATTGTTGCTAATACCGAGTCGGAAAAGGACGGTGCCGGTAATATTGTTCGCTACGTTGAGAATTTAAATTTTGTCGAAGACGTTACTAAAAAAGTTTTTGACGATTTATTCGCGGGCTTCGATTCGGATTTTGCAGGCACTAAACCGCAAGGCTCTTATAACATAGGCGGAAAAACAAAAAGTTATCAGATACATAGGATAATAAATATCGACACGGTTTATCCAGTCCGCGATTACGATTTTTATAGGAATAATTTCGAGGTATTGAGGAAATTACGCGAGCTGAATCCAGATTACGAAGAATTGAACGATTTGGAAT
Organism: Selenomonadaceae bacterium; assembly: GCA_017549815.1. Lineage (GTDB taxonomy): Bacteria > Bacillota > Negativicutes > Selenomonadales > Selenomonadaceae > Quinella. Next base: position 50,212 of record JAFYNH010000075.1, read on the forward strand.
TGGCGGAGCAACTCGGCAAGGAAGATTTTACAGACCCAATGTATATTCGCATTGAAAGCGAGCCGGAAAACGATTCTGTTCGTCAATTAATCATAAATGTAGATGTTTCCAATATGGACGACAGCGAACGACCAATAATTTTCTTTTATGACGGCCCGGAAGGCGAAGGTCGCTACTCTTTACCCGTGATTTTAAATCTTAATGCCGATTTTCGCGGTGTTTTATACGCTCCGAATAGCCCAGTCGTCATTAACGGCAACAATCATAAGTTTCAAGGCTTTATAATCGCTGAAAGTTACGTTAGTTTGCTGACTGAGGACGACAATGACAGCGTTAATTATTCTTACATAAAGTATGACAAATATAAATATGTTGACGATGACGATAATGAAAAATGGAACAATGTCATATTTATAGACAGCGAAGGCAACGTTCAATACAAAGAAAATTTCGACGGAACCTATAAAACTGTCGAACCGATTACGAAAGACGCCTTTAATCTTGCCGATTCGGAATTTGATTCGTTCGATTTGGTCAGTCTTGAGACTTATAAAAGCACGTCGGATAATTTATTAACTACGGAACAGGCTAAGGGCATTAAGTGAAAAATTTTCAATAAAAAATCCCTCTCGAAGGTCGGGAGGGAAATTTTTTTTATGTCAACGTGAAATTTATCTTGTTAATGCCGTCATCGTATTCGTAGGAATAATTTTTGGATAGATTATGCAGAATTGCCGCGCCAAGATTATCTTCGTCGAAATCCTCGAAACTTTTATCGAGCGGATTATAATTTTTGCCCGCGCAGGTAAATTTTATGTCAATTTCGTTGTCAATCTCGGAATAGGTTATATCAAGCGAAATTTTAACGGCGTCCGCGCAGGCATTATCAATCATTTCGTAAATTAATTCCTCACAACAAAGTTGAAGGCGATTAGTTCTGCGCGGAGTCAATCCGTATTTCTCGGCGAAAGTTTGAATGCCGCCCTGCATTTTCATTAAATCAAAGTTGCGTTCGGCTATTTCATAGGAAAAATATTTTTGCTTATGTATAAATGCAATGGTTTTTGGACGTTTAGGGGCGTCAAAAATTTCTTTAGGCGTTCCCTGTTCGTAAATCTCTCCGTCTGCGAAGAATAATATTCTTGTAGCGACTTCGCGGGCAAAATTCATCTCGTGCGTTACGATTATCATTGTAAGATTCTGTTTGGCTAGCATTCTGATAACTGCAAGCACTTCGCCAACCATAGTCGGATCTAATGCGCTCGTCGGCTCGTCAAATAAAATTACTTTGGGATTCATCATAAGACTGCGGCAAATGGCGATTCGTTGTTGCTGACCGCCCGATAAAAATTCCGGATAAACTTCCGCTTTTGAAGTCAAACCGACTTGCGCGAGTAAAGACATTGCTTTTTCGTGAGCGGCGTCCTTTGTCATGCCCAAAAGCTTTATCGGAGCAACCGTTAAATTTTCCATAACGTTCATATGGGTAAATAGATTAAATTTCTGCCACACCATGCCCATACTGCGGCGAATTTTATCAATATCGACGTTTGGCGCGGTTATTTCCTGCCCGTCAATAAAAATTTGTCCCGCGTTCGGAATTTCTAAAAGTTCAATGCAACGAAGGAAAACACTTTTGCCGCAACCCGACCCGCCGATTATCGCAATGCGTTCGCCTTCCTCGACAGTTAAATCCATTCCGCGCAGGACTTCTAACTCGCCAAATGACTTTTTCAGCCCGTGAACTTCAATAACACTCATCTAAACGCCCCCATTAAGATTTTTTACCCGAATAACTTACTGCTGGTAAAATACTATTCGACGCGCTTAAATCTGCCTCCTTTTTAAAAACAGAATAATTTACGGAAGAATTTTCAACGATTGAGCTGATTTGATTGTCATAAACTGCAAAATTATCATCATCAGCCATAAACCACGCTGAATTTGAATCATTTTTAGCCTTATAAATTTTGGTTTTAGATTCGCCGTCTTCGATAATCGTTATATTTTTGCCCGCCGCGCCTTCAAGGCTGATTTTCCCTTTGCCGACCGTGAAAATTACTGTGTCGCCCTTAACTGTCGCCTTGCTGACCGTCCCAGACTCTAAACTAATTTTATCGCCCGCCGAATAATTATAAATTAAATCTTTGCCGTCGCCGTTGCTGTAAACATAAATATTTGCGCCGTCACCGCCGTAATAAGTATCATCGCCCGCGCCGCCTATCAATGTACTGTTCCCAGAGCCAGAAATTATTTGATTCGCCTGCGCGTTGCCCGTGATTTTAATATCGCCCGTCGTCGCCGAAGCATCGATATTCATTAATCCTTCGCCATATTTATCTACCTCAAAAGACTTTTTCCAATATTTTTTATTGATTGTAGCCGTTTCGTCGTTGATTTTAACCATTTCTTTTCCGTTCAGCGAATTATGTTCAAAATCGTCCTTATCAATGTAAGTTATACCTGTCTTAGCGGCATTTTTAACCGTAATACTTCCTTTTCCGACTTTGAAGATAATATTTCTGCCGCTCGTTGAAATCTGCGCGGTGCCGGAGGCTATCTGTATCGTATCTTTTTCCTCATAATCTGTTATAACGTCCTTGCCCTCGCCGTCATAGTAAACAAAAACGTCCGCGCCTTTGCCGCCAGTCAAAGTATCGTTGCCGTCCAGACCTTCAAGCGTATCATTTCCATTGCCGCCGATTATTTTATTGGATTTGTCATTTCCCATAATGTCAACGCCTTGCGTGGCGGCTATCGCGTCTATCGTAACGATATTTTCTCCATAAGTTTCAGTCTCAAATTTTTTATCGCTGTAGGAACTAGAAAGAGTAATTCCGGTGCTCGCCGCGTTAATCTTGTAGGGCGTATTGGAATAAATGTAATTGTGTTCGCCTGAAGTGTCGTAATAAGTGACAGTTTTATCCGCCGCACCTTTTATCGTGAGTTTTTCATTAAAAATAACGTCTTTGCCGCTTGTAGTGACGTTCGCCGCGCCCGATATTGAAATTTTATCTTCCGACGTGTAATCCGTGATGATATTGTTGCCCGAATTATAAATGAACACATCTGAGCCTGCTCCGCCCGTGATTGTATTCGACGAACCGAAAATTTTTATCGTATCATTACCCTTGCCGCCGTTAATTGATACTTTTGAGCCGTTCACAGCGATGGTATCGGCATTTTTACTGCCCGTTATCGTCGCCTTTTTATAATCCGACGCAAAATTGAATTCGTAACTGCCGCTGACCGTGACTTTATTGTTTAGCGCGGAATTTTTCAGCGTAATTTTTTTGCCGCTTATTGAAAGTCCTTTAGTAGCCTTTGCGCCTGTTATTGTCGCCAAATCTTTTGCAGTCGTCGCTTTGGAATATGAAATGGATTTTGAATTGCTCGCCAGTGTGTAACCAGCAGTTTTGTAAGAACTTTTGTAGGTGGCAGTGCCGTTGCTGTAACTGAACGCCGCCTTTTTATTTTCTGTTTTGGTAACATCATCGGCAAGTTTGAGGGTATATCCGTTGCTAATTGTAACTTTTTCTTTATTGAGAGCGGAATTTTTAACCGTAACGACATTTCCGCTGACAAAAAGCCCTTTAGTTGATTTAATTCCTGTAACTGTAGCCAAAATTTCTGCCGTCGTTGCCTCTGTGTAAGAAATAGATTTGTTGTCCTTTGCAAGAGAATAACCGGCTGTTTTGTAGGAACTTTTATAAGTGGCAGTCGTTCCGTCAATATTCCACGCCGCTTTTTTGGTTGAAGGCTTAGGAACGTCGTCATCAAGCTTTAAAGTGTATCCGTCGCCGCTGATTGTAATTTTTTTCTTATTGACAGACGATTTTGCAACAGTAACGACTTTTCCGCTTAAAGAAATGCCGTCGAGAGATTTTATGCCGCTGACTGTGATTAAAGTTTTATCGCTCTTACCATATTTGGCAGTCGTGCCGCTTAGCGTCCATTTATTTTCATCAACAGGCTTATTTTCGCCAACAATATTAACCGCAGATAAGCTAGCCGCGCCCATTAACGAAATTTTTCCTGTTACAACAGTCACGATGATATTATCGCCGCTTTTTTTAGTTGAATATGAGCCACCGCCAATGCTTAGCGTCGAATTTTTATTAAATCCGTAGATAATATCGTTGCCGTCGCCTTCTGCATATTTAAATATGACATTTGAGCCGTCATTGTCATCATATGGAATTAAATTACTGTCACAGTTATTTATAATCGTATCGTTCCCTTTTCCGCCGCTGATTGTCACTTTCGAGCCACGGTTCTCAACAGAATCATTGCCCGCGCCCGTGTTGATTGTCACTTTCGCGCCTTCATAGTTCTCAACATAATCATAGCCCGCGCCCGTGTTGATTGTGCAATCGTCGCCAGCATCATTATAAACGGAATCATTACCTTCGCCAGTGTTGATTGTCACTGAGTCGCTATTGTTCTCAACAGAATCATCGCCCTCGCCAGTGTTGATTGTGCAATATTTACTCCAAAAGTTATAAACGGAATCATTTCCTTCGCCAGTGTTGATTGTGCAATACCAGACAGAATTATAAACGGAATCATTGCCTTCGCCCGTGTTGATTGTGCAATCGGAGCCTCGATAATTATCAACATAATCATTGCCCGCGCCGGTATTTATTGTCACTGAGTCGCCAGAGTTCCAAACATAATCATTGCCCTCGCCGGTGTTGATTGTTACGTTTGAACCGCCTGAGTGCGAAGAATCATTCCACCAACCGCCATTATTAATTTCATCATCGCCTGAAGTGCCGCTGAGCAGTGTATTTGATAGTGTGTTATTAATTTCAGCCATGAAATCATCTCCTTGACTAAAAAAACCGTTGAAAACCTCTCTGACTGCGTAAAAACTGAATCTGCGCGGATTTTATCAGAAATTTATTGATTTGTAAACCAAAAATTATTCTGAAGGTAGTTTTGGAGAAAATTTTAGCTTTGAGACAAATTTTGATGATTGAAACTGATTTTGGAGTCGTGAAACTGATTTTGGAGTCGTGAAACTGATTTTAGAGCCATGAAAGCGATTTTGGAGCCATGAAACCTATTTCAGAACTGTTTGGAGCTGTTAAAATGAATTTGGAGCTGTTGAAAGTGATTTTGGCAGTCGATTTGGAAGGTCAAAATACTGATTCTACATTAGTATAATTTATATATTGGGAGAATGGCGTAGCAATGCGGGTTTTAATGGGCAAAAAAAAATACCCCGTGTTTAGTGGGGGTGAGTTGACGTTTCAGAATGCAAAGTCCGCTATATTGGATTTTGTACCTGTGATAAGGTTTCGGAGAGATTTTTTTATCGCAAGACGGGCGGCGTCAAATTTTTATCGAGAATCAAACGTTCAATGGCGTTGATAACTTGGCGCGGATAAATTTTCTTCTGACATTCAAGTTCCCGTGCAGTTCCGCTGTGGTAAGGGCAAAAATTATCGAAAGCACGAACACGAATATCGCTGTAGCAACCGTTACAGACAAGCCGATTTGCCACGCGGTAAGGCGTATAAAATTCGTGCCAATCTTGAGTAAAGCCGCAAATCATCACGACGGGACAGCCAACCGCATTTGCAAGCCATGACAAGCCACTCGATAACCCGATAAAAAATTCGGCGTGATAAAGCATATTCGCCCGCTCCATTATCGAAAAGTCGCCCGTAAAATCTTCGGCATTGGCGGGCATTGTGGCAGAATAATTTCCTTCGCAATGAAAATTTTTCTTGTCAATGCAAAAGACGCGATAGCCGAGACTTTTTAAGTAATCAACGACAATGCGCCAGCCGTCGGGATAAAGCCAACCTTTGCGCGGCGTCGACGCTTGAATCCCTATGCAAACGTAAGGCTCGACGCAAAATCTCTGCGCGGTCGGTTTAAAAATCGGTTTGGCAGGGAGAATATTCAAGCCTAAAATCGCATTTGCTATTCGGCTTAACGATGTATTGCGAATATCGGCGGGTACAGTCGGGAAGTCGCCAAAATTCATCATGGGATAATAAGTTGCGTAAGTTCTAAAATTTATCTCGTCAACCTGCGCGAGTGCAGGATAAAAATTTTTAGCAAGTTCACTAAGATAATCGGGCAGAGAAATTACGACACGACAATTAAAAATTTTCTTAAACTCCTGCGCGAAAGGCAAAAGTGCCAGAGTATCGCCGAGTCCGCCCTTTTTATGAAAGGCTAAATGAACAAGTTGCCCCTCTAAATTCAGCGTGTGCTCAAGAATTTTTTTATCGTCAAGAAAAATTTCTACGTGCCAACGGATAAAGTATTTCTCAACCGAAATCAAGCGCACGTTGGAAATATCTCTGTCAAAAAAGATTTGTCCCGTGTCGAAGTCGCTGATTCGGACATAAAAATTTCCCTGCGGAACTTCAAGACGCAAACCGCAATTAAAATCTAATCGCAAGCCGTCAATATCTGTAGTCCAAAAAATTTCTTTGTCATCTTCTTCACGCGAAAGACTACATAAAAATTTTTGAACAAAAGGCAAATCTAACAGCACGGGATCATAAGATTTAGCGACAGGTAATTTTAACTTATCGACGTTTTGAATATGCGACAGATAATCTTGAAGTTCGCGCACGCAAAAATATAGTTTTCTCATGTCAAGTTCCTCAAAATCGGCGGCGTTAAATTTTTATCAAGAATTAATCGTTCAATGGCGTTGATAACTTGGCGCGGATAAATTTTCTTCTGACATTCAAGCTCCCGTGCAGTTCCGTTGTGGTAAGGGCAAGGCTTATGCGTAAAAACTACATTGACATTATTAAAGCAACCATTGCAGACAAGTCGATTTGCCACGCGGTAAGGCGTATAAAATTCAAACCAATTCTGCGAAAAGCCGCAAATCATTACAACGGGACAATTCACGGCGTCGGCAAGCCATGATAAGCCGCTCGACAAGCCGATAAAAAATTCGGCGTGATAAAGCATATTCGCCCGCTCCATTATAGAAAAATTGCCTGTAAAATCTTCAGCGTTGTCAGGCATTATGACGGAATAATTTTCTTCGCGCTGAACTTTTTCCTTGTCAATGCAAAAGACGCGATAGCCGAGACTTTTTAAGTAGTTGACGACAATGCGCCAGCCGTCGGGATAAAGCCAACCTTTGCGCGGCGTCGACGCTTGAATTCCTATGCAAATATAAGGTTCTGGACAAAATCTTTGCGCGGTCGGTCTAAAAATCGGTTTAGCGGGCAAAGTCTCAATCCCGACTATATAATTCGCCATTCTCGCCAACGGCTCTTTTCTGTAATCGGTCGAACAAAACGGAAAGTCGCCGCCATACATTTTGTAGAAATAAGTCGCGTAGCCGTCAAAATTTATCTCGTTGGCTTGAGGAATTTCGGGATAAAGATTAGCCGCCAATTCGCGCAGATATTCGGGTAAAAAAATTTCAACATCGCAATTATTTTTCCGCTTAAACTCTGCAATGGAAGGAAGAAATGCTAACGTATCACCTAGCCCACATCTTTTGTCGAAAGTTAAAAGAACTTTCTGCCCGTTAAGGTTAAGCGTATGTTCAAAAATTTTCGCGCCGTCAAGACTAACTTCAACCTTCCAACAGATAAAATATTTCTCAACCGAAATCAAGCGCACGTCGGAAATATCTCTGTCAAAAAAAATTTGCCCGCTGTCGTCGCCAATTCTGACATGAAAACTTCCTTCGGGCACGTCGAGCCGCAAGCCGAAATTAAAATCCAGTCGCAAGCCTTCAATGCCCGTTTCGCCGACAATTGGGGAATTGCAACCCGCTTCGCGATAAGTATAAATTTTCATCACGTCGAACAAAAAATTTTGAATGGCGGGCGCGTCGGTCAAGGCAGGAAAATTCGGTTCAAAGTTAGGCGTGTTGTCTAATTCCGTCGTGTTCATCACGCCCCGAAGATAGTCACGAATGTCCCGCGCACAAAAATAAAATTTTCTCATGTCAAGTTCCTCAAAATCGGCGGCGTCAAATTTTTATCGATAATTAAACGTTCAATGGCATTGATTACTTGGCGTGGAGAAATTTTCTTTTGACATTCAAGTTCCCGCGCAGTTCCATTGTGGTAAGGGCAGGGCTTATGCGTAAAAACTACGCGGACATCATTAAAGCAACCGTTACAGACAAGACGATTCGCCACTCTATACGGCGTATAGAATTCGTGCCAATCTTGAGTGAAACCAGCAATCATCACGACGGGACAATCAACCGCGTTTGCAATCCACGCTAAGCCGCTCGACAGCCCGATAAAAAATTCAGCATGATAAAGCATATTCGTCCGCTCCATGATAGAAAAGTCGCCTGTAAAATCTTCAGCGTTGTCGGGCATTATGACGGAATAATTTTCTTCGCGCTGAACTTTTTCCTTATCAATGCAAAAGACGCGATAGCCGAGACTTTTAAGATAATTGACAACAATCCGCCAGCCGTCGGGATAAAGCCAGCCCTTAGTCGGCGTCGACGCTTGAATTCCTATGCAAACATAAGGCTCATTACAAAATCTCTGCGCGGTCGGCTTAAAAATCGGCTTGGCAGGAAGAATATTAATCCCTAATATAGAACCCGCCATTCGCTCCAAACAATTATTTCTGGGGTCGACGGGCAGATAAGGCAACGGATTTATTATGGCAATCAGATAAAACGTCGCGTAACTTTCAAAGCCTACGCGGTCGACTTGCTTAAGCGCGGGATAAAGATGAGCCGTAATTTCTTTAAGATATTCGGATAGAAGAATCGAAACGCTACAATTAAAACGCCGCCGAAATTCTTCAACCGTCGGGAGCATTGCCAATGTATCGCCCAAAGGAGCACGATACCTAAAAACAATCTGCACGGAATGCCCTTCAGGATTAAATACGTGTTCAAAAATTTTCGCGCCGTCAAGACTGACTTCAACCTTCCAGCGGATAAAATATTTTTCAAACGAAATTAAGCGCACGTCGGAAATATCTCTGTCGAAAAAAATCTGCCCGCAGTCGTCGCCGATTCTGACATGAAAATTTCCTTCAGGCACGTCGAGCCGCAAGCCAAAATTAAAGTCCAGTCGCAATCCCTCAATGCCCGTTTCAAAGTAAATCGGAGCCTCGCAATACTCCGCGCAGTTCGGATAAACTTTCATCAAGTCGAATAAAAATTTCTGGATAACTGGCGCGTCCGTCAATTCGGGCATAGTCGGCTTGAAGTTCGTAACTTTTTCCAATTCGCCCACGTCTATTATTTGCCAAATGTAATCGCGAATATCCCGCGCACAAAAAATTAATTTCCTCATCTCAAAGCTCCATAAAAAAATTTCTTCGATTTTAATTCGGCGGGAAAAATTTTTCAAGCGTCGAATTTTTTTGCGCTGTTTATCGATACCTGCTATAATCTGCGCGAAAAAAATTTTCATGGAGGACACAATGAAGATATTAGCAAGACAACTTACTTTGGATTTGTATAACTGCGACACGAGCCGACTCGGTAAGGTCGACGAAATAAAGGACACGTTGAATCGCGTCGTTGGTAATGAACCGAACCTTGCCGCCGATGTTATCGACGAAGGACATTATTCGATTATCGGCGCGTTTTCCGAAGGGCATATTGCTTTGCACGTCTACAAGGAATTGCGCTACGTCGCCGCCGACATTTTTACTTGTACCGAATCCGAAGAACCCGAAGAACTTTCAAAGGTTATCAAGCAATTTTTCCGCCCCGATAAAATTAAGTCGACGTTCCTAAAGCGCGGCGATTTCGGATTGGAGCGCGAGATTAAACCTAAAATAACAGTGCGAGTCGCGCCATTGCGTCGAGTGAAAAACGCGGGCGCAAAAGTCGTAAGAAAATTAGTACGGAGGGGCAAAGAATGACTTTTAGTGAACAGGCTGAACTTTATCGCAGTGTCGGCAAGTCGAAGAAATGCACGTTTATTTTCTGCTCGGATAACGGCGTCGCCAAAGAAAATGTCAGTGCTTATCCGCAAAAGACAACCGCCGATATGGTTAAAAATTATTTGGTCGACGCAGGAGCCGCCGCCAATGCCTTCGCCAAATTCGCTTACTCCGAACTTTATATCGTTGATGTCGGCGTCGACGCGGATATTGTGCATTTGCCCGGACTTGTCGACAGAAAAATTTCTCGCGGAACAAAGAATATCGCTAAAGAAAACGCTATGACAATCGATAACGCAATGAAATCTGTGCGCGTCGGAAAAAGACTTGCGGAAGAGGCTATCGCGGCGGGTTGTAACTGTTTCCTTATCGGCGAAATGGGAATTGGCAATACGACGGTCGCCGCCGCTATGACTGCCGCCTATCTGGACTTGGAACCCGAAGAAGTTACGGGGCGCGGCTCGAACATTGACGACGAAAAATTTAAGAATAAGATTGAAATCGTCCGCAAGGCTCTTGAAGTCAACAAGCCTAATCCTGACAGCTTGCTTGACGTGTTGACTAAAGTCGGCGGCTACGAATTCGGCGCGATGGCGGGCGTGATTATTGCGGCTTATCATCATAAATGCGTTGTCATGCTCGATGGCTTTAACTCGGCGGTCGGCGCGTTGGTTGCTGAAGAAATTTTGCCGCATTCGGTTGAATGTTTAATCGCCTCACATGTCGGACGCGAAGTCGGGCATAAAAAAATCCTTGAGCATCTCGGACTTAAGCCGATTTTTAATCTCGACCTTGCTTTGGGCGAAGCTGTCGGCGCGTCAATCGCCGCAAGGATTTTGGATAATCTGGTTTATATATTCGTTTGCGGCCCGGACGCCGATTTTGAGGGTGAACTTGAGGAAGAAGATACCGCGCTTGAGAATTTTAAAAAGCAACTCGGACTTGACGAAATTGAAGGGCTTGATTCGATTGAAGATATTCAAGAGCTTTTCGGCGACGAAATTCAGATTGAGGAAATTCCGTTGGACTTCCACGTTAGCGAACACCGTATGGAGAGCGTCGAATTGCCGTTCAGCACGCAAACTTTGAATATCCCGCGCAGTTATCCTATGGCGATTCGGATTATGGGCGATGATGAAGACGAACTTATTGCCGCGACGGACAGGACGTTTAATTTTTATCTGCAGACTATGCCGCGTCTTCACGATAGACCGATGAATAATTGCCGCGAGCTTTTGGACAGCTTGACCAAACCTAAAGGCAGTTTGGGCTATCTTGAAGAAATTGCGATTCAAGTTGCGGGCATTTCAAATGAAGATTGTCCGACGAATAAACTTCGACACGCCGCGCTTGCGTTTACGAACTTTGAAAATTGCCCGTCGATTGTCGACCCTGACAACTACAACCCTAAGGATAAAGAAGCTAGGCGCGATATTTCTATGGACTTCAGCGCGACGACGCGGACTTTCGGCATGAAAATTTTTTTGGGCATAGTAAATCCCGAAGAAAATCTTAACGTCGCATTTAATTTTGGGCGCAATCTTGCTGAAGAAATTTCCTTTGACACGCCGATAATCGCGCTGACAGATTTAAGCAATCTTTTGGTTGACAAGCTTGCCGACAAATTTGCCGACGAACTTTTGACGGCTAACGGCGATTTGAAATATCCGCCCGAAGAATTTTTACAACACGTTCCTAAAGATTATCAATGCATGACGAGTTCGATTATTGGGGCGATAGTGGCGGCGGCGCATAATTCAACTTTAATTGTCGTCGACATTGGCGCGGTCGATATTATCACACGCTACCTTGAAAAAATTTGTCCTGCGGTTCGCCCGTTTATTTTACATTCGGCTCAGCTTATCGAGTATAAATCGGACAACGGCGAACCGACGGGCTTTGACGGAGAGGCAGCTTGTATGGGTGTTGAGATTGTCGAGGCGGCGTTGACTGCGATTAACGAGATGAAAACTTTCGCCGACACAGGAGTTGCAAAGGCAATGCGTAATTAGTAATGCGTAATGCGCAATGAAAAATCCGGAAAAAATTTTCGTCGCGGTGTTCTTAATTTTCGGCGTGATAATTTGTCTCGTTCGCCCGCCTTATCAGCTTATGGACGAACCGAATCATTTTGCGCGAGCTTGGCAAATTTCGGAGGGAATTTTTATCAGCCCGTCCGCCACGCAGGAAGAAGTTTTAAAAACTTTGACAGCCGATAATCGCAAAAGTTTTGGTTGGAAAAATTTATCGCCCGACGCCGCGACGGAAAAAATGTTTACGGCAAGCGTCCCTGTTTCGTTAGTACCCGACGAATTTATCTTTAATTTCAAGGACAATTCGCCGCCGATAAAATTTTCGTTTGAACGACTGAAAGAATTTTTAACGGCTCCGCTAAAAGTTGACGAACGCGAGGCTGGTTTAATCCCGAACACAGGAGCTTATTCGCCGCTAGCATATTTCCCGCAAGTTTTAGGCGCGTTACTCGGACGGAGTTTAGATTTAGGCGCGGGCACGATTTATTATCTGATGAATTTAAGCGGCTTAATTTTCGTGGCGACGTGTATATTTTTATCGATGAAATTTTTGCCCGAAGCGAAGTCGCTGATTTTTTTATTAACGATGATGCCGATGATTTTGATTGAGGCGGCGTCGACTTCTATTGATTCAGTGACTTACGGCGTGAGTTTTTTAGGGACGACGTGGCTTTTATCTCTGCGCGGGAAGTCGGAAAGTTTTTCACGAACAGAAATTTTCGGGCTGATTCTTTTATCGATAATGCTAGCTTGCGCGAAGTCGATTTACGGAACGATTTTGCTGTTGTACTTTTTAATTCCGCAAGCCCACGCAGGTTCGCTGAAAAAATTTTTATCATTAGGCGCGGCGATTTTATTTTTAAATTTATTTGCGTCGTTGATTTGGTCGGAAGTTGCAGGCGTCGAATTGGCAACGAGCCGACAATATTTAGGCGCAGAAAATATTGACGCAACCGCGCAGAAAATTTTTATCCTTGAAAACCCGCAAGTATTTTTCGCCGCGATGATTAAAGCCTTCAGCGAATACGGCTTGAATTTTTTTCTAGGCTTTATCGGCATATGGGGCGCGAATGTCGACGTTCATTCAACGATAGAATTTTATATTTTATACGGGATAATTTTACTTACATTTGCGCTGACAAATGGCTTGAGTTTTAAAATCGGCGAAAGATTTATTTTGTTCTTCGCCGCAGGAATTTCGACGGTCGCATTTTTTCTTTTTGAATATGTAACGTGGATGCCAGTCGGCGCGGAAATTATTCGCGGAGTGCAAGGGCGATATTTTATCCCGATTGCGCCGATGATTTTATTTGCGCTGTCGACGTTGCCGCCGCTTAGAAATAAAAATTTAATCGCATTGACGGCGGGGATTTCAAGCGGCGCGGTGACGTTGCTGACAAATTTTTTCGCGTTCTATTGAATAAGTTTCGCGGGCAGTGTATAAATTAGCGTGGGAGGAATTGAAATGAAAATTGTTGTATTGGACGGCTACACGCTCAATCCCGGCGATTTGAGTTGGGAGGCTTTAGAGGCTCTGGGCGAATGCAAAATTTACGACCGCACGAGCTTTACGGACGACGCGGAAATTATTTCTCGAATTGGCGACGCGCAGATTGTCTTCACGAATAAGACGCCCATAACTAAAAAAATTCTCGACGCTTGCAACGTGAAATATATCGGCGTATTGGCGACGGGCTATAATGTTGTCGACCTTGAGGCGGCGAAGGCTAAAAATATTCCCGTGACGAACATTCCGGATTACAGCACGCAAGCGACCGCGCAGTTTGCAATGGCGTTGCTGTTGGAGATTTGCAATCACGTTGGACATCACAATCAAGCCGTTCACGAAGGTTGCTGGGAAAATTGTCCCGACTTTTCTTTTTGGGATTATCCGTTGATTGAGCTGGCGAGCAAGACAATGGGGATTATCGGCTACGGGCGAATTGGACAGACGACGGGCAAACTCGCGCAGGCATTTGGCATGAAAGTTATAGCGTTTGCTCCGAGTCGCGAAGTCGGCACTGAGCTTAACGGTTGCAAATTCGTTACGGTCGACGAAATTTTTAAAGTGGCGGACGTGATTGCTTTGCATTGCCCGCTGAATTCTTCGACGCAGGGCATTATCTGCAAAGAAAATATCGCGAAGATGAAGGACGGCGTGATAATCATCAATAACGGACGCGGCGGCTTAGTTGTCGAAGAAGACCTGCGCGAGGCTCTCGACAGCGGAAAAGTTTTGGCGGCGGGCGTTGACGTTGTTTCAAGCGAGCCGATTAAGGGCGATAATCCGTTGCTTGGCGCGAAGAATTGTTTCATTACGCCGCACATTTCTTGGGCGTCCAAAGAATCGCGGATTCGTCTTATGAATATTGCCGTCGAAAATCTCAAGGCGTTCCTCAAGGGAAAGCCCGTCAACGTCGTCAACAAATAACATGCGAAAAATAATTTATATCTTCCTAATCGACTTGCTGATAAGCGGAGCGGTGGCGGCGTGGCTTTATTCTGCGCGGGGCGTCGACGCGGCATTTAATACGGGACTTTCGATTTTCGTAGCGTTTTCGCCGCTTTGTCTGATATTGGCGGAGCTGTTGCCGATTTTCTTAGCTAAGAGAAAATTTGCCGCGCTCAACATAAAATTTAACAACCCGCAAGCCTTGAAACTTTTGCCCGAAGTGAAAGTCGTCGCCATGTCTTACAACCGCGTTTTGACTTGCAATAAATATTTCATAACGGATTTATTACCGACGGGGCTAAAGCAAGCAGAGCTTTTGACAATGGCGGCGAGTGCCGAGCGTGATTCAGAACACATAATCGGGCGAACTATTTATGATTCAGCGGTATCGCGGGGCTTGAAACTCCAGAAGCTGACTTCGACAGAAGAATTGCCGGGACGCGGCGTTGAAACTATGATAAGGGGCGTTTTAGTTCGTGTCTGCACTCCGGGTTGGGCGTTAAGTCAGAACGTGTCGATAGGCATACCTTTGCGCACGAAAATAGATCAGTTGCTGGTTAAGGGCAAGACGACTTTGATTGTAAGCACGGGCAGAGTAACTCGCGGGATTATCGCGCTTAGGGACGAGATTAATATTTACGGGAAAAATTTTTTAACGTCGTTGCGGAAAAATAAAATTGAGTCGCTCCTTTTGACGGCGCAACCTAAAAAAATGGCTTATCGAATCTCGAAAGAATTTGAGATAGACAATATCCGAACGAATTTGACGCCTGAAGGTAAGGCTCGCGAGATTCAAATTTTTAGGGCGAAGGGCAAAATTGTTGCGTTTATCGGGACGGATACTCAAGACTTGCCCGCGCTTAAAACTGCGGACATTTCATTTTTATTGACGAACGACGCGGCGAATCCAAATGAACCCGACGAATCAAAAGAAACCGTCGAACTTAACGAGCCTGACGAATTTGCCGAGCCTAAAAAATCAAATGCACTCGACAAAGCCACAGTTGACTTTAAAATTCCGTCACTGGAAAATTTTTTAACGGTCAGAGAAATTTCTATCAAGGTCGCCGAGCTTTTAAAAATCAATCGGCGGTTGGCGTCGGTGTCGTGGGTTGTATTGGTGCCGCCCGCATTTTTAACCGCGCTTGAAACTCCGCCGATAACTTTTAATCCGTTATTGGCATTGGCGGGCATCGCGATTTTCTCAGCGATAATTCTAACGAATTCATTACGCATAAAAATCTGCGCGGAAAAAATTAGTCTCTAGTTCCTAAAAAATTTCAGTCGTGGAAAAAAATTTACGATTTTCTTTTGTGTTTTTAAGAAAAACACCTTATAATGGTAGGAAACTTTTAGGAAGGACTGATTCTTATGAAATTTATTTTCTACCTTCAACGATTCGCTGTGAATTATACAAGCAATACTTTGCTCAGTGGCACAGACGGAAGCAACTTCATTGAGAATGTCGGCGACAATGTCACGATTCAAACCTACGACGGAAACGATACTGTCACAAATTACGGCGAGTCTCCGAGCGTCACGTCTTTTTCTTCAGGGCACTTTGGCTTTGATTCGCGCTCTTCCTTGTCGGGAAAATCTGTTGTTATCTTTGCGGGCGAAGACAATGATTCTTTGAATAATCAGGGCGCAAATGCCTTTGTCGACGGCGGCGGCGATGACGATGTCATTATCAACAGCAATAAAGGCGTGAACTCGACGATAATGGGAGGCACGGGCAACGATTCTATTAACAACAGCGGTGAAAATTCCCAGATTCACGGTGGGGACGGTAAAGATTTCATTTCATCTTACAACGCCAAGAAAGTTTTAATCGAAGGCGGAGCCGACAACGATACTATTGAGGTGCACGGCAATTCCAATGGCGTCACAATCGCGGGCGGCAAAGGTAACGATTCAATTAACAATGGTAGTTCAAATGTCCTGTTCAATTACAAGGCAGGCGACGGCAATGACTTTATCAAGGGCTTCAATTCAACGTCCACTTTGAACATTGCAGGCGATTCTTACACTTCAAAGAAAAGCGGCGGCGATATAATTGTCACCGTTGGCAAGGGTAATATAACTCTCGCGGGCGCGGCTAGCTTGTCGCAAGTTAATATCAAAGGTACAAAAAAATCCACAAGTGTAAACGTCACTGACTATAACTGGTCGCCTGTGACCGTTGACTCGTCTATTAAAACTATCAACGGCTCTGCGCGGACAAAAGCTGTTAAAATCACGGGAAATAAACTCGCCAATTCGATACTCGGCGGGCGCAGTAATGATACTCTTTACGGCGGGGAAGGCAATGATTCGCTGTTCGGTAACGCAGGCGCAGATTATCTTAGCGGTGGCGTAGGTGATGATTATCTGAACGGTGGCGAGGGCAATGATAAAATTTTCGGCGAAGCAGGCAACGATTTAATAAACGGCGGCGACGGCGATGACACTTTATCGGGCGGCTCTGGCAATGACACGCTCACGGGCGGCAAAGGCAAGGACTTTTTCATTTACGGCGGCGGCAATAAAATTATCACTGACTACGCCGAAGGAGAAAAGATAAGTCTTGCGTCGGGCAACGTCACTAACATTAAGGAGAGCGGCGACAATCTTATCTTAAGCGTCGGCTCGAATAAAATCACATTGAAGGGCGCGGCTGATAAATCTGTTACTTATATCGACGGCGACGGCGAACATACCTATTCCAATTCCATTTCCACCAAAGTAAACGTAAAAGGCGCGACGATTAAACTTTTGCCAGAATATCTTGATGAAAGATTCGACATTGTGAATTACGGTGCCACACTCCAAAAGATTGACGCCTCAGACGTTTTGCTTGATATAAGTCTTAAGGGCAATAAGCTGATGAATAGTATTCGCGGCGGCAAGGGCAATGATACCCTTATCGGCGGCAAGGCTAATGATACCCTAACGGGCGGCGACGGTGCTGATGTCTTCGTTTATAACAACGGAGACGGAAACGATGTTATCACCGACTACAAAGAAGATGATGTCATTCAAATCGTTTCCGCCAAAGTCAGTAGCATTAAAGCAAGCGGCACGAACGTTATCTTCACGGTCGGCAAGGGTAAAATCACAGTTACGGGTGGCAAAGGCAAAGTTATCAGCTACGTCGATTCTAGCGGCGAACATACCTATCCGAAAACATTTGAATTTAATCGAGACGGCACGGCAATTTCTCTTACGGAAAACTACATGAAGGATAACTTTGAAGTCGCGGATTATGGCGAAGGACTAAAGACGATTAGCGCGGCGGAGGTCGTTCATGACATTTCAATCACAGGCAACAAGCTTGCCAATAAGATTACGGGCAGTGATGAAAACGATTATATCAATGGCGGCGCGGGCAAAGATACGATTCTGGGCGGCGACGGTAATGACATAATCGTTGGCGGCACAGGTAACGACAGCTTGAGCGGCGGAAGCGGCGCGGATCTTTTCGTTTACAAAGTAGGCGATGGCGACGATGTTATTGTCGATTACGCCGATGAAGACAAAATCCAAATCGCGTCGGGCACAATAAAGAGCGTTAAGAAAAGCGGCAACGATGTTATCTTCACGGTCGGCTCGAATAAAATTACGGTTAAAGGAGCCGCCGATAAAACCGTTACTTACACTGACGCGAGGGGCAAGACAAATTATTATCCCAAGATGCCGACCAACTCCGTTATCTTGACGGGCGCAGATGCAATACTTCGTGCGACTTACAACGAAACAGATTTTACTGCAGCGAATCACAGCTCTATTATCGAGACGATAGACGCCTCAGCTGTCACTCGCAAGCTTAAAATCACGGGTAACGGCAAGGCGAATTTGATACTTGGCGGCTACGAAGACGATACAATTACGGGCGGCAAAGGCGCAGACACTTTGCAAGGCGGAAGTGGCGCAGATACTTTCGTTTATAAGGACGGAGACGGCAAAGATATTATTATTGATTACGCTTCGGAAGACACGATTAAAATAACGTCGGGCAAGATAAGCAAGTCGTCTGTTAGCGGCAACGATGTTATCTTCACAATCGGTTCGGGCAAAATAACCGTTCAAAACGCGGCAGGCAAAACAATTAAAGTTACGGACGCCAACGGCAAAACCACCAAAAATACTTATCCTGCCAAATCTTCTATGTGGTTCCTTGCTGACGATGACAACTTCGCTAAAGATAATGAACTCAGCGCGATAGTTCAGAGTAAGGCGGCGGATAGTTCCTTCATGAATACTTCAACGAAACTCACTAAAGAAAATGATTTGATTACATACGCCGCTAAGAAATAAAATCTGCGCGGAAAACAGCTAGTCTCTAATCCCTCGTCCCTAATGAGGGATTTTTTTTATGTAGAAAATTCCTTCGCCGAAATTGACAAAAAAAAAAAAACAACTATTATAATGTAGGAAACACCACTTAAAATTTATGCGAGGAGATGCTTCCTATGGAAATGTTTTTTGACCTTCAGCGGTTTAAGGAAATCGAGAATCGGACGCCGAATATTGTAGTCAGCGGCACAAGCGACGACGACACCATTGAAAACTATTCGGCGGAAGGTGTAACGATTAATGCCGGGGACGGTGACGACAGCATCAAAAATAGTTATTCTTCCTTGACCGCAATCAACGGCGGAGATGGCGACGATGACATTGTCAATTCCAGCTCGCAAGTCACAATCACGGGCGGCGCGGGTAAGGATTCAATCGAGAACTGGAATGGTTCGTCGGTCAGCATAGACGGCGGCGCAGGCAAGGATTATATCGAAAACTACGAGAGCGACGCTGTTTCAATTTATGGCGGAGACGACAACGATAAAATTGACAACAGCGACAGCTCGAATGCAACTATTAACGGCGGCAAGGGCGACGATTCAATTGATCTTGGTTACGCGCAAAATACCAGCAATGTTATTGTTTACAAGTCGGGAGACGGCAACGATACAATCTACGGTTACAATCCTTCCGATATTATAAGCTTGGCGGGCGGCTCGATAACAAGTTGGTCAATTAAAAGTGATTATGAAGACTACTCAAACAGCCTTGTCTTGAAAGTCGGCACTGGCTCCCTTACTATTTACAATGCGGTAAGTGCGAAAGTTAATGATTCGATTATCAATCCGCTTTCCACAGAAGGCACGTGGGCTAACGACACTATCACTAATTTTAAATCGAACGTTACGATTAACGCCCAAAGCGGCAATGATGAAATTTACAATGGCGGCTCGAAAGTTTTAATCAACGTAGGCGACGGATACTCCAAATACGTCTACAATTACGGTGCCAACACGACAATCAACGGCGGCGCAGGGGAAAATTGCATTTATAACTACAGTAGCGGTGATTCGGTTACGATTAACACCGGTGCAAGTGGCGACGCAATTGGAAATCACGCCTCAAACGTTCTGATTAACAGTGGCGACGGCAACGATAGGATTACGGTTGGTTCTTCCAGCGACAATGAAAATGTTACAGTGAATGCTGGCGCAGGTAACGATAACATTACTAACTACTACGGTTCAACAAACGTTTCCATAAACGGCGGATCTGGCGATGATTATATTGACAACTGGAGCGGCGGCGACAGCGTAACAATCGACGGAGGCGACGGTGACGATGAC
>JAFYNH010000076.1 GCA_017549815.1 Selenomonadaceae bacterium
AATTACGAAAATCCGACCGTCATTCAGTTCATTGACATTGAAAATTTTTTGACGGCGTATTATTGGCGTGAAGGGCGTCCGAACACGAAATGGAGCGACGTAAAAGTTTCGCACGAGGCGTTTGATAACTTGATTAATGGCGGTTCGGAGAAATTTTATTCGTTTCTGACGGATTTAAAGTATTGGTGTGGCTCGAAAACTCAATTTATGTTGCGTGACGAGAAAAAGTTTATCACACAACTTGCGCCGTTCGCGGATTTGGCTGATGACGAGATTAACCCGCTGGAAATTTACGCCTATTATCTGGGGCTTTATATCAACAACATGCAGCAGGACAAGCATATTTTTTTAAATTATATTTTATCGTTCCCCGTGACTTATGAACGGGCTGTTCGCGAAAAAATGCGGCTTTGTTTTGAGCGCGGGCTTAAAAAATCACTGCCGACGGCTTTACTTTCCAACGAAAATGTCATGAAAAAATTTTCTGTACTCGAAGGCACGAGCGAGGCGGCGGCTTATGCGATAACGGCTTTGCAGGAATACGGCTTTGACCCTGAAGGCGAGGAAGAAAATTATTACGCGGTGTTTGATTTTGGCGGCGGCACGACAGATTTTGATTTTGGCTTTCTGCGCGAGTCGTCTGAAGATCGTTACGATTATTTACTTGTGCATTTCGGCGAGAATGGTGACAGGACTTTAGGCGGCGAAAATCTTTTAAAACTGCTTGTCTTCGAGATTTTTAGAACGAATCAAGATAAATTAATCGTCGAAGGCGGCAAAATTCCGTTCACGTGGGCGGCAGAGAAAAAAAGTTTCGCAGGTTCGGAGGCTTTAATCAAAGATTCTCAAGAGGCTCATGCCAATATGCACGCCATGATTGAAAAAATTCGCCCGATTTGGGAAAATCCCGATTCAAATGACGCGAAAAAAATTTTATCCGATAAAAATGTTACCGTTAATCTTTTCCGCGACGATGGGCAGATTATCAAAGATTTCAGCCTAGAAATTAACTTCGACCTGCAAAAAATCCTGCGCGACCGAATTAAAGACGGCATAAATAACTTTTTTATCTCCATGAAAGAGGCTTTTGAGAAGTCGGGTAAAAATTCTCTGCGGAAAATTAAATCTCTGCGCGAAATCAAGGAAATTTCTATATTTCTTGCTGGGAATTCGTCTAAATCTAAAATTGTCAACGAACTTTTTGCGGAATTTATTTCGCCTGTCGAAGATACTCGCTTGACGGAAAATGAAAATCCTTTCGCGAACGGCAGATTAAAAAGTGGCTACGAGCTTAAAGACGATTATTTTATGCAACGCGGCAGTATTTATCGGCGCGACGAAAACGGCTTGGAAGTTTGGTTGGGCGATATGGATAATTCGGACGATCAAATTGTCCTAAGCGAAACCGTAAAAAAAATCCCCGTCAACCGCGCAGGTGAAAAATCTCCCGCCGATATTTTATTCGGATTCGATTATAACGCGCCGACCTTCAAGATTTATCCTGCACTTGGCACTGATGAGGCTCACGAACTCCAAAAAGCTCGCGGCATTGAAATTCGCAACGATTTAACCGCTCCGACTGGGAAAACTGGCGTTGCTTTCGGACTTTTGCTGTCGAGAGCTGGCGGACTCGTTAAAACCAAGCATATTACGCCCGAAATCGCTAAAACTCCGTTCAGTTTTTATATAGGCAGGAATAAAAAGCGCAAATTCAAAACCGTCCTCGACCGCAACACGAAATTTGACGTTTGGTATCCTTTTATCGACGCGGGCGATAATTTCGACGTTTTTTATACGAACTTGCCCGAAGCGGTATCAAATCAGATGAATATTCAAAAGGCAAAGCGCATTACGATTCAAATTGACGCGCCCGACGAAGAATCAACCGTTTTTATTCGCGCCGTCAAGTCAAATGTCATTGAATATCGCATTGCCCGCAGTAAAGACGAACTTTCCGACGACGAAAATATTTCTGAGCAAATAGAATTAGTTTAAAATTGGAGTTGAGATTTTTTGAATGACGAAATTTATATGCGCGAGGCGTTGAGGATAGCAAAAAATGCGTTAGGGCGGACTTCGCCGAATCCGTTAGTCGGTGCGGTCGTGGTTAAGGACGGAAAAATAATCGCGGAAGGTTGGCACAGGCAAGCGGGAACTCCACATGCGGAAATTCACGCGCTTAATATGGCGGGCGAACTCGCACAGGGCGCAACTCTTTATGTGACGTTGGAGCCGTGTTCTCATTTCGGACGAACACCGCCTTGCGTGAACAGAATCATTGAATCGGGAATAAAAAAAGTCGTGGCGGCAATGAAAGACCCGAATCCAAAAGTAGCGGGGCGCGGCTTTGAAATTTTAAGAAATGCGGGCGTTGAAGTTGAAATTGGGCTTTTGGAGGCGGAAGCACGCAGGTTAAACGAAGTTTTTTTGAAATTTATCACGGAAAAGCTCCCGTTTGTGACTCTGAAATTTGCAAGTTCGCTTGACGGGAAAATAGCGACGGCAACGGGCGAATCACAATGGATTTCGTGTGAAGAGTCGCGAAAATTTGCTCATAAGTTGCGCGACCTAAACGACGCAATTTTGGTTGGAGTTGGGACGGTTTTAGCTGATAATCCGAGCTTGACGACGCGCCTTGTTGAGGGGAAAAATCCTGTTCGGGTGATTGTCGACAGCACAGCACGGACGCCGCTTGATTCAAAGGTCGTGATAGATAAATCTGCGCGGACGATTATCGCAGTTACGGAAAATGCTCCGAACGAAAAAATTTCTATGCTTAAAAGTCACGGCGTCGAAATTATCACTGCGGGCGACGGTGAGCGCGTTGATTTAAAAATTTTGATGAAAAAGCTCGCGGAAATGGAAATAACGTCGGTTTTAGTCGAGGGCGGCGGGAAAATCCATTTTTCTATGTTGAATGCAGGCTTGGTTGATAAAATTTATGCGTTTATTGCTCCAAAAATTATCGGTGGGAAAAATGCATTAACAGCGGTCGAGGGCGCGGGCTTTGAAAAATTATCGGACGCGATTGAGTTGAAAAATTTCACTGCGGAAAAGCTCGGCGACGATATTTTATTGAGCGGCTACATTCGGGAAAATTTTTAGACGGAGGAAATTTTTATGACACCGAAGATTTTACAGGCGGACATTACGACTTTGAAAGTTGATGCGATAGTCAACGCGGCGAATACGCAACTTTTAGCGGGCGGCGGAGTTTGCGGAGCGATTTTCAGAGCGGCGGGACATAGCGAACTTCAAGCGGCTTGCGATAAACTTGCGCCGATTCAGACGGGCGAGGCTGTCATAACGCCCGGTTTCAATCTGCCCGCGAAATTCATTATTCACACGGCGGGACCGATTTATATGGACGGCAAGCACGGCGAGGAAAAACTTTTATACGCCTGCTACACGAACAGTTTGAAACGCGCCGTCGAAAATAATTTACAGAGTGTCGCCTTTCCGTTAATATCGAGTGGGATTTACGGCTACCCCGTGAATGAGGCAATGCGCGTGGCTTTTACGGCGATTCGGGATTTTTTATCGACGCATGATGATATGGAAGTTACTTTGACCGTAATTAATCGCAGTTTTATCGGCGAATTTATTTCTGTAGCGCGGCAACTCGGCTACGTTACGGAGGTGCCGAATTGGACGTAAAAAAGGAATTACCGCATTTTTATATTGGCGAATCTTTAGGCGGACAGCAAGAATGGTATTCGCGAATCACAGATTTTGGAATGCATGTTGGAGGTTGCGCGGCGATAACGGCTTGCGACTGCGCGATTTACTTTGAAAAATATTTAGGAATTCACGGGCTTTATCCGTTTGATTTGGAAAAAATTTCGCAGGAAGACTATTTGAAGTTCGGGAAAATAATGGAGCCATATTTATATCCGCGCTGGTCAGGCGTTGACAAGTTGGAAATATATTTGGACGGATTCGGGAGATTTTTAAGCGATAAAGGCGTAAAAAATATAAAAATGTCGGGCTGGAGCGGCGAGCAAGATATTTCCGAGACGCAAAAAGTTATTTCCGCGCAGATTGAGGCAGGTTTTCCGATACCGTGTTTGAATTTGAATCATAAAGAACCGTCATTGCAAGATTATGTTTGGCATTGGTTTATTTTAAATGGTTATGAATTTCGCGGCGAGGATTTTTTTGTCAAAGCGGTCAGTTATGGGCTGGGCAAATGGTTTAACTTCAAAATTTTATGGGATACGGGTTATCAGCGGAAAGGCGGTTTGATTTTATTTGGAATTTGAGTGCGATAAATGCGGGATATGTTGCAAAAATATTCGTATGTCGGATTTAAGCAGTGACTTTGATAGGGGCGACGGCGTTTGTAAGCACTTGACGGCTGAAAATTTATGCGAAATTTATTCGGAACGCCCGATTTTCTGCAACGTCGACGCCTATTACGAAAAATTTTTATCTAAAAAGATGAGCCGCGAGGAATATCATAAACTTAATCACGAGGCTTGCGAATGGTTTAAAAAAATTGACAGTGAAAGGCAAAAGTGCTATCTTTAATGCGAAACTTGGGGCGGAGTGTAATTCTCCACCGGCGGTGACAGTCCGCGAGCCGCAAGGCATGACTCGGCGCAATTCCGAGACCGACGGTAAAAGTCCGGAAGGAAAAGTTTTCATTCATAATCTGAATTTACCCGCCCGAAATTTCGAGGCGGTTTAAATTTGCGGAGGAAGAAATGTTTACAGGGATAATCGAGGAAGTCGGGCGGCTGAAAAATTTTGACGGCGGGCGGATAGAAATTTCCTGCGAAAAAATTTTATCGGATATAAAAATTGGCGATAGCATAAGTACAAACGGCATTTGCTTAACTGTCATTGATTTTGGTAAAGATTTTTTTGCGGCGGACGTAATGCCCGAAACTTTTAGGAAAACGACGCTCGCGGATAAAAATTTTAATTTAGAACGTGCTTTGAAACTCGGCGACAGATTCGGCGGGCACATAGTCAGCGGACATATTGACGGCGTTGGGAAAATTTTAAGCATTAGCGCAGAAGGCAACGCGCTTTTGATAAAAATTTCTACCGAAAATCATTTGCTCAAGCAGATCGCGGCTAAAGGTTCGGTTACGCTTGACGGGATAAGCTTAACGGTTGTCGACGTAAACGCGGATAATTTTTCGATTTCGATGATTCCACACACGCGAGAGGTAACAAATTTTAAAAATAAACGAATCGGCTCGCTCGTGAACATAGAAACTGACATTTTGGCTAAATACATTGAGCGATTGATTAATTTCAAGGGAAAAAAGGAGATAAACATAGACTTTTTAGCAGAAAATGGCTTTATTTGAGGAGGAAAAATTATGGACGAATTTGCTACGATTGAACAGGCGATAGAGGATATTAGACGCGGCAAAATGATTGTTGTAATTGACGATGCCGACCGCGAGAACGAAGGCGATTTAATTATTGCCGCCGAGACCGTCACGCCTGCCGATATAAATTTTATGGCGACTTATGCAAAGGGTTTGATTTGTACGCCGATTGACGGCAAAAGGCTTGACGAATTGGACATCGGGCAAATGGTGGCGAACAATACGGACAACCACGAGACGGCATTTACGGTTTCGATTGACGCTTACGACACGGAAACGGGTATTTCGGCTTATGAACGCTGTCATACGATAAAAATGTTGCTTGATAAGTCGGCAAAGGCGTCAAGTTTCAGAAAGCCCGGACATGTATTCCCATTGCGAGCAGTTGAAGGCGGCGTTTTACGTCGTGCTGGTCATACAGAGGCGACGACCGATTTGGCGCGACTTGCAGGTTTTTATCCCGCTGGGTTGTGTTGCGAGATAATGGACGACGATGGACATATGATGCGCACCGATAAATTAAAAAAATTCGCGATTCGACACGGATTGAACATAATAACTGTTCGTTCGCTGATAGAATACCGCAAACGCAATGAAAAATTCGTAAAAATGATAGCGGACGTTGATTTTCCGAGCAAATATGGGCATTTTCGACTGAAAGCCTATGAAAGCACGATTGACGGAAAATGTCATTTGGCGATAGTCAAAGGCGACGTTGCAGGCAAGGAAAATGTCTTAGTTCGCGTTCATTCGGAGTGTTTAACGGGTGATGCGCTTGGCTCTTTACGTTGCGATTGCGGAGATCAACTTGCAACGGCTCTCAGAAAAATTGACGCGGCAGGCGAAGGCGTCTTGCTTTACATGCGTCAAGAGGGGCGCGGAATCGGACTGGCTAATAAAATTCGGGCTTATGCGTTGCAGGACGAAGGCAAAGATACTGTCGAGGCAAATATTTTACTTGGATTCAAGCCCGATTTGCGCGATTACGGCATTGGAGCGCAAATTTTATCTGATTTAGGACTGACAACGATAAAACTTTTGACGAATAACCCTGCAAAACGCGCAGGACTTGAAGGACACGGCTTGACGATAACCGAACGCATTCCGATAGTAATTGCGCCGACAAAATTCGATAAAAAATATCTCAGCGTTAAGAAAATTAAACTTGGTCACGTTTTCGAGGAGGAAAAATAAAAATGAACGTCTACGAAGGCAATATCAGCGGAAAAAATTTAAAATTCGGAATCGTAGTGGCTCGATTTAACGAATTTATTACGAGTAAACTTTTGAGCGGAGCATTGGATGCCCTTAAACGTCACGAGACACCCGAAGAAAATATTTCGGTTGCATGGGTACCCGGTTGCTTTGAAATCCCGCTTATCGCAAAAAAAATGGCGTCTACCAATAATTTCGACGCGATAATCTGTCTCGGAGCCGTTATTCGTGGCGCGACTACTCATTATGATTACGTTTGCAATGAAGTTTCAAAAGGCGTGGCGCAAGTCGGACTTCAAAGCGGCGTTCCGACGATTTTTGGAATAGTTACAACGGAAAATATTCAGCAGGCGATTGAACGCGCAGGAACTAAATCGGGCAATAAGGGATTCGACGCGGCTGTTTCGGCAATGGAAATGGCTAATCTCTTAAAAAATCTTGATAACTGAACCCGTAGAAATTCTGTCGCTGAAATTGTTCATGAAATTTTCTTCCGAACAATGGCACGGGTTACTTTTAAAAAGTAACCAAACAGCGGTCGCGCCTCGTTAATTGAAAATTTTCAGTCGCTCGCCGCGCTTTTGATAAACTAATTAATCTTTATAACGGAGCCTGTAGAAATTCTATCGTTGAAGTTGTTCATGAATTTTTCGCCCGAACAGTGACACGGCAGAATTTTTTTTACGCCCAAAATCTTTAACTCATCAAGCGTCCGCGAAATTCTTTCGGAAGTCGCGCCCGTTAAGTGCAAACCGCCGATAACCGAGTAAACAGGCAGAGAAAATCGCTCGCGAACGTCGGCAACAATATTTAAAATGCCCGAATGAGCGCAAGCCGTTACAATCGCTAACCCGTCGCCCTCGCGCAGAACTAAAATTATTTCGTCGCTGAAGTCGTCCGGAATTTTATTATTGCCGCGTACAAATTTTTTCGGAATCGTTTCAAAGTCGTAACGTCGCTTAAAATTGCCGATAAGCCGAGCCGTTTCTTCAAGCTCAATCACGTCGCGACAAATTTTCTGTTCAATATTTTTCTCCGCCAAAAAGTTTTTGTCAAAGCCGCAACCGCGATAAGTTTCATTAGAAAATTTTTCTTCCCAAAAGTTTTCGCCCGTATAAAGCGTTTCAATCTGCGCGGTATTCAAAAGCTTAGGAAAGCCGCCCGCGTGATCGTAATGCGAATGACTCAACGCAACAATTTTTATTCCGCGCAGGTCGACGCCTAAAATCTTTGCATTATCGAACGCCGCGCCCGTATGTCCGCAATCGAAAATAAATTTTGTCCTCTCCGTCTCAACAAAAATACTCAATCCGTGCTCCGCGATAAGTTTGGAGCCTTCGGGCTTGGTATTCTCAATTAAAATTGTTAAAGTCGTCAAAGCAATCACCTCAAAATAATTTTAATAATTCGTCATGAAATTTCAAGCGGCTATTCCCTTGCAGAAATTTTTTGCTATAATCAGCGTGTATACAAAAATCTTTTGGAGGCGTTAAATGATGATGAATGAGAATCAAACGGAGACCTTTCACACGCCAAAAATTTTTCCAATGACAGAAGACGCCCTGCGCGAAGTCATAAAGAAATATCCGACTCCGTTTCACATATACGACGAGAAAACAATCCGCGAGAACTTTAGAAAGTTGCGCGAAACATTTGCTTGGGCACCCGATTTCCGAGAACATTTCGCGATAAAGGCGACGCCGAATCCTTATCTGGTAGAGATAATGGCACGAGACGGCGCAGGCACCGATTGTAGCTCGATAGCGGAACTTTTTATCAGCGAGGCGGCGGGCGTCGTTGGCGAAAAAATAATTTTGACTTCAAACGACACGCCGGCTGAAGAATTCCGCAAAGCTTTGGAACTCGGCGCGATTATAAATCTCGACGACATAACGCACATAGAATATCTGGAGAGTAACGCCCGCTTGCCCAAAATAATTTCGTTCCGCTACAATCCTGCTGATATTATGAACGACGGCAACGACATAATCGGGCGACCCGCCGAAGCCAAATACGGTTTGACACGCAAGCAAATCTTTGAGGCTTATAAAATTTGTCTGGACAAGGGGATAAATCGATTTGGCTTGCACACGATGATTGCCTCTAATGAGCGCAAGGCGTCGACGTTTATTTACACGGCGCGAATTATGTTTGAACTCGCCGTTAAAATTAAGAACGAACTCGGCATAACGTTTGAATTTATAAATCTAGGCGGCGGGCTGGGTATTCCCTATAACCCTGACGAATTGCCCGTTGATTTAAAAATGGTTGGCGACGGGATTAAGAAACTTTTCTTTGAAATTTTGGTTCCGAACGGCTTAGGCAATGTTCGCCTTGCTATGGAAAGCGGTCGCGCAATGACAGGCTCGGCGGGCTGGCTCGTCTCGACGGTTCTTCATAAAAAAAATACCTATAAAAGCTACGTCGGACTTGATTCCTGCATGTCGGATTTAATGCGTCCCGCGCTTTACAACGCTTATCACCACATAACGATTTTGGGCAAGGAAAATGCGCCCTGCAATGAAATTTACGACGTAACCGGCTCGCTCTGTGAAAATAATGACAAGTTCGCGATTGACCGCCACCTTCCTAAGATTGAAATCGGCGACGTTGTGATTATTCACGACACGGGAGCGCACGGACACGCTATGGGTTTCAATTACAACGGCAAACTTCGGAGCGCGGAACTTTTGATTAGGGAAAACGGGGAAGTTGAAATGATTCGCCGCGCAGAGACTTTGAACGACTATTTTGCCACGTTTAACTTTCCGAACGCTCGCCTTAAACCAAATGTTGGAGGCAGTCGTCATGTCGAAGAATAGAAATTTGAACACGGCGGCTAAGGCTAAGAAGGACGAGTTTTATACTCAGCTCCGCGATATTGAAAACGAATTGCGCCACTACAAAGAGCATTTCAAGGATAAAGTTGTCCTTTGCAACTGCGACGACCCATACGAATCCGAATTCTTTAAGTACTTCGCGATTTATTTTAAT
>JAFYNH010000077.1 GCA_017549815.1 Selenomonadaceae bacterium
CACGGCAGACAACGATTCCACCAGAAGTCTCCAGTCCGGCTCGTTCATCCCGCAGGCCGACAAGCCCTATCTCGCACCCAACCCCGCCCGTGACGAGGTGACGGTGATGGGCATCGCACCCGAGGAGGTGGCCGAAATCACCGTCCTCACCATGCAGGGCGGACAGGTGGCCGAGTTCCGCAACGACTACCGCTTCAACGTCAGCCGCTTGGCAAAGGCATCCTACATTGTTCGTGTCATCACCACCGACAAGCAGGTGCATTACCTGAAGCTGGTGAAACAGTAGATAATTTTCGAAGCGTATAACATTCAAAGAGGGCTTTCGGGTCCTCTTTTTTTTCTTTTCTTCTCTTGGGCGACCGGGCACGCTATCCGCTCAAACTGCGCCCTAAAGGGCTTGTAAACGCTTCTATCGTTGTCGCGGTATTGCGGAAACGGGGAAACGCATTCGACCAGCATGAATGCGTTTCCCCGTTGTTTATCACCTTGTCAACACCGTCCTGCGGACAGTGGACGGATTCCTTACGAAAAGGTCCAAATATCAGGAATTTCAGGCATTTATATATTTACAATCAATGTGCCATTGGCGGCTGAAAAGCCGCCAAAACGGGCTGTTTTGCGCTCAAAACAAGCCTTTTTCAACATGGATGAATGAGGCTGAAAGCACCGCTTTTGCAAGCGGTGGACGGCGGCGGTGATGCCGTTTCCCAACGGCTGAACCGCCGTAAAGGAACAAATGATAATTGAATGTGGACGGCTTGATATTTACAACGTGGACGGCGGCGCGTGCCGCCGTTATTCCTTAATTTTTTATTTACAATTATTTCCAGCCCTTTGCCGCCCGCGTGCTGTCGGTATGCTGTTTTTGTGCTGCTTTTATAGTGTAAATAACTGAATATCAATAAAATAACTTTGCGCCCAAAGTGCCGAAAATCTGCGAAAATTTCCGTTAATTTATTGTAAATCAGCAAATTTTTCTCAAACTTTTTTCTAACTATCTGATAATCAATGAAATAATTTTCAAAAAAAGTGCATTTTTATTTGGTGGTTTCCGTAAAAAGTTGTATATTAGCGACATAAAACAAAGGGGATAACAAACCACCCCCAATTTACTAACCCTAAAAAATTGAAGTTATGCAAGTAGATGATGTTTTGAGATTCACGAACCTATTGAAAAACCTTTGGAGATTATACGCCATTGTTCCCGATGACCGCAAAAATGACGTTTACGCGGATATTTGCCGCGTTGAATCCCGAATGAGCGCGGACACCTACACACAAGTAATTGACAACTTAATTTCACTATGACCCAGCCCCGCCGCCCTCGTTCATATTTCGTGCCAAGTGTGAAACGTTTATCAACGGCGCGGGCAGGGCGAGAGGCGGGACACGTTACACTTTAACGGCTTTTTTTCAAAAAAAAAGCGTGCAAAAAACTGATTAACAACAAGAAACGAAAAATAAAACTACACAGCCCCAAGGCGGGGAACTTCAGACCCTCCCCGCCGTTGATAAACGGAAAAACAAACGACAACCGCCGCCCATTTTCACACAAAATTTCAAGACAATGAACCAATCAACCATTTACAGAGAGCCGGAGACGGCGAAAGCCCCCGAAATCGAAATCCACTACAAAACCGCCGTAAGGCCGGCGCAACGCCCCCAAATCCAGAGCGCGCCCGATGTTTACAACACAATGACCGAAAACGGCGAAATGGCGCGAAATATGGAATACAAAGAAATGTTTTTCGCCCTCTACCTGAACCAGGCGAACAAACTTTTAGCCCTCCACAAAATAGGCGAGGGAACGACCACCGCCGCCCCCGTAGATGTTAAATTTATAATGCAGGGCGCAATAATGACCAACGCCGCCGCGCTGGTAGTGTGCCACAACCACCCGAGCGGCAGCACCAAGCCCAGCCGAAGCGACAAACTACTGACGGAGAAGATACGCCAAGCCGCCGAACTTTTCGACATCCGACTGACCGACAGCGTGATAATAACCGCCGACAATTATTTTTCATTTGCCGAAGAGGGCATAATATAAGCAACAAAGAAAGGGCGGAAAAGACCCCCGCCCGCATTAAATAACCTTATTTTTTCACTTAAAATTTCAAAAAAATGGAAAAAACCACGAAGAGCGCGACCAGCGCAACGAGAACCGCAACCGCAGCCGCCAAGAGCGCAGCGAAAACCACAACCCCGACCGCCACGGCAGCACCAGCCGCCGCGACACCCGCAGCCCCCGCGCTACGGCTTGTTAAGTCGGTAATCGTCCCCCCGATTGGAGGAACACCCGCCGAAGCGAAACCCGCAACTCCCGCAAAGACGGAGACACCCGCCAAGACGGAAACCAAGCCCGCCGCCCCTGCAAAGGTGGAGACGAAACCCGCAGCGGAGGCCAAGCAGGAGAAACCGACCGAGGCAGCCAAGGAAGCCCCCAAGACGGAGACCCCGCAGGAACAGCCCGCCAAGGAGACCCCGAAAGAGGCAACGCCCGCACCCGCAGCGGCAGCACCAGCCGCCGAGACGGAGCAGAAGCCCGCAGAACCGACACCAGCCCCCACGCCCGCGCCGATGAGCGCGGAGGAAGCCGCCGCCGCC
>JAFYNH010000078.1 GCA_017549815.1 Selenomonadaceae bacterium
CGGAACCGGAAATCTTGACGCAACCGGCAACTATAACGGTATTGTGGCAGCAAACAACGGCAACATAAATATTTATGGCGGAAAGATAAAAGCAACTGGCAACGAAGGCACCGGTATCAATGCATACAACGACGTAAATATCAGCGGCGGACAAGTCACAGCCAACGGCACCTTAGACTGTATCAATGCAAACAACGACGTAAATATCAGCGGCGGACAAGTCACAGCCAACGGCACCGAAGGTATCTATGCAAACTACGGCGCAATCAATTTAAGCTGGACAAAATCCACCGACTTTATCGACGCGAGCAGTTACAGCAAAACTCCTACCTTTGCAGAAGGCAAGCGTTTCTACGACCAAAACGGCAATATTTACGACGCAAGCGGCACACCGAGCGGGAAAATTTCTGCGCTTGACGGCTATATCGTTGAAATTCAGGAAGGAATTACGATTACAAGCGACAACGCGACCCGAATCGGCACTACGAACAAATATATCTGCGCGGCAGGCGAAGTATTGACGTTATCGACAGGCACCAATGCCGCTTTCGAGAAAATCACGGGCATAAAGAACGCGACGGCGGACGGCAACGCTTACACATACACCGTAACGGGCGATTCGACGCTGGAGCCTGTCGGTTTCTCGATAATTACGGGTCTCACCTTCGACTATGACGGCGAATATTACAAAATTTCTTCACTCGCCGATTTGCAAGCTCTTGCAAACTATGTAAACGCGGGAAACAACTGCGCGGGCTTGACTTTTAAGCTGACGGCGGACATCAGCGGCGTTAACTTCCATATCGGCACTTTCAGCGGCACTTTCGACGGCAACAATCACAAAATCACCGTAAATTACGGAACCGAAACCGCAAGAATCGCTAATGAGGGCTGTGCACTGTTCAACGGGCTAAACAATGCTACGGTTAGAGGCTTGACAGTCGACGGAACGATTTATACGTCCAATAAATATGCCGCAGGTCTCGTCGTGAACAGTAACAACACCGTAAACATCGAAAATTGCCGCTCAAGCGTCATAATTAACAGCACATGTGGCGGCGACGGCTCTCATTCAGGCTTTGTCGGTGCTGTAGTCAGCGGAACGACCAATATCACCGACTGTATCTTCGACGGAGAGTTTATCGGAGCAGATACTCACAGTTGGGGGGGCTTTATCGGCTGGAAAGGCACCAATGCCAATATCACGAACTGTTTATTTAATCCCAATTATTTATACGTTTATGCAAAAACTTCTGCGGCATTTTCACGCAACGGAGCGAACATCAGCAACAGTTATTACACTACAGACCTTAACGACAACACAAATTACACCAATCAAGGCACGAAAATTTACAGGCTCACAATTCCCGACGACCTCACGGCGAGCGGCAATTTCGTCGAATTCGGCGGCAACAAATACGCCGTTGAAAATACGCAAGTCACGTTGACGGTCAACAACGATAACAGTTTCCACAAAGTCACGGGCATCAGCGGCGCGACTTTCGACGGCGAAAATTATACCTGCACTGTCGGAACGAGCGACGTTGAGTTCAAGCTTGAAGGTTTTCCGAAAATCGACGGCTTGACCTTCAACTCGGAGGGCGATTATTACGAAATCGGCACGACTGACGCCCTAAACGCCCTTGCAACCTATGTAAACGGCGGACACGACTGCGCGGGCTTAACTTTCAAGCAGACGGCAGATATTGACTTAACAGGCAAAGATTTTACGGCTATTTCGGACTTTAAAGGCACATTTGACGGCGACGGCAAGTTAATTACCACGTCAAGCGCGATTTTCAGCGGCGACACGGGCACTATCAGCGGCGGCTACTATTACGGCACGAGCGGCAACGGTTTCACGCAAGTTTACAAGATAAATTTGCCTTCAGATGTCGAAGTCGATGGCGCAATATCCTTTGGCGGGCAA
>JAFYNH010000011.1 GCA_017549815.1 Selenomonadaceae bacterium
CAGAAGCGGCGGCAGCTTTCGCGGCGGCTTCGGCCGAGGCCGAGCCCCTTACGTCTTCATCTACTCCCAAAAAACTTCTAAACATACTAACCCTTTTTATTTTTTCCCGACAACAGAGAAGCGGCCAAAAGCGCAAAAACACCCGCTACTACAATAGGCTTGTAACGACTCGTGACCCTTGATTCCATAATATCAAGGTCTCTTTGTGTTTGCGCGCGTTGCGCTTCAATTTCCGTTAATTGCGCCGTCATTTGCTTTTTAACGTTGGCGGCGTCTTCGGCGGCGCGGCTTTGTGCTTTGTAATAGGCTTCGGCCTCGGCAGCTTCGCGGGCCGCTTGCTGCTTCGGGCTTTCGTAAACACCCGCGGTGCCCGGTGTGGCTAGTCCTATTTCTTCGCGCACGCTCACGGCCTTGTCAACCAACTGACCGCCGGGGGTATACTTTAGAGGCGTCTCGGTCATTAGATAATGCACGCCACTTGTGTAGGCGTCCTGGACCGCTTGTATAGAATCCTTTGTAAGATCACGCAAAGGATCCATTATATACTTTTCTTCGAGATTGTATAGAGCGGCCGCCGGAGTATACTGAATGGGCGTTTCGTTTACAAGATAGTCTATAGCTTTTTCAGGGGCCGAAATAACTTTTTTGCCTATATCGACGGCACTAGATCCAATAGACTTTGCTTTCCCCCACCAACTTTTACCCAAAAGTTCGCTATCCATCGTTACTTTAAGACGGTCCCACGGTATCGAGCCCATAAGAGCAACGCCCGCGCGATCGTTGAAGCCAAAAAGCGCCTCGGCAACGTCGGACGCCTTATATATAGGATAATCATTTTTTAGGGAGTCGATATAGAATATAACGGGATTGTTAGCAGCCTTAGAAGCAATAATGCAAGCACATTTTTTTACTCGGTTCCAATCGGGAGCGCCAAAAATTTTAACGCCTAAAAAGTCGTTCACGTCGAAAAGGTCCTCAAGAGAAACCCCCGCGCCTTGACTCTCACCCTCTAACGTCGCCAAAAGTGCCATTTTTAACCCCGTAAGAAAAAAAACTAGAAATAGTCAGTTAATGGTGCTAATCTAGTTATTTTTTCGAAAAAAGGGTATACCCCAAAGAAATTTTTATTCTTTGGATAGGTTGCATCGCAAAAAATGCCGTTTTCTAGCTGCATAAATACGTGATGTAAGCTTTTATTTGGCTTTGTAGAGCTTGCGACGAATCTTTTACCGTCGCCGTGGCCATGCCACCAACAAGCCAAAAGAACGCTCTTATCGTCGCAATCCCGAGCAATATTAAAAAACGGGTTTAGCGTCAACCGGGCGCGGCTAATAAATTCTATATCGTCAGGATCCTTTATATACGGCAAATCGCAAACAAAACGGTAATATATTAAAAACGGTACGTCCAACCATGCCCCGAGGTCGGTGTAATAATTTTCGACAAGACGGCGCATTTGCGCGCCCGTCTCGTAGACGTTGTTTAAATGGTTAGCGGTTAAAAGCATTTTTAACTATTATAAATATTTGACATATCGGTAAGCAATTTTTTCATAAATGAAACATAGGCTTTAAAATACCGTTCACTTTTTTTATCCCGCTTTGCCGCGGCCGACATTAAATAAATATCATTTTTTAAACAGCACATTAAAACAATCAATTCTTTGCCGGATAAAGTACACTCAAAATTCTCTCGTTTAACCTTTCCGCCTTGAGGCAAAAAATCTAATATACGAACGTCCACTTCTACGATATTTCTATTTTTTGGTGTTTTAATTTTTATATCTGTTACTGCTTTAGCCATTTATAAAATCTCCTTTCTTGTCTTTCTTGCGTCCGAACTCGTCTATAGTAACGCCGTTTTGGAACTCCGTAAACTGTTCGCACTTGTCCCGGTTGACGCACCCCATTCTATAGCAGTCCAATTCGTGTTGGGCGATGCACGATTGATAATATACATTTTTCTTACACATTTTACAAAATTCCTTGTTTTTTTTTCGGGTCGCAATTTTCGCAATATTGAGGATAGCGCCCCAACCGTACCGAAATTAGATCATATTCCGAGATATTAAAAGAGGTTCCGCACTTTTGGCAAACACATTTTATTGATGGTTCTTTTTTATACACTTTCACCCCCCTAAATTAACTACTCGTATTCGGTGCCACGTTTCGCGCTTACATCTTGGGCAAAACATTTTTCGTCGCGTATCTTGATAAGTGGCGTTTGAAATTATGGTGCAATCTTCGCAAATAAAAAAATATTCCATTATAACTTTATCTCCCTTTTTAAAGTGTCGGCAATTAGTACCCGTATAAATTGCGAGTCGCTGCAAAGTTTGCATTTTCCTTTGTCGTAAATCTTTTTAAGATCTTCAAATTTTTTTTTATCTATTAAAAGTTGTTTTCTCATTTTTTATTCTCCAATTCGGCAAATTTTTTTTGTATAAAAGCGTCTTTAATTTCTTTTCGGTCGCAATCGGGGCAAACTCGGAATCTTATTGTTTTTCCGTTTTCGGTAACTTTGTATTTGCAATAGCATCTATTCAATGTGCAAATTTCGCAATTATCGGGGCGCCCCTCATAAGAACAGAAAGTCATAAAAAATTGATTTTCTAAATATTCGGCAAAAAAATTTCGAGCGCGAACAGAATTAAAATAAATTTTTCCCTCTGTTGGTCCCGTATTCTGTATGTAAAAAACAGAATCCTTTATTAGATCGTTTATTTCTTTAACTACATAGTCAGGACACAAAATAGTAAGTACATAATGGCCGTTTGTCTCGGGCCATTCTTTATAATAGCCAATAAATTTAATCATGTTTAGAAAGTTCCTTGTTTATTTTTTTTAGCGCCTCGGCCAAATACGGTCCACGTAAAAATTTATGAGATAAGTATTTTGCAAAATGCAAAGTACCGATTTTTAGAAATTTCTCTATATTTGGGTTATTCATTAAGAGCCCCGTAAATAGCGTAAAAGACGGCAACCACCGCGCCAATGTAAATAACACCAATCGCGACGGCAGCAGCTATTTTTTTAAATAAATTCATTTAGTATACTCCTAGAAAGGGTTAATAGGTTGATATGCCCACGCATCAGGGAAATAAAAATTACCACCACAATAGTAATGATCACAAAAATATTTTCCCGTGTAAAGATCCGTTCCACACCAAAAAATTATAGGTACGTCAGGCTTCGGTTTTATTTCGTCAGTTGCCTTGTAAATTACGATCTTGTGTACTTGAAAATTGCCATACTCAAGATTTTCAATATTGAACATATCAGCCATTAGTCATTCTCCTTTGTAATACGTTTACGAATTTTATTAGATGACTCTTCGTTATATTGTTTTGAAGCAAACATAACGCTCGTTAATTTATCCTCTAATAAGTGTAGCTTTTTCAATTTTTGGTCATATCCGACCATATGGCAAAGCTCAAAATCTACCTTGGCGCGGGCGTAAGCGTCTAATATTCTGTGAAAAGCCCAAATATTCATTTTAGTCCCCCTATTTATAACGTAAATGGAAAAAACGGTGTAAAGTACGATTTTTACAAGTATCACAAAAAAAAGTTTGTTCTCTTTTATTTGTGATCCCATAGACTTCTATTTGACCGCCGCAACGCCAGCAACGGAAAACAGAATATACATCAAGCGTCATTTTTAACCTACCTTTTTAAAGTTCTCTCTATGTGTAAATATACACATTTATACACAACTTAGCAAGACAAATTTTGATTTTTTTTATTCCAAGTTGGAATATTCTACTAACTGAATATTAGGGCTTCACAAATCCGAAAAGCGGGCAGCTATCACGCAACGACCGAGACCGAATTTTAAGGCGGTCCGCATGGCAGCAAAGGCCCGCGCCATCATGCCAAGCGGCGGGAGAATGTCGCGGGCCCCTATTGCAACTAAATTAAAATTCGGTTACGCACAAATTTATTTTCCGGATTTGTTCGCGCTCCGCAAGACTTACGTATATATTTTTTTGAAAGGGGGGCCGCCGCCGTCCAAACGGATATAGTTTGTTTGCAACGGTCTATTTTCGTTTGGACCGGCGGCGGTGGTACGGTGGCATGATGGAGTACACCCGGACTTTTCCCGCGTTTGCATTTTGTCTAAATGTCAAAAAAGACGATCAAACCGCGGGCCCCCGTCCGAGAAGTTGCCACCGTACCAAATCGACTCCGCGCTCTTTCGCGAGCGCGGCAGCATCGAACGAAACGGCGCTTTCGCTTTGGAGTTGGGGAGAATACAAGCCCCCCAACCCCCCAAGGATAAAAAATTATCCTGGTGTAGATTGGGTGAGCTCAAAAAAACGCTTTATCGTTGTATGGAGTTTTTTTGGTCGCCCCCCCGCGCAAAATCAAACAGTCTTTTAAACCATTTCGGGCGCTCATCACGCCGCGTTCAATTTACGCGCGTCCCAGGGGGTCACCGGGTCACCAAGTTATTAAGCGCGCCTTTCGTTTTCCCGCTTTTACCTTGGTCTAGTGCCGCTTGCCTCATTAGGTGCCACGACGGATAAACCCTAGAACTAACATACAAAAGGCCGTTACCTCTTTTGTAATGCCCAAAAGATATAAAAAAAACGGTTTTTATGCCGCTTTAGTAAGTTTTACGAGTTGTTTTTTGGTTGTTTTTAAATTATTTTTGGCAACAGAAAAGAACGGCGCTTTAAGCGTCTTTTTTTCGACTCATTACTTGCCTAACGGAAAGCAAATAACTATATTGGTGTTTGATAGCCCTAAAACTAACTATCAAATCGTTATCGCCCCGGCTCCCTTTCAGGGTTGCCGGGGTTGATTTTTTACGGTCGTATCAATCTAACCGGGAAATAGCAATCATCCATAGGGTCACCCTCTGATACATTATTCCAGATGTAGCCGTCACTATATCCCGCGCCCAAATATCCTACTTCTGTAGATTGGTAATTTCTCCCGTATGCCAAATAACCATAATGAGCATTACCGTAACTTTCACTTTCGGTTACTCCGTCGGCTTTAATATAGCCGCCCAATGGCCTAAGATCAAATCCCGAAGAATTATCACCTTGCGAAAAATACCAACCCGAGTCCGCTCTCAAATGCTGCATTCCATACGTGTTTATAAGGTCTTGTAATTCGTCCTTCATGGGCAAACGCCAACCGTTAGGACCTTGCGGGAAATTTCTCAACGCTCCGAGACGATAAAAACATATACCGTGTTTAACAACAAAGTCGCCATCACTAAAGAACCCGTCCCAATATCCTGACAAATAGTCTACAGTCCAATATTTACCGTAATCCTCATATTTATACGGTATGTCGTACAATACGGTATACATTCCGTAAGACGTAGACAAACATTTAGTAACGGTGTATTGGTAACCGTGCGCCGAAATTATATAGCTTTCTCCGCTTGCTACGTTAACACTTGTGGTTGCCGTTAAATTTACCGTTTCGCCATCCTGATAAAAATAAACCTGAACACTCCCCACATAAGATAGATTTGTTATCTTAATATTTATGTTAGCGCCGGGACAAATCGTGTTTCCCTCATAGTCAAATTTATTATCATCAATTATTATGATATTGTATTCTTTTATATCTAAATTTGGAATTTCGTAATAGGTGTTATTTCTAACTACTATAACGTTATCCCTATAGTATAGCAAATCGGCCGTAAATGGCCCACCATTGAAAATGGAGCCTTTAAAATTCCTTAAGGGATCGGAACCGCCGCCACCGCCGCCGCCTACATTATAAATACTGTTGCCGTTCGTGATCATACAATAGTACCCCCGTTGTCCATTACGCCCGCCGTATCGACAATCATTTCCAGGACGGGTCTAAACGGTTCGCCAATATACGCGGCTTGCAAATTATAGTCGTCAATCCACATTTTTGTATATTGGGAGTCAATCGACAAAAAATAGTTTTCGCTTTTCTTGATCGGCAAAAATTCTATATTCAGATCTTGCCATTCATTGTACAGAGACAAACCGAATGAAAAGCCGCCCACGGGATCACTATTTATATTGTCAAGTTCACGCCCGACAATCAAAATTTTAGCCGCAAGCGTCGAAATAGCGGACGGCGCTAAACCCGGGGCACCAAGCGTCAAAATTCGTGCCCTCTTGATAAATAATTTATTGTTAGAAATTAACGAAATAGAATTATTTATAGGGCGGTCAATATCGGCGCACGCCAAGTTCAACATAAAGTCATCACTAGGCGAAATTTCCGTGTATCGGTCGCTATCAGTAAATAAAAAACTCATGGTCATTTCGACCAAGTCCGCGCGTAAGGTATATGTACCTTTAATTTGTTTCGGGTTCATCTTGTGTTACCTCGCTTTTTTGTAATATCGGTGTAGCATACCCGAAACCGGCCGCCAATAAGTTTGCGTTCTGTTCGCCAACTTTTTCTATTGCCGTCTCAAAAAACTTTTTAGCAAGTTCCGGGCTAGAATTTATAATTCCCTTAATCATCGGGTTTTCTTTGGCCTCGACGCCAACGGCCTTATAGTCGTTATTGTGCTTTTGCAACAAAAGCGGTAAGTATTCCAAAGCCTTATCTATAAAAAAGCTCATATCGTCCCCATTGTTATTATTATTTTCGTTTTCGTTAAAAAGTTCTTTGAGCGCCTTGTAGTCGTTGAGCTGCTGCACTAACGACGATTGCTGTGCTGGCGGTTGCTGCTTAAGTGATTTTAGAGACTCCAAAACGATAGCTTCGGAAACACCATTTTTTTGAGAGTTTGAAGCGATAATCTCTAAAACTTTAGTAAGGTCGATTTGCGGCGGCGGCGGTGCTATAAAGTCCCTGATCGCCTTTACTGCCGTGCAAATAGTCATGATCTTTTCAGCGTTTAAATTTTCAAGGAACCCGCCTACATTACCGAGGCTAAAGCCTTTATTGTTTTGCGGCACCGTTTGGGCCGAGTTTCTAAATTTATCGTACTCGTGCCCTATATTATAGTTTACCTGCTTAATGGCTTTTTGCGCGCCGTCCATGATCGTATATTTAATACGGTAAGACCCGCCCCCAAAATTTCGGCCTATCCAATCTTCGTCCACAATTTCGGACACTTTCGCGACCGCCTCGAACGTCGGACGCCCGATAGAGTCTTGCGGCGAGTTAATGCGGTAAACACGGCCGCTAATTTCCACGCCGTCACCCGTGGCCATGTCGTTAAGTTCTTCTAGCGCCGTTTCAA
The DNA here is from genome assembly GCA_017549815.1 of Selenomonadaceae bacterium. Taxonomy (GTDB): domain Bacteria; phylum Bacillota; class Negativicutes; order Selenomonadales; family Selenomonadaceae; genus Quinella. Next base: position 7,200 of record JAFYNH010000011.1, read on the forward strand.
CGTCGCATACGTCTTTCTGTTCTTTCTTTGACATTTATGGACCTATCCTTTAGTTAAGTAAAAAAGCGCCCCCAAAGCCCCCAAAACGCAAGCAAAGACTATATATTTTTTGTAGTCGTTTCGAACCACAAGGCCGACGGCCTCACCGTTTCGGCCGGCACAATCGACTATATTAAATAGTTCGTCGCTCTTGTCGCCGCTCACACGTTCGCCGTCACGGTTAGCGGCAATAATAACACACCCTTTTGTCGAGTCTACAGAGTTGCCGCCGTGGAACATAATATTAGATCTATTCGGGACATCTATATAGACTTTATTTTTTTTGAACGTTGGCGAATATTTACCCGTCAAATCGTAAGAGCCCGCGGGGAACTTATACAAGTTGTTTTCGAGCGAATGCGCGAAAAACGAGCCATCGACAAAAACCCGGCCCAAGATGGCACCGGATTCTACAGCGGGTTCTCGTATAAGTTTTATTAACATTCCTAACCCCTAAGATTTTTAGAACCTACTCGAATAAAGTTAAACGTTATTTTGAGTATAAGTTCGTTTTGCGTCATTCCCGTTAATTGATCAACTTTTCCCCTTATGGATAGTTTAAAGTCTTCTTCTTGGAGAGTTGACGCCGAAGTAATAGCCCATTGTAAGCTAAAATTGTCACCTTGCGAAAATTCGGTAAACGAGAACGGCGAAATATTAACCGGGGTATTATTGCCCCCGTGCAAGATTTGAAGTTCTAACGGTTCGGACAAAGCGCGCGTAAATTGCGAGTTTTCGCAATTTGCCGAGATCATAACCCCCGCAATAATTCCCGTTTGTCCTTGCGGCAATTTACCGAATACAACCGCGGGCGTTGTGCTTTCGCTAAATACGTATTGTCCCCCAATGATGGGGGCCGAAAATTCTACAAAACGCGGCTGAACGACAAAATCGACACCCTTGTTTTGTGTTGCGGGAAAAAGATTTTGTATAGTATTAGCCATTAGTCGCCCTGAAAGTTAAATTCTAGACCCGTGAATATAAATTCTAGCTTTGTCGATTTGTCCGGCTCCTGGCCCAAATTATCCTTATTGAAGACCGCCGAAATAGTAACACGTTCGCCGAGCATGTAGAACAAGTTTGTAAATTCTTCATACCTAAATTTGCCCTCGACGGTGCCAACGCTCATAAATCGGGCCGGGATAATTTCGCGCAAATCGCGCGGACCGTTTAGGCACGTACTCGGATAAAAATTCTCAAACTTTATCCCAACAAAAGGCGTTTCAGGATTTGTTAAAAAGCTATAGTCACCGCCAAACCGAACCGCGGTAAGCACAAAGTACCAATTAGCCGTAGTTGTAACGGTTTCTACGTCTATTTGACCGTCTTCTAAAATGGTAGCCGTCAAATAATAGTCTTTAGACCTGATACGCTTTGCATTGTATAGTATTTGGTCACGCTCGGCGCTCGACAATAGCGGGCGCCCGTTCTTAACATTGACAAGCGGCCTATATAATTTTTCGGCAAAACTTGCAAGCATTCGCGGGCCCCCTTTTTATGCTCCCAACGGATAGATTTTGCCGTTAAAGCAAATTTGTACTAATTCGTCGTTCATTTCGTATTCGTCGCCGTCGGACGGGAAATAGGCCGTCGGATGAATAAGCGACTCTGGCGCGCGGTTATCGTATTCAATAAGCAATACGTCACCCTTGGGGTAAAGGTGGAAAAACGGCCTAGATCCGTAACGCGGTGAGTCAGCAAAGCCCGGCGTACCAATAAGGCCGACGGGTATATAATCGTTAGATTGCGAGGCGTTGTCGGCTTGGCTCTTGAACTTCAATTTCACACAACAAACGTTTTCCGTAGTTGTTACGCCCTTATAGGTGCGCTTAAGAACAGAATTTCGCGTGCAAATGATGTTATAGGACTCTTGCAAAAAAGGGCCCTCGTTTGTGATAGGGATAGCAAAAGTATTTGCTTCTCCTGCTTTGGCGACAAAAGAGCGCGTAAAATCTAGCGGTTTTTCAAAAGATTGTGTTTCTTTAAGTTGTTTCAACTTGTTTTGAATTTCGGCCAAGTTCATTTTTAAAGGTCCTTTTTTGAAAGAGTAAAAAAAGCGGCGGGGCGACGAATGGGGAGCGCACCCCGCCGCCGTTGGATAGGTCCTAATTAGGACTTAACAACTTTGAGACCCGACATAATTACAACAAAGCCGAATGTATTCGGCGTGCTGTAGAGTGCCGACGGGACCGGGCGAGTGAAGCGAACAGTACCGCCAATATTCAAATTGGCCTGAATGCTTACGGGTGCCTTTAGGTTAATCCAAGCGTTTGTGTTAACGGTGTCACTCGACACGGCGCACGTGTTGGTAGCGTCGGCGGCTACGTAGTCCACCGGGTTCATCAAGTGCAACCCGCTAAATTCGCCGATCTTGGTGTCGTTGCTGCCGTAGGTGAGCGTTACAACGGCCGAAGCAAGCAAAGACTTCATGTCTTCGGCAACGGCGGGAGAAATAACGGCACCCGAAGTGAGCGGGACGATACGCAAACCGAGCTGAACGGCCTTAAACTCCATGGTAGAACCGATCTTGCGGGCTTCTGTAAGGTTCGTGAGCTGCTCCGCGTTGGCCACGCCCGTGTCAGTCTGATGGAACGTAAAAAGCGGGTTTACGAGAGTTCCCGAGATGTTGAAACCGCCCCAAATATCGGCGATATACATTTGACCGCCCGCACCAAAGGACGGGAGAGACGGGGCCCCGGCTGCTACGGGTACGCTTTCGGTGATAGAAGACATTGTTTTTACCTCTTTGTTAATGTTTAAATGGTGTCGTTGCTGTCGCCGTCAAACGGTGCGTTCAACGGTTCGTATTCGCCCGCAAACGGTGCGGCCAAAGGTTCGTAATTACCCGCGAACGGTGCTGCGAGCTTCGGAATGCTGTAGTAGTTACCGTCGTAACCGGCCATGGTCGGGACAAAGCCCGAAATAATGCCACGGACTCCTACGGCGGCCATACCGAGGCCCGCACCCATCAAAAGTTTATTTTTCTTTTTCAGGGCCAAATAAGTAAGGACGCCGCCCAACGCCGCAACGCCGCCATTCGTCGCCATCGGCGGCAAACTTGCGGGGAGCTTCGAAAGGACGATTGCGCCGCCAACGGATCCTACGCCCGCGCCTGCAACCGCCAAGACAATGTCTTTTTTGCTTACGGGTTGAGAAGCGGCGCGACGTGCGCGTCGTGCGGCGCGTTTGGCCTTGACGTATACGCGCTTTACTTTCGTCTTAACGACGGTTCTAGTTTTAGCCTTTTTAGACTTGATTCTCTTAGCCATGTTTTGACCCTCTTTTTAAAGTTAAATTTTCTTTATTCTATTCTCAAAGAATTTCCAAAGATACAAGCCGCCGCCAATAATCAAGCCCCATTTAAACAACGTTGTATTGTCCGGAAACAAATTCTTAAGACTCGGATAGTCTACAGCATACTTTATTGTTTCGGCCACTTTTTCGACGGGTTTTACTACAACATCGTCGAGGACAACCGCGGCCGAGTCTATGACGTTGAATGTACCATCACCGCAAAAATATTTAGTCGCCGCCTCGTTTTGTTTTGCAAAATTGTAAACCCACACGAGAAACTTAAAAATACCGTTCGCGTCTACCTGCCCCGAAAAAGTATCGTACAAAGTCGCCGCGATCTGTTTTAGTGCATTCGTTCGGTCCGTGTAGTTATCCGTGAACCAACCGAGCGAATAATAATTTTTAAGTGCCTGAATACAGTAATATAATTTATCCAAGGTAAAATTAGCGTAGTTGAAAAAGACCCCCGCGCCCGTTTGGTAGTTCGGGAAATTATCGGGGACGCCATACCATTTATAAAGGGCATTGTAAATGCTCTTTGGTTGGCTATCTGTTATCGTCCACGCTAGCGCCATTACTTCTTTTTCCTAAGCAAAAAGTAAAGCAACAGAGCAAGGCCGACGCCGCCAAGGATAATTTTTCCTCGGTTGTCATAAGCCGTTGTTGCAACGTCTACGGCCTTTTTACCACCCGTCAAAGCGCTTGTAAAGTCCCTAAAGCTAGAAACTGCTTCTTTGAGGAACGGTTTGTCCTCTCCAAATTCTAGGACATTGTGTGTCATGTCCTGAATACCGTCCCAAGCACGCTCCCAAATGTTAGCGCCCAAAAGTTCGCTACAAAAATCTTCATTCGGTCGCAACAGTTCGCCGCAAAGCGTACCGTTAAGCCTTGTAACTAACCGTGCGCGGGTAAGTGGATTTACAGAGCGCGAACGGTTAAAAGCGTTCACGGCCTTATTAAACGTATTTACGCCGCCCGTTGCATTTTTTACGGCATTTCTCGAAAGTTGAGAAACTGCCTTTTTTAACGCGTTCCACTTTATGGCACCCATCAGCTCGACGCCCAAGCGATCGTTAGGCGCGTACATGGTGCTTAATACCTGGTTCATTCCGTTCATTATTTACCCCTTTTGTAAATCCAATACGCGGCAAGACCGAACGCAACGGCAAGAAAAAGCGGTTTAGCGTCGTGTTCTTTTTCCTGCAATTTGTTTAATGCTGCTTGCGCTATCTCGTTTTCTTGTTGCGCAATCTTTATTTGGTTGTCTATAGACTGTATTTCTTTTGCGGTGGCCAAACTTTGGGAGCGTTCCGCGCTTGCGACGGCTGCAGCTTTCGCGGCGGCGACGGCGGCGGCGGCGGCTTCGGCGTCTGCTTTTTTCTTTTTCGCCGCGGCCAAACTTTGAGCGCGGGCAGCGCTTGCGGCGGCGGCGGC
>JAFYNH010000079.1 GCA_017549815.1 Selenomonadaceae bacterium
CTGTTTTATCATCTGGTCGATTAAATTGCCGTCGCCGTGTACTACAACCGTTATCCGCGAAAATTCGGGCGATTGCGTCACTCCGACTGATAAGCTGTCGATATTAAATTCTCTGCGGCTGAACATACTCGCCACGCGCACCAACACGCCGGGCTGATTCTCGACATAAACCGACAAAACGTGTTTCATAAATAACAAAGCTCCTTTTAAAAATTTTCCGCGTATAATAAAATCAATACCGTCTTAAATTTTTAATATAAAAAAGCCGCCCGATAATTTGAGCGGCTTTAACTTTAACGAAACGATTTATTTCAACTTTTCTTCCAGATACTCCAGTAATTGTTCCCGCGTCTTAGACTTCAAGACATAGCCGTCGGGTTTTAATGCCAATACTTTTTTGACTTCATCAGGTGTACTCACGCCTGTTAAGAAAACAATCGGCGGCAATACCTCGCTCAGCTCCTGCCGCAACATTTGAAGAACTTCCGGACCATTCATTACGGGCATTTCATAATCGAGTAAAACGAGGTCGACTTTCTTTTTTATCAGAAATGATAATGTTTGCTTGCCCGCCGTCAAAATGTCCACGTCATAAAATTCTTTAATCCACGTCCGCACCATGCTTGCGTAGGCGGGGTCGTTGTCGACGATAAGAATATGTTTTCTGACTTTCGGCTGTCCGTCACTCGTCAAAGCTCTTTCGATAGCCTGAGAAAGCTGTTTCATATCGACTGGTCTATCCAGCCACTCGCAATCCCTAAGCACAGGGCAAAAGTCCATTAAACTGCTACGATAACTTTTCTCGCCAATGAGTACCATATTTTTATTATAGGATTGTATCACGTCGCAAATTTGCGTTAGCATGTTAAATTTCTGTTCGTCTTCTTCGCGATTTTTGCTGTCCTTCGGCAGATAAAAGACAAATAAATCTATCAGCGGCGCACTATCTTTTATTAAGTCAATATCCGGCTCCATTATCGACACGTTATAACCGAGTTCCTTTAACTTACGCTCGACGCCTCTGACGACAATGCTGTACTGCTGTAAGACTATCACGATATTCTTTTTTTCTTCCATACAAAGATTACCCCTTACTTTTTAATCGCAGTTAATAAATTCGACATCAAATTATAATCGCCTTTGTCTACTGCCGATAAAATTTTTGCCCAAAGGTCGGCGTGTTCAGTCGGTATGCGGTATTCGCTCATTTCTGCCAAAATATCTTGAAGACGCTCGGAATCTTTATCCTCTGCCGCCGATTTAAGCTCTGCGAAAACGTCCGCCATTAAATCTTCGTCGGCTACGGGTTTATCGCTCAGTAAGTCAAGAATCGTCGCAAAGTCGCTCGCCTCGATTGCCGATGAAATTTTTGTCCAAAGTTCAGCGTGTTCAGTCGGTACCCGATATTCGCTCATTTCAGACAAAATATCTTGCAAGCGTTCGGAATCATTATCCTCTGCCGCCGCCTTAAGCTCCGCGAAAACGTCCGCCATTAAGTCTTCATCGGCTACGGGTTTATCGCTTAACAAGTCAAGAATAGTCGCGAAGTCGCTCGCCTCAACTGCCGCCAAAATTTTTTTCCAAAGGTCGGCGTGTTCAGTAGGTATGCGGTATTCGCTCATTTCAGCCAAAATATCTTGAAGACGTTCCGAATCATTATCCTCTGCCGCCGCTTTAAGCTCTGCGAAAACGTCCGCCATTAAATCTTCGTCGGCAACGGGTTTATCGCTTAACAAGTCAAGAATTGAAGCAAAGTCGCCAGCGTTGATTGCCGATAAAAGTTTTTTCCAAAGTTCGGTGTGTTCAGTCGGTATCCGATATTCGCTCATTTCAGCCAAAATATCTTGCAAGCGTTCGGAATCATTATCCTCTGCCGCTGATTTAAGCTCCGCGAAAACGTCTGCCATTAAGTCTTCGTCGGCTACGGGCTTGTCGCTTAACAAGTCAAGAATTGTTGCAAAGTCGCCCGCGTCGATTGTCGATAAAATTTTTGCCCAAAGTTCGGCGTGTTCAGTCGGTACGCGGTATTCGCTAAGCTCTGCCAAAATATCTTGCAAGCGTTCCGAATCATTATCTTCTGCCGCCGCTTTAAGCTCCGCGAAAACGTCCGCCATTAAATCTTCGTCGGCAACGGGTTTGTCGCTTAATAAGTCAAGAATCGTCGCAAAGTCGCCCGCGTCGATTGCCGATAAAATTTTTGTCCAAAGTTCAGCGTGTTCAGTCGGTACCCGATATTCGCTTAACTCCGACAAAATATCTTGAAGACGTTCGGAATCATTATCTTCTGCCGCCGCTTTAAGCTCCGCGAAAACGTCAGTCATTAAGTCAGCGTCGGCTACGGGTTTGTCGTCCCGCGTCAGCAATTCCAAAATCGAATCATAATCATACTTGTCAGTTGCCTCCTTAAGTTTCGCCCAAAGCTCGGCTAAATCACTCGGTATCTTGTATTTGCTCATCTCCTCAAAAATTTCCTGCAAGCTGTCACAATTCATATCGTCCGCCGCTGCCCTAATTTTCTCCAAAACGTCCGTCATTAAATCGGCTTCCGCCTCCGGCTTGTCAGAAGAATCGTCGTCCGCTGAATCAGCAAAGAATTGCGCCAACGGCTCCTTAAAACTCCTAAACGTTTCAATAAATTGTTCGTGGTGAGCTTGAATATAATCAAAGTCTTCGCGCTTGCCAGCGTTTTCCAATAACTGCGCGTCCTCGCCAAATTTTACCGCGCCAATTATCCGCGCAGAACTTTTCAATCCGTGTACATCTATCGTGTAATTCTTGTAGTCCTTAGCCCGATAGAATCCGTCAATTATCGCCGCCTTTTCTTCAAGCGACGTGTAGAAAATTTTCAACAACGGCAGATAAACTTCGAGCGAGCCGCTATTCTTCAAGCCGATTGCCGTATCAATCCAATCAAGCCCTTGCAACGGCTCCAATTCGGCGGGAACTTCCGACACCGACTCTTCAACCTCATCGCCAGTCGTCGACAATTCTATCTTATCGGCGGGCAAGTAGTGAATCAGCATATCTTCAAGCTTGTTGGCGTCAATCGGCTTGGTTAAATAATCGTCAAAGCCTTCCGCAAGATATTCTTCGCGAGCACCCGAAATAGCATTAGCCGTCAAGCAGATTGTCGGCGTCTTAAGGTTCGGATTATCTTTCTGCGCCTTCAACTCGTGCAAAGTTTCAATGCCGTTTTTCTTAGGCATCATGTGATCAAAGAAAATTATATCGTACTTTTTATCGCCCGCAAGTGCCAATCCGCCGTCGCCGCTCATTGCCGTATCAATCTTAACGTTCGTGTGCTTGAGTAAACTCGTAAATACGACCAAATTCATTTGATTATCATCGACGACTAAAACTTTTGCGTTCGGAGCCTTGAATTTTTCCTTGTACTTGCCGCGTCCTTCAAGCGATTTTTTATAGGCAGTCTCATAATCGCCGAGCGGCTCCCACTTAATAACCTCTTGCCTAATCACAAATGAAAACGTCGAGCCTTTGCCGTAAACGCTTGAAACTTTTAAGGAACTGCCCATCATCTCAAGCAGTCGTTTCGTAATGTTCATGCCAAGCCCCGTGCCCTCGATATTGCGATTGCGTTCCTCCTCAATGCGTTCAAATTCCGAGAACAACTTTTTAATATCTTCAGGCTTAATTCCTATGCCCGTATCCTTAATCGACACGTTCAGCAGGACGCCGTTTGGTTCCTCAGCAATTTTTTCATAGGTGACGCTGAAAGTTACGGTACCTTTTTCCGTGTACTTAACCGCGTTCGTCAAAATATTCGTGATGACTTGCTTAATGCGGATTTCGTCGCCGCGCAGAAGTTTAGGCGTATCTTTATCGAAGGCAAGCGATAACTTCAGCCCTTTGCTATCCGCCTTAATCCGAATCATATTCACAAGGTCGTTAAGCAGCGAAGATATATCGTAGTTGACGGGAATAATTTCCATTTTGCCCGCCTCAATCTTGCTGAAGTCCAAAATATCATTGACAAGCCCCAATAACGTCGTCCCCGCCGTGCGAACGCTCTCCGCATAGGACAAAATATTATTTTCATTAGACTCGCGCAGAATCATTTCATTTAAGCCTAAGACCGCGTTAATCGGCGTCCTAATTTCATGCGACATATTCGACAAGAAAGCCGACTTTGCTTGGCTGGCAGCAAGGGCACGTTCAGCATTTTTAAGAAGGCGCGTGCGTTCCTTAATTTCTTTAGTTATGTCTTGACTAAGCAAGATAATATGCGTGATTTCTCCAGTGACTGAACGACGCGAAACCAATAACCGACTTCGTATCCAACGCTTATTTTTAAACATATATTCAATCATGATATTATCGGTATCGCGCAGACGCTCTTCCAAAGTCGCTAAATCGCAAAACTTAAACATGTCGTCCAAAAATTCCTCGTCAACGACTTTCTCAATAAAACTCCGAACTATGAATTGTGCGCCCGTGCCGTCGTCGCCAGAATGTTCCTTCGCCTCTTTGATGTTCTCTTTTATCCGAATAAAAGTATCGTCGACAAGGTTAAACTCGTAAGCCGACACGTAAATTTTGGAAATCGTCCAAATGCGGTTAGTATTCTCCTCGACTTGCGCATTAAGCTTTTCGCGCTCGCGTTTTTCGTCGTCAATATCTTCAATCAAGTACATTGCGCGGCGAATTCTCCCGTCAGCTAAACGCTCCGCCACGATAAAACGAGCACTGCGCCATTTATGTTCCGAGTTCAGAAATTCCAACGTTATTGTATTGCGATACTTAAGGCGTTCTTGAACTTTGGCGAAGTCGACAAAATCAACAATTTCTTTTCGCGATTCGGGAGCCGAAAAATTTTCCATAATTAAGCGAATCACTTGATGACAGTTGCCGCCGCGCTTGCCGATAAATGCCCGAAGTTCCTTTTGATGATTCTGAATTTCAATGAACGTATCGTTGACAAAATCCAGTTCGTGCATTGTGACATAAATGCTTGACACCGCCAAAAGTTGCGTGCCGAGTTTTTCTGCCGCCATACGCCGCCGATTGTAATTTATCATGATAGTTATAATAATCACGACGATAGCTAAGCCAACCGCAATCGTTATACCGAAAATTTTATTAAGCGGCGCGAATACTTTTGTAGTGTCCTTGACGGAAACGCAATGCCAATCGTTCAAAAATTTGACGCTGTAAACTATATAATGCCTGTTTTTATGGTCTAATTCAAAGTAATCCTCTTTAATTTCGTTGTTCAACTGCGCGGCAATCTTCGAGACGAGCGAATCTTTTTCCTCAAAATAATTCTTGCCGACTTCTTCCTTGTCGGAGTGGGCAACAACCATTCCAGAGTCGCTAATAATCATCTGCATATCGGATTCGGTCGCGGTGACAGTTTCCTCAATCATCTGCTGAATCATATTAACTGTAACATCAACGACAATCACGCTTTGACCGTCGCATAAAGTTTTGCCCAGAGAAAGCATTTTCACGCCCATCTGAAGGTCGTCATAAGGTTCCATTACGATTGAAAAATTGCGGCATTCGATAGCCTTTTTATACCAAGGGCGGCTGGTGGGGACATAACCTTCGGGCGGCGTCCAATTTACTCCGCTGAAAAATTTCCCGTTAATGTAGCCGTAAAGCCCCGTCTGATTCTCGGTGAAAACGTGCTTAATAGCTGTCGACTGCTTGACTAAAAAATCTTGAATTTCGGCGTCAGAATTTTTATCGCGAATCATTTCGTCGAGCGTATAGGCGGCGAGCAAAACCGAATCGATATTGGCGGAAATATATTCGTCAAAACGGTCGGCGGATTGCCACGCGGCGATTTTGCCCTCAGCAATGATATTTTTATGCATTTCATCATGAATAATGTTGTAGTAGCCAAGCACCGTGCCGACAATAAAAATCGTGACTACACTGCCTACAATTATCGCTTGCAAGACAAGTTCCTTGCTACATTGGCGAATTATCAGCACAGCAAGAATCATGAGCGCGACCGCTACGATAAGTTGAAAGCCGTCAATCATGAAGACAAAATCTTCCGTGCCGATTTTTATTGCGAGATCGTAGGAGCTGATAATCAGAGCCATCATCGTTGCGACGAACATAAATGTCATCGGGATATAAAGCATCCAACCTTTACGCCCCGTCGTCCGCAAAAATACCGTCAGCGAAATCAACACTAACGACGCCAATAACTGATTAGCGGCTCCGAATAATGGCCAAATTTTCATGTAGCCCGCTAAGCAGAGGATATAAGCCATAAACAGCGTAATGATTGTCGCGACGTATTTATTCATTAAAAATTTTGTCGCGGAACCTGCTGATTCGCCTTCGCCCGGCGCGAAAAGTTCTTGGAAACTCATACGCCCAATTCGCGCTACAGAGTCGACAGTCGTCATTGCCAACGCCGAAACGCACATTGTAACGACGCAAGCCGAAATTTCTACAGGCAATCCGAAAATTTGAAGAAAGCCGCTGATTGACCCCGCGAAAATTTGAAACGGCGTCCCTTGCGGTAATGAACCGTTTGACGCCGCCGCGCACGCGCAGATTAACGCCACGACGCCGAGCAACGACTCGATAAGCATTGCGCCATATCCGATACTTAGCATGTCCTTTTCGTTGTCGACAGTCTTTGAGGAAGTTCCCGCCGAAACCAACGTATGAAAGCCCGACACCGCGCCGCAAGCTATCATGACGAATAGGAACGGGAATAAGCTTTTGCCATTGACTTCAAAGCCGACAAACGCGGGCATATGCAGTTCGGGATTAACGACGAGAATTCCCACGACGCCGCTAAAAACCATGCCGAGCAATAAAAACGCGCTGAGATAATCTCGCGGCTCCATTAGCAACCACATTGGGAAAATCGACGCGATAAAGCAATAGGCGAAAATTACGTAAAGCCAAGTCTGCGTGTCGAGGTAAAGCGGAAATTTAAAGCCGATGATAAACATTGCAATAACCAACACGATCGCGACGCCGAACTTTAACATTTCGGACGGTTTAGCTTTGCGAATGAAATAACCAAAGCCCATTGCTACAAAAATATAAAGCATAGAAATTGTTGCGGCTTGAGCACTCGGCAAATTAGTCGCGTCGCCAATATTCGTAATGCCGTCAAAAGTATGGGCGAGAATATCCGCGAACGCCGCCAATAATAACAGCGTAAAGAGCCAACAGAAAATTAGAAACAATATGCGCCCTGTCTTGCCGACATAGCGGTCGATTAGCATACCAACGGACTTGCCTTCATTTTTAACTGAGGCGTAAAGCGTCGCTAAGTCCTGTACCGCTCCGAAGAAAATTCCGCCGACGATAAGCCACGCGAGAGCGGGAGCCCAACCGAACATTGCCGCTATTATCGGACCAGTAACTGGACCTGCGCCCGTTATCGATGAAAATTGGTGCGAAAACACCGTAAAGCGCGACGCTGGCTCAAAATCTTCGCCGTCTTCAAATTTATGCGCGGGCGTTACTGCCTTTTCGTCAATGCCCCACGTTTTGACAAGCCATCTGCCATAACTTAGATAAGCTATAACAAACACTACGACGGCAACTACTACTATCGGCAAACTTTGCATAATGCGTCTCCTTTTCCCTTGAAATCCTAAGTATAAAGTCAAATGCAACTATAATTTCAATCTAATAATTGTCAAGTCTTTAACTCTTAATCAACGAAAATTTTTAGGGGTGGTTGGTAGATTAGAAATGAATAGCAACAGAGGCGAGTTATTTTTATCGGGAGTACAAACTTTTTATCAACAGCCACTAGTTCCTAGTCCCTTGTCCCTAATTCCTACTTTTGCTATAATCTGCGCGAGGTGAATTGTATTGAGACTTTACATAGCCGAAAAACCGTCAATGGCTCGCGAACTTGCCGCCTGTCTTAAAAATCCTCAGAAAGCTAACGGATACATAAAAACGGCGGGCGGTATCGTAACGTGGCTTTTCGGTCACGTCTTGCAACAAGTTGAACCCGACGCCTACGACCCTAAATATAAAATGTGGCGAGCTGACGACTTGCCGATTGTCCCTAAAAATTGGAAACTCGAAGTCAATCCCGCGACAGTTGCACAATTTCAAATCGTCAAGACTTTGATAGGCAAGGCGGACGAAATTATTCACGCAGGCGACCCCGACCGCGAAGGTCAACTGCTTGTCGATGAAGTTCTGGATTTCGTCGGCAATAAAAAGCCCGTCAAAAGAATTCTGCTCAATGCCCTTGACGAAACAAGTATCCTCCGCGCTAATGAAAATCTGCGCGATAACGCTGAATTTTTTAACCTTAAACAGTCGGCATTGGCAAGGAGCCGCGCAGATTGGCTAATCGGTATGAATCTTTCAAGAGCCTACACTTTGGCGGCGAAACGTTACGGGTATGATAGATTGGTTTTGCCTGTTGGCAGAGTTAAAACGCCGACGCTTGCCCTTGTCGTTCGTCGTGAGCGCGAGATTTTAAATTTCAAGCCCGTCGATTTCTTTACAATCCGAACGTTGTTTGAACACGTCAACGGCAATTTTGTCGCGCAGTTTAAGCCGTCTAAAAAAATGCTAGACTTGCCCGCCTTCGACAGTGAGGGGCGGCTTATCGATAAAAATTTTGCCGATGAACTCATGAAAAAATTTTCTGCCGCGCCCTTTGACGGAAAGATAATTTCCTATAAAACGACCGAGAAAAAAGAATCTCAACCGTTGCCGTATTCGCTTTCGAGTTTGCAGATAGCGGCGGGCAAAGCATTCGGCTATTCGCCTCAACAAGTTCTGGACGCCGCGCAGAGTCTTTACGAAAAAAAATTTACAACTTATCCGCGCTCCGATTGCGAATTTTTGCCGACAACTCAATTCAAGGACGCGCAACGAATTTTAAAAAATCTCTCCGTTACTAAAGATGACGCGCTGAAAAAATTAGTCGTTCATGCCAATGCTACAATTAAAAGTCGCGCTTGGAACGATAAAAAAATTTCCGCTCACCACGCTATTATTCCCACGCAAAAAAATTTGTCTGGAGCTTTGTCCGAAATTGAAGTGAACATTTACAAACTCATAGCCAAAAATTATGCCGTGCAATTTTATCCTCTGCACATTTACGACGAAACAGTTGTTGAAGTCAAATACAAGGACGAAAATTTTACGGCTCGCGGTAAAGTTGTTAAGCAACTCGGTTGGCGCGAGTTTTACGTTGCTCCGAAGATTAAAGCCGACGACGAAAGCGAAAATCTTTTGCCGATTATGAAGACTGGCGACGACGTTCTTTATAAAAAATCTCAGCTCAAACAAGGTGTGACGAAACCGCCTTTGCGCTTTACTTCGTCAAGCTTGGTGCAGGGCATGAAGGACATTCACAAGTACGTTAAAAATCCCGAATCGAAAAAGCAACTCAAGGACGTTTACGGAATTGGCACGGAGGCGACGCGGGCGGCGATTATCGACGACTTGATTCAGCGCGGTTTTTTGAAGGTCGTCAAGAAAATTTTGCAACCGACCGCGCAGGCTTATCTTTTGATTGACGCCTTGCCCGACGAAATGACATATCCAGACGCGACGGCGATTTGGGAAGATAAACTTCATTCAATGAGCGAAGGCGACGGCTCGCTGGAAGATTTTCTGACGGGGCAAGTTAATTTTACAACTAAACTCTGCGCGGCGGCTACGACTGCTAAATTCACTGAATCAGAAAATATTTTTAAGTGTCCGAATTGCGGCAGTGCTCTTACTAAGCGCAAAGGCAAGAACGGCGAATTTTTCTGGGGTTGCACGAATTATCCCGAATGCAAGACGGCTTTCGACGACGATAACGGAAAACCCGACTTTGATAAAAAAAATTTTTCGGAGCGATTGCTTAAGGAAGGTGCGCCAAAATGTCCAAATTGTGGCAGTGCTCTTGTTAAGCGTAAAGGCAAGAACGGCGAATTCTGGGGTTGCTCGGCTTATCCGAAATGCAAAACGACTTTTAACGATAAGGAAGGTAAGCCTGACTTCAACGCCAAAAAATTTCTCCCCATTAAAAATTCCGCCGAGCCTAAAAATTTTAACTCCGCCGACTTCGAGCCGATAATTTCTTCCGCCGACTTCGTTTAGAATCATTGACTTAGAAATTTTCCGTGCTATAATGATTGAAAATTTTTTCGGGGGTGTAATGGTTTCGACAGGGATGGATGGGGTTCGATAAGCGAGCACCGGCTCCGTGAACCGGTTTAACAAGCGGAAAATTTTAATTATAACTGCGAACGAAGATTACGCACTGGCGGCTTAACGCCACCCTGCCCGACTGATTCTTTCCCGT
This sequence comes from Selenomonadaceae bacterium, assembly GCA_017549815.1. Lineage (GTDB taxonomy): Bacteria > Bacillota > Negativicutes > Selenomonadales > Selenomonadaceae > Quinella. The sequence continues at coordinate 10,271 of JAFYNH010000079.1, forward strand.
CAGGTCGCAAGCGGGGTCAATAACGGGATACCGCCCTTGAGAGTACTGTAGGGGCGCGGGAAATTCAAAGTGCTGGGCTTTATCAAGTTTGTCGTTGAGGTTGGTAAAGCTGAAATCTTTCAACGACTGCGCTCGGAGAAAGTTGGGCAACAACATTTTTGGACAGGAGTTCGATTCTCCTCACTTCCATAGACAAAAACAAAAGCCCGAAGGCTCAAACCTCCGGGCTTTCTGCTTTAATCATAATTAATTACTTCGCTGGTCTCTGATAGAAAAATGGCTTGTAAGTTTCGTAACCCATTTGCCGCGAATTTAAAATTGACTCTGTGCCGCCGACGAATAAAATACCGCCGGGCTTGAGTGCCTTGAAGAAATTTTTGTAAAGCTCCGCCTTAGCCTCTTCCGTAAAGTAGATGACGACGTTGCGGCAGAGAATCAAATCGAAATTGGACTCGAACGGGTCTTTCAAGAGATTATGGCGTTTGAATTCGACGCAACTTTTAATTTCAGGCTTGAGCATGAATTTCCCTTCGGGCGTCTTGGTGAAGTACTTGACTTTGCGGTCGGCACGCATTGCCTTGATTTCGTCGCCGGTGTAGATAGCCTTTTTAGCCTTGCCGATGATTTCGATGTCGAGGTCGGTTGCAAGAATTCTGTGGCGTTTGTTCGGCGTCAATTCCTTCAAGATTATCGACAATGAATATGGCTCCGCCCCGATTGAACAGCCCGCGCTCCAAATGTTAAGCGAATCCGAACGTTTCAGAAGATACGGGATAATATCACTCTCGACCATGCTGAATTTGTCGGGGTTACGGAAGAATTCCGAGACGTTGATTGTCAAATACTCGATGAAGTCCGCGAATCTCTGCTTGTCTTTTACTACGTCATTGAAAAAGGCGGTGTAACTTTTGAACGTCGTCTTTTGAATCAGATTGTTGATGCGCCGACGCATTTGCTGTTCCTTGTAAAGCTGCAAATCGATGCCGGTTTTTCGGTTCAATTTCTCTTTAAAAAGCTCCCAATCCTTGTCGTCCATGCTGGTTCCCCCTTAACTGATAAATTCTTTAGCATTGTACAACAAAAAGGGACAAGGGACAAGGGATTAGGAACTAGTTTTTACTTTGTTAAACTTTTGTCGCTGACGTAATAGCTGTCACCGTTTATATTAAAAGTCGTCGCGTCGCTGACGTTCTTGAAAATAACTTTGCCACCACCATTGATTGTCAGTGTCAAATCGTCGCCTTTAAACGTTGCCTTCTTAAATGTACCTTCCTTGCCCTTCTTAGTGAGAATCTGCAACATGTCGCCACTTTGATAATCCGCGATAACGTCAGTGCCTTCGCCTGCGCGGTAGATAAATATATCATCGCCAGAGCCGCCATATAAAGTATCGTTGCCTTTGCCGCCCCAAAGCGTATCATTACCTTTGCCACCGTTTATACTGTTTTTGCCCTTGCCGCCTATTAAATAATTGTCCGCGTCATTGCCACTCAGCGTTACAGACTTTTTCGTAAGCGAGCCGTCCGCCGTCTCGTAGTCGCCGAGCTTAAACGTACCTTTATATGAAGATGATAACGTCACCGATACTTTGTCCGTGTCAGCTATGTTGCCGTCTATAAAAATTTTCTCCGTGCTACCCTCTATAAATTTAAACTCCGACTTGTTCTTGACGGTGATTGAACCACTGCCAATTTTAAGAATAGCGTCTTTATTCTTCATGCCAAAACTTTTAATCGTCGCATTACTGCTTAGACTTATCGCGTCGCTGTCGCCGAAGTCGTAGAGAATATCCTTGCCCTCATTCTTATTGTAAATGAAAATGTCCGCGCCGTCGCCGCCATATAAAGTATCATTGCCCTTTCCGCCCGTCAGCGTCGAGTTGCCCGCGCCCGCATAAATTTTATTCGCCTTCTTATTGCCCACGATATTAATCTTACTTGCCGCCGAACCGTCTATCGTTATCAGCGCGGATTTCTTCGAGCCGTCAAATTTTTTCGTATCAGCAGAGAGCGTCACAGATTTATTTTTACTATCAAAAACCCCGTCCGCCGTATAAATTTTAGCAACCGAATTCATATTAATAACTTTGCCCGCTCCGTCCGCTATCGTTAAAGAATTATTATCACCAAAATTAAAGACTAAATCCGAACCGCTGACAGAATAATTTTCATACGCAGAGCCGACACTGATTTTATCCGACTTCGTGTAATCAGCTATTAAATTCCTACCGCCTCCATAAACAAAGGTATCATTGCCCTTGCCTCCGTAAATCGTCACGTCCGAACCGGTATTCTCAATCGTATCGTTGCCAGCAAGTGCTTGAATCGTCGCGCCGTCCAATGTGTTATTAATTTTATCCGCGCCATTCGTGCCCGTAATCAGCAAAGTTTCTCCATAAACACCTTCGATTTGAACAGTCTCTAACTTCGCGGCATTCTTTAACGTAATATTCCCGTCGCCGACTGTGACGATAATATCCGAGCCGCTAACTTGCGTCGAATAAGTGCCTGTGCCATTGCCAATTTTAAGCGTACTCGTCGAGTTAAAGCCCTCAATGCTGTCGTTCCCGTCGCCCGATTTATATTCAAAAACGGTTTTGTCGCCCCTGTTATAAATTAAATCGTTGCCCGCGCCTGCATTTATCAAAACGTCCGAACCAGAATTTTCAATCGTGTCTTTGCCAGCAAGTGCTTGAATCGTCGCGCCGTCCAATGTGTTGTTAATTTTATCCGCGCCACTCGTACCCGTGATAAGTAAAGATTCTCCGTAAACACCTTCGATTTGAACAGTCTCCAACTTAGCGGCATTCTTTAGCGTAATATTCCCGTCGCCGACCGTCACGATTATATCCGAACCGCTCTCAACCGTCTTGTAATTGCCCGTGCCATTGCCAATTTTAAGCGTACTCGTCGAATTAAAGCCTTCAATGCTATCGTTCCCGTCGCCCAATTTATATTCAAAAACGGTTTTGTCGCCCCTGTTATTAATTAAATCGTCACCCGCGCCGCCATTAACCGTATTGCTCTCGCCTTGAATCGTAACTTTATCGTCGCCCGCTCCCAGTGAAATGTTATTTTCGCTGTCGTTGCTGTGGTGGAAATTAACAGAATCGTTGCCCGCACCCGTGCTAATCGTATTATTTTGTCCGCCAAAATAAACCGTGTCATTGCCCGACCCAGCCTCTATAAAGCCTTCATTGGACGAATAATCAATTATTATCGAATCATCACCCGCGCCGCCTATAACGCTATCATTATAGGTGTCCTTCTGCTTAATCTTTATAAAGTCGTCGCCCGCTCCAAGCGAAATATTATGATGTCCGCCGTCTTCAACATTGACAGTATCATTATCCGCGCCTGTGTCTATTGTCGCGAATTGCCCGATTACTTTTATGCTGTCCGCGCCATTGCCCGTATTAATAAACGTGCCCTCCGAAGTCTCCACAATATCTGCGCCGTCGCCGCCTATAAGTGTATCGTTCACCGTAAGTCCGACGATTTTTAAATTATTCGCGTTGATTATGACTTGGTGAACGCCCGTATCCTCAATCGTGTAAACACCATTTGAAACGGTTCCGAGCTTAATAGTCTGCGCGGTCGTCGTGGCTGTCTCGGAATTTTTTTTGCCGCTTATATAGTAACTGCCACTTTTATTCGGATTAACGGTCGCGCTAATTTCTCCGAAGGCGGGCAACGTTTCTTCAGCGGCTTGCTTAGCATAGTAGCGCAGGAACATGTAACCGCCCGCATAGAAATCGGCATTGCCCGTGCTTTTATTACTTAAATCCAAAACAGTACCGAGCCTTGAAGAATCAGACGCGATTGCAAAAATTCTGTTGCCGCGTTCGTCGTCTATCCCGGGCGTTAGTTCCGCCGTGCCTTCTATGATAAATTGCGGGAGTTGATTAACATAATTTATATTCGTATACATAATCGCATGGGTGAATTCGTGGGCAAGCGTTCTATCTAAGACATTAACTATATTCGCGGAGCTTTCACCGTCAAGATTGTCGGAAGCTATACCCTTGAAATAATTCATGTTTATCTTTAGCATAAGTTGCGTTGCCGCACCGTCAAAACTTCGGGGGAAATAAATAGTTTCCGCAAGAGTGCCATTATTACTGCCGCTGTCGTAGAAGAAAAGCCCTATGTCCTTAATCGTAGCCGTTGACGAATTAAAGCTAATGCCGTAACTTTCTTCAACTAATTTAAGTCCTTCTTCTACCCACCATTTGAAAAGACCGGCTACAATCGTTCTTTGATCGTCGGTGAGTTCGTCGAGCGTCTTTGATTTAATATTATTCGTGCCGCCCGAAGTATCGCTTGTCGTGCCGAGCAGGTGAACTGTTAAGCCTCTGTATGTAAAAGTTGCGGCGTCGGGGAATGTGCTTGATAAATTTCCGACAACAACGCCGTCTACGGTGACTTTGCCCGCCGCGTCCGTGTTGACATTGGCGAGATTAACGGTTATGGTTGAATCGCTGACGTTGGCATTTTCGACGACGTTTGAATTGCCGCTAACTTTGCCGTCCGAATAATTTACCGTCTTAACCTTATCTAAGTTAATGCCCGCGTCGGTTAGCCATTTGCCTATTGTTGTCGAATTGACTTTGGCATTTTTAGCGGTTGTGAAGTCGCCGAGCCGAATTTTGCGCTTACCTGTCTTATCGGTTATAACCAGCAAATTATCTTCTATCTGCGCGGAGCCGATTTCAAAGTTGCCGTTTATCGTCAAGGCGTCGTTGGAATTCAAATCGGAAAGGGTTATGTCATTAACGCTGGCGGCGATTGTGATTTTATCGTTTCCTTCGCCCGAAGTGATTGTTGCGCCGCTTCCTTTTACGCTGATTTTATCGTTGCCCGCGCAGGCGTTGATTGAGTCGGCTCCGTTGGCGGTTATGGTATCGTCGGCGTCGGTCGCTTGGACAACCCAATTCCTATCGTTTGTTATGATATTTTGTGCCGTCGAAGTCGAGGCGACGTAAGTATTTATAAAAATTTCGGGCACGACTGATTGAGCGGTTTTAGTTTCGGAACCGCCCGCATCGGAGCCAGTTATTGCGCCCGTGTCTTCATTGCCCGTTAAGCCGCTGTCGGTGTTCCATGCAGTCGCGGAGCCGTTATTAAACCAGAATTTTTTATAAAGTTGAATGCCGCAATATTCCGTAAGGAAAATTTCTGCCTTGCGCTCCTTAAGAACATCTTCGACGGTAATTCCATAGTTGCTGTAGTCGTATTGGTCGCCTATATAAATGTTACTTTTCTTATAAAGGTTGTTGTATTCAGTTGCTTTTTTGGACAGAATGTTTGAATCGACTTTGGAAATTAATTTACTTTCGCCCAGTATTTCTTTGACGGCTTGTTTTTCGGCTTTAATTTGGTCAGCCTCCATAGCGTCGATAACCTCTTGAATGCTATTGTAGCGCGACGACGCTCTGATTGCCGCGTCCAACATTTTTTCGCCGCTTGCCGTTGATTCGGAATAGCCGTGATTAACTAGTTGGCTCATAAAACTTTTGATAACTTCTTGTGCTGTCATAAGAAAACCCCCTTTATTTAATTTTAAACCGTGCTTGCATTTTGTCAAATTTTTTTATACATACTTGACAAGAACAGAATTAGGCGATAAAATTCAATGCTACTGATTGACAATATGATGGAGAAACTATGCGCGTCGTGTCCCATTTGTTTTTCTGAAAGGTTACGCCGCGTTTTATACTTTTTGCGAGGAGTGACTGTTTATAATGTTTAATCCCGTTCCCGTCGGTAAACGTACACGCTACAGCTACGCTCGGATTAAGGAAGTTATGGAGATGCCGCATTTGCTTGACATCCAACGTAACTCCTACGACTGGTTCAAAAAAGAAGGTCTCCAAGAAATTTTTCGTGACATTTCGCCCATCTCTGATTTTACTGGTAATCTCGAATTGTTTTTTGAGTCCTTCACCTTCGGCGAATCTAAATACTCCCTCGATGAGTGTAAAAAACGCGACGGCACCTATGCTGCGCCCGTCCGTGTTCGCGTCAAACTCCTCAACAAAGCTAAGGGCGACGTGAAAGAACAGGAAGTTTTTATGGGCGACTTCCCTATTATGACTGCTACTGGCACTTTTATTATTAATGGCGCAGAACGTGTTATTGTCTCGCAACTCGTCAGAAGTCCCGGCGCGTATTACGATAAGGCTATCGACCAGACTGGACGTAATATCTACACAGCTCAGGTTATACCTAATCGCGGCGCGTGGATTGAGCTGGAAACCGATTCCTCCGGCGGAATCGCTGTAAGAATCGATAGGACTAGGAAAATGCCCGTTACTTACTTCCTCAGAGCTCTCGATATTGAAGATAATCAGCAAATCCTCGACCTATTCGATATTA
>JAFYNH010000080.1 GCA_017549815.1 Selenomonadaceae bacterium
AATTAGGAATGAGGAATTAGGAATTAGGAATGCGTAATAAAATGGAGATTTTTTATGGAAGACATTAAACCAAGCTTGACGGAATTCATATCGGGCGAAGATTTTTTAAAGAAGATTTTGGTCGTGGAAAGCGCGGCTTATCTTGAAGAACTGCGCGAGAAATTTCCAACGGCTGAAATTTTTTTCGTGACGACAAACGAGGATTTTTATTCTGACGACGTTAAAACTTTTTACTTGGACTATCGCGAAGAACGATTGCCTTTCGAGGAAGAATTTTTCGACGTGATAATCGGCGACTTGACTTTGGAAGTCGTGACGAATCCTCAAGACATTGCGGCGGGCTTTTCAAACTACATTAAGCAGACGGGATATTGGCTTACGAGCTTTAGAAATATTCGGCACTGGAAAGTTTTAGAAAAGTTAATGCGCGGAGCCTTTGGAGGTATTGTTTCGCGGCTTTACACGCGCACGGAATTTGAACGGCTCCTTTATGCATCGTTTTATAAAGAAGTGCAACTTTTGCCGCTGAAAAAAAATGCGCCGCCCGAAATGTTAGAGCGGCTTATAAAATGTGGCTTTGACAACTTTGACGACGACCTTCAAACGGAATTTTGGTTAGTGAGGGCGTCGCGTTCAATGCCGGAGCTTGCGCTGTTAAAATCTATGTTTACGCCCGAAGTCCGCGCAGATTTATCGCGAATTCTTCACCGAATCGAGTACGACGTTACGACCGAAGACAGCGTTAAAAATTTTTGGCGACTCTTCGACGCGGAAGGAATTTTCCCCGACTACGCGGCGGCATTTATTCGTTCGGTAGTTATTCACAGAGAAAATTTCTATAGCAACATGAAAAAATATTCTGCGCGGGCGGAGCTTGAAGAGATTATCGCCGAGTGCGAATCGCTTTACGACTTCGATAACGGCAACCGCCTACTATGAAACAATCCGCGAACTTGACGGAGAAAAATTTTTTTATTAAAATGCGTAACGAAATCAAATGTACAACGTATAATGATTGAAAAAAATTTAGGAGGCTGATAGTTATGGCGGAAGAAAAGAAAAACTCAACTCTCGCGCAGGAAAAAGCGGACGATAAAGGGGCTATCGAAGGCGAAAAATTATCCAAAGACGAACTCGACGCGGTGACCGGCGGTGCCAGTCCTTATTCTTTTGGTATTGGTATCGACAAAGACAAAAACAAATCCAATCAGAATTATCCCGGCATTGTGGCTACTTAATCGGATTTGCGGCATGATTCATGTTATAAAACTTTAAATTATCTTTTGACAAAAAATTTCTTTGCGGGACGAATATGTCCCGTTTTTTTTAACGAGGTAAGAAAAATGTTTTACAAACTCAAGAAAGATTACGTGTTGCGCGGCTGGAAACTTTTGCCTACTGGCGTCATCAATCGCGAGACACGTGAATATAAATTCCTTCCGAAAAAAATTTTTTCAGTTCTTAAACTCTGCGACGGTCAAATTGATTCGGAAAGCGAATTGTTTGACGACGATCAGCGCAAAATAATGGAAGAACTCCGCGCAGAGGGTTACGTTGAGGCAAATGAAACGCCTTCGCTGATAGAAGACGGGCAAGCCTACAAATTTTATGATAATCGGTTTATGCGTTCGGCGCACTGGTCAATAACGGGCAAATGCAACTGCAAATGTCGGCATTGTTATATGTCCGCGCCTCAACACAAGGTCGAAGAGTTCATTCACGAGCAATGCATTGAAATAATTTCGCAAATGGAGCAATGCGGCATACAAAAAGTAATTTTAACGGGCGGCGAGCCACTCTTTCGGAAAGATTTTTGGGAAATTGTCGACGCGCTGACTAACGCCGATATAAAAATTGAAAAGATTTACAGCAATGGACTGCTTATCAATGAAAAATTTCTTGCTGAATTGGAGAAAAGAAATTTGCGTCCCGAATTCCAAATCAGCTTTGACGGCGTGGGTTGTCACGATTGGTTAAGGGGCGTTGAAGGCGCGGAAAAACTTACATTGCGAGCTTTGAAACTTTTACAGGAAAAAAATCTTCCCGTGACGTGTCCGATGGCACTTTATAAGGGAAATGTATTTTCACTGCGCGATACAGCTAAGAAATTGTCTGGTTTAGGCGTTAAATATCTCAAAGTTACGCCGATAGCAACCAGTGGCGAGGCTTTGGGCATGAGCGACCAAATTTTATCGACTTCCGAACTTTATAACGTACTGATTGATTATATACCGCAATATATTGCCGAAGGTGCGCCGTTGCCGATTAGTTTATCGGGCATTTTCTACGGAATTAACGCTTCAGAATATAAAATTCCGATTGTAAAGGCTCCTGAAGGTATTGATTGTGATAAAAATTGCGTGTGCGAGTATATTCGCAACCAAATTCACATAGATTTTAACGGATTTGTGATGCCGTGTCCGCCTATGGGCTATGATTATAGCGGCAAAAAGCTTTTTTCGACGATATTCGACAAGCCGTTAAAGGAATTGCTTAACGACGGAGCATATATGAACTTTATCAACACGCGGCTTAAAGATTATTTCAAAGCGAACCCGACCTGCGCGGTGTGCGAGTATAAAAATCGGTGTTCGGGCGGTTGTCGCGGTTTGGCAATGGCGAATAACGGCGATGGCGATTTATTGGGCGTGGACAACACAGCTTGTAAATTTTTCAAGGGCGGTTATTACGACAAAGTTATTACGCTTGCCGAAAAGTTGAACTTGAAAAATATCGACGCATAAAAAAACCCCGAAGTTGATTTGGGACTTTTTGATTCAAAGCAAAATCCCAACTATGCTGTTGAATATCCCAAAAATAAATCTCTGCAACGGCAAGAATACATAACTTAAAATTGGCGTCGCAATGATTATGATTAAAAAGATAAAGCTGTAACGTTCAAGTTCTTCATAGCGTCTCGCTAATTCGTAGGGCAATAAATTTCTCAAAATGTGCGAGCCGTCGAGCGGCGGAATTGGCAACATGTTGAAAATCGCGAAGTTGATATTGTAGATAATTATGAGCTTGAAAACGACAAACACGCCGTCTGAAATGGGCAGTCCAAATTTTATCATGAGTGTTAGGGCAACAAGCGCGACGAACGACATAATTAAATTCGACGCGGGACCAGCAAGTGAGACTAAAATATCATCTCTGCGCGGGTTGGAAAAGTTCATTGGGTTTATCTGAACGGGTTTTGCCCAGCCGAAATGCACGACAAACAACATTAAAAGCCCGATAGGGTCGACATGCGCGGCGGGATTAAGCGTCAAACGCCCCTGCAGTCGCGGAGTAAAATCGCCGAGCGCATAAGCAACGCGGGCATGGGAATATTCGTGAATAACCATTGCAATAACGATACCGGGTAAGCCAGCAATAAGATTCATTAAGAAACCGCCAAAATCATCAAACATTAAATCGCCTCCGATTTCTTGAGGAAAACTTGCTTGGCGAGCAAAAGGATTGAAACTGCCGACTTCGCGTCGAAAATTTTGCCCGACTCGACCATTTGTAAGGCGGCAGTGAGCGGAATTTTAACGACGTTGATAAATTCGTCGGAATCGGGATGAAGTTCGCCCGCCGTCAAATCACTCGCGGCGTAAAGATGAATATATTCGTCAGTAAAGCCGACCGTCGTGGCTATCGTCGTGAGTTTCCAAATTTTGCCCGCCGTGTAGCCCGTTTCTTCGGAAAGTTCGCGTTTAGCGCATTCAATCGGGTCTTCGCCGAGTTTATCAAGCTTGCCCGCAGGAACTTCAAGCGTAACTTTGCCGACAGGATAGCGGAATTGGCGCACGAGGATAATTTGATTGTCGGGCAAGAGCGGGATAACTGCCGATGCGCCGGGGTGTTTAATCCACTCGCGCACGGCTTTATTACCGTTCGGAAGTTCGACCTCATCTTTTTTGACGTGAAGAAGAACGCCGTCAAATACTGGCTTGCTCGAAATTTTTTTCTCGACTAAATTTTTATCTTCGTTATCAATCAACATTTCTAATCGCTCCTTAAAAATTATGTGCTAAATATTTTGCCACAACGAGAAATTTTTTACAATATAAATTTTGCTGATTGACAAGGTGTGTTATAATCGGAAAAATTTTTGAGGGCAAGGAGCAAACGATATGAAACTAATAAAAATTTTGAAGAGACTTTTAATCGGCGCGAGTTTGTCGTTTATGCTTTTGACGGGCGGCGAGGCGGAGGCGGTCGATTATTATAGCGCGATTTATCAAACGGTGAATCGCTACAACGGCAACGAAGTCGAATGCGATTGGATAACGCGGGCAATTCTCTACGCCTCCAGCGAATATCAAGTTGACCCGATTTTGATTACGTCGATAATGGAGGCGGAAAGCGAATTCAATTTCCATGCAAAGAGTCCAGTTGGTGCGGTGGGGCTTATGCAACTTATGCCTTCGACGGCGGCGGGCTTGGGGGTCAATCCGTACAATCCGCTTGAAAATATTATTGGCGGCACGATTTACATTAAGAATCAGCTCGGACGTTTTCAGAACTGGGGCGCGTATTCTGTAACGGACGCGGTGGCGGCTTACAATGCAGGACCGGGCGCAGTTGAAAAACATGGCGGTGTGCCGAATTATTCCGAGACCGTTCATTATGTCATCAAGGTCGCGAACAATTATAAAAACCTTTTGAACTTGATTCAGTCATAAAATTTTCTGCTGATGATTAGTATCACTGTCAATAGGTTTTGTGTTCACATTGAAAGTAGCGATTATTGTGGCGGTACAGGCAAATGATTATGAATTGGCGATAAATTCATTAGTTTCTCGCAGAAGGCAAAAAAATAACCCTCACAATGAGGGCTATTTTTTAGTTCGCACCTTACCGTTAAGGTTTGCTTGTTCTGCTAGGTGCTCCAGTATGGAAAGATGTGTCATACAGTTCCCTCCTTTCGATAAGTTGATGTAAGAATAAAGCAAAAGGCGTGTGCTGTCAATATGTTGCGCAAAAAAAAAATAAGCCTCCCCGAAGGGAGGCATTAATCAGCGTCTCAGTATATTCCCGTCAAATACTTTGCCGCCTATTATCAGCTTGTCCGTATATTGCCACATATAGCCGCGCAGATAATCACAATTCGACCATTGAGCATTCCATATCGGGCATTCCAATTTGCGCCACTCAATGTAATCGCATAGCCACGAATACGACGCATAAACGCCGCACTCTAAAGGTTTAATGGTATCGAGGAAGGCGCGACAAATATCAGTCACATTACCCCGCGTGAATTTAAAGCCGTGTTTAGCCTTATAGCCGTCGGCATCTTCCATATCGAAGAAGACAGGTAGTTCGAGTAGGACGCCCGATTCGTGAATAATGCGTTTACAGAAATCGGCTTCGATAATAGCGTCGGCAGGATTAAGCGCGTAGGAATAATGATACGCGCCGCAAATTAAGCCTGCGCGGTGAGCATTATAAACATTACGAGTAAAAGTGTCGTCGAAACCCGTTTTGCCGTAGCCCGTCCTGCATATGGCGAAATTAATCCCGGCGGCATATAAGGCGTCCCAATCAATCCAGCCATTATGATACGATACGTCTACTCCGCGCATTATTATTCCCCCTTCAATTTGCTCGCTAAAGCATATTTGCATTCGTAAACGCCTTTCTCTAGCTCGTTTAAACGGCGGTCAACGTCATTAGTCATGCGGTCTATCGACGCCGATAATTTCTTTACATTCTTATTGACTTCAAAGAGAGTATAAAAGCAAATGGCGGTCGGGAAGGCGACATTGCCGAATAATTTTATCCAAAATTCCTCGCCCATAAAATCACCCCCTCTCCGGTGCCCACGACGCCGCAAAGCCATAAATAATCGGCGAATTACCATACCATTCATAACTGACTTCAATTTTAGTGCCCGCCTCAGCCGTCCATGTAAGTGTCTGCGTCTCGTCGTCGTAATCGTATTCAACAGGAGCGTGTTCAGTCGTTTCGCAATTAACATTCGTGACATTATGCGGCAGTTCAAGTATTTGCTGTGCGCCCGTCGCCGTGTAGGTCTTAGTCGTCGTCCCGCGATTGCGCTTTAATGTTAGACGAATATTGCTAACGGTATCGCCTTCATCAGCGTCGTTGTCGCAGTAAAACCGCGTAGTATAAGAGCCGTCGCGTGTCGGTTGCGGCGCGTCGGCTGTCATTTCTATCCACTCTTCAGGCTCGGCTTTATAATCGAAAGTGGCGGAAATGGCGGCTCCTTGCGGTGCGGTTAAGGTAATGGAATTATCGGCGGTGTCAAAGGTGAAGTCGGTCGTGCGGACGCCGTCGATATAAATCTTCAGCGTGTTATAAAAGAAATGCGGCTGATTGAGGATAATTTTCTGCGACGCGCCCGTGCCGATGCCGATTGATAAATTGCTGACGGCTAAGGCATTGCGATTGAAATTAACAGCAGCCGATATTTCGCCGCCGTCTAATTCGCTATGCCGAACGATAAGGACGCAACTTTTAAGCGGTCGTCGGTAATTCCTAACAATGGAATACAGGTCGGCTTGGTCGCCGATTATTTTAGCGTCAACGTCTGGAGTACGAGTAATGAAGACAGCAACGTCATCAACCATATCGGAGCCGCCGATTGTCGTAACTAGCTGATGAAATTCAATGCGATAGCCGTCAACAACCTTGCCATAAATTTTATCAAGGTCAATATAATCATCAGCCCAAACGCCGTCCTGCTTGAGTTTGATTTTAGCGAAGGCGGAGCCATTCCCTTCCGAAACGTAGGTTAAGTCGTGCCCGATGAGCTTAATAGGGCTATCGAAAGAAATCTTCGCCGATTCTTTAACCCTTTCAAGGACTTCCTCAACCTGCGCGGCGTTAATGCTAAGTTTAACGGTGGGGACTGCTTCATTTTCGGCGGTTAAGGCGATGACGGGATAAATATTTTTACCGGCAAGGGCTTTATTATTAGAGACGGCTAAAATCTGCGCGACGGTATTGCCGTAATCAAGGACGTTTTCAAGGTTAAGTTCGTCGGAGAATTCGACAAGATTTTGTCCGCTGAACTTATAAATTTTATTATCGGCTTTGAACATAAAGCGAATATCGGAACCAGCGGGCATGGTATATTCGACGTTAAATGATTCGATGACGTTGCAGTTAGAGGCGTCGAGCGGCTGATTAGCGATAAGGAGAGCCTCTTTAAGGAAGGGGCTAAAGTTATCGGTGCCGAAACGCATAGTGTTATTGGTAAGCATAATTTTTTCTCCTTAGTAATTAGGAGCGAGTTATTAGGAACTAGTTTTTTCAGTTCCTAGTTCCTCGCCCCTGATTCCTGAAGTCATAACAGAGCGCAGCGTTGATTATTAGTTGCTAGGGACTAGTTATTAGGAACTGGTAGGAATTAGTGTGATTAGTTCCTAGTTCCTCAATCCTAGTTCCTAGTTCAAATCGAGCAGAGTGGTCGTCTTATTAACGACTTTGGCGGAACGGAAACGCTTAAACGCGGCACCCGTCTTGTCGCCGATGATAACCTGCGTGTTCTTGCAGAACGCTTCGAGGGAGCAAACGCCCGCCGTCAAGCTCGCAAGGGAACTGGTATCAGGATTATCTTGATTGAGCGTGCGGTCGTCGCCGTCAGCAAATTCGCCGACCATTACCAGCGTGCTCGTCGTTTTAGTCTTATCTGCCATATGTATTCCTCCTTATTAACCGCCAATGCTGAAAGAAACACTCTTGGCGGCGTAATTGGTACCTTCGGTAGCATGAACTTTGCCACTAAAGGACGCGGATTTATCATTGCCAACGGTATTGTCGTGAATGTAATTGTAATCGCCTTCAACAAAAAGTTCGCCGTCGCCGTTGTAGGTAATTGCGCCGTCCGAGCCAACAGTAAGGGTCGGTTCAGTTTTAGACGTACCGTCGGGTTCGGTGGTGAGTTGCTTTTTCACGCGGTTAGTTTCGCCGTAGTCGTTAGTGGACAAGCCGTTGAACATTTGCGCGAAAGTTTCGAGGTTAGCGTTGGTCGCCTCCGGATTGACGTTGGTAATCGTCTTTTGGAGTTTCTTACCGCCCTGCGCGGTCGAACTGATGATAATAGAATCTTTAGCCATGATAATCCCTCCTTATTGTGCGGAACTTGCGCCGCCGCTCGTAAGGTCGAGATAAGTGACGGTTTGCGATTCGAGTTGCGCGGAGACGATAGACGTAAGGTTATGTTCGCCGTCGTCGGAAATGAAAAAGGACGACAAGCCACCAGCCGTGCCGCCCGCAAGAGACGTATTAATCGCCTTGATTTTGGTTTTGCAATCGAGGGCGAGAGAATCAGCGACTTCAAGGGCGTATTGGCGGGTGAAGTCGGATTCGCCGTAACCGAAAGTCATTTTAAGTGTTTGCGACATTATTCAGCGACCTCCTTAACGATAGTCTGAGTCATGCCCGTAGTGGAGACGGATTTGCCGACGACGTCGAGGATTTTATCAATCTGCTCCTTAGCGTTGGTTTCGCTAGTTTCAGCGGCGTCGGTGCCGTCAATGGTGATTTTGTCGGTAGTGCCCGTAATGGTCGCCGTAATTTTGGCGGTGGGCTTTTGAGCAAATGCCATATTAAAAACCTCCTTAAAGTTAAAACGCTGCGCTCTGTTATAACTTCAGGGATTAGTTATTAGGAACTAGGAACTGGTTATTTAGGAATTAGTGTTATTAGTTCCTAGAAACTCGCTCCTAGTTCCTACAAAGTAATAATGCCCGTCGTATTCTCGCCATTGACTTCATTGCAATAAATAAAAGCGGCACCCGCACCACCGCCGCCAATATCAGCATTCGTATATTTGTTGACAGTACTCGCGCCGCCACCCCGATAACCGCCAGCACCGCCATAACGACGGTCAGTCCCGACGCCCGTTATACAAGGGAACCCGCCGCCCCCATAACCCGCGCCGCCACTGGAGCCGTTTAAAAGTCTGTCGGGATTTAGATAACTCGCTGAAACATGCCCGCCACTATTGCCGCCCGTCGAGATTGCCGCTAATGTGAAGTTGTTAATCTTATCGGCGACGATTAGAATATGCGCCCCTTGCAGACCGTAGGGTTCTTCATTACCAGAATAGGGAACGTCCGGGGCATTGCCAAACCAGCCGCCCGCACAATAGTTGTCATAAGGATTAGTCCCTGCGCCGCCTCCCCAACCACCAGTGCCGCGCATATCTGTAGACCCCGCAGTGGCGTCGGGACCTTTGTAGCCGCCATATGCTCCAAAAACCGCGCCGTCGGAATAACCCTTAACCGCTCGCCCGCCAAAATTCGCGCCCGTATAAGTCGCTCCGATCCGCGTCGAACTACTCATGGTTAAATTCTTAGCGAGAATAAAAACCGAGCCATGCCCGTTACCAATCGGCAGATAATTTTTCAATGAAGCATTGCCGATTGCCTTATTCACCTTGCCTAAGTAAGTGCCTTTGCCCTCAACGTTCAAAATGCCGCTCGACAAATTGAGCGTGCCATTACAAGCGATAGCACAAATGCCGCCCGTGCCGCTACTGGTATTAAATTCGGGCGTGTTGAGATATTTAGTCGAAATGGTGGCATTAGTGAATTGCGGAATGCGAATCATCTGCGTGTAATAAGTGCCGCTGTTATAGGAGAAAGTTTTAGTCAAAGTGACGGTATTGCCACTCACAGCGACGACGCGACTAATTATAAATTTGCCGTCTAAATGGTCGTTAGCATTACCTTTGCGCGTCTGATGAACCATAACTAAATCGCCGACTTCAAAGTAACTGGCATTAGAAACGGTGAAGACGCAATCGCTAACCGCCGTAACTCTCGCGTATTCGTTAAAGCAATTAGTATTGGTGTAGCTCGTAAAACTAAATGCGCCGTCCTTGCCATTGCCGAAGCCGTTAATATTACACTCGTTCTTAAGGCGACGCTTATTAGTCGGCACGTCGAGAGCGTAAAGCCCTTCATCGGGCAGAACTTCATTGCGGGCGTGAGCAATGGCGAGATAAGCCCTAGCTAAGCCGCGTCCGCCCGAATTCGTCCTGTATTTGGAGATGACGGCGGGATTAAACGTCGACCAGCGACTAGAAACGATTAGGATAGTTGAGCCGCCGATATTAGACGCGCCCGACGGCTTATTAAGTGAATCACTCGCGCCGCGACAATATTGAACGCCTTTAGAATTCGGATTGCCAATGCGCGAGCTGCTATCGCTGACGATTTTATTAGCAATGATAAAAGCCCCGCCGTCGCCGCAATTCAGCAAGAATCTATCCTTAGTGATTGAGTTTTCGCAACCAGCATATAAATTAGTGTCGAGAGTGCCGTTTGATTCGTGCGGCAGATCAGGACGGAAACCTACGCCCATAGAAAGTTCCAAGCCCTTATCAACCAAATTGATATTGGCATTGGTTAGCGTCAAGGTATCGGAGCATTTAAAGGCGATAATGCCGCCGAGGCTATCATCTTTGCTAAAGGCGCGGGGCGAAATGGTAAAGTTATCGAGCGTCAAATTTTTAAAGTGCGGAATAGAAATCATCTGCTTGCGATAAGTCGAGCCTATAAGTTCGTCGAGCGTGTCGTTAAAAGTGAGGGTATAAGTATCGTTGCCGTTATCCGCGCAATCAGTTATCTTTCGGACAATGAATTTGCCAATGTCGTCATTCCAAGTGCTGGTAGCGATTAGGATAAGGACTTCGAGCCCGACGGGATTAGCGAAATCGTGATAAATGCCGTTGCTGAACTCCTTCATAATGGCGGTATTGCCGCTTGCCGTATGTTCGATTCGGGCGTAGGAATTAATTTGTCCGTTGGGATTAGTCACGTCGCCGAGTTCGCCGTCGCCGATATTGGCGTATTTAAATGACATGATGAATCACTCCAGAGTAAAAAATCCGTCGTCGGTAAAAGCCCAGTCGCCTTCGAGCGAAAAATTACTGGCATTAGCGTTGGACGTGTTAAGCGCGAGCGTCATTTGGTTATTAATGCCTTCGCCGCGCCATTTATAGGTATGACGATGACGGCGAGTGAGTGAAAGTCCCGCGCCATAAGCCTTGCCGTCCTTAACGTAAGCGGTCGAGCGATAAAGTATGGGCGGGTGAGAATAGTTATAAGTGATATTCGCGTCGGTGGTTAGCTCATAAGTATCGCCTTCTTTCTTAACGGCAACTATTTGCACTTCTTTATTATGAATGCCGTAAATGCCGCTTATGGTGTAGTAGCCGCCATTACGGACGCCCGAAATATCGGCAGCGGTTATAGATTTGGCGTGCGCGGTCTTCGTGGTTATTTCGGTTAAGCCGCAAGCCTCCGGGTCGGTTAAGTCTTCGCTCAGATAAAGATTAGCGGTCTTGCCTAGCTTATTATCGGCGTCGAGATAGATATAAACATTGGCAAGATTAATTTCTAGCTGTCGGAGACGTTCCTCAACCGGGTCGGATTCGGAGGCTTCAGCATTTAAACTTTCGCCTTCCATATAAAGATTTTTGCCGACCTTAATGCCGCCGAGCAACGTGTTATTAGCGACGTTAAGGCTAGCGTTCAGACTTTCTTCCTTCATGTATAAATTCTTACCGACCTTAATACCGCCGAGCAAAGTGTTATTAGCAATGTTGACATTGAGAGTTTGTCCCGTGCGAGTTAAGCCGCGCCCCGCCTCGTTCATAATGCGAATAACGGCGGTGACATTGGCGGCATTGCTAATCGTGGTTATGACTTCGTAGATAAATTGAAGGACAATATCGTCGGTGCCGGCGTGCATCCAGTCGCCTTGTTCGCCTTCATAGGAATAGGCGTAAAGGACTTCAGGCTCGTCGTCGATTCGGGCGAAAAGTCCGCATTCGCTGATTCGATAACCTTCCGTGACGGTCGCATTACTGACGCTAAAGCTAACAACTATGTCGCCGTTGTCGTAGGTTTGGAAGTCGACAATGTCAAGCTCCATGCGCTTATTGATAAGTTGGGTTCGGGCGTCTAATTCCTGCGGCGTCATGTCGGCAATACCGCTGCCGAATTCGCCGTGCGTGAAGGTTAATTGGCGTCCCGAAATTGCCTTTGCTAAAAGTAATGCGCCCTTCTGCGTCAATCGCATTTTTACCATTTATTTCACTTCCATTTATGATATAATCTGCGCGGGTGATGATAATGATTTATGAAGTAAGTATGAGTGCTGATGACATAAAAATAATCCCTTCAAACGTTGTCGAAGAGATTATGCAGAACGTAATGATGATAGTGAATACGACAAAATTAACGGTGCCGCTCGACCGGGCATTTGGTTTAGATAGTTCGGTAGTAGATTCGCCGCAGACAAGTGCGTCACGGATAACGGCGGAGATAGCAAAGGCGATAAGTGAATTGGAGCCGCGAGCGCGATTCATCGGGCTAAGCTTTAATGAGAGTGACGCGATAAACGGGCAACTCAAGCCTAAACTTAAAATCGAGATTAAGGAGGAATATTTATGATATGGCAAAGGATACTGCCTTATTTTATCAAGGACGCGGGCAAAGTCGGTTCGCTAGGCGATTATCAATTTGAATGCAGTAACAAGACGATAAAGACGATAAACAACTATCAAGCGACGTGCAAAGCCCGCTACGCCACTCATAACCTAATCAATTTGAAGCCGCGCCTTGAATTTTTAGGTAGTGAGCCGCGTGAATTATCGTTCGATATATATCTGTCGACGGACTTAGGCATTCAGCCCGAAGTGGAGAAGTTACGATTAACCGCGATGCTGAATAGCGGGAAGGTGAATCATTTGACAATCGGCGGCGAAGTTATAGGGCGATTCGTGATAGAAAGCATAGATGAAAAGGTAGACGCCTTCGGACGTGGCGGCAAAATCGTTGCGTCGAAAGTTACGCTCAAGCTCAAGGAGTATTGTTCGGATTAGAATAAAATAATTTCTTCCTTCGTCACCAATGTCGCCCGTGTTAATTTCTGTGGCGTCTCCTGTTCGGAGTTAAGGAATAGTTGGTGTTCAATGGCGAAGTCGGCGACTGCTTTAACGTCGGCGGCGGTTAAATCGGCTCTGGGATTTGGATAAGAGATAACCCGCGCAGATGACGGATAAGATAATTGGAGCGTGACAACGTCGCTATCTGGGATTAAATCTTCGAGTGGCAGAATAATTTCAGTGCCGTCGCTATATCTGATGATAACCTGAGTGGTGTTGATAATTATGGTGCGGTCTGGCTCGGTTATTTCGGTTAAACGCCCGTCAATGGTAACGACGCCCGATTTCGGGAATCGTTTACGCCCGCTTTTATAAATGCCGAAACCGACGTAACCAGTTAGCAACGGCACGCCGATAATATACCGTCGTTCGTCGGCAATAACGTCGGTGCGCCGCCCGTTTATTTTTACTGCGTCTTCGCGCCCGATTTGTTTCAGCCCGTGCTTATAATGACCAAGTCCCGCATAGACAGTTGCCGCGTATTGCTTTTCGATAACGACTTGGCACCAACTGCGGACGTTCTTAGCGTCGTAGATCCGCCGATACCAAGTAGTGAGTTCGTCGTCGGATTTAAAGGGCGTAGTGATAGCACGAAACCAGAAAGGGTCGCCGCCATATTCAAACCACTCTTCCAGACGGACTTGACGCTCGAACATTTCGATAACCATTTCGACGGCGCGGCGTGTGCCTTTAATCTTATGCCACGCGATAGATTGACGGATTATGTTACGTTTTATCTCGTCGCTAAGGAATAATGGCTCGTAAAAGTCGACGTGGAATTGGTCGGCGAGTAAGTCGAGAATACGCCCGCTTAATTCGTCGAGACGCGGCAAATGCATTACCAAGCGCGTTTGTTCGCTTAGCTTTAATAATTCCTCATCAAGTGCCGCCGCTAATGCGGTTATTTTTTTATCCTGCGTTAAACTTTCGGGCAGTATGTCAGTTAGGCGAGCCTCGAATATTGATTTGTTCATTCGCTTTCAATTCCTTCAAACCTCACTGTTTTCTTGCCGATTTTGGCAACCGTAAATTTATCAGTAGCGGTAAAGCCGGGACTTATGACATTAACGCGCTTAACGCCCGCATTCATGACGAATTGAATCAGCTTTGCCTTGCTTATATCGCGCCCTAATTTTTCGGACTGCCAGTTAATGTAATCGTCGACGGCTTGTTCAGCCCGTGCGCAAATTTCCTCAACGTAAATAACGTCGTCGCGACTAACCCAGTATTGAATATTAATGTCGTATTCTTCAATAACGGGAGCTTTGACGGTCACTAAGTCGGTAAGCGGGCGGATAGTCTTATCGCTCAAATGGTCTTTAACCTTAGCTAACATTTCTTCGCTGGGGAGTTCGCCGCCGTTCATAAGAATGTAAACGTCAACCTTGCCGGGTTCGGGCGAATGAACAGCCACGTCAGAAATAAGCGGGCTAACCGACTTAGCGTGAAAGATATATGCGCCTTCACTGCCGGCATTGCTGAAACTCTCTGGAGCCTCGCGGATTCTCTCGCGTAATGATTCGTCGTCCTCTTCATCGGAGCCGCCATTACTTTCATCAACATTAACGATTGACAGTAAGAAAGGCTGAACGTCAACTATTCTGCAAATCTCTCCCGCCGCAAAGCCGTTGCCCGCCTCGCCAATCGTCAAGCAAGTCGCCGTTGCGGTTTTAGTCGTCTCGCCCGCATTAAAAATGACGTTATCATCGATTGCGAAGAAAATATTTTCGTCAGCGGAAATGCGCGTGCCGCTTTTGATAAGCGTTGCTTGATTGCGAGCCGCCGATAATGTAATTTCAACTGAAACCTGCGCGGCGGTTGCGGGCAGTCTCGTTACTCCGACCAATTCGCCCAATTTATTTAAATACTCGCCGTCGGCGTATTGCAAAAGGTTGCGCTTAGCTGAAATGTTAATCAGTTCGCGTTGCTGAACGATTATCGACAACAGCGACTTTAACAGCAACATAACGGGATTAGCGCGAGTTAATTTATAGCCCAGCTCGGTTTCGACAATTTTCTGACACGAAGCCAGCAATTCTTCTATATCGGTTGTTACGAACGTTAGTTCTCTCATAAAAAAATCCTCTTGAAAATAAATATATCCCGTGCGATAATGGCTTTGAACACCACCAATCCCGCGCAGGGCAATGACATTATAAGCCTTGCGTGGAAATTTGCAAGGAGGAATTCATATGGACAATCAAAATTTCAACGAACAAATTCTGTCGCAACTGAAGGACATCGGCAAGCGTCTCGACAGGATTGAGACACGTCTCGACCGCCTCGAAACTCGGCAAGACAAGCTTGAAGAAAAGATTGAAATAACTCGCCGTGAACTTAACACGCGCCTTGACAAGCAAGAGGAAAAAATTGATAAGCTTGCCGACAAGATTGATGAGTTGCGCCGCGACATTGTAGCGAATTCCAATCACGTTTCAATCTCAAATATCTCAACGCTCGGTATTGCCGTCGCTGTCATTTATTCCCTTCTTAAGTGAATCAATCCCCGACGAAGACATTAGGCGAGCCTTGCGCTAAATTGCCGCCACATGAAACCGCGTCGCCGATTCGTGCCGCCGCCCTGCGGTTTATATAAACACTCAGACTGCCGTTAGCTATATTGCCCATGTGTGGCGGATGAATATCGCAACCGTGAAGGGCTAATTGGTCTTGAAGTCTTGCCGCGCCGCGTCCGTTAATAAAAACGTCGTCGCTTGCCGTGATTATTTCTCGTGGCGGGCAAACGTCGTGAGCGCCTCCAATGTCGCCTAATCTCGCGCTATTCATTTAAATCTATCCTCTTGCCGTTGATTTTTATGTTGCCGACGCAATTAATAGATAGTTCGTGACTTTCCCTGTCGTATTTTATTTCAGTGCCGTCTCCAAAGCGAATGCAAGAAATTTCTTGAATCTGCGCGGGCGGCAAATTTTTTTCTGTGTAGAAAGAGCCGATAATAAAGCCGCTCATGCCGTTCGGGTCGTTGCTAGTCACTAGGCAGACAACGTTATCGCCGACATCGGGCAAGCTGTAGAATTGGTTATTAGCGCAGGCACTTTGAAGAATCGGCAATTCAGCAGAGACGAGATTATCTTTGTCCTCAAAAGTCACACGAGCCGCGCAGATTTCCGGATTAACGGAACTGATAACGCCGTAGCGAATAATATCTTTCATGCTAATACTCCAAACAACGCCGCATATTGATTCGGACTTCATAACTGTCGCCGACTGAATGCGACGCCCTTTCTATTAAATATTTACCATTAAAATGACCGAAATTTTTAAGCTCAACGACGTTGCCCGCCAGTAAAGCGAAGTCGCCCATCAGCGTCATTGTTATCGTCGTCTCCTTCTTATTTTTCTCGCGCAGTGAATTCTTAGCTAATTTATCAGCGTCGGCTTGGTTGTCGACTTTTTTATTTATGCGCAGGATTTTGCCCTTATCCTTGCCGGGCGCGTCGAATTTCCCGATAAAACTTTCCGCCTTCTTATCGTGTTTATAGGAGACTTCACAGCTTTTATAAACGTCTTGAATCGTCTGTTTGGCGTCGAAATGAAGTATGCGGGCTTTATCGCGTTCAATCGTCATGACGGGCTCTTGCTTATCAAGTTCGCTCTCGTCGAAGATTATCAGCTGCTTATCGCTAACTTTCAGCGCGAGATAATTATCCTTACAAAGTTTTTCTAGGAAGGCAAGACGACTTTCGCCATTTTGCTCGGCGCGGTCGATTTGCGGGTCGTCGCTTGCTTGGTAAACTAGAGAAACGCCCGAATCACTGGCGATTTGCGCGGCTATCTCACTAAGCTTGACTTTCTCCCACGATTTAAACTCGTCCTTTTGCCGCAGTTCGCTGAGTTCCGAAATACTAACCGCTTTAATCTTGCAGATGGACGGCGCATAGGAACAATCGCATTCGTCAATCTCGAATTCGCCGAGCGGTAATTCTTCCTTTTCTGATTCGTCGCCGCTCTCCCAAAATTTTTTAATAAGTGTTACGTCGAGAGTGCTAGATAAATCCGGAAAATAGCTATCTATAAAAAGTCTATCTATATCCGTAAGCTCCAATTCGACGGAGTCCGCCGAGCCGCTTAATTCGTCTTCAAATTCTATTCCGCGCAGGGCTGTCGACAAATCTTCAGTAACGTCAGTGCCGCTCATTATTATCTTCGCGGACATTCTTCTTGCTAGCATAAATTTTCTCCCGAAAACGAAAAATCGCCTATTGCGGCGAAGTATTTTATTGACACTCCGCCGCGCCCTATGCTATAATATCAGCATATAAAATTTCAAAAACCGCACAGCGTGTGCATAAGCTTACGTTTACCATTATAGCCTGTTAAAGGGCATATGTCAAATATTAAGGAGGTTAATCTATGGATGCTGAAGTTTTAACGCATGACCGCTTCGGCGAAGTGCGCACTATCACGCTCGAAGGCGAAAAGTATTACGCGGGTTGCGATGTGGCTATTGCGCTCGGCTATCGCAAACCCAGAAATTTCGTCGGCAAACACGTTGCTAAAGCCGATAAAAGGCTCCTGCCCTTCCGCGCCCCGAACCGCCCCGCCGCCCCGACACTCGTCGCTATCAATGAAAAGGGCGTTCGTGCTCTCTGCGCCGCCGCCTTTTCTGCCTTCGCTAACGAAATCGAAAAGTGGCTTTTGGGCGAAAAAAAGCCCGTCGAGACGCCATTTGTCGAAGTGCAAGGCAAGGTCGGTTACTTCGATAATGACAACGTCATCTGGCTTGAGGCGGAATACGTCGCTCGCGAACTTGGTTTCGTGCTAGTGCATAAAGAGCGCGGAACCAAAGATGGTTCCAACTACCCCACTGCTGTGCGCTGGGAGCGAGTGAATGGCTATCTGCGCGATTTCGGCTATGATAAGGAAGTCGGTAAAGGCGACTATTTGCCCGAAAACATGGTTTATCGTCTGGCGATGAGAGCCAACAGCGAATCGGCAATCAAATTCCAGATTAAAATCGCTAACGAAATTTTGCCGTCCATTCGCAAGTACGGTTTCTACTCCGTCGAACAAGACAAGCCTGTCGAACCCGTTATCCCTGTCGTTAATAATAAGGAGGCAATGAGATTGAAAAACCAATTAAAAGAGATTGAGAAATTTGAGTTCGCGGTCGTGTATATCCTGCTGATGGGAGACGGTACCGTTAAATTCGGTGTGACCGATAACCTCACGCGCCGCATTAAGGAACTTAAAGCCGAGACGAAACTCGACGTGCTCCGCTACAAGACGACCGCTTTCATGTCCCGCGAAGATGCCCTTGCACTCGAAACGAGATTGAAAGAAAAATACGCGGCTTACAATATCGGCGGCGAATATTATGACGTTCGCTTCGTCGACGTTTGCAAAGAGTTGATTTAAATGACTAAAGAAAAACAGCGCGACCGCCGCTATCTTGAAAAAGCGCAACCCGCCTATGATGCGCTGATGAAAGTTTATCCGCTGACACTCGAAAACCTTGACGGCGAAGAATGGCGTCCGATTGTCGGCTACGAACAACTTTATCAAGTCAGCAATTTCGGAAGAGTAAAAAGTTTTTGTGGCAGGACGCCGAAAATCCTCAAGCCCGCGCTCGGCGGCGGTTATTTGTGCGTTAATCTCTGCATTGAAGGCAAGACGAAAATGTTTCTCGTTCATGTTCTCGTTGCGCAAGCCTTTATCTCTAACCCCGGCAATAAACCTCAAGTAAATCATAAAGACGGCTGGAAAATTAATAATTGCGTCGGGAATTTGGAGTGGACGACGGGAAGTGAAAATATGCAACACGCTTACGATACTGGTTTGCAGAAGTCTGGCACGGCTCGTTCTGACGCTAAAATCAAGGACGAAAACGACGTTCTTTATATTCGCGAAAATCCCGACGGCTTGACGATTAAACAGCTCGCTGACAAATTCGGCATCAGCGAAACGACAATCATCGACATTCAACGCGGCAAGAAGTACAAAAACGCGGGCGGCAGGATTCGACCAAAATACGGCATGTCCGACGAAATCAGAAAACAAATCCGCGCAGATTATGCGACGGGCAATTACACTCAAAAACAATT
This sequence comes from Selenomonadaceae bacterium, assembly GCA_017549815.1. Taxonomy (GTDB): domain Bacteria; phylum Bacillota; class Negativicutes; order Selenomonadales; family Selenomonadaceae; genus Quinella. Next base: position 18,980 of record JAFYNH010000080.1, read on the forward strand.
AGCCGCTATACACGGTGTCAGCCAAAGAACCATTAGCCGAATCATTTGCGCTTCCACGGCGGTAACTTGCTAGTCTTATTCTCCGGCGCGATGTCGGGGATTTTTATTTCTTCGTTCGCGCCAAATATAAATACGTCGGAATAATCAGGATTAGCTCGTAATAATTCGACGACGTATTTCTCCGTCCCGTAAACCTTATAGCTGATTAAATCCCATTGGTCGCCCGCGCAGGTTGTGTATGTCATGCGAAAGACCGCCTCCGTTGCTCGTGTTGCCAAGCTCGATACATTTCATCAAACGTCTGCCTTACTTCGGGTAATGCCTCCCTAATGCCGCTTTTTATCTCGTCCTTATCGCCATTGCCGCTGACATTAACGTTGATTGTAATGTTGAAAGTTGCGGCGGGTTCGGACGGCGCGGAATAATCATTGGAAAAATTAAATGTCGATAGCGCAGGCGTCGGCTTTTTTTCGTTTGAAATAAAACCAGCCAATTGCCCGGCTTGCGTCCACAGATTATAAGCCCGCGCAGAATTTTCTATTGGTATCGCGGCTTCGGGAGAATCTTCCGCGAACCACGTCAGAAAAGCTCCGCGCCCGTAAATGCCGCCTTCTGCATTCTGCCTAGCAAGTGAAGTGCCCGGCGTCATAGGGAAGTAAGAGACGGTCGGCACGGAGATATGAATTGAACTAATCTGCGCGGCGGCAGATTGTAAGGCTCCCGCAACTGCACTAGCCGCGCCCGATAAAGCAGACACTCCTACACATGCGGATAACGCGCAACCTGCTAAGGCTTGAATATTACCTTGAGCCGAATTAGAACTTGAGCCTAAACCGTCAATGGGGGGCGAGGCATTAGCGGAACTTTGCCCGACGCCGTCAATGGGAGGAGTGGCAGATTGCGCGGCAGTCGCGACATTCAACATTTCGGGGCTTGTCATAGCAGTCGCGTTCGATAACTCGTTCATCGTCGGCGAAGTCATGGCAATCGAATTACCGAATTCCTGAGCGGGCAAATTGGCTTGAGCGATACTCTGACTAAACTGTTCGACGGGCGTAACGTCAAAGGGCGGCGTTGCTAATTGTGCTTGAATAGCTCCGACGCCATTTGAGGTTTGAGGTTGCGGTTGAGTATAAATTTCAAGCGCGTGATTAGTACCCTTCGCGCCCTGTGCAATCGTATTAACAAAGTCGGTGCCGATATTGGTAAAGTCATCAGCGAAGTCGCTACCGAGTGTTTTTAAGCCCTTAAATGCGCGGGAGAAATCTTTATCGGCAAGGGCGTCGAAAACTTCAATGATGTTATTAACGGCGTCGACGACGGTTTTGACTAAATCGGAGAAGAGATTAACGACGGTGGCGACGACAGTCCCGACGACGCCCGCGAGTGTTATAAATGCGCCGCATAAAGTACCGCCAATAGCACTCGCTAAGGTATCGGCTAAAGTACCGAGCGGCGCGAAATGTGAAATGAGGTTAGAAAAAGAAGTGCCTAACGCGCTGACTGGGGCGAATAAGCCGCTGATAGTATTAATGACTTGGCTGATTGCGGGGCTTAATTGCGACCAATGAGTATAGGCATAATAAGCGGCAAGAGCCAAAGCGGTTAAGGCGGCACCGACGGGCGTAAAGACGAACGCTAAAGCGGCACGAGCGGCACCGAGCATAGCAGTCCCGAAGGCACTAGCCGCAGTAGTCGCCGCCGTTAAGCCCGTACTTAATGACGCCCCGATATTCGCTAATGTCAAGCCGCGCAGGACTGTTACTAAGCTTAGAGCTTTAAGCTTTAAGCTTTCAGCCATTAAAGCCGCAGTCGCAAAGCCCGCTTGAGCAAATCGCACGCCCGCCATTGCTAAACTGAAACCCGCTAAAGCGACCGTCGCCGACGCTACGGCTGTTGCTATCGCCGCGCACGCTTGAACGACTTGCGGATGTTGAGCAACCCATTCAGCCGCACTCGTTACCAACGGATTAAAATATTCCGCCGCCGACCGTATTGCCGGTAATAAAGCGTCGCCCGCCGAACGTTGCAAGGCGTCTAGTGCCGACTTCAAATATTCAATCGAAGTCTGCGTATTATCGCGCATAACTTTAGCCGTGTCGCCCGACCAGCCTTCTATCCAGCCACTATCTATTTCGTGCGCATAACGTTTCGCCTCGTCCAGCTTGCCAGTATCGAATAAACTCTGAACGCCCGATAACGCCGTCTGACCCGTTAAGCCCTTCAGCCAGCCCGTCATGTCGCGCCCAGCTTTTTTACCTTCCTGATAAAAATTCTCTAGCTGTTCAATCTTGGTGAATAAATCACTGCTCTGGTCGACGCCCGCCTCAGCCATTGCCTCTTGCATTTCGCGTATCGTCTTAGTCGCGTCCGACGCCGTCATGCCCATTTCTTCCATTGACTTCTGCGCGGCTTTGGGCGGAGCCGATAAGCGTACCCAGAATTGACGGAATGAAGTACCTGCCATTGAGCCTTTGATACCAGCATTGGCGGCAATCATATTCTGCGCTATCGATTCGCCCAGCGATAAATTCATAGCGTGAGCAGTCGGCGCATTATATTTCCAAGCCTCGTGGAAGGTCGATAAATCCATATTGGCTTGAGTGGTGGCATAGGCAACGGCGTCGCCGAAGAATTTAGCACCGTCGACAACTTTGCCGCTCGCTAAGGTGTAACTTTCGCCCGCTTTTATGCCGAATGCCGTCATGTCATCGGATAACATATCGGCGACGCGACCCATTGGCATTTGCGCGATTGACGCTAAATCAGTCGCCGTCGGCAACATTGCCTCTATCATCTTCGACGACCAGCCCGCCATTGCGAAGTAATTAGCCGCCTCTGCCGCTTCCACCGCTGTATATTCCGTCGTCGCGCCTAATTTCTCTATCGTCGCCTTTAATGACGCCATTTCTTCATTCGCCTGCGTAATGTTGCCCGAACGCAGATTGCGCATTTGCGTTAAGGACTTCAAGCGCGACATTGCCTTTTCAAATGTCATGGCGTTATTGGCGGCGTCAACGAACGGATTCATAATGGTCTGCGCGGTCTGCAAGGAATTTTGAAAGTTGGAATAGGCGTTGGATAAATCCTGCTGACGTTGGGAGAAATTGGCTTGAATTTGGTTACGACGCTCCAACGCGGCTATTTCAGCATTTAAAGCATTGGTCGTTTGCTGAATTTGAGTGCGAAGTTGAGCCTCTTGATTAGCAAGGTTGCCCGTCGGTAATGTCGTTCGTAATTGCGCTAACTGCTGATGTTGCTGTTGAAGTTGTTGCTGCAGTTGTTGGGCGCGGGCGTTTGATTGAGTAAAATTATTCGACAGACTTTTTACTTCGCGTTGCTGATCGCGCAGTTCATTCTTACCTTGCCGAATCGCCGCATTGACTTCCTTAAGCTCGTCGCGGGCACGTCTCGCCGCCTCTTGCTGACGAGCTAGGGCGTCTTGTGCCGCTTTGATTGAATCAATATCGCCCGACTTCTTAGCGTTTTTTAATCCCGCTCTGGCAATTTCGACGCCACGACGCTGTAAAGCCGAATTATCTTGCAACCGCTTTTGCGTCTTCGCTAATTCCTTCATGCCGCGCTTCATATCGTCGAGCTTTTGCTTAGACTTAGTGTAAGCTGAATTAGTGTTCGCGGCGGTTAATAATTCGGTGGTACGGGCGGCTTGTGCGTCCTTCATAGCCTTTTGTAAGGCGCGATAATTGGCAATTTCATCAGCCTTGCTTTGCAGATTAGCGAGTTTCTGAGCGTTGGCTAAAGCCTTGCCGTTAAGCTTGCCGAGCGATTCCATTGATTCTTGCGCTTTTTTAATCGACGCCAGCAAGGACGGATCTAAATTACCGAGAATATTGAAAGAAACGTTATAAGACTTAGCCACACTTATCACCTCGCTTTAGAAAGGACTGATATTATGAGTTTGTTAGGACTAGGAGGACATTGGGGGAAAATTTATACGGGTCGATGTGGCGACTGTGATAATTGCTCCTTCGCCAGCGGCTGTCCATACTCCGCGCCGACTATTAAGCACGGGAAAATCCCCGATGATTGTTTTGAACATAATTGCAGTCGTTGTCCTAGAATGTTCGATGGAAGTTGCAGCTACATTATGGGCGACGACGTTCCTTTGAAAAAAAATACGTGGTTTCCGCCGCCCCCGCCAAGTGTCGAGTGTTGTCAGCGTTGCGGAACGTGCTGGCAGGCTCCGACATGCACCGCTCTTAAAGAGTATTTAGAATTCGCGAAGGAAATTACGCCCTATGACGACTTCAAAAAAATCTGCGCGGCGGAAGACCGAACTAATAAAAACTTCCGCAACTGCATGTGCTGTAAGGAAATTTTGACGTGCTCAATCCTAAAGCGTGTTCGCTCTCGATAAAAATTATCGCCGCCGTTTGTTTTGCTCCTTCGCAATGTCATTAACGGATTCTATCCAAGAGCCGAGCGAACTAAGCGGCAAATGCAACCAAAAATTCATGTCACCAAAGCCCGCGTGCACGAGTGTTAGAAAAGTTTTTCTTAAGTCGGCGTCGCTTCCGACGTGAACAGAAAATTTAACGTTCGACTGTAAATCAGCATGTAATCTTTAATGGGCAGTGCTTTAAGCTCATTCGCGTTGGTTTCAAGTGCGATAGCCGCCAGACGGATTAAAAATCTCTCGTCAGTCGCAAGGGCTACGGCATTATTACCAGTGGCGCGTTCAGCTCTCGCGGCTTCTTCATAATCCAAGCCCGTGAGTTTGCTCAGCCCTTCGTCCAATTTTTCTAAATCAACCATGTCGCCGCCTCCTTACTGCAAGACGACTTCAAACGAATCTTGAATAATCGTGTATTCGCCTTGAAACTCGTTAATCGCGAAACTAACGACGCGACGGACAGGCGGTTGAGTTACCAGCGTTTGCTCGCTAAGGAAAAAGTAGTCAACGCCTTTGGCGACCTGCTTACCGAGACACAGCAAGGGTTTATAACCCGCCCCGCAAAGATTTTCTACCGCACTCCACGCACTCGCATATTCCTGCGGCATGGTCGTAAGTCCTTCAAATTGCTCCAACTGTATTGATCCAAACATGTTTATTCCTCCTTATTTTATAAGCCCAACGCCGAACGTAAATCGCTCGTTTGGTCAATCCCATTTACGACATACAGATAATTGAATTTATCAATCTCGACTATCTTTTTCTTAACAGCCTTGCCGCCCGTCGTTATCTTCAGATAATCCAGCGACAAGGTTATTTCTGTATCCGACTTCTCCCCACTCTCCATTTTGCCTAGATTCACGCTCTTCGTAAGCCCGCGCATGACTATTTTAAGTTGTTCAGTCTTGCGTTTGCCATTGCCCGCGTCGAAGACTTCATACGCCGAGTACAACGTCAAGTTATGGGCGTTAAGAGAAAGGAAGTCGGTCGCGTCGCCGAATAACGTCCGGAAGGTTATTTTCGCTTCAATGTTATCTAAATGCCCCAGCACAGCCACTTCATAACTGCCGAGGATGCCCGCGCCCGCTATGTCAGTCGTCTTAAAATTTAATTCACCGAGCTCGACTGTCGCGATACCAATTAAGCGTCTGGACGTGCTTGAATAGAGTTCGAAATTTACATGAGAAAAAGGAACTAAAGCCATAAAATCTCACCTCATTTTTGTTGAAATAAAAAAAACCTCGTGCTACAATGGCGTTGTCATACAACCACCGCAGGGGCTTCCCGATATGATTTCTTAGTATAAACGCCCTGCCGAAAAATTTCAAGCAAGGAGGAGCTAAAAATGACTAAACAAGAAAAGCAACGCGAACTCAACCGCCGCCGTCGTGAAGAAATGCGCCCCGCATATGATGCGCTCATGAAATGTTATCCGTTGACGCTCAATGATTTAGAAGGCGAAATTTGGCGCGACATCTTCGACAACTATCAAATCAGCAATTTCGGGCGCGTCAAAAGTTTTCAACGTTATCCGAACGGTAAAATACTCAAGCCCGCGCTCGGCGGCGGTTATTTGTGCGTCGGTCTTCGCATTGACGGCAAGACGAAAATGTTTCTCGTTCATGTTCTCGTTGCGCGAGCCTTTATTTCCAATCCCGACAATAAGCCCGAAATCAATCACAAAGACGGCTGGAGAATTAATTGTCACGTCGAAAATCTTGAGTGGGTTTCACACGCCGAAAATATTCAACATGCTTTCAATAACGGCTTAAACAAATCTGGCATGGAACATTCTCAAGCTAAAATTACGACCGAAGCCGACATCATTTGCATTCGCGAAAATCCCGATAACCTTTCTACTCATCAGCTTGCCGACAAATTTGGCGTTAGCGAAACACAAATCAGAACAATTCAGCGCGGCATTTATTACAAGAATGTTGGCGGCACTTGTCGCGAAAAGCAAAAACAACCCGTAAATCGCACTCCCGATGAAATACGCGAAAAAATCTGTGCGGATTATGCGACTGGCAAGTACTCTCAAAGCCAACTCGCCCGCAAATACGGTGTCAGCCAAATAACCATTAGCCGAATCGTTCACGAAGGAATCAGCTAAACAGCGTTTGGAAGTAAGAAGTGTCAATAAATATAAAAGCCCGCCGTAGCGAGCAGTTTATTCATAAAAAAAGAACTCTGTAGACGCGGCGAAGGAATCAAACCAAAAATTTTCGCTGTTGACGCCTGCGCCGCAAAGTAGTAAGATATACTGCGTAATAATTGAAACCTGACGCAGGGCGCGTCCTAGATTTCGTTTACATTCTACCACCTACTCCGCCCTATGTCAATCTACTGTCTTTCACTATTTACCCTTAGGAGGTTATCACTATGAAAAACATTAAAGAACTCGTACCCGTCGATTACTCGAATCAGCGCGTACTTACCACTGCGCAGGTCGCCGAAGCCTACGAGACATCCGTCAACAACATTAAGAAGAACTTCAACGCCAACAAGGAACAATTCACTGAAGGCGTCCATTACTTCAATCTTACGGGCGATGCTCTCCGCGAATTTAAGAACAGGGTAACCCACGGTGACTTAGTTGGGGCACGTGCTCGCTCGCTCCTTCTGTGGACGGAACACGGCGCACTCCTTCATTGCAAAATGATTAATACCGACGCCGCGTGGAAAGTCTTTCAAGACCTGTCCAATTTCTACTTCGCTCATCGAAATGACGATACCGACGCCCTCAAAGCCGAAATCGCCGCCCTTAAAAAAGAAAATGCCGCTCTCAAGGCTAATCGCCCTGTTGCTAAGCCCATACCTTTGGATAATTGGCTTAAATTCCTCTTTGGTGAGGACTTCGTTAATGGGCGCGTTAAAAAATAAGTCAAATTTTTAGGAGGTTCTATCATGGAAATTAAAATTATGAAACACGACCGCTTTGGCGAAGTGCGCACTGTCATGCTCGACGACGCTAAATATTACGCGGGTCGCGACGTTGCTATCACTCTCGGCTACAACCGCCCTGATGCCTTCCTCAATAAGCACGTCAGCAAGGATGATAAAAAAATCGTTCCTATGCGCTCCCTCTCTACCCGCGTCGTACGCAATACTGCCGTCATCAATCCCAATGGTATCCACTCCCTCTGCAATGCCGCTTGCTCCTCTTTCGCTAATGACATTCTCGCTTGGCTTTTGAGCGACGATAAGACCGCCGTGCCGCAAATTGTTACGGTTGAAGGTGTCAGCGGTTATATCGATGATAAAGGCGTCGCGTGGCTCAGTGCAGAAGATATTGCTCGTGAATGTCGCTGGGTGGAGGAGCAATGCCCAGTTTCTGGGTGCTTCACCTCCGCCATTCGCCAGACGAAAGAGCAACCGCCAGAAAGTGGCGGTACCTCTTTTTCTATTCGCTGGGCTCGTATCAATGAATATCTGCGCGAACTCGGCTACGATAAGGAAGTCGGCAGAGGTGACTATCTGCCCGAAAATATCTTCTATCGCTTGATTTGGAAGTCGCGTTCCGAGTATGCTAAAAAATTTCAATCGAAAATTGCCGATGTCATTCTGCCCGCCATTCGCAAGAACGGTTATTACATTTCCGAACAAGCCGCGCAAGGTTCCCTTTTCCCCGATGAAGAGCCTGTTAAGAAAATCGCCCGCCGCCCCGTGCCCGAATTGGCTTTCGTTTATGGTCTCAAGCTGAGCAACGGCTTAACTAAAATAGGCGTGGCGAAAGATTTGACCGCTCGCAT
>JAFYNH010000081.1 GCA_017549815.1 Selenomonadaceae bacterium
AGATTTGACCGCTCGCATGAAAGATTTGCAGAAAGAGACTAAAGCGGACGTAATTGATTGGGTGGTCTCGGCACTTATGACACGCGACGAAGCCTTATTATTGGAACGCGCCCTTAAAGCTAAATTCTTCGACTACATTGTTAGCGGAGAATTTTTTAATGTGCCTTTCGAGGCGGTTAAAGCGGCGATTAGTAGCAACTTCAATCCCAATGTTAATAAGTTGTTGGAGATAGCCCGCGAAATGGAGCCGTCGCCCGAAAAGAATAGCTTGCTCATTCAAGCCGCCGCGCTCATCAGCTGAATTTCAAGCAAGGAGGAACTAAAAATGACTAAAGAACAACGCGAACGCAACCGCCGCCAAAAAGAAAAAATACGCCCCGCATATGATGCGCTGATGAAAGTCTATCCGTTCTCGACGAAGGATTTAGACGGTGAAATTTGGAAACCGATTGCAGGTTACGAACAACTTTATCACGTCAGCAATTTCGGACGGATTAAAAGTTTTTGGGGCAAGACGCCGCGAATCCTCAAACCCGAACTTACAGGAGTTTATTTGAGCGTACAGCTCCATATTGGCGGAAAGAAGAAACATTTTCGCGTTCATATGCTGGTAGCGAAGGCGTTTATCCCAAATCCCGACAACAAACCCTTTACTAATCATCGCGACGGGCAAAAATTTAACAACTACGTCGAAAATTTCGAATGGGTGACGGTAAGTGAGAATATTCAACACGCTTACAATACTGGTTTGCACAAGTCTGGCACGGAAAATGTTAGAGCCAAAATTAAAAACGCCGCTGACATCGTCTACATTCGTGAAAATCCCGACGGCTTGACGCTTAAACAGCTTGCAAATAAATTCGGCGTCGTAAAATCGCGAATCAGCGACATTCAACGCGGCAAGAAGTACAAGACGGAGAGCGGCACTGTTCGCGAAAAAATTATCGGTGCTCGTCCACGAATTCCGAAAGAGATTAGAGAACGAATCCGCGCTGATTATTCGACAGGAAAATTTTCTATACGAGCTCTCGCAAAGAAATATGGCTACTGCCGGCAAACCATTCGCCGAATCCTTCACGAAGGAATCAACTAAACAGCGTTTGGAAGTAACTCGTGTCGAATTCGAGGTCGAATTGTATGTACTCGGCAGGCACGACGAAGCCAATGTTAAGTTTAAACCTTATACTTCCGTCAATCAAATCGGTTAGGGCGTTGTCTTCTTCATCAAACGAAATTTCGCCACCGAGTATCGCGCCTTGAGCCGCTAAACCGTTAAGCCAGATTTGAACGCTGTCGGTTATCGTCGTTATCAGTCGCTTATTCAAGGGCGCGTCGGTTTTTGCGAAGTACGTGAGCACTAAGGAATTGCCGAGATATTGAATCATACGCCTGACGCAAAGGAACACGTCTTTAGGGTCAGTCGAGGAAGGATAAATCGCCGTCCTATTTCCCCACAATTTCCAGCCGCCACTAAAGTTTAACGCCGTCACTATGCCAATGCCGTTCAGATAATTCGCCTGCGCCTTGCTTAAGTAAATCGGCGTCCCGTCCTTAAGACACGCTCCGTCGCATTGGATATTATGATTCGAGGGGCTGACGAAAGGAATGTTATCGCCTTGCTCGTAATCGACTTGGCACATAAGCGCAGCGGCTTGCGTCGCAAGATGATATTTTTTTTCGCCCAAATTAACTTGAGGCCAACAGACAAGCGTGTTGTTGTCAACTAGGTTGTTATTATTCTTAACGGCGTTGCAGTCCGTGTACTTAATGACGGTGGCAGTATCGAGGTCGACCGCGCAGATTGCATTAAAGCAACCATTTATGCTAACCACTTTGCTCTTCATTATCGCCGCAACTTCGCTGTCCGTCGAATATTTCGGCGCAATTAAACAGCCCGGCACCATAGCCAATTTCGGATAAACGTCTTCGATACACTCAATGCCGCGACTTCTACCGGTCTCCGCATCCACGCCGCCGATTATTTCAGCCGTCGTTATCAGCGAAGTATCCACTTCCTTATAAGTGAGCGTCACGCTGTCATTGGTTATCTTATTCCGCTGCTTAATCGTCAGCACTAAGACGCCGTCATCATAAGCCGCGCTATAGTCAGTGCCGTTGACTAAGGTTTGTTCGCCACTCTTAACAACCAACGTCGACAGGATTATCGGCGTCGTGATTTTAATCGGAGCCGTGCCCGCCACATTCAAAGTCTTAGTGCCCGTCTTGCTATGGGTCGCCGGGTCGAGCACATTAACGCAGATTAGCGGGCTGACATTGAATAATTGGAAGGTGACATAAGCCGCCTCGCATAAGGTATATTTATCGAAGTCGTCGCTCCAGCCGAATTGCATTACGAATTCGCTAAAGGACGAGCAAAGCACAGGTTCATTAACGGGCGCGGGATTCGACGCACTATGTAGGGGCGCAGTGCCGATTGCTAAGACGGGATTAGCAGTGGTTATCGGAGCTACTATCCGCGTCGGTATCTCGTTATATGCGACACCGTGTTTAAACCCGCTTTCTATCGCCATATTATCATCTCCTAATAAAAAAAACTCCTCGTCGGGAGCTTTATTTAGTTATGTCGTAATTATTTCGTTAGTGAAAAGATAACCGCGACGATAAGTCCGAAGACCGACGCCGTAAGGATTTGCGAATGACGAATCATATTGCGCATTTCATTTTCAATCTTATCACAACGTCCGTGCAATTCCGTGCGAACGTCGCGTATTTCTTCCTCAATCTTATCGCAACGCCCATGTAATTCTTTGCGGACTTCTTTTATTTCTTGCCGCAATTCCTTCTGCCCGTCTTTAAGGTCGCGCATCGCCTCGCGTAAATCTTTTAGCGAATCAAGAATATAATCGTCACGAGTATAAACCGACTGCGCGGGCATATCAACGGTTTTAGTCTTAGTATCCATATTAACCACCTCGCCCTTAATTTAGCAGAAGGTGTTAATTATTTCAACGTCCTGCGGCTGAAATATGGAGTAGGTTAGAATCGCCGTCGCGTATTGGAAGGGTAATGGTTGAGTATCGGCTTGAACAGTTTGCCACTCTGCGCGGACTAGCCGATATTTTTGCGCGATTAATCGTTTCGTTAAAAGGCGTTCGCGGCAGGTTTCCGTTAAGTGGAATAAATCTTGCCAGCCGTCGCTTTCTAAGCCGTAGACGCCGAACGATAGCCCTATCTGCGCGGTTGAACCTTCTTTTAAATCGTCTTCAACCTGTAGCAGTTCTATCAGCACGAACGGCAGATAAGTCGTATTCTCAAAGCAGTCCTTAGGTAAGACTTGCTCGAAGACGTTGACGCTAACGACATTCTCGGCGGCGGGCACTTCGCCATATTCCGTTAATAACCTTATCCCCGCGCAGGCGTCCTTTATCTCCTCAGATAACGACTTTACTAAATCGGCGGGCGTCATTGCGCACTATATATGAAGTCGCTCAGATATTCCTTGACCAATTCGCGATAAATAGCCGCGCCGTGCTGAGGTTGATTCTGCACATAAATTTCATTAAAGCGCAGGATAAATTCTTCAACCGACGCTACCGCCGCAGTCGTCGCCGACGGACTTACTGCGCCCTGTTCATAACAATTACGTTTCTCTTCATAATTCATATTAAATGCCCCATTTCCTGTTCAATCCTCTGTCCTATAAATCTTTCTAACTTAGGCGCGACGTGACTGCTACCGAGTTCATTAGCCGCGCCCGCGCCTAAATATCTCATCAGCGGCAAGCGTGGACGCCCGATTCTCTCAAAGACTTGTCCGCGCCCGATGAAGGCTCGCGGATGATTTTCGGCTACGCCCTTACGAACATAAGCCGTAACGCCGCCTGCCGGTTGCGGATTAATTCGAGACGCCGGGTTATGAGGAAACAGACTTAGCGAATGTCGCTTATCGGTCGCACTTAAACTGCCGCTTAAGCCACTCGCCTTGACTTTTATTTTACCTTGAGTCATGTCGCGAGTAAAGCGTTGATTGACGAAAGTCGCCGCCTTCGATTTAGATTGCTCCAAAGTCCGCTGAACTGCCGTCTTTAATCGATTGCGAATCTGCGCGGGATTTATACTATTCAAGCCCGCCAGTGCCGACGCATTATCTACCTTGATTTGAATCATCGTTTTAACCCCTAGTTCCTAACTCCTAGTCCCTAGCCCCTAAATTAAAAAAGCCCGTAGGCACATTGACAATCGTTTTGATTGTGCTATAATACGTTCAGAATCTATATAAGCGGGTACGCAAGGTAACCCCGCAAAGAATTTCCTTTGTAACTACTACTGATTATACTCCCCTTACGCCCCACCTGTCAAGTTCATTCAACGCCCGCGCACTTCCAAACCTATTATTGACCCTATTTCAACCCATTAACTACGAAAGGAGAATCCACATGGATATTAAAACCTTAATTCCACTCGACTGGCAAAATCAGCGTGTCATTACTTCTGCACAGCTCGCCAAAGTCTACGGCACGACGCCCGCCAGAATCAAAGACAATTTTCATCACGCTAAGAAAAACTTCATCGAAGGCGAACACTATTTCAAGCTTTCAGGCGAAGAGTTGAAAGAGTTTAAAGAGAGTGCTTCGGAGGTATTATTTTCATACCGTCAAGCCGACCCTTCTTCATTCATTAAAGCTACCTCTAACCTCATGCTCTGGACGCATAAAGGTTGCGTTCGTCACTGCAAGATGTTGAATACGCCCGAAGCGTGGAAAATGTTCGACGAATTGGAGCGCGTCTATTTCGGAGTACTTAACGGCGAACTTGCCGAGCAAACCGACGACGAACCCGTTGACCGCACCGAAATTAGCGAGATACTCAAGCGGTTAGCGAAATTGGAGGCGGAATTGGACGGCACGACCGAAGCATACGATGCGATTATCAAAGAAATGCAAAAGAATTTATCGCCCGCAGAACGTGCCGCCACACTCGTAGCATTATCATTATTAATGACGCCTTCGCCTGAACGCCAAAAAATAATTCTTACCGCCGCCAATCTGATTGCTGGCAAAAATATTTTCTAGGGAGCCTGCGCGGGCTTTTTTTTTTTATCTCAACGTCCCTTGCCGGTACCCACTTAGAATCAATTTGGCTATGCCGCATAGATTCTGCGAGTATTCTACCACATACCGCTTGCCGTTGACAAGCACATATTCGCCAAAATTCGGCAGACGCTTACGAGTGGCGAGATAATCAGCGGCTTTGAAATAAACCGTCGTGAAGTCGCCGAACGTCCCTAAGAAATTTTCGGTCTTGCGCGTCGACTTAACTGCCGTCGAAGAACTAAGCACGCCGCGCAGATTTAACCCGTCAATCGTTAGCTCCTCGCCAAATTCCTCTTGGTTTATGAATATGTCTATGTCGGTTTGTAAGTCGTCCTTAAACATTACGCATCGTCGCCCGTGTCATCAGCGTCATCAGTATCATCAGCCGCGCCATCTTCGCCCGATACTTCTAAAGTCATCCAACTCGCCACGTCGTAGGGTATCGGAATAAACCGCGAGAAAACCGTTATCGACGACCGCTGCGCTTCCGTATTCCAAAGTACCAACGGAACATAATTAGCCGCCGCACTTTGCCAATCGCCCGTCATGTCAAGGAAATCGACACGCCCAAATTGCGAAACGCCTATTTTCGGACTGCCTATTATAACCGTGTCTTCCCTCACGAACGGATAAGACTTGCCGTCCGCGCCCGTATACGTCTCGTTATAACTCACCAGTTCCAAATTCAACGCGGGGATTCTGCCGATAAAACGTACTTGCGGACTAGTGAAATGCGGCGATAAATCCATCATCGTTAAATTCGCCCGATTCGGTATCATCAGCCAATCCTTTATCTCCTTGTTCTTTATCAGATACTTCTCAACGTTCTTGCCGCATATCGCTATCGTCGGGATTACGCCCGTTTCTTCCTGTATACGCTCCGAACAATGCAGTAAATCATCATAAATCGACGCCGTTGAATCACTCCACGCCGTTCCTACCGCTAATGCCCCGTCCCAATTAAAATCAATCTTATCGGTCTTTTCAGTGCCGTCCGCTAATTGCCCAATTACCGTCACTTTGCCCGTCTGTAATAATTCCGCCGCCATCGCATTCTGCCTATTCGTTATCATACGGAGCAATTCGACTATGTCTTGCGCTTGCAATTTCGCCGCTCGGTCTTCGGGCGTTAAGGAACTAAATATCGGTTGCTCGCCAAACATGCGCTCCGTTAAATCGTTCAATGTTAGCGTCCGTCGCGCTGCTATCATCGGAGCACTATACAGCCGACTGCTATGCGGCACTCGCGCTACTTCCTTCGCATTTATTCCTTCCAATATGAACGGCGCAAGTACTCGCCCCGCCTTCCTATATTCTATCGCGAAGTTGTCGCGCACGCTCTGATTCTTATCCGTAAAAAAAGTATCCAATAAAAATCGCGCCGGTTGCTTTATCGTCTCAACCAGCTTTATCAATTCGTATGTGTCATTTATTAGCCACGGATTCAATATTTACACCTCCATTATTTTTTCTGCGCTATATCGTAATCATAGGCAGTCCTTTCCAAAAAAAGCTTGACAAACTAGAAATAAGGAGTATAATGATAATCGAAAGGAGGGATTGCTGTGGAAGACTTAAATTCTTGGGTAGCAAGCATAGCGGGTTGGATGACAGTCTTACAAGGCGGTTGGAAACTCGGCAAGTGGTTGATACCTAAAATACGCGAAAGCCTTAGAATTTGGCGAGCAACACGTAAACGCTAAACACCAAACCTAAGGCTTGCCGGGCGGGGGAGCTAGTCCCCTGCCTTGGCAAATTCTACCACAGCATTTTTATGAAAACAAGTATTTTCTTTCTGGGAGTATTTACGGCGGGAGTGCTTACTGGTATGGAAGTTAATTGGCAAAGTTGGTTTTGGGGCTTGGCGACGGGCGTCAGTGTCGTTAAGTTGCTGATTCCGTATTTTAAGGAGCAGTGATAACTTGAATAAAAAAGGACTTCCTCGACATGGAGGAATGCCGCTTGGTTGGCGAAAACCTGAAGGAACACGCCCGCAACGTACTACAAGGGCTTACGACGACGAATGGGAGCTTATCCTCAAATTCGCCCGCATGGTTAAAAAAGGCAACCGTCAACTCTGCGAAGACTTCATTGCACAAAATTATCACGATTAATCTTTCTGCCCTTCGGGGCTTTTTTTTTATTTAGGGACTAGGAATTAGTTTTTAGGAACTGGTAGGAATTAGTGTGATTAGTTCCTAGTTCCTTGCTCCTAGTTCCTGATTAGCGAATGACGCCACTTTGTTACGTTGCGCCATTTTTATTTCCGCCGCCGTCGGCTCAGCTTGCCCTTGAACATTTGCCGCGCCCGATGCCATTTGTTCCTTGATAACCGCGCAGATTTCCGACGTGCCCGCCCCACTCGCTATCTTTAAATTGCTCAGTGCCGATATATATTCCTTAACGTCCTCGACACTCTGCCCGCGTTTCATCGCTACGTCGATTATCGCATTTACCGCCGCATTATCACCGCGCATTTCTACCAACTTGTTTATCCGACCTAATTCCGCCGCCCGGACCGACGCTTGATATTTCTTTTCTAATACGTTCACGAACTTCGCCCCCATTGCTAATTTATTAACGAAAATCATCCTCTGCGCGGCGTCTACTTCTATCTCAACTTCTTCGCCTTCTACCGCGTCTATTAACCCATATTCCAACGCCTCGTCCGTGTCTAGCCATAAATCCCCCGCCGCAAAATCTATCGGTTTCTTTAGGCGGCTCTCATACATTTTAGTTACCGACGCTTCCAATTTCTCCAACGTCGTCTGGATCTGCGCTAAATCCTCTTTCGTGTAGTTTTCGTGTAGCATGACTGACGGGCTGTGAATCATAAACAGCGACCCTTTTGACGCCGTAACGGGCTTGCCACTGCATAACAGTAACGTCGCCGCACTCGCGCATAAACCCGTCACCGTTATCCTTATCTCCCCTTGATAATTCCTTATCGCGTGCGACATTGCCATTGACGAAAACACTTCGCCGCCTTCGCTGTTTATTACTACATTAACCGCCTCGCCCGCCGCCGCCTTTAATTGCTCGACTAAACTCTCCGCCTCGTAATTGTATATGTAGCCGAATATGTAAATGTTCATGGTTCCTCCGTAACTAAAAAAAGCCCGTAGGCTCGTTGACAATCGTTTTGATTGTGCTATAATACGTTCATAATTTCTATACCAGCGGGTTGCTGGGCGAACCTTTAAGGTAAAACCCCGCAATAGTCCCGCAATACCTACCTTTTTAATTCTCTATTATTATATCTTCCTCACCCGAAAGTGTCAAGTTTCCAAGCCCGCGCAACTCCCATTCACTACGAAAGGAGAAAACACTATGGATATTCAAACCCTCGTCCCCGTCGATTACTCGAATCAGCGCGTATTACTTACCGCCCAGCTCGCTAAAGTTTACGGCACGACGCCCGCTCACATTAAGGACAATTTCCGCTACGCCAAGAAACATTTCATCGAAGGCGAACACTATTTCAAGGTAACGGGCGAAGCGTTAAGAGCGTTGAAGGGGAAGTTGAGCGAAGGCGGAAATTCCACCTTCGTTTCCCCTATCCCTAAAACCGCCAACGCTCTGTTGCTTTGGACTTATCAAGGGTGCATTCGTCATTGCAAAATGCTCAATACTCAAGAGGCTTGGGATATGTTTAACGAATTGGAGCGCGTCTATTTCGGCGTGCTTAAAGGCGAAGTCGCTCAGCCCGAATTGCCTTCCTCGAAAGAGTTCAAAGCCTTCAAAAAAAATCAGCCCGCCTTCACGACTGGCGAACATGACGCTGAATTGGCGAGAGAATTAATCACACTCGCCGATAAAATCACTGATTCGCCAACGAAAGATAAAATTCTCATTCACGCCGCTAATCTGCTCGTCGGCAAAAATATTTTCTAGGGAGCCTGCGCGGGCTCTTTTTTTATCGGCAAGAGTTCACACTCCTGCGATAATTTTTCTATAACCTCCTCAAAGTCTTCGCCGCTCATTTCGGCGATTTCTTTTTCGTAGGTCGAAAGTCCAGATTCTAATTTTGCTATTGCCGCATTCGTTTCCTTTGTTACGTCAAGGACTTTACTGGTCGGAGTATACCACTCGGCGTTTAAATATGCAACCTTTTTATTTGCGTCGTCGAAATAGCCGGGCGCGTCGATTCTGCCCGTCGCTACCGCCTCCGATAAAAATTGCTCGTATATCGGCTTAAGAAAGTCGGTAATGAAAAACGCCTTGCGCTGATTATATTCATTCTGCGCCTGTAATAACGCCGCCCGACTTGCCGCATAACTCGACGTGAAATTTTTTATCACCACTTCATACGGCAAATTAACCGCCGCGCAGATTTCCTTCGTCAATGCCTCAACGAAATTAGCAAAGACATTCTGCGAGTGCTGTGAATCTATCGCCTTAACGTCGCAACCCTTAGGTAACGCGCTTATCGTGCCGCTACCTAGCTCTATCTCGCTTATGTCTATGTCGCCTTTATCTTCCTCGTCCCTTTGCCCTAATGCCTCATTCAGCGTCAAATTACTCGCGGGCTGAACTACGAATAGGCTAAAGAAACTGCGGATAATGGCGGCGGTTAATTCGGCGTCGACGTACCGACTAAGTTGCTTTAACCCTTCAATCACCGGTGCTAACACGCTCACACCGCGATAATTATCCGGACGGCTATCAGTGCAAATCTGCAATACGTTGCGGCAACCCGTCTTTTCGCCGAATATCTTAACTCGTTGCCATGTCAATTCTGGTTCCGTCGCAGAGACTTCATTCCATAAACGATTTGAAATATGAAAGGCAACCATGCGACCTGCGCGGTCTACTTCGACGCCATTGACTATCCGATTCGCTCCGTACTTCATATCCGCCACCAACGACACGCCATTTACTATCGGATTCGATACCCGCGCAGATTCTACCAGCTGTAAACGCAAACTATACGGATTATTTTTATTAGGCAATTCGCGCTTGATAAGGCAGAAACAATCGCCGTCGGCAAGGGACGATTGAAAGCCGATGCGCTGTAGTTCCTCAAACGAATTCCGACGTAGATAATCACAATCGCCACTCCATAGCCCAAATTCACTCTTAACCTTGCGGCTCCATGCGCGAGCTTGTTCAGCACTCATGCCTAATTCGTTAAAGCGCGGACGCGGAAATAATCTTAAGCCCTGCCCGATGACGCCCGTAGTGAGAGTATTAATAATCGCCGCGCCTAACGGACTATTCGTGGCTAAGTCGAAACTCCGATTTCTCAGCAGATTCAGATGATTTTCTATGTCGCTTATCGCCGATAAATGACGCGGCATCCAATTCTTCAGCGTCTTTTTATTAAGGCTCGCGCCACCTTCGCTGTATCCCGACATTTCTAATCCCTTTCAAATCGAAAAGCCCGCCTTCCAGCGAGCTCTTCCGTCTATTCCGCCGCTACTGCGGTTAATTTTTTATGATTGACAAACCCCGCGTTTTTTTGTACTATACTGGTAAATAAATCTTTCAAAAAGCGAATAAAACCGCAGAGGTTTAACGTTGTCTTTATTCTATCAAACCAAACCCTAAATGTCAAACGTTGTCAAATTTTTAGGAGGTATCATCAATGAAAAGCATTAAAGATTTAGTGCCCGTCGATTACTCGAATCAAAGAGTGCTCACTACTGCGCAGGTCGCCGAAGCCTACGAGACATCCGTCAACAACATTAAGAAGAACTTCAACGCCAACAAGGAACAATTCACTGAAGGCACTCACTATTTCAAAGTGACGGGTGAGGCGTTAAAACGTTTGCAGGTAACCGCCGGTTACTTACAAATTTCTTCCAAAGCTCGCTCTCTCCTTCTGTGGACGGAACACGGCGCACTCCTTCATTGCAAAATGATTAACACCGACGCCGCGTGGAAAGTCTTTCAAGACCTGTCCAATTTCTACTTCGCTCATCGCAATGACGATACCGACGCCCTCAAAGCCGAAATCGCCGCCCTTAAAAAAGAAAATGCCGCTCTCAAGGCTAATCGCCCCGTCGCCCGTCCTCTTAACAAAAGCAAGGTTCCCGATGCAGTTGAAGACATCTTCAACATGATGCGCGAAGTTGAACGTTTGGGCAAAAATGCTAAGCCCGGACAAATTTTTACCGTTAAATTCCCGTGGTAAGAAAATCCTTAGGAGGTATCATCATGGAAATTAAAATTATGAAACACGACCGTTTCGGCTCCGTCCGTACTATCACTCTCGACGGCGTAAAGTATTTCGTCGGGCGCGACGTTGCTATTGCTCTCGGTTACCGCAAACCTAACGAATTCATCAGCAAGCACGTTAGCAAAGACGATAAAAAGCGTATGCCCTGCCGCTCCCTTTCATCTGCCACCGTCACACCCACTATCATCATCAATTCGCACGGGCTCACCGATTTGTGCCACGCCGCCTTTTCCGTCGACGCTACCGAAATCGAAAAGTGGCTTTTGGGCGTTGAAGAACCCGTTGTTCAGCCACTCTTTGACGATAAGCCCGCCGATAAGTCCGAAGAAAAAACCGCACAAGTACTGCAACTGCTTGACATTCCCGAATTCGGACAAATGCGCTGGATTATCATTGACGGTGAAATTTGGTTCGTCGTTGCTGATTTGTGCCGCATTCTCGGTCATACAAATCCGTCTATGATAATTGCCTCTCTCGACGACGACGAAAAGCAAGTGATTCCGGAAATTGATGTAACGAAATGCAATAAAGATTCCTTAGGGTCGGTAAATACGCCATTCTTCCACGAAATCAATATCGTCAATGAATTCGGTTTGTATCGTCTCATTATGGCGTCGCGCAAGCCCAATGCTAAAAAATTCCAACGCAAAGTTTATCATGAAATTCTGCCGTCCATTCACAAGCACGGTTATTATATTTCTGAACAAGCCGCGCAAGGTTCCCTGTTCCCCGATGAAGAACCGATTAAAGAGAAAAAAGCCATTCGCCGCCCGCTCGCTGAAGTCGCCGTCGTTTACGTTATCCTCTTGAGTAGCGGTCTCGTCAAAATCGGCTATACCTCCGACTTCAATCGCCGCCTCAAAGAAATTCGTAAAGAAACTAAGCTCGACATTATCGATTTCTTCACGACTAACTTCATGAGTTTGGACGAGGCTCGCAAATTGGAAAGTACTATTAAAGCTAAATTCTTCGACTACGTTGTGAGCGGAGAATTTTTTAATGTCCCGTTCGAGACCGTTAAAGCCGCGCTGAATGGCAATCCCAAAATCGAAAAGTTATTGGCTATGGCGGACAGGCTCACTAATCCCGACGCTAAAGATAATCTCGTCCTTCAAGCCGCCGCGCTTCTTATGTAAAGAAAGAAACTCCCTACTGCTATTTCTCTCGACCTTGCCGTCGTCTATGCCCTCCTCATGTCCAATGGTGCCACTAAAGTCGGCGTAACTGATAATCTCCCGCGTCGCATTAAGGAAATTAAAGCCGAAACTAATCTGGAAGTGCTCCAATTCAAAACGACTATTTACATGCCCCGCGAAGAGGCTGTCGCACTCGAAACCGCTATAAAAAATTATTTCGCCGACCGCTGTATCGGGGGCGAATTTTTTTCTGTTCGTTTTGCTGAGGTTATCGCACTCTTTTAACGTTCGCGAATAGATATTAAAACCATCACAAATCTTTTCTTTGCCGCCTAGTACTGGTGGCGTTTTTTTTTATTTCGCTAACGTCGGCACGCTTTTAATCTATGAACACGGCGCGTTTCATCCGCCCGCGTTTCGTCAATGTCGCTATCTCGTCTTGTAAATCACTTATCGCTCGACGGATTTCCGATAAATCGGCTCGCCTTAACATTCTATCACCAAGCCGATATTCCTGCCCAGCAAGTATTTTTCGCTCACATTCCAGATACGCCGTTAATCGCGACCTTAATATTTCTATCGTCATAATATTTTCCTTAGCAAAAAAAAAGAACCCTGTTTACGCGGCGAAGGAATCAAACCAAAAATTTTCGCTATTGACCCCCGCGCCTAAAAGTGGTAGTATATACCACGTAAGATTTGAAACCCGACGCAGGGCGCGTCCCAGATTTCGTTTACATTCTACCACCTGCACCACCACCTGTCAACCGCCCTTGCATCACCCGCCGTTCACCCTTTAGAAACCCTTAGGAGGTTATCACTATGAAAAACATTAAAGATTTAGTACCCGTCGATTACTCGAATCAACGTGTCTTGACCACCGCGCAACTCGCCGAAGTCTACGGCGTGGAACCCACTCGCATTCGCGATAATTTCCGCAAAGCCAAAAAGCATTTCGTTGAAGGCGAACATTACTTCAAGCTCGAAGGCGAAAAGTTGAAAGTCTTCAAGGAGAGAGTGGAAGAAATTATGTTTTCATTCTCGCCCGTCAAGGGGAGCGGAAAAGACGCGGAAACTTTCCGCTCTGCGGGGGGGTATAAAATTCAAAACCCGTTATTCAATATTACTCGTTCGCTCTTGCTGTGGACGCATGAAGGTTGCGTGCGCCATTGCAAAATGCTCCGTAAGCCCGACGCCTTCGCTATTTTTGAAGAACTGAAACGAACATATTTTGAGGTCGGCAACAAACTTATCGTGCCGCAAATCGTAACAGTTCAAGGCATTAAGGGTTACGTCGATAAAAAGGGCGTTGCTTGGCTCAACGTCGATGACGTGGCGTTTAAACTCGGCATTTCGCAAACAAAAAATGGCGTTGAATATGTTCGCTACGAAAGAATTAACGAGTGGATAAGGGAGTATGGATTTTCCCCAGAAGTGGGGAAAGGCGATTACGTTCCCGAACACGTCGTTTATCTGCTGGCGATGAAGGCGAATAACGACACTGCTAAAGCTTTTCAGCTGAAAATCGCAACCGAGATTTTGCCGTCCATTCGCAAATACGGTTATTATATCTCCGAACAAGCCATGCAAGGTTCCCTTTTCCCCGATGAAGAGCCTGTTAAGAAAATCGCCCGCCGCCCCGTGCCCGAATTGGCTTTCGTTTATGGTCTCAAGCTGAGCAACGGCTTAACTAAAATAGGCGTGGCGAAAGATTTGACCGCTCGCAT
>JAFYNH010000082.1 GCA_017549815.1 Selenomonadaceae bacterium
ATATATATATAATGTTATTTGACTGTCCTATGATTTTTAACCTCCACGATACAATTATTTGAGCAATGAAAACGTTTCGATGCCCCTCTTAAACACTCATTATCGGAACGTTTTCCTGCTTATAGCTTGAAAGGAATAAAAGTTATGTCGAAGATATTAGATTTTAAAGCGATAGTAGACGATAGTAATTATTTGGGCAAAGGGATAATCGAAAGTATATTGGACTACAAATTTTTGAACAAAATAGATTCGAGTCTCAGCGTTTACAATGATTTTGATGAATTAAGGGCGATAGTTAAGTCCGAATACGCCAAATATGGTATAAACACGATTATTTACGGTCGTCGCGGTAATGAATACTATAATGGGACTGAAAAAATCGGCAGGAACGAGTTATTGGAGCTGATAAAGTCGCAAACAGGTTCTGAATTAGAAATAGAGCCGTACTTGGAAGAAAATTTCATATGGGAATAAAAAAAATCCCTTCGGCACGCGGTCGTAGGGTTTTTTCGTTGACTGCTGAATATTTTTTTGCTAAAGTATGTTCGAGGTGGTTATATGGAAAACACAAAGATTCACCATATAACAGGCGAGATACTCTATCGAGACGTTAAACAAGCCGAGTATACATATAAAGAGAAACGAATAACAGTTGACCAGCCCGGTTGGTATCCGAAAAGAGATGATTATACCGATGACGACGTAATTTTATCACAAGATGACATGGCGGCTACCGATTATGCATTAGAAATAATGAAAGAGCGGCATGAAAGGTATTTGGCGGAGCAAAATCAAGAATTGGGCAATGTAGCGTTTGCATAATAAATAAAAAATCACTTCGGCGAGTGTAGGAGTGTTTTTTCTTTGACAGAACAAAATTTTTTTGCTAGACTTGTAACTAAAAGGAATTTGAGACGTATAAAGGACAGAAAATAGAAAGGAGACTGATAAAAATGGCAACACGTGAGGAAAACATTAAGAAAATCAATGACGAACTCGAAAAGATGAGCGACAAAGAACTCGAACAAGTCGCGGGCGGAGCTTATGATCAAACAGCTGATTTCAAATGGTATAACAATGTCTATAATACGTATAGTCTTAACAGTAGAAAAATCTCTCAAGAGATGACCGAAGCCGGTTTGAAATAGTAAAAAAAAACTCGTCTCGGCATTAAAAAAAGCCCTTCGGAATATGTCGGAGGGTTTTTCGTTGACAGAATAAAATTTTTCTGCTAGATTTGTAACGAAACGGAATTTAAGACGTATAAATGACAGAAAACAGAAAGGAGAAAGATAAAAATGGCAACACGCGAGGAAAACATAAAAAAAATCAACGTGGAACTCGAAAAGCTCACCGATGAGGAACTTGACCAAGTTGCAGGCGGCTCATGGTTTATTACGGAGGAACAGGCAAAAATGTCAGGTCTTACGTTGAAAAAAGAGGATGGATCGCCCGGGAGTTTCGGTTATCTTTGGAATACAGGCGATTATTACTGGAATGGAAAAAAACTTTCATTGACAGATGCCTACAATGTAACGTATTTCGTGAAATGGAATGGTAGACAGCCGAATTCTCTTGACGAAGCAAACAATTATGCTTCGGAAACCAGGGGCGTTCATCAAAAAGATGAAATGGAATGGTATTGAAGAAGCAAACAATTATGCTTTGTAAACCGGGAGCGTTCATTAAAAGTAATAAAATCGTTTGTAGAGCTAAGAAAAGCCCTTCGGAGTGATTCGGAGGGTTTTCGCATTGACGGCGGAAAATTTTTCTGCTAAACTTGTAACGAAACGGAATTTAAGACGTATAAAGGAATGAAAACGGAAAGGAGAAAGATAAAAATGGCAACACGCGAAGAAAATCTTAAAAAAATCAACACGGAACTCGAAAAGCTCACCGATGATGAACTTGATCAAGTGGCAGGCGGCTCGTGGTATATTAAGGAGAAAGATGCAAAACTCGCAGGTATTACGTTGAAAAAAGAGGATGGATCGCCCGGGAGTTTCGGTTATCTTTGGAATACAGGCGATTATTACTGGAATGGAGAAAAAATTAAACGTAAAGATGCCTACGCTGTAATGTATTTTGTGAAATGGAATGGTAGACAGCCTAGTTCTCTTGAAGAAGCAAAAAAATATTTTGGCGATGCTGGAGCCTTGCCGTTGAAATAGTAACCAAGAATAATAAAATCGTTTGTAGAGCTAAGAAAAGCCCTTCGGCGTATGTCGGAGGGTTTTCGTGTTGACGGAGCAAAATTTTTATACTAAACTTGTAACGAAATGCGATTCACGACGTATAAGCGGCAGAAAACAAATTGGAGGTTGATAAAAATGGCAACACGCGAAGAAAATATCAAAAAAATCAACACGGAACTCGAAAAGCTCACCGATGAGGAACTTGACCAAGTGGTAGGCGGCTCGTGGTATATTACGGAGGAACAGGCAAAAAAGTCAGGTCTTACGTTGAAAAAAGAGGATGGATCGCCCGGGAGTTTCGGTTATCTTTGGAATACAGGCGATTATTACTGGAATGGAGAAAAACTTTCACCTTCAGATGCCTGCCATGTAATATATTTCGTGAAATGTAATGGTAGACAGCCTAGTTCTATTAAAGAGGCAAATGAATATTATGCCGATGATAGAGATGATGATGTGGGATTTGAATTGGCCATTTAAGATAATTGATAAAATCTTTTTAACAGCTAAAAAAGCCCTTCGGAGTGATTCGGAGGGTTTTCGCATTGACGCAGGAAAATTTTTTTGCTAAAGTTGTAACGAAAAGGAATTTAAGACGTATAAAGGAATGAAAACAGAAAGGAGAAAGATAAAAATGGCAACACGTGAGGAAAACATTAAAAAAATCAATATGGAGCTCGAAAAGCTCACCGATGAGGAACTTGACGGAGTGGCAGGCGGAAATTGCTACCAAATGGCAGATGACAGCCGCTTTCTTAACAGTTTGAATGGCTCGTGTGACCGTTACGGTGCTACGAAGATATTTTTGGAAATAGTTAATTACAAAGAGATTCGGAAGGCGTGGTCGCAAGTAGGTATTGAAGCACACATAAAGACTTATACGACAGGAGAAAACAAGTATTATCTTAACGGGCAAGAAATAACGCAGGAAGAGGCGCGTCAGCACGCAATGAAAGTTACGGGGCATTATATGAGCGAATCCGAATGGAACTGGTAAAAAAAAATCGTCTCGGCTAACAAAAACGCGGCGGACGGTCGCAATCGATGATAAAAAGCCCTTCGGCATAATGTCGGAGGGTTTTTACGTTGACAGAATAAAATTTTTTTGCTAGGCTTGTAACGAAATGGAATTTAAGACGTATAAAGGAATGAAAACAGAAAGGAGAATGATAAAAATGAAAGGTTTCAAGGAATTTAAGGCAAGAATGGAAAGTGACGAGGCATTTAGGGAGAAATTCAGAGATGTTAAGGACGAAGAGCAACTTTTGGCACTTACGCGTGCTGAAGGTTACGACGTTGAAATTCTCGACGAAGAAGACCTCGACGTAGTTGCAGGCGGAGCTAATGCTGCAGATAATTTCAAAAAAGTATCTGATACAGCGGAAAATGAAGTCAGCAACGCATTTAATAGAGGAGTTAATAACATTGGAAATGCAATAGGCAATTTGAAAAAGGATATTGTTAGAAGTACATCTGTACCTAAAGTTGTAATTGAAACGGCAGCAGCGAAAGTTTTGCAATATGTACGTTGGTTGTTTTAAGTAAAAAAAAAGTTCACGAGGCTCAAAAGGCGGCGGACGGTCGCAATCAATGATAAAAAACCCTTCGGCGGAGGTTGTCGGAGGGTTTTTTTGTGTTATAATGAATTACAAGGGAGGATTTGGAATTGCAGACAGAAATATTGCAGCCGACTGAAAAAAATTTGTTACGAGCGTCAGAAATGATAAAGCGTGGCGAACTTGTAGCATTTCCGACAGAAACAGTCTACGGATTAGGAGCGGATGGGCTAAATGTCGAAGCTTGCAGGAAAATATTCATTGCGAAGGGCAGACCGAGTGATAAACCGCTAAGTTTGCACGTAGCTAGCCTAGAAATGGTAGAACAAGTTGCGCAAGTCTCCGCGCAGGCAGAAAAATTATTTGAAAGGTTTTGTCCCGGAGCCTTGACGATAATATTGCCAAAGAATAAAATTGTGCCCGACTTCGTGACGAGCGGGCGATCGAGCGTTGGGATAAGGTTTCCGGCAAATGAAGTAGCCATTTCGCTGATAAGGCTGTCAGGAACGCCGATAGCGGCACCGAGCGCGAATTTATCGAACTTACCGCCGCCAAAGACTGCGCGGGAGGTTTTAGAAAATTTATCTGGACGAGTGGAGATAATTTTAGACGGCGGGCGATGCGAATTCGGGATTTCGTCAACGATAATCGATTTAACGACATCGGAGCCGCAAATCTTACGTCACGGAGCGATTTCGGCAGAAAAAATAATGGAGGTCTTAAAATGAACTTGAATGAAGGCATGAATAAGGACGCAGAACTGTTTGCGGCGGTAGAAAATGAATTGAATCGTCAGCGCAACAAATTGGAGCTAATCGCGTCGGAAAATATCGTAAGCAAGGCGGTAATGGAGGCGCAAGGCTCGGTTTTAACGAACAAATACGCGGAAGGTTATCCTAGCAAAAGATATTACGGCGGTTGCGAATTCGTAGACGTAGCGGAGCAGTTGGCTATAGATCGTGCAAAGAAGCTTTTTAACTGCGCATATGCAAATGTACAGCCGCATTCTGGCGCACAGGCGAATACAGCGGTATATTTTGCGCTTGCGAAGCCCGGCGATACGATAATGGGCATGAATTTAACGGACGGCGGTCATTTGACGCACGGATCGCCCGTAAATTTGAGCGGGAAGTATTTTAATATCGTTCCATACGGAGTAAGTCGCGAAACAGAGACGATAGACTATGATGAACTGGAAAAAACGGCTTTTGAGTGCAAACCGCGCATAATAGTAGCTGGCGCGTCGGCATATTCGCGGATAATAGACTTTGAACGGCTTGCAGACACGGCAAAAAAGGTCGGAGCGTATTTAATGGTTGATATGGCGCACATAGCGGGGCTTGTAGCGGCTGGATTGCATCCAAGTCCGTTGCCCTATGCTGATGTAGTGACTTCGACGACGCATAAAACGCTTAGAGGACCTCGCGGCGGCTTGATTTTGTGCAACGATGCGGAATTTGGCAAGCAATTCAACAAAGCAATCTTTCCCGGCACACAGGGAGGACCTTTAATGCACGTAATAGCGGCAAAAGCTGTTGCATTTTTCGAGGCATTACAGCCCGAATTCAAGGAATATGCCGCGCAGATTATCAAAAACGCTAAGATATTGGCTGAAACGTTGACAGCGGACGGATTTAGGATAGTAAGTGGCGGCACGGACAATCATTTAATGCTGGTTGACTTGACGAGCAAGAATATAACTGGCAAAGAGGCGCAAAACGTGCTTGACGAGGTAAATATTACTGCGAACAAGAATACAATCCCGTTTGAGCCGCGCAGTCCGTTTGTTACGAGTGGATTAAGGCTTGGAAGTCCTGCATTGACGACACGCGGCTTTAAAGAAGCGGACATGAAGGAAGTTGCCGACATAATCGCGCTTGTACTCAACAATCCGAGCGATGAAGGCAAAAAAATAGAAGCGCGGGCAAGAGTCGCCGCCCTCTGCGAAAAATATCCGCTTTATTAAGGAGTTTTGATGTGGATATAGACTATCTGATATTTTTGCAGGGAATACGCGAGGATTATGGCGGGGAAGGCTTATTTACGCTGATTTCAGCCCTGCCGAAGAGTGCATTAACGGCGGCGATACCTGCGATATTGTATTGGTGTTTCAACAAGCAGGCTGGGATATTTATTTTATTCAATGCGACGTGCGGGCGAGTGATAAACGAGCTGATAAAGGGGACATTCTGCGTATATCGTCCTTGGATAAGGGAAGCGGAGTTAATTCCGTCGTCTGAGTCGTTAAAAGAGGCGTCGAGCTTTTCATTTCCGAGCGGGCACACGCAATTTACGACGGCAGTTTATGGCGGGTTTGCATTTTTCTACAGAAAAGTTTTACCGACGCTGGTAATTGGAATTTTTGGCTTGATAGTGTTGTCGGTAGCGTTCAGTCGGAATTTTTTGGGAGTTCATACGCCACAAGACGTTTTAATCGCGATAATTTATTCAATCGGGCTGTTTTACGTAGCGGAAAAGCTTTTTATATGGATAGGCAAGGACAAAGAGCGTCGATTGATATTTTTTATAGGCGGACTGATAATCTGCGCGGTGATTTTCCTGTATTTATACTACAAACCTTATCCGGAAGATATTTTGAATGGGAAATTGATAGTAGACCCGTTGAAAGCGCGAGCAGATGCATTTGATGCGCTTGGATTTGGTTTAGCATTCTTTTTAGGCTGGTTTCTTGAGCAAAAGTTTATAAATTTCAAGATAAAAGTATCGAACAAGGACAGATTATGGCGAGTGATAATAGGATTTGGGATTTTAGGTGTGATAGCGGTTATAATTTATCCTTTGATTAAAGTTTTCTTGAGTATAGAGGCATACAAGTTCTTCAAAGCGTTTTTACCGTTCTTTTCGATACTTTTTATAATCCCGTTGATATTTACGAAGGTTGAACAGCGATTTAAGCGTTAAAGAGCAAAAAAAATCCCTCCGCCGCATTTGACGGAGGGTTAATTTATTTATCGTTGTGTTTAAGTCGTTTAATATGGAAAGTACCGGTTTCGACTTCTTTTCTATGGCAATGAGGGCATTCATTGGTAATAATGCCGGTGTAGCCGCAAACGGGGTCGCGGTCGACTGGGTGATTGATTGAAAAATAGCCCATATTGGCATCATGCATAGCCCTGACGAGAGCCTCGAACGCGGAAAGATTTTTAGTAGGGTCGCCGTCCATTTCGATATAGGCGATATGCCCCGCGTTGCAGATAGCGTGGTAGGGAGCCTCAATCCTAATCTTATCGCCCGCGCAGATAGGGAAATAAACGGGCACATGACTTGAATTAGTCATATAAGGTCGGTCAGTGACGCCTTTTATATTTCCGTAGATTTTTCTGTTTGAACGTTGGAATTGTCCGGCTGTTGATTCTGCGGGCGTTCCAAAGGTCGTCCAGTTACGTTTTTCGCGCTTAGTATAATCGTCGGTACGTTCGCGCAGGTGTTTGACGATTTTCAAGCCTAATTCTTGAGCGTCATTGCTTTGCCCGTGATGTTTACCGATTAAAGCGACCAGACACTCTGCAAGTCCGCAAAAGCCGATTGAATAGCTTGCGTGCTTTAAAACGTCTTTAATTTTATCGGTCGGCTTGAGTTTTTCGGAGTCCATCCAGACGCCCTGCCCCATAAGGAACGGGAAATTATAAACGTGCTTTTCTTCGATAACCTTGAGCCGACACAACAAATAATCATGGCAAAGGGTTATGTACTTATCATAGAGGCGGAAGAATTCTTCGATATTGCTTTTTGATTCAAGCGCGAGCTTCGGCAAGTTAATCGTCACGAAAGCAAAATTCCCGCGACTGCCCGATTCTTCGCGCCCGTTGACGTTTGACATAACGCGGGTTCGGCAATTCCCCGAATTTATAAATGACAAAGTGAATTTATCCGTTGCCGTCTCAAGGTCGTAACTGCATTTATCAAGACTGCCGAGCGTTTCAATCGAAGTGACAGCTATAACATCAGGAGTTTTGGTTGATGATTCGACACCGTTCCATTGTAAAAAAGCCTTTTTGCCGCTACCAAGATTTGTTGCAATCTCGTTGCTCATGGAAAATTCAACGCGGTAACGAATTTTTGTAATTTCTTCGGCGTCATAATGATTCAAATAAAGTTTCGCGGGATAACCCAGTGATTGTGCCAAAGCCAACTGTTGAAGTGACAATTCTTTATTCGTCGAGCCGATTTGAACTTTCGATTTACTGCTTATATGTCCGTCACCGTCAATCATTCCTGCCAAGAAAGCTAAACGAATTTTTCGCGGCGCAGAAAAAATTTCATTCGGAATGGAACGTTCGGATTTGAGTTCGCCGCCGAAAATATTTTTAAGGTACATTCCAAGTTTCTTTTGCTCGCCACAAATTCTAACTAAATCATAACAACCTTTGACACCGCGATTATAATTTTGGACGTGACAATCGAAATTCCAAGCTTTTTTTACGCTCTCAATATATTTAGCCTCAATATCTGCTTCCGTATTTCCGTCTAAAGCTACGCAAATGTCATGAGAATAGTTGCCGTCAGTAATTATAAGCCCGAGAGCGTAGGCAAGATTTTCATCAATAGTCGAAGTGGTGATGCTATTTTCGGGTAAAGTGAACCATGTCTTAATTGTATCGCCTACTCGCAAGTCTTTGACATAAATTCGCCCGCGATTTTCTGTGTAAAGCGGATGGTCGGCAGTTACGAGAAGACTTCGACCATTACTGAATTTAATGCGTGCCCAATTACCCATGTCGGGATTTTTAATGACGGTTTTAACGTTGACAAAGCCGTTTTCGCCGTCCCAAACTTCAAGTTCTGTGGGGATTTTGTATTCGCTTAAATCTTGTTTCAAAATCTCAGAATCAATGCGTTGCCAAAGTCGTTTCAAACCCTCGCAATAAATTTTTCCTTTACGACGATAAACGACAATCTCGTCGCCGTCAGCACAACCCATGGTCGCCACATAACTGTTATAATCACCGGGCTTGTAGTATTGCAAATTATACGGTGCGTCCAATGAGACGAAATTTGGGAAAAGACGTTTTGCACTGACTTTGCAAGCTTGTCTGAACAAATCGTAGTTTGGGTCGTCGACGTTATAATTAACACCGCTTTTAAGCTGAAAAACACTTATCGGGAAAATTGGAGTTTCGCCGTTACCGAGCCCCGCGTCGATTGCGTTCAAAACCTCGCGGGTAACTAAGCGACCTTCGGGCGAAGTGTCCATACCGTAATTTATGGAACTGAAAGGAACTTGTGCACCTGCCCTGCTGTGGAGCGTATTAAAATTATGAATCAATGCTTCCATAGCTTGATGAGTTTCTTCTTCAACGTCCGCGCAGGCTTGCTTATAAATTTTTGCCGCGAGTTTTTCCGAGCCGATAATTTTTGTTAAGTTTTCGACGGCGATGGGATTTTCTCCCTCAGAATAAGTGCAAATATTAAAATCAATTTCGCCTGCCGCAGTTACGTCGCAAAATTCGCAGGCGCGTTTAAGCTCGTTTTCTATCGCCTTCTTAAAAGATTTTCTTACACCTTCAGCCATTGCATAATCAAAGGCGTTTATACTTTGCCCGCCAAACATATCATTTTGATTGCTTTGCACTGCTATACATGCCAACGACGCATAAGAACGAATGGAATTTGGCTCGCGAAGAAAACCGTGCCCCGTCGAAAAGCCGCCGTGAAAAAGTTTCAGCAAATCGATTTGGCAACAGTTAAACGTTATTAAACTGAAATCCTTGTCCGTAATTTTGACTATATCATAATCTCTTTCGAGATTCCGGGCACTTCGGAATGCGGAATTTCACCGTAAACCTACTCTACTCGCCTTTTAAACTTTCGATAGTCGATTAACTTTACTTTTCAAGTCCACAATAGAAATTATGCCGCAATTTTTAAATTCAATAACGTCTTCGCCATTCAAAAATTTAATAATGTTATTATAAATCCATGTCAAAGATTTTCCTGTCAACTCAGTTAATTCCGACATCATATATAATCGTCCGTTTTCACCGTGAATCTCAAAACGATAACGCGGATTTCGTCTTCCAGAAGAACAGCCTGACGCAATCTGACCAGCAGATATATTCTTAGCAGTTTTATCGCGAAATTCTTTATCATTCCAACGAATGGAATTATTCAAAGAGACGTTGTTAAAACCTTTTTCGCGTGCCCTGCGATTATTTTCTTTTTTAGTAACCCATTCAAGATTTTCGGCGGAATTATTGAAATGATTGTTGTCCAAATGATCAACATCCAATTCTGAATAATTGGCAGGCGGATTGCAAAAAAGATAAGCAATGAGACGATGAACACTGAAACGTTTTGGCTTCCCCTCGATTCTTAGCGTTACTTTGGCATAAGAACCGTAACAATCAAACTTAAGAAATTTTTTAGTCAGATTTGAATAGATTCGCCCTTCCGAGTATACTAGATAATCATGGAAACTCTTAATGGACATTCGGCATAACCTCCTTTCCTCGAAAAGTCTTAGCACAGGATTCGTCTTAAGACATCCCCTGTCAGCCCCGCCACAAATTGCCATTTCCTGCAATGCCGTTTTTGCGTCAGCGGGACACCTCAAATTTTTGAGTTCACCCGGTTTTTCATAGCGCGTCACCACGCTAAGCCACGACTTTTTCATGGATATGGATCCAGTTTTCCTTATCAGCAATCACGAATTCTTCAGGCAAGACGTAGTTATCAACGAAGTACTTGGAGCTTTCCGCGCCGAGTTTTAGCATAATGCCCATTGAAGCATCGGTATTAATGTTGGCGTTATCGCGCTTTAAATCAATGTCTACAGAGTCGGCGAAAAAAATATCGCGGTAAGTGTCCATTAATTTTTTCTGCGCGGCGCGGCGTTGAGAATGCTTTTGCCGATAAACGATGAATTGCTTGGCAACGTCGAAGAAACCATGCGCCATTAAACATTTCTCGACTTGGTCTTGAATAGCCTCGACGCCGATAATTTCGTTCTCGGAAATCGCTTGCTCAACCGAATCCGTCACAAGTTCCAATTCTTCGTCGGAAAGTCTGTCGGCAGGTGTTGTAGCGTCTCGATTCGCGCCGACTATCGCATTAAAGATTTTCTCGCGGTCGTATGAAACCTTTTGCCCCGAACGTTTCCTAACCTTTGTCAGTTGCATATTTCCTCCTCCTTTCAAATGTAGTGGCGTGATTATACCATTTGCAGGCTGGTTTGTGAACATACCCGAATTTGACGCCAAAACGCGAAAGGCAATACGTCAAATGCATTATGACGCGCTGTCACAAAGTCGACGACTCGAAAAATTTTTTATGCGACTTTATGATATAATTATCGTTAGAGGTGATTTAACATGACAAAGGAAATCCAACCGAAAGATTCAAATCGCTTTGTCGCATACAAACTTTGGATGAATGCTCCAAATCCTATGATAACATTTTTTAAAACTTTCGACGTTACCAATCTGATTAAAATTCATAAAAGAGATAGTCTCAAGTTCAATATGTTGCTTTGTTATTGCATTGGAAAAGCCGCCGCCGATATAAAAGAATTTTTTACCTTGCCCGTCGGCGACAAGTTGATTCAATATGACTCGCTCGCCGTCAATACGATTGTTAAAAATAAACTCGGCGAAGTCAGCTCCTGCGATATTTTTTTCACGAAAGATTTAAAGGAATTCAATCGCGATTACTTGAAATATACCGCGCAGGTCGCCGAAACTTGCCAAGACCGCGATTTATCAGATGATTTTATGGTTATCGGCACTTCTGCGATTATCGAGACCGAACTTGACGGCGTTATCGGCATGAACAGCGGTTTTAATAATCCGTTCCTGTTTTGGGGCAAGTACAGGAAAAAGCGATTAAAATATTATCTGCCAGTATCGTTTCAATTTCATCATACGCAAATAGACGGCTCGCACGCCGCTAAATTCCTTGAAGGCTTGCAAGCGGAAATAAATCAACTTTTATAGCGTTCAAGCTCCTCAACTTCGACGCTCGCCGCGTTAATCTTGAGCAAATAATAAATATCGTCCCTCTCCGAATTAAAATCCGTGTCGACCGCGAAGATTGTAAAATTTCCGTCCTTGTCCAACTTACTACTACGAATTTCACTGTCAATTTCCGCGTCAAAAATTCTGTCGGCAATGGCGGCATAATATTCAAAGCATGAAACGTCATTAAACGTTACGCGAATCCAACCGTTAGGCGGCTCATTCTTGTCATACCAAAGTTGCATCCAAAAGCAAAAGAAAATTTTAAACTTGAGGACTTTTTTATTGGCGTCGAAGTCAATGTTCTCAATGCTACTGTCATGCAAATAATATTTTTCATCGAATTCCGCAATGGTCATGTCGGCACCTTCGTTTTTTATAAAGGAAATTTCCTGTCGGCGTGGAAAGTTCCTTTAATTTATTCAAGGAGAAATTTTTATGAACACTTTTAACGCAAAGATTTTATCGAACGAAGAAGTCGCGGCGAAAATTTTCCGTCTGACTGTTGATGCTCCAGAACTCGCTCAAATTTCACGCGCAGGTCAATTCATCCAAGTCAAAATCTCCGATGAATTTACGTTGCGGAGACCGCTGGGTATTGCGTCAACGGCGGGCGGCAAAATTAAAATTTTTTATCGTGCAGTCGGTCGCGGCACTGAAAATTTATCAAAACGTCGCGCAGGCGAAAGCTTAAACATTTTGGGCGCACTCGGTAACGGCTTTACTCCTCGCGATGGGAAAATTTTACTGGTCGGCGGCGGCATGGGATTAGCTCCTTTGCTCTGCGCGGCTGAACAATTTAATTCCGATGTTTTAATGGGCGGCAGAAATCGCGACGAAGTTATCTTTTGGCAGGAAGAATTCCGTCCGCATGTTGAAGAAATTTTTATCACAACCGACGACGGCAGTTACGCTAAAAAAGGCTTCGTCACAGATTTATTGCCCGAAATTTTACCGGCTAAAAATTATTCGGCGATTCTGACTTGCGGTCCGGAAATTATGATGCGCGGCGTCGCTAAGCTTGTCCATGAAAAAAATTTGCCCTGCCAAGTCTCTTTTGAAAAGCGTATGGCTTGCGGATTAGGCGCGTGCTTAAGCTGTTCGATTGATACTGTCGACGGTCGCAGGAAAGTTTGCAAAGATGGTCCCGTATTCGACGCGCAAAAAGTTTTCGGAGGTAAATTCGCATGAATAATTTTTCCTTCCTCGAAGATAAACCCGAATATCGCTCGTTCTCAAAAGATTGTATCGACGCGGAAAAGGTTTTTCGCAGTTCTTACGATTCTTGCGTTAAACTCGTACGCACTGCCATTGATGCCGCCAGTAAATGGATTTACGCCGCCGAAAATAAAATTGCGTCCGATAATCTTTTCGAGCTGATTGAAAACGCCAACCTTGATAAAAATCTTTCCGATAAACTTCATTACTGTCGTAAAGCGGGTAACGCGGCGATTCATAACGAGAAAGAATTTTCGGCGCAAGAGGCGGAGCAATGCTTGAAAAATCTCTTCGACTTGGTTCTTTATATCGATAAAAATTATGGAAAAAATTTTGAGCCGCGAACTTTTAAAAGCTTAATCTGCGCAGAAAATATTTTACAAACGGAACTTTGCGGAATGAAACTCAACACTCCGATTTTTGCGGCGTCGGGAACGTTCGGATTCGGCGAGGAGTTTGAAAGTTTCGTTGACTTGTCGAGGCTCGGCGGCGTTATGGTTAAATGTATAACTTTAAAGCCGCGCAGAGGTAATGACGGCATTCGCATAACTGAAACTCCGTCGGGCATGTTGAATTGTATTGGGCTTGAAAATCCGGGCGTCGAAGTTTTTCTGACTAAAATTTTGCCGCGCATTAAGGATAAAATGAATGTCGTCGTCAATATCAGCGGCTCCAGCGTCGACGACTACGGCAATCTTGCAAAACTTTTAGACGTGGACGGCGTCGCGGCGATTGAATTAAATATTTCTTGCCCGAACGTTAAAGACGGCGGAATAATTTTCGGCACTGATGAAAAGGCGGCGGCGGAAGTTACTCAAGCGGCTAAGAAAAATACCAGCAAGCCCGTTATCGTCAAGTTAAGCCCGAACGTTACGGACGTTACGAAAATTGCCCGCGCAGTTGAAAATGCGGGCGCGGATTGTCTTTCGCTGATAAATACGCTTATGGGCATGGAAATAAATATTCACACGTGGCGACCAACGCTCGGAAATATTACGGGCGGACTTTCGGGCGGCGCGATTAAGCCTGTCGCGGTGCGTATGGTTTGGCAAGTCGCTAACGCCGTCAAAATCCCAATTATCGGCATGGGTGGCATACGTTCGGCAAGCGACGCCGCAGAATTCTTTTTAGCGGGAGCCTCTGCCGTCGCCATAGGTACCGCCAATTTCGCAGAGCCTTCAATCACTATGAAAATCGCCGACGACTTGGAAACTTACTTGCGGAGTTGCGGGCTTAAAAATATCCGCGAGCTTGTCGGTAAAGTTAAAGCCTAAAAAATTATCCCCCGCGCAGATTGTCGCAGGGGATTTTTTTAATTAACCATAACGAAATGGGTATCGCTTAGCTGTTGCATTGTGCCCTTTTCGTAATTCAAGCTGTCGGCGTTGTAAGTTATTAGCTGACGATTTTTTTCAACGGCAGGATTAGGTTGCGGCACGGCTGATAACAAACTTTGCGTGTAAGGGTGAACGGGATTAGAAAAAATTTCTTTAGTCGTGCCCGTCTCAACCATATAGCCCTTGTGCAGGACGCCAATTCTATCCGAAATGTATTTAACCATGCTCAAATCGTGCGCAATGAAAAGATAGGCGCATTGGGTCTCGGCTTGAATATCCTTCATGAGGTTTACGACTTGCGCTTGAATCGAAACGTCTAAAGCCGAAATGCATTCGTCGGCAATGATAAGTTTCGGATTCATGACAAGGGCACGAGCTATCCCGACGCGCTGACGTTGTCCGCCTGAAAATTGTTGCGGATACCTTTCGGCGTGCGCGGGCGATAATCCGACTTTCTTTAAAATCTCGCCGATAATCTCGTTGCGCTCCTTAGGCGTCGAGTAAATTTTATGAATGTCAAGTCCTTCGCCGATTATGTCTCCGATTTTTTTACGCGGATTCAAACTGCTCATCGGGTCTTGAAAAATCATCTGCATATTTTTTCGAAGCATTCGGCGCGTTTTGTTATCAAGTTCGCCGGAAATTTTTCTGTAGTTGAAAATGATTTCGCCGTCGGTCGGGTCGTAAAGTCTGATGATACTTCGCCCGATTGTGGTTTTGCCGCTCCCCGATTCGCCGACAAGTCCGTAGGTTTCGCCCGCATTAATTTCAAACGAAACATCATTGACTGCCTTAACCGTAAAACTGCGCGAGATTTTAAAATGCTGACGAAGATTTTTAACTTTAAGAAGAGGCTCAATCATAATTAGCCGCCTTTCTGAACTAGGAACTGGTTGTTAGGAACTAGGGACTAGGGATTAATTGCGCATTACGCATTTCTAATTCCTAATTCCTAATTCCTAATTGCTTTTTTAATCGTGCCTTCAATTCCTTTGGCAATTCGACTTTGGGCGCGTCGGGGTGTAGGAGCCACGTAGCCGCATAATGCGTATCGGAAATTTTGAACATAGGCGGCTCGGCTTTCTCGTCAATCTTCATTGCAAATTTATTCCGCGCAGAAAAGGCGTCGCCCTTCGGTTCATGTAAAAGATTCGGCGGACTGCCCGGTATCGAATATAAGCGGTCGTCGTCCGTCTCCAAATCCGGCATTGCCGATAACAAGCCCCAAGTGTACGGGTGGCGCGGGTCATAAAAAATTTCCTCAACTGTGCCGACTTCAATAATTTTGCCCGCATACATGACGTTGACATAATCGGCAACCTTCGCCACGACGCCCAAATCGTGAGTGATATAAATTACCGACAAGCCCATTTTCTCCTGAATGTCCTTAATCAAATTCAAAATGCGGGCTTGAACAGTAACGTCAAGGGCGGTCGTCGGTTCGTCGCAAATTAAAATCTTCGGCTCGCAAGATAATGCACAGGCAATTACAACACGTTGACGCATTCCGCCCGAAAGTTGATGAGGATAATTTTTCATGCGCTTTTCGGCGTCGATTATCCCGACCAAATTTAAAAGTTCAACTGCGCGGCGGCGGGCGTCATCCTTTGAAATTTTTTTATGAAGAAACATTCCCTCCATAATCTGATCTCCGATTTGCATAGTCGGATCCAAACTCGTCATCGGGTCTTGAAATACCATTGCGATTTGTTGCCCGTTAATTTTTTGGCGCAAATCTTTTTTAGTCAGCTTGAGGAGGTCGACATTGTTATAAATAATTTGCCCGCTGTTGATAATGCTGTTGCTGTCCAAAAGCCCTGTAACCGCCTTCATGGTAACAGATTTTCCTGAGCCGCTCTCGCCGACAAGTGCAACCGTCTTTCCGAGCGGCAAATCAAAATTAATGCCCCTAATCGCATGAATATCGCCTGCATTCGTCCTAAACGTAACGTCCAGATTTTTAATCGATAAAATTTTTTCCATAACAACCCCTTAAAGTTGGCGAAAACCCGGCGCACATGGACGTGCGCCGCGCCGCGTTTTTCACGTGATGTGAAAAGCGGCGTCCTTCGCCCTTTTCTTTTGCATACTTTTCTTTTGGGCGCAGCAAAAGAAAAGTTGAAAATCCCTACATATTCTCAAGTTTCGGAGCCAATGCCTCGCGGAAGCCGTCGCCTATCAGATTAAAGCCCAGCATTAAAATTGCCAAAACGCAAATCGGCGGCAAAATTTGATAAGGCAATATCGTTACATTGTTAAAGCCCGCCTCAATCAGCGAACCGATTGAACATTGCGGCAAAACTATTCCGACGCCAACGAAACTTAAAAATGCCTCCGTGAAAATCGCAACCGGTATCGAAAACATGACTTGAGTAATTATCGGACCGATTGTGTTCGGAAGTATTTGTTTAAAAATTATGTGGAAACTCCCCGCGCCGAGCGTCCGACTCGCCAAAACATATTCGCGTTCCTTTATCTTTAAACATTCTGCGCGAGCTATTTTGCTCATTGGAATCCATTCGGTTATCAGCAACGACGCGATAACCAGCCCGATTCCTTTATCCATGAAAATCGCCAAAATCGAAATGATTACCAGCGTCGGGATACTGCCCGCAATTTCTATGAACCGCTGCAGAATATTATCGACCATTCCGCCGAAAAAGCCCGATATAAGCCCGTAACTCATGCCGATTAGCATATCAATAAAAATCGCCACGAACGCAATTATCAACGAAACCCGCGCCCCTTGCCAAGTCCGAGTCCAAAGGTCGCGCCCCATATCGTCCGTACCGAATATAAACGTCCTGTCCGAAAATAAATTCTGCGCGGAACCTGCAATTTGCGGATATAAACTTTTGGCAGTGATTTCTTTGCCCGCCGAATCAGTCACGGAAATAATTTCTTGATAGCCGTATGAACTCACAATCGGAGCAAAGACAGCAAAAATAATTATCGCGGCAACAAGAATCAATCCGACGACGGCAAATCGATTGCGGAAAAAATGAATCGCAACGCCTTTCCAATATCCCTGCGAGGCAAAATTTTTATCGACAGTTATATCTCTGTCCGTAATAAATTCAAAGTCATCTTTCTGCGGAACGTAACTTTCCATGCTCAACCTTCCTTAAAAAAATCTGATACTCCTGAAAAATTTCTGATATAATATCAAAGCTCGTAAATGAATGTCAAGTGAAAAGGAGCGCGGCTTTATGACAGTTTTGGACAACGAATTGGAAAGTTTAATCGGCGGCGACGAAATCAAAGTGCCGGGTTTAGGCGTCATCGTTTATAAGGACGGCATGGAAATTTATTCAAAGTTTTTGGGGCGGCGAATTATCGAGAGTTCAAAGCCCGTCACTCGTCAAACGCGATTTAGAGCGGCGTCGGTTGCCAAAATGTTTACAGTGTTTAGCGTCCTGCAACTTGCCGAGCAAGGGAAAATAAATCTCGACGCCGACATAAGCGAATATTTAAATTTCACATTGCGCAATCCGAATCAGCCGCGAGAAAAAATTACGGCGCGAATGTTGGCAAGTCATACGTCATCACTGTGCGACGAGAAAATTTACAGCATACCGCCCGAAGTCTCCGTTAAAGAATTTTTCACGCCCGACGGTAGATTTTGGGAAGGCGGCGCACATTTCGCTAAGGAAAACGTCGGCGAATATTTTACATATTGCAATTTGAATTACGGCTTGTTAGGTACGATTATCGAAGTCGTAACGGGCGAACGTTTTGATATTTGGCAGAAGAAAAATATTTTAAAGCAACTCGACACCCGCGCAGATTATGTTCCGAGTAATTTTGAACGGGCGGAATTTGAAATGCTCGGCGCGACTTATCGTAAAGAAAATCCTTCGGGAGCGTGGTACGGAGAAATCGACGACTTCAAAGGTATTCAGCCTGCGCGGGATACAATTTCTCTTCAAAATGCCTACGACAAAAATTTTCAACACGTCTGCGACTTAAAAGCTTATAAAGTCGGAACGAACGCAACGATTTTTTCTCCGCAAGGCGGCTTGAGAATTTCTTTTGAGGAATTGGCTCACGCTCTCGAAATGCTTATGAACGGCGGCACTTTTCGCGGTAAAAAAATTTTAAGCAAAAAATCCGTCGAAGAAATGTTGACGCCGCATTGGATTTACAACGGCAAGAACGGCGACACTCAAGACGGCGCGATTAAATCTTACGGGCTGGGAATTTATAACTACAATAAAAATTTAAGCGGTCATACGGGCGAGGCGTTCGGGCTATTGTCGGGACTTTATTTTATCCCGAATAGCAAAAGCGGCTTTGTCTTCATGACGAACGGCGAGGCTTTTAAAGACGCCAATTATATTTTGGAAGAAAAAATTATCGACGCCCTTTGCAACTTCCTAAGCCGCCACAAATAAAATTATCCCCCGCGCAGATTTACGCAGGGGATTTTTTGCGGAAAAATTTTACTTGGATTCGCCAACGGTTTTGCTTTCAACGTGAACTTCGGGCAACGCTAAATTCTCCGCCACAAAGTTAAACGCCATCTCCGTATGCTCTTCGCTCGCAGTGCTAATCTTAGCGTCTCGAACAATCTGCGCGGCGTCGGCAACCGTCTCGGCGTGTTCCTCAATCAGTTTCGCCAAAGTCTCAAGGTGCATGTTGAATTGCTTATTGGTCATGCCTTTATCAAACAATTTAATTGCCTTCCTTCAATCAGATAAAGTTTATAAAGAATGTAATCGTCAAGCTGTTAATGAAATCGGCGAACATGGAGCCGACAATCGGAACCAAGATATAGGCTTTAACCGACGGCGCAAATTTACCCGTCAAAACTTGCATGTTAGCCATAGCGTTAGGCGTCGCGCCCATGCCGAAACCACATGAACCCGCCGATAATATCGCCGCGTCGTAATCCCGTCCGAGTACATTGAAGACGATAAAGTACGCGAAGATAAACATTAACGTCGTCTGCCCGACTAATAACACCACCAGCGGCAACGCCAATTCCGCTAACTGCCACAGTTTCAAAGTTATCATCGCGATACCTAAGAATAACGATAAGCAAATGCCGCCAATGTCGTTTATCTCGCCAATGTGTACTTTGAATGAGTCCGTGAACTCGCTGTAGTTGCGCATAACCGCCGCCACTATCATCGCGCCGATATAAACAGGAAATGTCATGCCCGTTTTCGATAACAACATTGAAACGACTGTGCCCGCTCCCATTGCCAACGCCAACTGATAAGCCGCCGGCGCGTACATGCTAACCGAACGTTCATGTTTCTTTTCTTCCTCGACAAGCGGAGTCTCGTCGGCTTTAACTGCCGTTTTTAATAAATCTTTGCCGAGTATCAAACGACGCCCCAGAGGTCCGCCCATTAACGAACCCGCGACCAAACCAAAAGTCGCCGCCGCAGTGCAAAGCGTCGTTGCTCCGACAAGCCCTAAGTCCTCAAGTACCGGGCCAAAAGCTCCTGCTGTGCCGTGACCGCCGACCATAGAAATTGAACCCGTGCAAAGTCCGATAAATGGGCTGATATTTAAAACTCCCGATAAAGCAATCGCCAAAAAGTTCTGACAGAAAATCAACGCGCAGACACAGCCTAAGAAAATTAACAGGCTGATGCCGCCGCTTTTCAAAACTTTTATGTTCGCTTGGAAACCGACAGACGTAAAAAAGGCGACCATACAAACCGTCTTTAACGTCTCGTCGAAGGAAAAGCCGATAATGCCCGAAGTGTAAAGACAGCAACTGATTATTGCAAATAAAAGACCGCCGACGACTGGCGACGGGATACAAAAAGTTTCGAGGAATTGTATCCGCCTTTTTAGTATGGTGCCGACGTAGAGCATGACGACCGCAATCGCCAATGTTTGATACATATTGAATTCGAGCGTATACATAAAGTTCACTTCCTTTCTAGTGGCTAGTTGTTAGGAGCTAGGAACTAGTTCCCTAATCCCTACCAGTTCCTATTTCCTCAATCCTAGTTCCTGAATCCTAGTAACTAATCCTGCCCTGCTTTAATAGTTTCGCCCGACTTGCCGTCGTAAACATTAACCTTGACTCCTTGCTCCTCATAATATTTCGCCGCGCCCGCATGGAAACTCGCAGGAATATCTTGGACGGCATATTCATTCGTCAATTTATCGCTCGTGTTATGCGGGAGCTTGTCGGCGTTCTTAAGAATAAATTCGGTA
Source organism: Selenomonadaceae bacterium (assembly GCA_017549815.1). Taxonomy (GTDB): domain Bacteria; phylum Bacillota; class Negativicutes; order Selenomonadales; family Selenomonadaceae; genus Quinella. Next base: position 20,460 of record JAFYNH010000082.1, read on the forward strand.
AGATAATTAACTTCGTCGTCCTTTAAATCAGTGCTTGCGACTAAAACCGCCTTGACGCCGATTGTCGAAACTTCTTCGGTTTGTCCCGCGTAAGTGTTGGCGGGAATCGTGCAACGAGTGTAACCCTTGTAAAGTTTCATCATGTTATTCTGAACGTCGGGGGCAATGGAGAGAATTTTAATTTCTTTTTTAGCGGCAAGGTTCGCAATCGCCGAAGTAGGCGCGCCCGCCGTGATAAAGAAGGCGTCGATTTGTCCCTTTTCAAAGGCTAATGCCGAATCCGTGAACGATAAATAGGTTGGCTCCAACATTTCAAAGGTTAAGCCGTGCGACATTAAAATTTGCTCGGCATTTTGCAGAACGCCCGATTCACGCTCGCCGACCGAAACTCTTTTGCCGACCAATTCGCTAACGTCATTAATGTCAGAATCTTTGGCAACGACAATCTGACAAGCCTCCGTGTAAAGTCCTGCGATTGCCGCGTAACCTACGCCGGGACCTGCCGCCGCAAATACGCCACGTCCGTTAATCGCGTTGGAAAGCGTGTCGCTTTGGACTATCGCAAGGTCGAGAAATTTCTCGCGCAGAAGTCGAAGATTAGCCGCCGAGCCTGCAGTCGTTTTAACGTCGATTGCGCGGCTTGAATCTTCTTGAATCATTTTCGCCAACTCGGTGCCGTAAGCGTAATACATGCCACCAGTACCGCCCGTGCCGAAGCGCGTCGCTTGGTTGGCTGATTTTTCTCCGCCGCAACCAAAACACAGCGCGATTATCGGCAGGAGTAGCAAGAGTTTTAAAGCCTTCATCGTAAAGCCTCCTTCGTAATGATTAGTTAAGTTTTGCCCTGTTCGACGCTTTTGATTTCTTCCTGTGAAGCACCTTTCAGCGCATAAGTATCAAACGCGGGCGAGTCGGGTATCTGTATCTCTAAGCTTGTAATTCTGCAAAAATCGGCGTTTCCGCAAGTAATGCTGACATCAAACACATGACCGCCATTTTTTGCGTCTTCAGAAAGAAAATGCATATGCCAACCTGCGGCATTAATCCCGTCCATGTAGTCGGGATAATACACGCATACAAGAGAGCCTTTGATATTTTCAAAGACAAACGCTTTCTGTGTAACACTTAATGCGTCTTTCAGCGTTAAATGATGCGCACACGTCCCCGATTCAGAACGCGCATCTACTTTTGAAAATTCGCCGTTGATTCTAACCGCATACATTGAATTAAGTCCAAAGTCTTCCTCAATGCAAATCGTCAGCCACTCTTTTAGTTGGTCGATTGTATTCATATTGCCAAATTCTTCAGACCGACTTGGCTGAAAATTGCAGACGGAGGCAAAAGGTATACCTCTTTCGTATTCGGCAAGGACAACATCGCCGTTATCTTTGGCACGATAGCATTTTCCGTCCAGAACGATCATTTCGCCGTCCACGTCTTCAAAAGTGCCAAGACCAAGATTCCCATGTCGGAGCAGTTCTTCAACCGTTATCACAGATTTTGAAAATCCCAACGCCAAAGCCTGCAGTGTAGATACCTGCTGAGCCTCCCCATGACTAAAGTTAGGGGGTTCTGGGAGACTTGCGCCTCCGTTTAAGAAGTTTGGCAGTCAAGCTACCCTTATTCTTACAGGCGTGCCCAGTTCGCCTCTACAGTATAGCCCAAAATCGGGCACAACTTTACTTTTAATTTCTTCTTACCTTCCTTTCCTTGTTTTTGCCTAACACTTATTTGAAACCGTCACGATTCACCCAGTCCGGAGAAAAATCTCTAAGTGTCGCGCTGCGAAAAGGGTTAGTGTACATCCATCAAGGGATACCCCAGAACGTTTCTAAGCCGGCAATCTCTTAGTCGTTGATTTTAAATACGTTTTTGTTAGAGCGGAAGTCTAACCGCTTTTTTAAATTTTATTTATTTTTATTTTGTCTGTCAAGTTGCGCCTTATATCCCCATAGCTGAAGCTAGGGGTCTTACGGCGCATTTGATAATATTTCATCGTATGTCCTCCCGTTTTTTTGTCGACAAAATTTTTTTATAGTTGTCGGGGTCGGTATCGCCTTCCGTATTTATGACAAAAATAATTGAGTCCTCGTCAAGTTCAAGGGCACGACGCAACTCCGAAGAAGCAAGCGCGGCATTAATTAAAGCAAAGCCCGCACAGCCCGATTCGCCCGAAATAATCTTATGCTTAGCAAGTTCGCGCATAGCGTCGGCGGCAACGTCATCAGAAATTATCGCGGAGTCGGCGGCATAACGTCTTAAAATTTTCCAAGCCAATTCGCAAGGCGTCGCGCAGTTTAAACCCGCCATCATTGTTTGACAATTCCCAGTTGCCGAATGAATTAGCCCGTCGCCAATGCGCATCGTCTCATAAAAACAGGCAACCTCTACAGGCTCAACGATTGTGATTCGCGGCGGATTATCTTTAAAATTTTCGGCGAACACTGCGGCTATCGCGCCCGCCATTGCTCCTACTCCCGCTTGTAAGAAAATATGCGTCGGTCGCTGATAATTCATTTGCCGCAACGCCTCATAAGCCAACGTCGAATAGCCAAGCATAATCTGCGCGGGAATTTCTTCATAGCCCGCCCACGACGTATCTTGAATCAAATGCCAATGATTTTTCGCGGCAAGCTCCGCCGTGTACTTAACGCAGTCATCGTAGCTTAAATCAGTTATCTTGACGGTTGCCGAGCCAGCGTCGCGAATTGCTTGCGCCCGAACTTCGACAGTCCCTTTCGGCATGAAGACATAAGATTTGCAACCGAAAAGCCCCGCCGCCCAACTGACGCCCTTGCCGTGATTGCCGTCGGTCGTCGTTATAAAAGTCATTCTGGAAAGTTCGTCGCGGCGAGTAAAAATTTCTTCGAGCGTCGGATTATTCAAGCCGAGTTCACGACTTATAACTTTATAAATCGCCCAGACTCCGCCCAGAGCTTTGAACGCTTTAAGCCCAAAACGTTGCGACTCGTCCTTGATAAAAATCGGACGGACGCCTTTAAAATTTTTCAGCTCAATCAGCGGCGTCTCATTATAAACTTTCAACGACTTATGCAGGTTGCGAACATTTTCAGTTGCGTCGAAGGAATAAGCCGACGTATCGACCGCCTCGCCGCGATTTTTATTCTTAACAATCTTAATCATAGTCAAGCATTTGCTCCATATTTTCATGAAGAGCGGCAAGATAATTTTTCAAATCGTTAGCAGTGTCGGGATTGCGTAAAGCAAATTCGATATTCGCCTGCAAAAAGCCTAACTTCGTCCCCACGTCGTAGCGGTGCCCCTTGAAAATGTAAGCGTACATCGCCTCACTTTTAGCAAGCCTTTTAAGCCCGTCAGTCAACTGAATTTCTCCGCCCGCGCCCGGTTCCTGCGTCTCCAGATAAGAAAAAATCGTCGGCGTCAAAATATATCGTCCCAAAATCGCAATCCGACTCGGTGCCGCCTCAAGCGCAGGTTTTTCAACCAAATCTTTAACCTTATAAATTCCGTCGTCTACATTTTTGCAATCGACAATGCCGTATTTGTGAACGACTTCATCAGCAACTTCCTGCACGCCCAAAATCGAAGTCCTATATTCCTTGAAGACTTCAACCATCTGTTGGAGAACGGGCTTTTTGGAAACGACGACATCATCTCCTAGCAAAACCGCAAAAGGTTCGTCGCCGATAAAATGGCTTGCCGTCAAAACCGCGTGTCCTAATCCGAGCGGCTGTTTTTGGCGGATAAAATGGACGTTGGCTATTTCTGGAATGTCTTTAACCATTTGCAACATTTCCATTTTGTCCTTGCGTTCAAGCTCAAGCTCCAATTCTATCGAGCGGTCGAAATGATCTTCAATCGAACGTTTGTTGCGTCCCGTCACGACGATTATATCTTCGACGCCCGCCGCCGCTGCTTCTTCGATTATGTATTGGATTGTCGGCTTATCGACGATTGGCAACATTTCTTTTGGCTGTGATTTCGTCGCCGGTAAAAAGCGCGTGCCGAGTCCTGCGGCGGGTATCACAGCTTTTCGGACTTTCATAAAAATCCTCTCCTTATTTAGAAATTTTTTTAATAATATCAGATAAGCTTACGGCAAACAATTAATTTCAATGGGCAAGAGAATTTCTCCAAGCTCCTCTTGTAAAAAATTTGCGGCGGTTAAGTCGTTCAATTCTGTTAAAAAATTTTCGACCTGCGCGGGCAACAATAAAATTTCCAGCGTCACAACGTCGGCATAATCGGAATTCACGACGCGGATTTTTTTATTACGCAGATAATTTTCGACCGTCGCTAGGAAGTTATATTCGAGCGTCAGGGAAATTTTTTTGAACAGCGTCATCTGCACGACCTTTGAAGCGGCAAGTCCAAGCGCGGCGGTATGCGAATAAGCACGAATTAGACCGCCCGCGCCGAGCTTTATTCCGCCGAAATAGCGCGTGACGACAATAGCGCAGTTCGTCAGATTATTTTTCTTAATCGTTTCAAGAATCGGATTGCCCGCCGTGCCGCCCGGTTCGCCGTCGTCGTTTGATTTCTGTTTATCGCCGCGTTCGCCCAATATCCACGCCGAACAATTATGCGTCGCGTCGAAATATTTCTTGCGAATCATCTGCACAAAGTCGCGAGCCGCCTCTTCCGTCTCAACGTGCTTGACGTGCGCTAAGAATTTCGACTTGTTCACTTCATAAGCCGCAGAAAAAATTTCTCTGTCCGCAATCGTTTTAAAATCCGTCATCTGGAATAGTAAACCTCGCGGACACAATCCATAATAATTTCGTTATTTTGTTCGTCGCGCTGACCTTTTTTACGCCAATTTTCAAAGCCGCCGAAATTCGCCGCCGCAACTTCCTCTTTGTCTTTCATTTTATGAATTATATCGCGCATGACATTTGCGCCATAAATAACATCGTCATGAAACACAGGCGTTCCGTCAACGTATTTATATTTTTTTATCAAGCTGGCGGGTATCTTCGCCTTATCCTTCTTGCTTATCGCAATAGGAAACCACAAAGTTTTTGCCGTCGAGTATTTTTTTTCAAAGATTTGGTTTTCATAAGTTTTGCTTCTCAACTTGAGAGGTATAGCCAAATCGTTGGGATATTTTTTTATCTCCGAGACGGAATCTTCTGCCCAAGTCGCCATGCCCTCCAAAAACCAGCCGTTTCTAAAATAGGTCGCGCCGTATTGCACTAAATGAAAATATTCATGGGTAGGAGTTGGTTTTTTATGAGAGTCAACGGTGTTTGCAAGTTTGATGTAAATGGCGCGTTCGTTCGGGTCGTGCTTTGATTTTTTACGGACGTTACTAAAAGCCTTCCCGCTGTTGCCGAGTTCTTCCCTGTCTAAAAGGTCGATTTCTATTGACGTAACGCCTTTGAAACGCTCGGACTCAAGTGGGTCGGGGAATTTGAAAACGTCCTTGAAAACTTCGCGAGCCGCATTAACTTGCGTCGCCATGTCTTCAACGTAATCGGGCACGTCGTTTGAATTAAGGTCTGCGTTGTCCTTGATAACGTTTTCCTCGTAAATGACGTATATAACGCCCTGTTGATAAACCGCCGCGCTCACGGGCTGAATCATCGCGAACGCCAGCGCAATCGCCATTATTAAAATTCTCATGCTGATAACCTCCTGTTAAAGTAAAAAATCTGCAAAGACTTCATTCCCCAATGCCAAGCCGCGTTTCGTCAGAGAAATTTTTTCGCCGTCGATTTTAAGCAAGCCGAGCCGACAATTTTTAGCAATGACTTCGCCGAACACGTCAAAAATTTTCACGCCGAATTTATTTTCAAAGACCTGCGCGGAAATGCCGTCGACCATGCGCAAGCCTAAGAAACAAAATTCCTCCATAGCCGCTTGCCGAGTAACGACTTCTTCAATCTCTGGGGCGTTGCCTTTAATGTAAGTTGCCACGTCGCGAACGTTTGAAGTTCTTAACTTGCCGTCGAAACTATGAGCACCCGCCCCGAATCCGAAATAACTTTTGCCCGTCCAATAGCCGCAATTGTGACGGCTCTCGAAATTTTTCTTGGCGAAGTTGCTAATTTCATAGCGGTGATAACCCAGCGTCGGCAAAGTCTCCGTTATAAAGTCGTACATGTCAGCGCAGAGATTTTCGTCGGGCAATGGCAATTTATCTGCGCGGGCAAGCTCGAAAAATTTTGTATCTTCTTCAATCTCCAAGCCGTAAATCGATACGTGCGCAACGTCAAGAATTTTTATCTGCATAAGGTCGCGGCGCAGATTGTCTAACGTTTGATTCGGCAAGCCATACATTAAATCGACGCTAACATTATCGAAAAATTTTTTGGCAAGCTCGACGGTTTCAATCGCCGTTTGCGAGTCGTGAATCCTGCCCAAAATTTTTAACAATGCTTCGTCGAAACTCTGAACGCCCAAACTTAATCGGTTAAAGCCCAAAGCCTTCAAGCCGCGCAGATAATTTTCGTCGACGGTTCCGGGATTAGCCTCGATTGTAATTTCCGCGCAGTTATCGACGTTAAAATTTTTTCTAATCGCGCAGATAATTTTTTCCAGCTGATTAAGCGTCAACGTTGTCGGAGTGCCGCCGCCGAAATAAATCGTCTCGACCTTTGAAGAATCGCCGCGCAGATTTATTTCCCTAATCAGTGCCTCGACGTAAAAATTTTTCTCTGGCTCGTCGCTAGTTTTGGAGTTGAAGGCGCAGTAATTGCATTTTCTTAGGCAAAAGGGAATGTGTACGTAAATCAAAATTTTCTCCACGTTATAAAAGCTCGTGCGTCCGATAAACAAAATAATTTTCGTAAAAATAACTCGCGTCGAGTCCTTTCATGAAAATTTCTCTGTCATCGATTTTGTCAGTCAGTGCAACGGAAAGGATTTTTTTTATTTTGTCGTCGTGAATCGGGCTGAGCTCCATTGCCGAAAGATATTCCGCTTTATCGACGCGACTCCAATCAACGACGCGGCTAAGCTCCGTTTTTAAAATGTGGTCAAGCCAAAGCCGCATACTGCGCCCGTTGCCTTCGCGGAAGGGATGCGCAACATTCATCTCAACATATTTCTCGATAATCGCGCTGAAATTATTTTGCGGCATATTTTCAATCTGCGCGACAGCCTCGACAAGATAAAGTGCGGCGGCAAATCTGAAATGACCTTTGGCAAGATTAACCGTGCGGATTTTACCTGCGAAGTCGTAAATTTCTCCGAACAGGGCGCGATGAATCTCGGCAAGCGTCGAGAATTTTCCTGCAGGAAATTTTTCAAGTCGCCCGCTCGTGAAAAGTTTAATGGCATTTTGCTTGCTGATTTTTTCTTCGACTCGCGCAAGTTCCGCCGCGTCTTCAATATTAAATTTATTATCAAGAGCCAAAAAAAATCCCTCCCGCTGAATTTTTTCGGGAAGGATTAAAATTTTCCTGCCTATTCTTAAGCCGATTTAACAAGGCGAACAATTTCTTCCGCGCCGCCCTCCATAGTCTCCGCCATGATGACGTTGGCAATCGGCGACTCTTTTAAAATTTCTCTGCCACGCTCGACGTTGGTACCTTCAAGCCTGACAACGACTGGCACGGGAATTGACTTGCCGTCGGACGAAATAATTTTTGCCGCGTCAACAATTCCTTGCGCCACGAGGTCGCATTTGTTTATGCCGCCGAAAATGTTTACGAAAATTCCTTTAGCCTGCCCGCCCTCAAGCATAATCTTAAAAGCTTCGGCGATTTTTTCGGGTGTTGAATCGCCGCCAACGTCAAGGAAGTTTGCAGGTTCGCCGCCGAAATGTTTTAAAATGTCGACTGTCGCCATTGCCAAGCCCGCTCCGTTTACCATACAAGCGACGTTGCCGCCAAGATTGACATAGTTTAAGCCGAGTTTCGCCGCATGAAGTTCTTTAGGGTCTTCTTCAGTTTCGTCGCGCAGTGATTCAATGTCGGGGTGACGATAAAGCGCACTGTCGTCGAAATTCAATTTGGCGTCGAGCGCGATAATATCATTTTCCTCTGTCAAAACGAGCGGATTAATTTCTGCCAGCGAGCAATCCTTTTTAACGAAAGCCCTATGCAAATTAATCATGAGCTTTGTAACTTTGCGGATAACTTCCTTTGGGAAATTCATTTTATAAGCCATGCGCGTTGCTTGGAAGGACGCAAGTCCAATCGCGGGGTCAATGTATTCTTTGAAAATTTTTTCGGGTGATTCGGCAGCAACTTTTTCGATTTCAACGCCGCCTTCCTCCGAGCCCATCATCACGACGCGAGCGGTTTTCCTGTCACCGACAAAGCTAAGATAATATTCTTTTTTAATGTTGTAGCCCGCCTCAATCAGCAGACGCTTAACGACTTTGCCCGCCGCGCCCGTTTGGTGGGTGACAAGCGTTTTGCCCAAAAGTTCTTCGGCGTATTGGCGGACTTCGTTAAGATTGTGAGCGAGTTTAACGCCGCCCGCTTTGCCGCGCCCGCCCGCGTGAATTTGAGCTTTGACGACGGTAACGTCCGCGCCGAGCATTTGAGCTTGTTTAACAGCCTCCTCGACAGTGAACGCCGCGCCGCCGTCAGGAACGTTGACGCCATAGCCGCGCAGAATCGCCTTGCTTTGATATTCATGAATGTTCAAAATATCACCTCTTCTAGGAACTAGGAGCGAGTTACTAGGAACTAATCCCTACTAGTTCCTAATTCCTAGTAACCAGTTCCTAATAAAGGAGCGAGTTTCTAGGAACTAGTTCCCTAATCCCTACCAGTTCCCAGTTCCTAACAACTAGTTCCTATTCTTAATCATATAAACGGTCTGCGATTTAATCTTGCCGTCCGCCGCGTCCGAGCCGTCCGTCTTAACCGCAATGCCGCCTTCAACCGCCGCCGCACTAATATTATTCTGCGTCGCATAAACGATCAAATCAATCTGCAAAGCCTCACTGAAAATATTCGCCGCATTCTTCAAGCCCGCGTTCAGATAATCAATCGGGCAACCGGGATCGTAGCCGAACATACCCAGTTCCATTTCGACTTCCGCAATTTCCGTAACGGGATAAGTTTTAGTATCGCCGATTTTCTCCCAAGTCGCGCCCTTCTGACAAGCTCTGAATTCGGCATCGGGCATAGCAAAAATCATCTCCGTCGAAATGTCCTTAACGCCGCTTGCCTCGTACTTAATGCTAATCTCGTTGTCGTTGGAAATGCTGTAAGTTACGGTCGCCGATTTGCCGTTGAGTTCCGCCGTAAACTTCATGCCTTCGAGAGTTTCTTCCGCTTGCCAAATAATTTTCGTAAAGTCCGCGCCGCCGTCGACGAATACATTACCCGCCGCCGCGTCGTCCTTGAGTAAGAAACGATTAGTAAAATTTTTGTCGCGAAATCTCATCGAAACGACACGCGCCCCTAAATCCGTAACTTTAAGTTCGTTGCCCTTCGTGTTGCGGAGCGTCCAGATTGTCGCCGCGCCCGCGCTTTCCTTTTTGATTGACGGCATATTAATTTTCCTCCTTATTTAAAAGATATTTATCCAAAAGTTTTTCGTAATCCTTAATCGGCAACGGGCGCGAGAAATAATAGCCTTGAATCGACACGTCGCCTAAGCTAGCCACGTAATCGGCTTGCGTTTTAGTTTCGACGCCCTCAACGACCGTGCCCATGCCCAATGCGTTTGTCAATTCTATTATGAATTTTAAAATGACTGCGACACGCGGCGATTTTTCCAATTCGCGAATAAATGCCATGTCGACTTTGATTGTATCAAGCGGCATATCTTTAAGCATATTTAAGGACGAATAGCCCGACCCGAAGTCGTCCATAAGCACCGAGAATCCTAAATTTTTAAACGTCGAAATCATATCGAGCAACTGAACTTGATTATCTGTGTACGCGCTTTCGGTGACTTCCAATTTCAACATCCAAGGCTCCAAGTCGTATTTTTCTAAAAGCAGGGAAAGGAATTCGGTAAGGTCGGAGCTGTAGAAATTTAAGCGCGACAGGTTCACAGAAATTGGGACAATCGGCTTGTTTTCGTCGAGGCGTTTACGTTGAAGTCGGCAAGCCTCCTCCCAGACAAAGCGGTCGAGGCGGACGATAAAGCCATTGCGTTCGCAGACAGGAATAAATTTTCCGGGTGAAATCATGCCGTGCGTCGGGTGGAACCAACGTACCAGAGCTTCAGCACTAACGACAGTATTTTTATGCGGGTCGAAAATTGGTTGCAGGAAAATCGTAAATTGACGTTCGCGCAGAGCAATTTCCAAGTTGCCAGTTATCAAAAGCTCCTCAATCATTTGGTCGCGCATTTTCGCATCATAATAGGCGTAGCGCGTCAGATAACTGCCCTTGATTCGGCGGAGTGCCATACCTGCGCGGTCGCACATTTGAATAATCGGCAAGTTGATATTGTCGACAGGGTAAATGCCCGCGAAAAATAAAATATTGTGGCTTATGTGCAGATTTTTAATTCGTTCGTCGAGGTCTTTGATAATCTGTTCGATTTTAAGCTCTTCGGTCGGCACGCACAGGATAAAATGATCCGCGTCGGAGCGGCAACTCAGAGAGGTTCGCGGGTTAAGTGTCTCCTTGAAATATTCCGCCGCAGATTGCAAAATGACATTGCCCGTCTCCACGTGAAATAAATCGTTGATAATTTTGAAACAGCTTATATCCATGCAGATAATGGAGTATTTTACGTCGTAGCGTGCACCGAGCAATAATTGGGCTTCGGTGTAAAAAGTATCACGATTATAAAGCCCCGTTAGGGGGTCGAATTTACTACCGACAGTCGGCAAAACTCCCTCAGCTTTCAAATTGAATCGCCCTCCTTTGACTTTAATCCTTCAAGAATTTTTTCAACTATTCAACGCCGAAAAACAAATCCCTGCGCCGCTTAAAAATCTTTCAATCCGAAACTCTGTAAAGCTCCTATGGAATTACGCCAATCGCGTTTGACTTTGACCCATAAGTCTAAGAAAACTTTCGCCCCAAGTAACATTTCTATTTCGGGACGCGCCGCACTGCCAACAGCTTTTAACATCGTGCCGCCCTTCCCGATTAAAATTCTTTTCTGTGAATCGCGCTCAACATAAATCGTCGCCCGTATAAAAATCGCCCCATTATCGCGTTCCGTGAATTCCTCCAAATCAACCGCGATTGAATGCGGAACTTCGTCCTGTGTCGCGTGTAAAATTTTTTCGCGAATCAACTCGGCGATTATAAAACGTTCGGGCTGGTCGGTTATCATGTCGGCAGGATAATATTGAACGCCTTCAGGCAGAAATTTTTTCGCCTCATTAATCAGCGCGTCAACGTTTGTGCCTTCGGTCGCGCTTATCGGGACGACTGCCGCAAAATCTCTGCGCGTCGAATACTCAGCGATTATCGGCAAAAGTTTTTCGCGCTCAATCAAATCGACTTTATTCACAACCAAAATAACGGGCTTAGTCGTCGCGCTTAGGCGTTCCAAAATATATTTTTCGCCACCGCCAAATTTCTCCGTCGCGTCAATGACGAAAAAAATTGCGTCGACTTCTTTAAGCGTGCCCTCTGCCGCCTTCAACATGTATTCACCGAGCTTGAATTTCGGCTTGTGAATGCCGGGCGTGTCTAGGAAAATAATCTGCGCGTCGTCCTGCGTCAAAATACATTGAATGCGATTGCGCGTTGTTTGTGGCTTATCGGACGTTATCACTATTTTCTGCCCGATAATTTTATTTATGAGCGTCGACTTGCCCACGTTCGGACGCCCTATGACGGTGACGAATCCCGATTTATACATAACGGTTCCTCCAATGAAAAGGGAGCCGCTGAAAATTTTCGGCTCCCTGATATTTCAATCCAGAAAATCTTTAAGTTTCTTCGAGCGGGCAGGGTGACGAAGTTTCCGTAACGCCTTTGCCTCAATCTGACGAATCCTTTCGCGAGTAACATTGAAACTTTTGCCGACTTCCTCAAGCGTTCTTGCTCTGCCGTCCTCAAGCCCGAATCGGAGCCGCAATACATTTTTTTCACGCGGCGTCAACGTTCCCAAAACGTCTTCGAGTTGTTCCTTTAAAAGCATGAACGACGCGGCATCGGCGGGCGCAGGGGCGTCTTGGTCTTCGATAAAATCTCCCAAATGCGAATCGTCTTCTTCACCGACGGGCGTTTCCAACGAGACAGGCTCTTGCGCGATTTTTTTAATCTCGCGGACGCGCTCAACTGGTATTTCCATTTCTTCGGCAATTTCTTCGTCGGTAGGTTCGCGCCCGTTTTTCTGCAAAAGATTTCGCGAAACCCGAACTAATTTATTAATCGTCTCAACCATATGCACGGGAATTCTGATTGTCCGCGCTTGATCGGCTATGGCGCGTGTTATCGCCTGTCTTATCCACCAAGTCGCGTAGGTTGAAAATTTATAGCCCTTGCGATAGTCGAATTTTTCTACCGCCTTAATCAAGCCCAAATTCCCTTCCTGAATCAAGTCTAAGAAAAGCATTCCGCGCCCGACGTACCTTTTGGCGATTGAAACTACCAAGCGGAGATTAGCTTCGGCGAGTTCCTTTTGTGCTTCGGCGTGTTCAGCTTCGTCTTCGGACTCCATACGCATAGCAAGGATTTTTTCTTCTTCAGCCGTAAGGAGCGGCACGCGCCCAATTTCTTTCAAGTACATGCGGACAGGGTCATCGATTGAAACGCTATCGGGGATATTCAAATCAACTTCGACTGGAGCTTTAATCGACTCGGTTTCTTCTTCCGCAGGATTTTCGACATTTTCAATTTGATTAATTAAATCCTCTTGTTCGGGCGAAGTCGTTTCAACATTTAAATCGCTGTCAACAGTCTCGGTTGTGTTCTCTACGTCTTCAAGGTCGTTTTCTTCATTGATAATTTCTATGCCCTCGCGTTCGCAGACGATAAAAACTTCGTCCATCTCATCCGTATCGGTTGCTATGCCCTGACTTTGAAGAATTTTATCAAAATCATTCCAAGTCAACTTCCCACCGGTTTGCTTGCACCTTAAAGTTAAAAGCGAAATTGTTTTTGCCATGCGACCTCTGGCGGCTTTTTGTGTTAAGTCCGCGTTGTCTTCGGTAGAATTAGTTTCGGGATTTTTTTTCGCGGAATTATCTTTTTTGTTTACCGACAGGCTGCCGCTCATATTGCCCTTATTCGGCTCGACAGTTTTATTTTCTCCTGTCATTTTGCAGCCTCCTTTCAAGTGCCTTGTATTACTAATTTTTTCTCAAACCATCCATTTCCCATTTAACCTTGAGCGACTCCTGAACTTTTTTATTATAGGTATCCTTATCGCTCGCAATATATTCATCGGCTTGCGCAAGAAGAGTTTCGTACTTTTTTTTTAGCACGGCTTGCCTAAAGATGTCGACCGAATCATTAAAGCTTTCAATTTCGTCGTTGCGCGGGTCGTCCGAGCCGTTCATTAATATTTTAGAAAGTTCCGCATTAGCCGTTTCGCTTAATTCTTTTGACGCGCTCATTTGGTTAGGGCGTCTGCCTTCGTTCTTGCAAATTTCAAACCAGCCGAGTATTTCCCTATGCACTTCGCTAAAGAGTTCTGACGGGAACGTTACAATATAATCGATAACATCGTCGTCGTACCAGAGCATTCGCAAAATTATTTCGCAAGCCTCTTGGATAGTCGGTTTATGATTATCTCTCGGCTTTTTAATAACTGGCGGGCTTTTATCGGCGGCTTGACTTTGTTCCTTAGCAGAAAATTTTTTCCATACGTCCTCTGTAATTTTTTCGTCAAGAACAAGTGCCGACGCGATTTTTTTCTTATATTCGTTGCGGGTGACTGTGTTATTGATATTCACGACGACGGGCAAAATTTCACGTAGAGCCGCCACTTTTCCGCGAGTTGTCGAAGTATCTGCGCGGGCTAGGACGTAGCTCATACGGTAATCAATGAGCGTAGTGGCATTTTTAATAAGTTCGTCGAAAGCCGCCTTGCCGTGTTTACGAACAAATTCGTCTGGGTCTTTACCGTCGGGAACTTTGACGATAAAAACTTCCGCGCCCGCCTTCTGAACAATCGGTAATGCTCGGAGCGTAGCGCGTTGCCCTGCCTCGTCGCTGTCGTAGCAGAAAATAATTTTCCGCGCATATTTCAAGATAAGTTTAACATGCTCATTAGTAAAGGCAGTTCCGAGAGTTGCGACGACATTTTTTATGCCCGCGCTGAAAAGTGAAATTGCGTCCATGTAGCCTTCAACGACAATCGCCGCGCCCGCCGTGCTTATCGCCTTATTGGACTTATCAAGCCCGAAAAGCAAATTGCGCTTGTTAAAAATCACAGTCTCTGGCGTGTTGAGATATTTAGGATTATTTTCGTCTTCAGATTTTAGAATACGTCCGCCGAAACCGACGGTGTGCCCGAAGGCGTCATTAATCGGAATCATGACGCGCCCGCGAAATCTGTCGTAGTAACCAGAAGAAGTTTTTCTTTTGGCGACTAGCCCGACCTTTTCGAGTTGTTCGGGATTAAATCCGCGTCGCGTGAGATTCGACAAAAGATTTTCCCAATCGTCCGTCGCGTAGCCGAGCTTAAAAGTTTCAATCGTCTCCTGTGTAATTCCCCGTCCTTCAAGATATTTCCTGCCGATTTCGCCGTGAGCGTCTTTGATTAAACATTCATGATAAAAATCCTGCGCGAGTTCGTTAATTTTGAACAAAGATTTTTCTTCGCGGCGTCGACGTTCTTCTTCGGGCGAAGATTTTCTTTCGGGCAAATCAATTCCTAACCGTTGCGCTTGGAGTTTAACCGCCTCGAAGTAAGTTATATTTTCAATGAGCGAAAGAAATTTAAAAGCATTGCCGCCCGTGCCGCAACCAAAACAATAAAAAAGTCCTTTGTCGGGGCTTACGCTGAAAGATGCGGTTTTCTCGTTATGGAAGGGACAACAGCCCCAATATCGCCCGCTCTTTTGCGTAAGTGTAACATAGCGCGATACTACTGAATAAATATCGGTGCGCTCGTTCACCCGTTCAACAAATTCATCAAGCTCTGCACTTCGCAACGCCTTTCAACCTCCGCCGTTTATATTCCCCGCGTCTTGTGAATTTCCTTTTTGCCGAATAAGAATTTTTATCGCTGCTTAACGTAACAAAAAAAGACGCAAGTCCGCGCCTAAAAATGTTGAATAATTTTATCTGCTACCTTTGCGGCGATTGCAAGCCTTGCACAGCATTTGACAATTTTCCGAAGTCGTTTTGCCGCCCGCGCTCCAAGCTGTTATATGGTCGCCTTCCATTTCTTTAATTTCAAAATGCTTGCCGCAACCCGCGCAGATTCCCGCTTGCCTGTCATAAGCCTCTTGTTTTTGGTCGTCGTCAAAGGTTCGCAAACTTAAATGTTTTTCTTCGCCGTCCAAAAGATATTCATAAATCCCGCGTCTGTTCGTAACTTCTTTGTCGAGAATAAGCCACTTAATTTTTTCCTCCAAATCTGCAGGATTCAAAGCGTCGTCCTTGTGCTTATTATAAAAGATTCCCCACGCCAAGCCCTTCATGAGTTTAGGGCGAAAGTTCGAGAAAATTTCATTAACCCATGCAAACACCGCCTCAAAATATTTCCAAAGCTCGGCGGCGTCGGGCGTATGATTTCTTTTCTGCGCGTCCATGTAAAGTTCGGGACTCGTTAAGCCGTTGCGGTCGGCTATCCACTTCAAAGCCGTCTCCAATTGACATTCCCCATGCCTAAAGGCAGGGGATTCATGAGAAGTTTGAACTCTGTAGAGGCTAGTCCTTATTCGCTAGCGTGCGCCCTTATTCTCACAGGCTGTGCCAAACAACCACTACACTGTCACCTTTCGGGTTCAGCTTACTTTTACTTATTTGTACCGTCC
>JAFYNH010000083.1 GCA_017549815.1 Selenomonadaceae bacterium
AAGCGACGGATACACATTGGCGATTTCTAATGACGTTACGGCTCCGAAAACCACAGAGGCGGCTTGGTCTATCAGCGGTAACGTTGCCACTTATAAGAATACGTCGATAAGCGCGGGTTATACTCTCGATAATAACCAGATTGTCTACACGCCTTCAAGTGGCGGTGAGACTTGCACTGTTAGCGGCGTCCAATCAACCAACGGACTTTCGATTAGCGGAAAAACAGTTACGGTATCGGCTTCGGCTTTGAATAATGGAAACGTTACAATTAGCGACGGATACACTTTGGCGATTGCTAATGACGTAACAGCTCCGAAAACTACAGCGGCAACTTGGTCTATCAGCGGTAACGTTGCCACTTATAAGAATACGTCGATAAGCGCGGGATATACTCTTGCTAACAACCAAATAACCTATACCCCGAATAGTGGCGGCGAGACTTGCACTGTTAGCGGCGTTAAGTCAACCAACGGGCTTTCGATTAACGGAAAGACAGTTACGGTTGCGGCGTCTGCTCTTAATAATGGAAACGTTACAATTAGCGACGGCTACACATTGGCGATTGCAAACGATGTGGCGGCTCCGAAAACAACGGAGGCAACTTGGTCTATCAGCGGTAACGTTGCCACTTATAAGAATACGTCGGTAAGCGCGGGATATACTCTTGCTAACAACCAAATAACCTATACCCCGAATAGTGGCGGCGAGACTTGCACTGTTAGCGGCGTTAGATCAATCACTGGACTTTCAATTAGCGGAAAAACAATCACGGTTGCGGCGGCGGCTCTGAATAACTCGACTGTTACGATAAGCGACGGCTACACTTTGGCGATTGCTAATGACGTTACGGCTCCGAAAACCACAGAGGCGGCTTGGTCTTTCAATGGTTCAACTGCTACTTATAAGAATACGGAAACGACAGCGGGTTATACTCTTGCTAACAACCAAATTATTTACACCCCAAACAGCGGCGGCGAGACTTTAGTTACGGTCAAAGGTGTCGAGTCTGAAGACGGACTTTCGATTAACAAAAAGACAGTAACAGTTACGGCGGACGCTCTCGGTACAAATAATGTTACAATTGACGGAGATTATAAACTCGCACTCGGCTCCGACGTTGTTAAGCCGAAAACGACCAAAGCATGGAGTCTTAATAACTCGACGGCAACTTATAATAAGAAGACAACGGCAGGTTACACGCTCATCAACAACACCATAACCTATTCCAAAAGTTCCACCGAGAATTTAATCACGGTTACAGGCGTTAAGTCGCTTAAGGGCATTTCTTTAAGCGGAAATACGATAACGATCTCGAAGTCGTCTTTGAATCAGACAAACGTTACAGTAAACGACGATGACTACACGTTAGAAATAGGTAGTGACGTTAAAATTTCAGATTCTACGGACGAGCACTTTGAGGGCTTAACCTACAAATCAGCGAGCAACGCGGCGGGTTATGAGCTTTCCGATAATGAAATCATTTATAAGAAAGCGAAGGCGGCAACTGATTTATTTACAATTAATGGCGTCGATGATACCGACGATATTACAGTTAGCGATGACAAAACCGTTACGGTTCCAAAATCGGCTCTTATTAAAGATGATGTCACAATTGACAATAACGATTACACTCTCGCGCTCGGCGAAGGCGTTCCCAAGCCTAAAGCTATAGAACCAAAGTGGTCGTATAAAAGCGGCGTTGCAACCTACAAAGCGGGAACAACAGAAGGTTATTCAGTGAACGCCGAGAATCAAATCATTTATAACGCGGCTAGTGACAAAGACACTTTGGTTACTGTCAGCGGCGTCAAATCTAAAAAAGGACTTACGGCATCGATTGACAAAAAGACGGTCACGGTTACAGAGGATGCTTTGGGCACGGGTACAGTTACGATTAGCGACGGCTATACTCTCAAGCTCGGCGATAAAGTAACTAAATCTGAAACGACAAAAGCTTGGAGCCTCAATAAAACGACGGCAACTTACAAGCAAACGACGACGGAAGGTTATACACTTGCGGAAGATAAAAAATCGATAACTTATTCTTCCGAAGATTCCACTGATGATTTAATCAAGGTTACGGGCGTAAAATCTACAAGCGGGCTGTCTGTTAATGGCAAAGTCGTCACCGTCTCGAATAAGGCACTTAATAAAAAGACGGTTACGATTAGTGAAGGCTATAAACTCAAACTTGAAGACGACGTTACCGAGTCTGAAGCGACGGCGGAAGCAAAAGGATGGATTTATAAAAATAATGTCGCAACCTACAAATCGGCTCCGACGACGGAAGGTTACACGCTCGCCGACGACGCAAAATCAATAACTTATTCTAAAGCCCAAGATGCTAAAAATTTGGCGTCAATCAGCGGCATTAGTTCTTCCAAGAAAGAAGACATTGCGGTAAGCGGCAAAAAGACCTTCACGATACCCAAGAGCGTTATCGGCTCGTCTAAAAATGTCACGCTTAACAATAACGGCAACGGTAGCAGTTTCATTCTCGACAAGGGCGATTACGGCAAGGCAAAGATAAAGGGCAGTGCTAATGATGATGTCATAACCAGCAAAGGTTCCAAGCTTTCAATCGCAGTCGATAAGGGCGATGATACCGTCAAAGTCGCGGGTAGTAATACGACAGTTACGGGTGGCAAAGGCAATGACTCCCTCATCAGCAACAAAACGGGCGGAAATGTTTTCGTATACGCGAACGGCGACGGCAACGACGTTATAACCAATTTCGCTGCGACCGATAAAATCAGCATTACGTCGGGCAAGGCGAGTGTTGCGATAAAAGACGATGATGTCGTGTTTACGGTCGGCAAGGGCAAAATCACCGTTAAAGATGCCGCCAAAAATATTGTCAGCAACGGCAAGAAAATTAATTACATTGACAGCACTGGCAAGCATGCTACTTATCCGAGTTCCGGCGTAAGCTTGAAAAGTGCAACGATTAATCTAACGAGAGATTATGATGAAGACAGCTTTGAGGTCGCGACCTATGGAAATTCGATTCAGACGATAAACGCGGCGGCAGTCGTTCATGACATTTCAATCACAGGCAACAAGCTGATGAATAGCATTGTTGGCGGTGCGAGCAATGATACCCTTAACGGTGGCAAGGGTAACGACAGCTTGACAGGTGGCGAAGGTTCTGACGTTTTCCTTTATGCAAATGGAGACGGCAACGACGTTATAACCGACTACACTGAAGAGGATAAAATCCAAATTACAAAGGGAACCGCTACGGTTAAAAAGAGCGATAAAGATGTCATTTTCACAGTCGGTGACGGCAAAATCACGGTCAAGGGTGCCGCCGATAAGATCGTTACTTACATTGACGAAAAAGGCAAGACGAATTATTATCCCGCGCCTACAAGAGATTCAGTTATTATCAATAAGCCGACAGTTAAGCTTTTGGCAGACTACAAGAGCAAAACTTTTGATGTCGGTAACGTCAAAGACAGCAAAAACAAAGCCATTGGCAACGAAATTGAGATGATAGACGCCTCAGAAGTTTCGAGCAATTTGAAAATCGTCGGCAATGCGAAGGCTAACGTTATCTTAGGCGGCAAGGGCAACGACACGATAAACGGCGGCAAAGGTAGCGACACGTTGCAAGGCGATGATGGCGCAGATGTTTTCGTCTACAACAAAGGCGACGGCAAAGACGTTATTTACTACGACTCTGGTGACAAAATTAGCTTGGTATCGGGCGCAGTGAGTTCTCATTCGGTCAAGGGTTCTTCGGACGTAGTTTTGATAATTGACAAAGATAGTAATAATAAAATCACGCTCACAGATGGAGCCGATAAAGTTATCACGGTCGTCGACGCGAAAGGCAACAACAGAATCATTGGCGGTACGAAAAATGACAACATAAAAGGCGGCTCGAAGAACGACAGTATTTATGGCGGCGCGGGTTCAGATACTCTCAAAGGCGAAGCTGGCAATGATAAACTTTACGGCAACGACGGCAAGGATTCGATTCTCGGCGGCGCAGGTAATGATTATTTAAGCGGCGACGCAGGCGACGATAAACTTTACGGCGGCGACGGCAACGATAAAATTCTTGGCGGCTCTGGTAAGGATTATTTAAGCGGCGGAGCAGGAAGTGATTCGCTTTGGGGCGGAGCTGGCAACGATACACTTTATGGTGATGACGGCGCGGATACTTTTATCTATGCCAAAGGCGACGGCAAAGATGTCATTTATGGTTTCGCTAACGAAGACATGTTGAAAATCACGGGTACTTTCTCCACGTCCTGCAACAAGTCAAAGACGGAAATTTATTTCAAGGTCGGCTCAACCTCCAATGCTATCACACTTAAAGATTTCGGCTCGACTTCAACGTTTAATATTAACGGCACAAATTACAAACTCGGCAGTACAAAGTTAGTTAAGAAATAAAAATCTGCGCGGAAAAAATTTAATCTGCTCTTCAAAGCGAAGGGCAGATTTTTTTATCGAATTAATCACGAGTTCGGCAGGATTTTTTCTAAAAACGCTACTCCGTAATTGACAAGAAAAGAAAAATAACTATTATAATGGTTGCAGTAAAGTTTAAAACTTTTTCCGTAGGGAGCTGTCAACAGTAGATTAAAATATTGACAAAAGTGAAAGTACGTCATAAAATGTGCGTACCGACGAGAAACAAGTCGGATTAAGAAGTGCTAATACCGGTGGCTAGCCGGGAATTTACGACTGTGGAGTGTCAAACAAACGTTAGTAGGTAAGCCGAGAACGGACACGAGGAAGCAGTAAGATAGAACCGCGAGGTCTATCCGAATCATCTTGACATGGACATAACGGATGATTGTCCATGAGTGACCATGTTTTAAGGAGCAGGAGATTTAATGGCAAATATCAACAACCAAACACCCAAAACCGTAGTTAAAGGAACGAACAAAGCGGATACGATTTACAACAGCGGCGCAAGCGTTACAATCAACGGCGGCAAGGGTAATGATTCAATTTCTAATGACGGTTCCAGTGTAACAATCGACGCAGGAACAGGAAACGATTCTGTTGTTAATGCCGGTTCTACTGTAACGATCAACGGTGGAGACGGAAAAGATACTGTTTCCAACTCAGGCACAAATGTGACAATCAGAGGCGGCGCAGGCGATGACGTTATTTATGGCAACAGCTTAATCGTTAGTAGCGATGAAGGGGCTGTTTATCAGTACAAAAGCGGCGAAGGCTCCGACACTATCTATGGCTATACTTCTTATGACACAATTTCACTTGACGACAGCGATTATACGCGCATAACCGTCGGTTCCGATGTCGTAATCAGTTTACTCAGTGGCGGCGAAATTTATCTCGTCGGAGCAAGCAATAAAGAAATTAACATTACGGGTGGTCTCTTCATCAACTACATTAAAAATTCAAAAAACGGCGTTCCCGTAAAAGGCACGGCTCTCAATGATTCAATTCAGAACGAGGGCAAAAAAGTCACAATCACCGCAGGCGAAGGAGACGATACCGTTTCAAACAGCGGTCTCTCAGTGAAAATCAACGGCGGCTTGGACAATGATTCAATTTACAACTCTGGTGATACAGTTACAGTCGACGGCGGCGATGACAGCGATTATATTTCCAACAGCGGCTCGAAAGCTTCAATCAACGGTGGGGCAGGCGACGATTCAATCGACAACATAGGCGATAATGCAACAATCACTGGTGGAGCAGGTGCCGATACTGTTTCCAACGGCATTTATGAAGGTTCTTCTCATAAAGATGATGACCATAATTACGTCACAAATGCTTCCATTAACGGAGGCGAAGGCAACGATTCTATTTCAAACTATGGCTCCTATGTGACAATCGACGGTAGCTCAGGCGACGATTATATTTACAGTAGTTATGCAGGTCGTTATAGTAATTATTACTATGATGATGACGATGAATATGATGATTATGATTTTGTTTATTATGGTGGAAAGAAAGTTTCGATAAACGGCGGGGACGGTAATGATTCTATTACCAACTATCGCGGCGACAGTTTGACAATAGACGGCGGTAATGGTAATGATTCGATTTACAGCAGAGGCGGCAACGTTTTAATCGACGCAGGAGCCGACAACGATACAATCGCCAACAGCGGCGACAGTGTGACAATCGACGCGGGCACTGGCAACGATTCCATTTCAAACGGTAGTTACATTGGTTATACTTATGAAGGGGTTTATGAATATTCTAATTCGCTTGTCACAAAGATCTCGATTAACGGAGGCGAAGGCAATGATTCGATTTTAAGCTATGGCTCCTATGTGACAGTCGACGGTAGCTCAGGCGACGATTATATTTACAATAACTATGCGGGTCGTTATGATTCTGATGGCGATGGTTATTATGATGATGAAGACTATGAAGACTACGACGATGACGCCTATGAAGATGACGATGACTATGATGATGATGAAGAAGATTACGATAGTTACTATGGCGGAGAATATGTTTCGCTCAATGGTGGCGCAGGCAACGATTCGATTTACAACGACGGTGGCTCAAACGTAACAGTCGACGGTGGATACGGTAACGATTATATCCAAAACAAATTCGGTAACAAATTAATAATTGACGGCGGCGAGGATAACGATACTATTGACAACAAAGGCTCGTATTCAACAATCACAGGTGGCGCAGGTAGCGATTCTATCGCCAATTACGGTACGAATTCGTCACTCTTTGGCGGTGAAGGTAACGATACGATTTACAACTACGCGGGCGGCGTGACGATTGGCGGCGGCGACGGTAACGACTATATTAATAGCGTCACGAAAGAGAATTACACGATTAGTAGCAGTTGGGGACTCGTCACAATCGACGGTGGCGCGGGCGATGATTCCATTTACTCCAAAGATCCTTACGTCTCGATTAATGGCGGCACAGGCAACGATAAAATAAGCTTGGGGGCTTCGTGGCAAAACATAACCATTTCGGGCGGTAAAGGCAACGATACCGTTTATACCTCAAGCAAAAGAACAAAAGGGATTCTGTTCCAATACGCCAAAGGTGACGGCAACGACTACATTCAAAATTGGAAGTCGGGCGATACCTTAAGCGTATCGAGCGGCACTTACTCTACAAAAAAGAGCGGTTCCAATATCATTGTCACGGTCGGCGACGACAAGATAACTTTAAATGGCGCGGCTAAATTATCTTCCGTCAATATTGTTGGAACGAAAGCCGCCTCTACTCTCTTAACAGTCAACAACTCGACAAAATCGCCCGTGACGGTCGGTTCCTCTGTTAAAACTATAAATGCCTCGTCGCGCACAAAAGCCATTAAAATCACGGGCAACAAGCTTGCTAATACGATTACAGGCGGCTCTGGCAACGATTCTATTTACGGTGGTAATGGTAATGATTCGATTCTCGGCGGCAAGGGCAATGATAAACTTTACGGACAAGCAGGCAACGACATCTTGAAAGGCGGCGCAGGTAAAGATTCACTCTGGGGAGGCAAAGGCAACGATTCGCTCTGGGGCAACGACGGCGCGGACACGTTTATTTATGCCAAAGGCGACGGCAAAGATGTCATTTACGGCTTCGACAATACGGATATGTTGAAAATCACGGGCACTTTCTCCACGTCTTATAACAAGTCCAAAAAAGAAATTGCGTTTAAAGTCGGTTCTACGGCAAGTGCTATTACACTGAAAGATTTCGGCTCGACTTCGACGTTTAATGTCAACGGTACAAATTACAAACTCGGCAACAAAAAATTAGTTCCTAAAAACTAGTTCCTAGTTCCTAGTAAAAAAATCCCCGGCGGTCGGTTGACTGTCGGGGAAATTTTTTTTAGCCAAAGAAAATTTTTAATGTCTTATCGTCGGAACGTTTGCCGATATACGAGCCTATTAAAAACAGAATCAGCGAACATGTTATCCCGATTGTGATTTGGTGTAAGTTTAGAATTTTAAAGCCCGCCGCTTGAGTCGCGCAGTAAATTATCGTGCCGCCCGTCATGGAGAGCATCGCGCCGAGCTTATTCGCACGTTTCCAAAACAAGCCTAAAAGTAACGTCCAGAAAAATGCCGTCTCCAGTCCGCCAAAGGCAAACATATTTATTAACCAAATTAAACTCGGCGGCGTTAAGGCTATTACAAAGACCGCCGCGCCGATTATTGCTGTCGCCGTCATTGATAAAAATTTTACCCGCGCAGGTGTCACGCTCCGATTATTTTTTTCCGCCCAATGTAAATAAACGTCTTTGATAATCGCGCTTGACGCAACAATCAACAATCCCGAAATCGTCGAAATGCTTGCGGCAAGAGGACCGATTATCGCTAATCCTATCAGTTTAGTCGGCATTGCCATAACAATCGTCGTCGGAATAATGTTGTCGACGCCGCCATAATCCGCCGCAGTTCCCGTTAAAACTCCGTGTGCCAAAATGCCCGTGAAATTTATTCCGATATTCATAAAGCCAACAACGACCGTGCCGATTAACATTGCTTGATGAAGTCCGCCAGTATCTTTGTAGCTGATGCCGCGAACGACCGATTGCGGCAAAGCGATTGTACAAATGCCGACCAAAAGCCATTGCGTAAAATAAATCGTCCAAGGCATGTTTCCAAAGCTGAACGGCTCAAAAAGTTCGGGATTGTTCGTTTCAAGGCGCGTCATAATGTTTTCGTAGCCGCCGCCCGCCTCCAACACATAATGCAACAATAGGACTATCCCAATCATCATCATTATCGCACAACAAGTATCGGTTAATGCGACTGCGCGGAATCCGCCGATTGAAGTATAAATAACGACCGTCAATCCGAACAGAATTAATCCCGCCTCGTAGCTGTAGCCCGTCACCGCCGCGAATAATTTTGCTCCGCCGACAAATTGCGCCGTCATCGTCCCGCAGAAAAATAAAACTATCACGAACGCCGCCACTGCCGCTAAAAAATCCGATTGAAACCTTTCGCGAATTATATCTACGACCGTGACGGCATTTAACTTTCTCGCCAATAACGCAACGCGCTTGCCGAATATTCCCAGTACTAAGAAAATCGCCGTGACTTGCACAACCGCCATATAAATCCAGCCGAATCCGACTTGAAACGCCATACCCGGTCCGCCGACGAAACTTGAGACCGAGCTATAAGTTGCGACCGTCGTCATTGCCAAAACAAAGCCGCCGAGTTCGCGATTGCCGACGAAATAACTGCTCACGAAATTTTTTCCCGCTTGCTTATGGCGAACATAAACGCTGATTGCGACCATTACCACCATAAAAAGAACCAGCGGCAAAAGCATAATAAGAGACGCGAGCGCAGAAAAACTACCTGTCATCGTCTTCGCCCCCTAAGTCAACGTCTTTGAATAAAACTTTACTCAAGACCGCGCTGATACAAATAGCGAAGAACCAAACGCCAATCGAACCGAGCACCGCCCATAACGGCAAATGGAAAATTTTCACGTCAAGCGACGCCGTTCCAAAGCCCGCGATTAGCCAAAAAATAATCAGCCCGACCAACGCAAGCCCCGTATAAATCGCCTCACGTCTGACCAAGCTGCATTTTTGCGCGTCATTCATAGACGCATGATTAATTTTTTTCATTGGCGAAACCTCCAAGTCTCGTCTCCCCTTCGAGAGTACAAGCTTATTTTGCGCTGGAATTTTATATCACGCCCGCTATCGTGTCAACTTATAGGATTTAGGGACTGGGGACTAGGGACTAGGGTTTTGCTTAAAGCTCAAGTAGTTCTTATCGCCTTCATCGCCAATTTATTCTGATACATCTGCGCGTCCGCCCGCTTAAAAACATCGTCCGTCGTCTTATCAATCGTCGAATCATAATAAGCCACGCCGATTGCCGCCGAAACTTTTTCCCACGCCTCAAGCGAATCATCTGCGCGGAAACGCTCAATCTCAGCTCTGATTCGAGCAACGTTTTCCTCGCAACTCGAAACTTTATCACCGTCAAGCACTACAACAAATTCGTCGCCGCCTACACGATAAACATTTCCTTCGCCAAAAACAGAACAGGCAAGAGTGCAAGCATTAATCAAATACTCGTTGCCGCGTTCGTGCCCATAAGTATCGTTGACTTTCTTAAGATAATTTATATCAATCATAATTATGCAAAACTCCGCGCAACCCGCCTCAATATCAGCCTCAAGCTTTGCAGTATCTTTGTTGTAAGCCGTTTTATTTTTAATGCCCGTCAGTGCGTCCTTATGAGCCAATTCGTCCATAACCGCAACTTGAATCTTCGCCCTCTGGAAATTCTCAAAGTAATTCATGCTGTCCGAAGTCGTCTTGACGAATGCCGAATATAAATTTTCAATCTCGTCATTAGTTTTTATCTCCAAACTCTTTATGCGCTCAATATTGTGCCCGCGAGCCTCTTCGCTGTCGTAAGCAAAATTTCGGGCGCAATAAGCCATTGTATTGACGGGCAAAATTATGTTGTTCTCTACAAACATCAAGCCGAGTACGAAAATAAAAATTACCACCCCAGAAAATAACGAAATTACTTTGGCAATAAAAGTTCTACCATAATCCGAAATCGAATCCATAGAAAAATCAACGCCCACATAGCAGGTACATTCGCCGACGCTGTTATAAACTGGCTTATAAATAGTCAGCAGATAGCCGTATTCGTCATCTGAAATTATCGGCGGAATCGGTCTGCCAGCGAGCAAATCGGGGACGTAAGGAATAAACGCTTCCTCAAAGTTTAAGACATCATCGGGCATCGCGGCAGGAGTATCTGGCGTATCCAAATCGAAAACAACGTGACAGCCATCCTTCATAATCTTGTACACGTAAAGAAATTTTATGTCGGAATTGCTAGCGCGAATCTTGCGCAACTTGCTTTCGACTTCGTTATAACTCTCTACATGATGACCGCGTTCCAAATATTCCTCGACGCTACGCGGATTAATTTCGCTCACTATCATTGAAGATACTCCGTCGGCAATTCTTATGCGGTCGTTTATTTCAGACTCTTTGTAAATCAAATAGCTAATTGCGGTTATTGAAACGGCGACAAGGAGCGTTATGGCTATCAGATTAAAAATCATTTTTGTTCGGAGCGAGCTGATAAATTTATTTTTGGGCGACTGTATAAATCGGTCGTTATTCTCCAATTCATTTCGCATTTCGTCGGAAAGCGGAGCTTGCATTTTGCCCAGCAATAGAAAATCTTTATTAAAATCGCTAGGAAATTTTTTAAGCAAAAAGAAAGTCACTAAAATTGCCAGCCCTTTATCGCGAAATTCACCTGAAAAATTTTCTTGAAAATGCCCTAAGAATTTTTCAAGGGTCTCGAAATGAGTTGAGGAATAAACAAATTCTTCTATAACTGAACCAAGAAAACTTGTCATCAAAACAATAACGGGTATGGTTATCAAGACTTTTGGAAAAGTTTCATAGTATCCGCGCTGACAAAAAAAGGTCGTAGCTATCGCGACGAGAATATTGACGATTCCAAAATACATTTCCGATTCATTAAATACGGCTCCTAATAAATTTGTAAAAAAACCAACGGCGATACCCGGCACGTAGCCGCCAAGAGCCGCGATAAAAATTGTTCCGTAAGTATCAAGGAAAAGGGGCATATTAAAATTTTGGGCAATGCGGGCACCTATAACATTAATGATAACGCCCACCGCGCAGATAAGAGCTACCTTTTGTGCCGAACCAATTCTATTCATTATCGTTTGCCTTTCAAATTTTTTGGCTGATTATATCACGAAAAATTTTGATTGAACATGCGCGGTTGCAAAAAGCTTTTTACTCTGATATAAATATCCAAAACTTAATGGGAGCTGACTTTGATGAAGAAAATCATAGCGATTGACGGCCCGGCAGGCGCAGGAAAAAGTACGGTATCTAAAATCTGCGCGGCGCGGTTGGGCTACACTTACATTGATACAGGCGCGATGTATCGAGCAGTTGCGTTGAATAATTTGGAATTGGGAATTAGGAATGAGGAATTAACAGAGGACTTTATAAAAAATATTGAAATAAAGTTGGACGAGGCGGCGCGAGTATTTTTAAACGGGCACGAAGTCACGAAAGAAATTCGGACGCCGGAAGTAAGTCGTGGCGCGTCGGACGTGGCAAAGCTTGGATTCGTCAGAAAAAAATTGACGGAACTTCAACGCGAAATGGCGGCTCAAGGCTCGGTGATAATGGACGGGCGCGACATTGGCACGCAAGTTTTGCCGAACGCCGACTTGAAAATATTTTTAACGGCGACGGTTGAGGAGCGGGCACGCAGAAGATTTTTAGAGCTTAAAGAAAAAAATTTCGCGGCTGACTTCGAGCAGATAAAAAAAGAAATCGCCCTGCGCGATAAACAAGACTCAGAACGAGAAATTGCACCGTTGGCAATGGCGGACGACGCGATACTTTTGGATTCGACAACTTTGACGATTGAACAGGTCGTAGAAAAAATTTTGGAGCTTGCAAGATAATGTTCTATAAAATTTTTAAAGTGCTTTGCCGAATTTGGTTTGGAACGATTTTGGGCACGCGAGTTATCGGCGCGGAGAATATTCCTAAAGACGGCGCGTTTATCTTGGCGGCGAATCACGTCAGCAACTGGGATCCGCCATTTCTCGGAACGTTCATTGAGCGCGAAGTCTGTTATATGGGCAAGGAAGAACTTTTTAAAAATCCTGTCATGGCGGCGGTTTGTCGTTGGTTACATGTTTTCCCTGTCAAGCGTGGAGCCGCCGATAAGACTGCGATTAAAACTGCCCTTAAAATTCTCAAGGACGGCAAATGTCTTGGGATTTTCCCAGAAGGAACGCGCTCAAAGACGGGCAAGCTCGGCAAGGCTGAATCGGGCGTAAGTCTAATTGCGGCAATGTCGAAGGCTCCGATTATTCCCGCCGCCATAATCAACACCGAGAAAATTTTTTCTAAGGAGAAATTTCTTCCGCGCCTTGCAGTCGTCTACGGCAAGCCGATAAAATTCACTGGCTCGACTAAAGACAAAGAGGCTATGGCAACTTTCGCGCAGGAACTTATGAACGAAATCGCTAAGCTCAAGGATAGTGCGTTTTGAGAAAAAAATTTTCAACAGGGAATTGACAAAAAAAAAAAAAAAACTATTATAATGCCTGAAGTGATTCAAAAATTTTCCGTAAGGAGTTGTTGAATTATGGCGAACAAAACCATTAGTGCTTCCAACTCAAATTGGACGGGCACGAAGTCGGCAGACAAGGTTTATATCAAGGATGCTGACTATGTTAAAGTCACGGCAGGCGCGGGCAATGATTCTGTCTACAACTACTTGGGTTTATACAGCACAATCAACGCTGGCAAGGGTAACGACACCATTAAGCTCTATAAGGGCGACGGCTCTTCCGTCAATGCGGGCGCAGGCAACGACAAAATCAGTCTCAGCGGCGGCAACAGTTACGTTATAACGATCGTGGGCGGCACGGGTAACGATACCATTTACGGAAGAGGCAAAAAAACTCTCCATAAATACGCCAAAGGTGACGGCAACGACGTAATTTACAACTGGAGCGCGAACGACACGCTCAACATAACGGGTGCCAAATATACTAAAAAGACAAGCGGCAAAGACGTTATCATTACAGTCGGGAGTGGCAAGATAACCCTGAAAGGCGCGAAAGGTAAGACGCTTAATATCAACGGCACACTCAGCGGCGGCTCCTCGACAAGCAAAGGTCAAACTTTCGACAATACGAAAAACAGCAAGACGATAACTGGCACAAGCTACGCCGATTCGATTAAAAACAGCGGCAACAAAGTTTCGATAAACGCTGGAAACGGCAACGATACAGTTTACAACAACAATGGCGACTCGGTAAAAATCGCTGTCGGCGCGGGGAATGATTCTGTCTATAACTACGACGGAGACAATGTCGTTATTCTCGGCGACGAAGGCAAAGATTCGATTTATAATAATTGGAGTTCAAAGGTCACGATAAACGCGGGCGACGGCGACGACTATATCGTTGATGACGGTGCAGCCGAAAGCCATGATGGTTCTTCACGTTACAATTCCATAAATGGCGGCGCAGGTAACGATTTAATCAGCTTGGTCGGCGCAGGAAGAAATATAACTGCCAACGGCGGCGTGGGTAAAGATACCATTGTCAACACCGACTATAAAGCTTTAATTTATGGCGGTGACGGTAATGATTCAATCGTTAATTCGTATTCGGGTAAGTATTCCACGATTAACGGCGGCACTGGCAAGGATTCGATAAGTAATCTCGGCGACACAGTCTCAATCGCGGGCGGCGCGGGTAGCGATTACATTTACAGCTACAGCTACTACTCGACAATTACAGGCGGCGATGATAACGATATTATTTCCCTCGACAGTAGCGGTCATAACAACATTATTAAATATAGTGCGGGCGACGGTAACGATACTATTTACAATCTCGGCGAAACCGATTCAATCAGCGTGGCGACAGGTACTTACACGCGCTCGATTGTCGGCGATGATCTCATTATCGCTGTCGGAGAGTCGGGTTCAATCACGGTTAAAGACGGTGCTTCCAAGGTGGTTAATATTATCGGCACTCGGAGCGAATACGACAAAAACATCATAAGTAATTACACTTCCAACAAGACGATAAACGGCACGAGCGATAAAGATTCGATTTACAATTCGGGTGATTACTCTACAATCAATGCTTATGAAGGCGATGACCACGTAACCAACTATGGCGATAGTGTTTCAATCGACTTAGGCGCGGGCAATGATGAAATTGAAAACTTCAGCGGCGACTCGGTAACAATTAACGGTGGCGACGGCAATGACTACATTCAAAACCAAAGCTATGGCTATGTCGAAGAATATTCCGATGAAGAAGTTGAAGAAATTGAAATGGAAGCAGGTACGCGACTTTCAATCAACGGTGGCGCAGGTGACGACAACATTTCCAATGAAGGCTCAAACTCTACAATCGACGGCGGCGACGGCAACGATGATATAGCTAATCTGGGTAACTCTGTTATAATCAACGGTGGCGCGGGTAACGATAATATCACCATAAGCGGTTCTAACAACACGGTCGACGGCGGCGCAGGTGACGATAGAATTGACAACTACGAAGGCGAAAATATAACGATAAGCGGCGGCGACGGCGATGATTCGATTTACAACTACGACAGCGAATCGGGTTCAATCAGCGGTGGCGCGGGCAATGATTCAATCAAGCTTAGTTCCGACGCAAGCCTGACTGTCATTCAGTATAATTCGGGTGACGGCAACGATACTATCACGGGCTTTAAAAATGACGATACACTTAATATTACGGGCGGCACTTACACGCGGGAGACGGTCGGCAAGGATGTCATTATCGCTGTAGGAACTGGCTCCATTACGGTTAAAGACGGCAAATCCACGACGATTAATGTTATCGGCACACTTAGCGGCGGCGACGATACTGTAACTGTCCCTTCGGACAACGAGATTTACGGCACAAACGGAAACGATAACCTTAAAAATTCCGTTTCTGGAGCAATCGTCTACGGCTTGAAGGGCAACGACACTATCACTAACACTGCCAACGAAGTCACAATCAGCGGTGGCGACGGCAAGGACTATATTTACAATGAATATTGGAAAACTAGTTCTAGGTATGAGCTTCGCTCTGATGTTTCAATCGACGGTGGCGCAGGAAATGATTATGTTAAAAGCATAGCAAGAAACTCTACGCTTGGCGGCGGTAACGGTCATGACACTATAATTTCCAATGGCAATGAAGTTTCGATAAGTGGCGGAGCTGGTAACGATTCAATCGACAGCACGGGCGAAGACGCTACAATTAACGGCGGCGACGGCGTTGATGTGATTCACAGCAAAGGAAACAATGCTTATATTGACGGCGGCGCGGGCAACGACTCCCTTAGAAGTGACCCGAATAACAGCAGTTATACAACTGTCACAGGCGGAGTTAATGTTACGATGAATGGCGGCGCAGGTAATGATTACGTCTACAGTTGGTTAAATAATTACGGCTCGTTGAGTGGCGATAACGGCGACGATACAATTAGCATTGCGGGCGGCGATTACATTACAGCCAACGGCGGCGAAGGTAATGATCAAATAATTCTTACAAGCGCGAGAACCAAATATTCGACTTACAAAAATCCTTCCGTATTCGTTCAATACGCGGCGGGCGACGGCAATGATACTATCACGGGCTTTAACGACAATGACACGCTTAACATTACGGGCGGCAGTTACTCGCGGGAGACTGTTGGCAATGATGTTGTCTTTACAATCGGAAACGGCTCAATCACGCTCAAGGACGCTAAGGACGTGTCGATTAATATTGAAACTTCCTCTGCTTCAGCTAACGTGGCGAGCGACTGGATAAGCGCGGACGATAACAACTTCGCGAATAACGGCGCAAATCTCAGTTCGATTGTCAACAGCGGCACGGCAAATTATTCCGATTTCAATATCAAGCCGACGCTGAAATCAACAAGCCTTACTTCAACAAACAGTCTCGTTACTTACGGCAACAAGAAATAAAATCTTTGCGGACAAAAAAATTTTAATCCCGTCAATGCGGCGGGATTTTTTTTGATATAATAAGCACAAAAATTTTTAGGCGGAGGAAATACTTATGACGCAACAGGAAGTTATCAAAACTTTTATGCAGAGTTTTAACAATACGACACTTAAGGGCAGTAAAGCACTCGACGAGGCGATTAAAGCCAGTTCAAAGTTTAAAAGTTTCAAGGAATTAAGGACGCAATTTCTTAAGGACATTAAGAAGAAGAATTGGCATACGTTCTTGGTTCAAAAGTGCGGAATAATCCTTGACAACAAAGACACCGGCGCGATTTCGGGTTCCGACGCGGGTGGCAAGAAAACTAAAACCGCAACCGATATTTTGCCCTCTAAAGGCAAGGTTCAATATCCCGAAGGCAGTTCTTTCACAGTCGACGACTTAACGATTTATGGCATTCCGCCAAAAAAATTTTTGACTGCTGATCAACAATACGTCGTGCAAGGGCTTTACAGCTGGTGGATTCGTGATTCGCTCGCCTTAATCAAAGAAAGTTAC
The DNA here is from genome assembly GCA_017549815.1 of Selenomonadaceae bacterium. GTDB lineage: Bacteria > Bacillota > Negativicutes > Selenomonadales > Selenomonadaceae > Quinella. The sequence goes on from JAFYNH010000083.1 coordinate 17,027, forward strand.
GGACTCAGTTTCAACGATACCGATACGACCAATTCGCGCCTCAAAATAAAATTCGTCGACGACCCCGACGATACTTCTTTAGCCTCCGTTTCCTATGAATCCGACGACGATAAAATTTACGAGTCGCGTACCCTCTGCGTGAATATGGCAAAGTTTAAAAATATGTCTATAGAAAATCGTCACGGCTCGACAGACGGATCGGCTTTGGACAGAATTTTGATTCATGAATTGGTTCACGGGCTTATGGCAAGCAATATTAATTACTATGATGATTTGCCCGACTTTTTGGCTGAAGGCGGCACTGCCGAATTGATTCACGGGCTTGACGATGAAAATTACGACGAAATTGTCGAATACGCTAAAGACCCCGAAGTTTTTGAGAAAATTCTGACGACAAAAATTTTTGACGACCCACCATATGAGATTTACGCTGGCGGTTATATTTTTATGCGCTACTTCGCCAAACAAGCCGCCGATACAACTTTTGACTATGATAAATATCGCAAGACCGTTTCCGTTAAAAACAATTTCGCCACGAATTATTTTGATACCGTCACGATGAAAGGCGGCAAAGGCTCTGACACCATAACTAACAGCGGCTCCAAAGTTTCAATCGGGGCGGCGGCAGGTAACGACACGATTAAAAATTACGGCGACACGGTTAAAATTAACGCGGGCGCGGGCAACGATTTCATATTTAACGAGGGCGAAAAAGTTACGATACTCGGCGGCAAGGGCAATGATTCCGTTGAAAACACGGGCGACGACGTAACGATTTCTGGAGATGATAATAACGATTACATTTCCAATTTGGGCGACTTCGTTTCAATCGCGGGCGGCAAGGGCAACGACTCTATAATCAATGACATTTCGGATTATTATACGCTTAAAGCTATCACCGATGACGAATTGGAAGAGGGAATTCAAACGAAGAACGGCGTCACGGTTGAGACTTCGGACGGCGATTATTATTCTGCCGATTTGTACGGTGGAACCGACGCTACTTTAACGGGCGGCGCGGGTAAAGATTCCATTACAAATTATTCGAGCGAGGTTTTGATTTACGGCGACGCGGGCAACGATTTAATCACTAACTTTGGCTTTAAGGCTTCCGTTTACGGCGGCGACGATAACGACGTAATTTTAAACGACTCTTCAGAAACTCTTGTTGAGGAAGACACCGTTTCCGTTGCGGGCTATCAATCTGAAATTTACGGCGGCAACGGTAATGATTCGATTTATAATAAGGTTGATAAGGTTAAAATTTATGGCGAGAACGGCGCGGATACCGTTTCCAATTACGGCTGGTCAGTCAGCATAATCGGCGGCGTTGGTGTTGACTCCGTTGAAAATGACGGCGACGAAGCTTATATTTTGCTTGGCGACGGCGATGACGTAATTAAAAATTCTGCGGATTCGGTCGTTGCTAAGGGCGGCAATGGCGAAGATTATTTTAACAATTTCGGCGAAGACACCACATTAAACGGTGGAGAAGCCGCCGACTTCATCAATAATTATGGCGATTACAGCTCTTTGGCGGGCGATAAGGGCGACGATTTTATTTATTCCTGCGGTAAGCAAGCCACTTTGACGGGCGGCGACGGTAACGATGATATTTACAATGAAGGCGTCAAGGCTTATCTTCTCGGCGGTGCGGGCAACGATACTCTTTGGAACGAAGGTGACCACGTAACGATTTCGGGCGGCGCGGATAACGATGAAATAGAAAATTGGGGCGGCAGACATATTACTTACGAATTCGGCAAGAACGACGGCAAAGATATTGTCGAAGGTTTCAACGCCAATGACACCATTAAAATCACGAGCGGCACACATTCCGTCACGACAAGCGGCTCTGATGTTATCGTCACAGTCGGTAAGGCTACGTTGACTTTGACGGACGCCGCAGATAAAAAAATTAACTTTATCAGTGCGTCGGGCAAGAAAACGACTAAAACTTATTCGGCAAGCAAAGCGACTTCGCGGATGTGGTTCCTTGAAGAAAATAATTTTGCGACTTCCGATAATCTCAGTTCGCTTGTTAAGGGTAAAGAAATTTCGGCAAGTTATTCCGAGCTTGAAACTTCGACAAGTTTGACTAAGAAAAATAATCCCATTACTTACAGCGGTAAAAAATAATCTGCGCGGAAAAATTTTTAATCTCGTCAACTAGACGGGATTTTTTTTTATGATATAATGCGTAGTAGTTCAGTTTTTATTCAGATTTTATAAGGAGCTGGTAACAGTAGCGTAAAATGTATAAAAACGTCTAATCAGGTAGACAAAAGTGCAGCGTAATGCTGAAAGCTCATAAAGTAAATAGCCATTGAGCCAGTTTGTGCTAACTTTAAAGCAGCCGGAACGATAGGAATGCGTGCCAGTGCAGGTTGAAATAGTCCTGCTAACTATGGAGTAGAATCCTGTTGGGTGTCGTTGGGCAAGGTCTGTACATGAAAAATCACATTATTACGAAA
>JAFYNH010000084.1 GCA_017549815.1 Selenomonadaceae bacterium
GTTGGTCGGACAATGGCGGCGGCTATCGAGCAAAACAACGACAAGGACGGCATTATTTGGAATAAAGCTATCGCGCCGTTTGAAGTGGTTGTTGTGCCCGTAAATGCTAAGGACGATAAGCAACTTAATCTTGCCGAAGAAATTTATAATGAACTCAAAGCGGCGGGCATTGATGTTTTGCTTGACGACAGAAAGGAACGCGCAGGAGTTAAATTTAAGGATTGCGATTTAATTGGTTATCCGTTGCGCGTGACGATTAGCCCGAAAACTTTGGATAGCGGCAACGTTGAGATAAAAATCCGTCGGAGCGGTGAGTTTATGAATTTTGCTCGCGGCGAATGCATTTCAAAGATTCTGGAGCTGTTGAATACGTTATGAAAACTGCATTGACAATAGCGGGTTCGGACAGTAGCGGCGGCGCGGGCATTCAAGCCGATTTGAAAACTTTTTTGGCAAATGGCGTATATGGTATGAGCGCGATAACCGCTTTGACAGCGCAAAATACTTGCGGCGTGCGTTCGGTGCTGAATTCGACGCCCGAATTTTTAGCCGACCAACTCGACGCGATTTTTGAGGATATTTTCCCAGACGCTGTTAAAATCGGCATGGTATCTTCGGCGGAGCTGATTGAAATTATCGCCGACAAATTAAATCGCTATAAAGCTAAAAATATTGTCGTCGACCCTGTTATGGTTGCGACTTCAGGCGCGAGCTTGATTGACGACGACGCCATTAAAACTTTGGAAACGAAACTTTTCCCGCTTGCAACAGTTATCACGCCGAATATTCCCGAACTCGAAGAAATTTGCGGTACTCGCGATATGGAGCAAGGCGCAAAGAAAATTTTCGATAAATACGGTTGCGCGGTGTTGGCTAAAGGCGGGCACGGTTTTAACGACGCAAATGATTATTTATTCGACGGCGCGGGACAATGGTTTAACGGACGACGAATTGAGACGCAAAACACACACGGAACGGGTTGTACGCTAAGTTCTGCGATTGCGGCTAATCTCGCCAAAGGCTGCGACCTTAAAGAATCCGTCGGACGCGCTAAGAATTATTTGACGGGCGCATTGTCGACGGGCTTGAATCTCGGCAAAGGGAGAGGACCTCTCAATCACGGTTTCAATCTGAGCGGAGCCGACTTCAACGATTAAAAAATTTTTGATAAAAAATCCGTCACTCAATGGAGCGGCGGGTTTTTTTGTGTGATATAATCTTAAAAAATTTTGGGAGCTGATTCTGTGACTAAAATTATTAACAGCGTCAAGATTTCCGACGAAGATTTAACAAACTTTTATTCGGATAATGAAGATTTTGCTGAAGGGCTGAAAAATTTCTTACTGAATTGCGACAGCGACCGCGCAGGTCTCGACCCTTACGACGAAAATATTTTATTCGACCCGAATCGTGGGCATTGGGATTTATGGGACTTCGACAAGGACGGCGGCAAGGAAATTCCTTTGGGCGAAAATTTTGTAGCTCGCGACCCCGCAACGGACGTTTCAACGGGCATTGTTGCCATTGATTTTGGCACGAGCCGCACAGTCGTCGTCTACGAAAATGAACATTCACAAATTCTTCCGTTGCAAGTCGGGAGCGGCTCTTATCGCAACGGGATAAATTCTTCGGCGAATTACGAAAATCCGACCGTCATTCAGTTCATTGACATTGAAAATTTTTTGACGGCGTATTATTGGCGTGAAGGGCGTCCGAACACGAAATGGAGCGACGTAAAAGTTTCGCACGAGGCATTTGATAACTTGATTAATGGCGGTTCGGAGAAATTTTATTCGTTTCTGACGGATTTAAAGTATTGGTGTGGCTCAAAAACTCAATTTATGTTGCGCGACGAAAAAAAGTTTATCACACAACTTGCGCCGTTTGCGGATTTGGCTGATGACGAGATTAACCCGCTGGAAATTTACGCCTATTATCTGGGGCTTTATATCAATAACATGCAGCAGGACAAGCATATTTTTTTAAATTATATTTTATCGTTCCCCGTGACTTATGAACGAGCTGTTCGCGAAAAAATGCGACTTTGTTTTGAGCGCGGGCTTAAAAAATCTTTGCCGACGGCTTTACTTTCCAACGAAAATGTCATGAAAAAATTTTCGGTACTCGAAGGCACGAGCGAGGCGGCTGCTTATGCGATAACGGCTTTGCAGGAATACGGCTTTGACCCTGAAGGCGAGGAAGAAAATTATTACGCGGTCTTTGACTTTGGCGGCGGCACGACAGATTTTGATTTTGGCTTTCTGCGCGAATCGCCTGAAGATCGTTACGATTATTTACTGGTTCATTTCGGAGAAAACGGCGACAGGACTTTAGGCGGCGAAAATCTTTTAAAACTTCTTGCCTTCGAGATTTTTAGAACGAATCAAGACAGATTAATAGTTGAAGGCGGCAAAATTCCGTTCACGTGGGCGGCAGAGAAAAAAAGTTTCGCAGGTTCGGAGGCTTTAATCAAAGATTCTCAAGAGGCTCA
>JAFYNH010000085.1 GCA_017549815.1 Selenomonadaceae bacterium
CGGGAATTTACGACTGTGGAGTGTTACATAAACGTTAGTAGGTGCGCCGAGAACGGACACGTTGAAGCAGTAAGACAAAACCGCGAGGTTTGTCCGAATCATCTTAACATGGTCACATTTGACTATGTTTTAAGTAGCAGAGACTATTTTATGGCTGATAAAAATAACGACAAGAACAACACAGTCGTATCAGGCACAGCCAACGCCGATTATATTGTCAACACGGGCACGAGCGTTACAGTCAACGCTTTGGACGGTGACGATACAATCGATAACTCTGGCGAAAAAGTTTCGATTAGCGGCGGAGCTGGTAGCGATTCTATCGACAATAGCGGAACAAAAGTTACAATCGACGCTGGCTCAAATAATGACTATATTTTTACGAGACCTAGCGGTTCAAATGTCTTGGTCAAAGGCGGCTCTGGTAACGATACCTTAGAAAATTACGCTGAAGGCGCAACCCTCGACGGCGGCGATGGAGCCGATTTTATCGAAAGCGACGCTGATAAAGTTTCAATCAATGGCGGCGGCGGTGACGACTCAATTCGTATTTACGGCAATAATATCACGGTCAACACGTCGTCGGGCAACGATATTATTGGAGTAGATAACAACATTGAAAGCTTTACCGCACAAGGATTCGGTCTCGGTGACACAATTCAGCTGAGCTATGCTATTGATACTATCACAACTGTTAGCGGCGGAATTAAGGCGAGCGACGTTACAATTTTTGGCGTTTCCAAATTGTCAACCATAACTTCGCAATGGTCTTCTGTGAAGGGCGGTTATAAGTACGTAGAAAAATATTCCGAAGGCGCAACTACGTCCGAAGATCGCGAAGCAGTGATATACAGGACGGCGGGCGAAAAAAGTTTATTCACAATCACTGGCGTTACCTCAACAGGCGGCATTAAGGTCGACGATATGACTGTCACAGTCTCCAAATCGGCTTTGGGCACGGTTGATGTCTCAATCAGCGGTGACTATGTTCTTAATATAGGTGACGATGTCAAAGAGCCTCAACTCATAGAAAATCCTTGGTTCATAGAGGGCAGTGTTGCCGCTTACAAAGAAGGAGCCGTATCGGAAGGTTATGTACTTGAAAATTATCAAATAAAATACGTCCCTGCCGTTGAAGGCACAACTACGATTGAACTCACCAACGTAAAAAGTGCTCCTTCGGTTATCGGTTCCAAAGCTATAGTTTATGCGAATAACTTTTCGGGTAATGTTTCCATAAAGAGCAACAGCGGCGAATACGAATTTGAATTGGACAATGGAGATTTTTCGGGCAAAACTTTTTACGGCTCAAAGCAAGCCGATACAATCACCAATAACGGCTCGAACATTATAATCAACGGGAACGGTAGCGAAGATTTAATTGATAATCACGGCTCGAAAGTAACAATCAACGGTGGCGAAGATGAAGATACTATTACAAGCGACGGCTCCAATGTCTCAATCTACGGCTACACAGGCAACGATTTAATCAGTGTGGTCGGCGGCTCCACTATTACAGTTGATGCTGGCTCTGGAAATGATACCATTAAAAACGAAGCCTCCTATGTCACTATTGACGGAAATACAAGTAATGACGAAATCACCACCTCTGGCAATAACGTTTCGATAAGCGGCGGCAAGGGCAAAAATACTATTTACGTTGACGACGGCACGAATGTTATTGTTAATGTCGATAAAGGCGACGATCTTGTTTGGCTTGGCAACGTCAAAAGTCTCAAGGTTGAAAACTTCAGCTTTGAGGACACAATTCAGCTGGGTCTTCCCGTCGACAGTCTCGACACGGTAAGTAATGGCATTGTGGCTAATGGGGTAACAATTACGGGCGTAACTGCTTCAAAAATAACCTCTATTTGGGAGGTGGAAGACGGCGTTGCCAAATATTCCGAGTCTTATTCCGAAGGCGCGACTTTATCCGAAGACAAAGAGGCTATCGTTTACAGGTCGGCGGGCGGTGCTAGTTTCTTTACAATCGGCAGTATAAATTCAACCACCGGCATTGCGGCGATTGATCACGAAAATAAAATCGTCACGCTCGCGGAGTCGGCATTAAATAAAGCAAATGTCACAATCAACAACGATTATACTTTGCAACTCGCCGACGGTGTTAAAGGCTCAATGGTTGCGGACATTTGGGTTAAGAACGGCGCGAATTATGCTTACAAGGTAGATTCTACAATCGAAGGTTACGATCGCGGCAATACTGGTAACGAAATAGATTACACGGCGGCGGTTGACGGCGAAACTTATGTTGAACTTAATGGCGTAAAAATAACCGAAAACAGCGAGCCAAGCGTAACGAGCAGTTTCATTGGATTTTCTGCAGATGATTTTTCGGGCAATGTCTTATCCGTTGTCAGCAATAGCAATGGCTACAGCTTTGAATTGGGCGCGGACGATTATTCAGGCAAAACTTTCAGCGGCGCGACAATCGCTGATACCATTACAAACTACGGCAATAACATTAGCATAAGTAGTGGCGCAGGCAACGATTACATTTATAACGAAGGCAAAACGAATATCAGCATAGACGGCGGCGCAGGGAACGATTCGATTGAAAACTGGGGCGACAGCGTAACAGTAAGCGGCGGTATAGGCGACGATTCAATTCTGAATAACGCCAAAAATGTTCTGTTCGTTTATTCGGGCGGCAATGACACAATCACAGGCGTTGACGAAACTTCAAAATTAAAAGTCGCGTCGGGTAGCATAACTTCCGCTTACTCGAACGGAACAGACGCTATTTTGGTTATCGGAGAAAATAAACTTACTCTGGAAAACTTCAGCAAGACGGCTAATCAAATCAACCTTCTGAACTCCTTTGGTAAAGTCGAAACTTATACAATACCGTTGCTTAAAGGAACGGACGCCGCAGACGATCTTTCTAATCCTTATTCCAAAGTTACAATTCAAGCACTCGGCGGCGACGATACCATTGATAACGAGGGCGATAACGTCACAATCGACGGTGGTGCGGGCAAAGACAACATTGACAATTCTGGCAATAATGTTTCCATTAACGGCGGCGAAGGTAATGATTTTGTCAATATCACGGGCGGCAAAGGCTCAACCGTCAACGTCAGCACTGGCAACGATACTATTGCCGTCAACGGCTCGGAAGTAAGTTTCAAAGTCGAAGGTTTTAAGGCGGGTAATGAGATTCAACTCGCCATTCCAGTCAGTAGCCTCAATTCCGCTGTCGGCGGGGTTTCTTCTGCTAATGTCACAATTACGGGCTTAACCGTGTCGAAGATAACGCCGAGTTGGGAGTCCATAACTGGCGGCGCAAAATATGTAGAAAAATATTCCGACGGCGCGTATTTGTCTCAAGACGGACAAACTATCACTTACAAGAAAAGCGGCGACGAGGCAACTTTATTCTCGCTTGGCGGCGTCAACTCAACCAGCGGGCTTGAAGTTAAAGCCAATAAAACAGTTGTCGTGTCGGCGGCGGCTCTCAATAAAAAAACCGTCACGATTGATAATGATGATTACAGCTTGGAACTTGGCAAAGACGTTAAAGAAACAGTGGCAGTGCCTGAAGGCTGGGCTAAAGTCGGTGCGAATTACGCCTATAAAACTGATTCTACCCTTGCGGGCTACGAACTCGAAGGCAAGAACAAAATAAATTATGTCAACGATACCGAAGGCGAAGTTATTTTACAACTCAGCGGTCTCAGCATAACGGCAGACAATGAACCGTTTGCTTCAGTTATAAAAGCCGAATTGTCGGCGACGAATTTCGCGGGCGACGTAAAAGTAATAAGCAACATTTACAACAGCGAATTTGAATTGAACGCAGGAGATTACGGCAAAAAGACTTTCACAGCGACCGCTGGCAACGACCTTATCACTAACAACGGCACGTCATTGCAAGTCGTAACTGGTGCTGGTAATGACAGTATTGAAAACAAGGGCGCGAAAAGCTCAATCAGTGCTGGTGCGGGTAACGACACCATTAACAATAACAGCGATAACGTTTCGATAAGCGGTGACGAGGGCAATGACTTAATTGAAAACTACGGCAACCAAGTTACAATTACTGGCTCCAGTGGCAACGATAAAATTATCAATAACTACGGCGACAATGTTCTTTTCCAATATGTCAGCGGCAACGATATTATTGAAGGCTTTGACTCGAATAGTACGCTTCAATTAATGTCGGGCAGTATAAGTAGTGCTTACTCGAACGGTATCGACGCTATTTTGTTGACTGTCGGAGAAAATACCATTACTTTGCGCGATTTAAGCAAGACAACCAACGTTATAACCGTCTTGAACGCGGGCGCAAGCAAAGCTGAAAAATATACAATAAATCTGCTTAAAGGAACGGAAAAGGCAGATGACATTCAAAATATCAATTCCAACGTCACGATAAACGCGCTCGGCGGCAACGACAGCATTGAAAACTCCGCCTCAAAAGTTACGATTAATGCGGGTGGCGGCGACGATTATATCTACACAAGAGACGGCTCGACAGTCCAAGTATTCGGCGACGATGGCAACGATACTTTTGTCAACTGGGCTGATGAGGTTTCAATCGCGGGCGGCGCAGGTAACGACTCCATTGAAAACTGGGGCGATAACATCAGCATAAACGGCGGTGCAGGCACTAACACAATCGAATTGACGGGCGGCACGAACGTTTCAATTAACGTCAGCGCGGGCAATGATTCTATCGCCTTAGGCGGAGAAATTACTAAGATGAATATTGCAGGCTTCAGCGCGGGCGACGAAATTTATATGTATTCCCCGATTGAAAGTTTTAGTGCAATTTCTAACGGCGTTCAAGCCGATAATTTAACAATCATGGGATTGAACGCGGCTAAAATAACTCCGAAATGGAGTCTTACAAAAGGCGTTGGCGTTTACTCCGAAAAGTTCACGACAGGCGCACGTTTAGATTCCGATAGGACTTCCATAAAATACACTACGGCAGGTGAGTCTAGTTTGTTTACTATCAGCGGTATTGCTTCTACTGTTGGCGTCGACATTGACGACTTGACAATTACTTTATCTAAGTCGGCTCTTAGCACGGTTGATGTATCTGTCAGCGGCGATTACACTTTGGATCTTGCTGAAGATGTCAGCCAACCCACAGTAACTTCGGAAATGTGGTATCTGGATGAAAAAAATTCCACCGCCACTTACAAGGGAACGGCGACTGTTGCAGGTTATACCGTCGAAAACAACGTTGTCAAATACACCTCCGAAACTGACGGAAAAACTTTGCTCGAACTCGGTGGCATCAAAATCGGCAGTGAATCAGATACCATGATTTTGGGCAATACGGTTTACCTTTCGCCGACGAATTTCGCTGGCAATATAACAGTTAAGAGCAACGCGGGCGGCTATGAATTTGAATTCCTTGAGGGTAAATATTCAAACAAAACTTTTTACGGTAGTAAGGGCAACGAAAATATTGCCAATAACAAAGGTACCAGTCTGAAATTCGATTTGGGCGCGGGCAATGACTCCATTTATAGTGAAAGCTCCAAAGTCACGATTAGCACGGGCACAGGTAACGATTCCATAACCAACAACGGCGCGAACGTTTCAATCAACGCGGGCGACGGCAATGATTTAATCGAAAATAATGGCGAAGCCGTAAAAGTGACGATAAACACTGGCGCAGGTAACGACTCAATTTATAACGGCGTCGGCAACGACTCCATAAAAGTTTCGCTCGGCGCAGGTAAAGATTCCATTGAAAACTGGGGCAACTCGGTAACAATCAACGGCGGTGACGGCAACGATTACATTTACAATTACGGCGAAAATGTCACGCTCACGGGCGGCAAAGGTAGTGATACGCTCGGAATTTTCCTCCCGTCTAATCCTGCTAAAAATCTCATTAGATATTCCGCAGACGACGGCAATGATGTTGTTCAGGTAATTAATCAGTATGGCGGCGCGAATATCGAAGTTGATTTGGTAAGCGGCTCGCTCGGTGGCCACTCCTCAACTGACGACGCCTTTATTCTTCAAATCGATAACGGAACTAGCGTTAAAGGCAGTATCGCGTTCCAAAACGCCGACAGAGAAATTATAAGTCTCAAAACTTCGGCGGACGAAAATTACATTTGGAACGGCGGCGATAACGCAACGATTAAAGCGGGCGGCAACAAAAACTTTATTAATAACAAGGCTGCTTACGTAACAATCACAAGCGGAGCTGGAAATGACTTCGTAACGATTAGTCCCGATAACGATTCTTCAAATACTTTTGCTTATTCTTCAGGCTCTGGCAGTGATGTCATTTATAACTTCGGCAACAGCGACACGATAAAAATCGCCGACGATTCCAAGTTCAAAGTCAAGATTAAGAAAAATGATGTCGTATTCAAGGTCGGCACTAGTTCCATAACGCTCAAAGACGCGGCGAAAAATAATACCAAAGTCACGATTGCAGATTCAAAGGACGAAAGCATTTCTACCGCCGTTTATACCAAGAGCGGCATAATCAGCGACGAAACTTTAATCAGCCTCCTGCCGAATTTCAGCGGAACATACACCGCCACCGATGAAATAAAAGTCGTTGACGCTTCCAAAGTCTTAAGCAAAGTAAAAATTAAAGGCAACGAATCCGCCGATAATTCGCTCGTTGGCGGCACAAGAAATGATACTCTTAGCGGCTCTTTCTTCGACGACAGCTTGACGGGCGGCAAAGGCTCTGACGTTTTCATTTACAACGGCGGAAGCGACATAATAACTGATTACTCCAAGAACGATAAAATCAGCGTCGGTAGTGGCTTCACACTCGAAAGTTACACGATTGACGGCAAAAACGTAGTTTTGGATTACGGCGCAGGAAATTCGCTGACGATTAATAACAGCAAGGATAAAGCCGTTACCTTCATTGAAAATAAAAAGAAAGTAACTCGCTTCTACACGGCAGACGGAATTTTGGACGGCAAGAAAAAAGTTATGACGCTTATGAGTACGTCCGATAATTTCAGCGCGAAGAAATATACCAAGCTCACGACAATCGACGGCACCGCGACCAATACCATAAAGATTACAGGCAACGGCAAAGCTAACGTGATTAATGCGGGCGCATATGGTTCATCTTTGGACGGCGGCAAGGGCAAAGATACTCTTATCGGCGGCAAGGGCAAAGATGTTTTCATTTACGAAAAGAGTAGCGGCAAAGACGTTATCCAAAAATACAGTAAAGGCGATGTCGTAAAAATCGGTAGCGGTGTTGAGATTAAAGACGGCACAGTTAAAAAGGGCAACTCGGTTATCAAAGTCAAAGGCGGCTCAATCACCGTTGAAGGCACTAAGACAGTTACGCTCACCTCTGGCAAGAACAACGATACAATCTTCAGCGACGGTCTCTTCATCGACAAAAAGAATTCTGCCATTAAAGTTTACAGCTCTTACAAAGGCACAATCGACCTTAGCAAGCACAGTAGCATAAAGACAGCCGACGCCTCACTTGCCACAAAGAAACTTACCTTAAAAGGCACCGCCGCTGGTGATATTTTAATTGGTGGCAAAGGCAAGGACAGCTTAAAAGGCGGCAAAGGAGCCGATTCATTGGTCGGCGGCAAAGGCAATGACGAACTGCGCGGCGAAGCTGGTAAAGATACACTCTGGGGCGGCAAAGGAAATGATTCGCTCTGGGGCGGCGCAGACAATGACACGTTCATTTTCTACGCGGGCGAAGGTACCGATACGATTATGGACTACGCAAAAGGCGACATGCTTAAAATCCTCAACAAGAAAGATAAAGCTGTCGATTTCAGTTCGGCGACCTTCAACTCCAGCAAGGGTACGCTTACGCTTTCGGTCAAAGGCGGCGGCAAAGTCATTTTCGCGGACGTTTCGTCTTCAACCTCAATCAATATCAACGGCAAAAGCAAGACTGTTGGCAAATGGATTAAATAAAAATCTGCGCGGAAAAATTTTAAACCCGTCAACACGGCGGGCTTTTTTTTACATATTGTTGCGCGATAAGAAAGTTTTTCGTATAATAAACTAAAATCAATACGAAGGAGACAAATTGTTATGGCAACACAACTAGAAGTCATTCAAAAGTTCATGCGGTCGCTAGATAAGCAGACAAAATACTTCGGCGAAGAAGCACTCGACGATGCGATAAATGCCGCCTCCCCAACCTCCTCAATTAAATATCTTCAAGATGATAGCAAGGACAGAGACATAAAAAGCCACTTCTTAGCCGATTTAACAAGTACAAAAAACGTCGAATATTTTCTTAGGGTTTACTGCGGGATAGATTTTTCTACCAAAGATTCGGGCGCAATCACAGGCTCAGACGCGGGCGGAAAACAAATCAAAGACGAATCCGATATAATTCTTGAAAGCAACAACGTAAATACAAGTTTCCAAAACACCTCGTTTTCCGTCAACGATTTGAGCGTCGAACTCGCCGACAACAAAACTTTTTCTTCCTTGAGCAATTCTGAGAAATTCATTTGGCAAGGGCTTTATACTTGGTGGATGGAAGGCGCACTCAATCTTATCGCCGAATCTTACGGGGAAAATTTCGGCTTCGGGAAAAAATCTTCGACCTCGACAAATAAAATGTACGTCGAATTCATCAACGACCCTAACGCTGATAAAATTTCCCTCGCAGACCCTATGGACGAATCAAATCCCACGTATAACGAAACAACCGGTGAAATAACTTCGCTTAAGCTGATAATCAACATGTATTATTACAACGGGCTTGAAAACGACCTTGAAAAAGCTAATACCGAATTTGATCGCACTCTTGCCCACGAATTAACCCATGCCGTCATGATGGCGAATGTGCTTTATTTTCCCGTTTACAGATCGTTACCGGGCTTTATCACAGAGGGCTTGGCAGAACTCACTATCGGCATAAAAAATACCAACGCCGATAAAATTAAAGCACTGGCGGCAGACGTTTCAAAATTTAGAGTCGGACTTGATGCAAACGACGTGGGCAGAGATGAATCCTTCATGTACGAAGGTGGCTATATCTTTTTCCGCTATATGGCGCGACAATTCGGCGACCTTACTATTGCCAACAGCTCAACTGCCAACACGCTCTTATTAACTTTCTACGGCGATGACACAATCGAAAGTTACGCCAATAAAGTTACGATAAGTAGTGGAGAAGGAGACGACAGCATAAAAGCGAGTGGCAACAAACTCAAAATTAATTCTTCCGACGGTAGAGATACAATTACTCTTTATGAAAATTCTTCAAACAATTCAATAGATCTCGGAGAGGGAAACGATTTTGTCTCACTCTTATCAAACAGCTCAAATAATACGGTAATCGGCGGCGACGGTAACGATTTAATTTACAATGGGAGCACAAACGCCTTGATAAATGGCGAGAAGGGCGCGGATTTTATCTCAATTCAGTTGGACGCCAAAAACAATACGGTCAATGGCGGCAAGGGCAATGATACAATCGAAGTTAGATCCGAAGCCGCTCTGATAAATGGCGATGACGACAAAGATTACATTTACCTTTATTCGACCGCCAATAAAAATACCGTCAATGGTGGCACGGGCAACGATTATATTTACATTTACGAAAATTCCCAGAACCATAAGATAACAAGCGGCGACGGCGGCGACACAGTTCACAGCGAAGGTACAAATATTCTGGTAGATACGGGCAACGGCAAAGACGTTATTCAACTCTACTCCAAAGATTCTAGTGCCAAAAATAACACGATAAATAGCGGCGCGGATAACGATTCGATTTACGGCGGCGGCTCGAATATTTCAATAAATGCGGATGCAGGAGACGATTATATTCACGTTTACTCCTCCGCAGAAAACATAACGATTAGTCCCGGCGCGGGCAACGATACCATTGAGAGCTATTGCGAAAACGGCTTTCTTTACAAATACGCTAAAGGCGACGGCAACGACTCAATCAAAGGTTTCAGCTCAAAGGATACGCTCAGCATTTCGGGCACGACTTATTCAACGACCAAAAGCGGTTCAAATATTGTCGTCACTGCTGGAAGCGGCAAGATAACTCTGGAAGGCGCGGCAAAGTTATCTAAATTGAATATCGTCAAGGGTAGCAATTCTACAACGTCGGCAACTTTAAACGTTACCAATTCCACGAAATCGCCCGTGATTGTCGATTCGGCTGTCAAAGTTATCAACGCCTCCAAAAGGACAAAGGCTGTTGACATTACGGGCAATGATTCGGCGAATACAATCAGCGGCGGTTCCAAGAACGATACGCTTTACGGCGGCGGCGGTAATGACTCAATAATCGGCAACAAAGGCAACGATTTAATTTACGGCGACGACGGCAACGATACTTTAATTGGCGGCAGTGGTAACGATACTTTGACGGGCGGAGACGGCGCGGACGTTTTCATTTGCGGCACTGGTAAAGACGTTATAACCGACTACGAGACGGACGATAAAATTTCCCTCAGCGCGGCGATTACAAAGGCAACTGTCAGCGGCAACGACGTTATTTTTACAATGGATAAGAATTCCGTCACTGTTAAAGACGGCAAAGGTAAATCGCTTAGCTTGATTAATTCAAAGGGCAAAAGTTTTTCGACGGTTCTTGGCGGTTCAACTTCCTCAACGCTTTTAACTGTTACCAACTCGACCAAATCGCCTGTTACCGTCGGTTCTGCTGTTAAAGTTATCAACGCCTCGAAACGCACTAAAGCCGTTAAAATCACGGGCAACATTATTGCCAATACAATCAGCGGCGGCTCCGGAAAAGATACCATTTATGTCGGCAAAGGAGACGATTCGCTCATCGGCAACAAAGGCAGTGATAAACTTTACGGGCAAGCGGGTAATGATACGTTAAGGGGTAACAGCGGCAACGATACTTTATATGGCGGCGAAGGCAAGGACATTTTCATTTGCGGTTCGGGCAAAGATGTTATTACCGACTACGAAAGCGGCGATAAAATTTCTCTTAGCGCGGCGATTACAAAGGCAACTGTCAGCGGTAACGACGTTGTCTTTACGCTGAATAAAAATTCGCTCACCGTTAAGAATGGCAAAGGCAAGAAATTAACTGTCATTGGTACCGACGGCAAAGAGACGACAAAAACTTACGGTAGCTCGACTACTTCGACGCTTTTAGCCGTCACTGACTCTACAAGTTCGCCCGTAACTGTCGGCTCGTCGATTAAATTGATTGACGCCTCTGCGCGGACAAAGACTGTTAAAATCACAGGCAATTCTTCTGCCAATACAATTCTCGGCGGCTCCAATAAAGATACGCTTTACGGCGAGGGCGGCAACGATTCACTTGTTGGCAACGCGGGCAATGATAAACTTTATGGCGGTGTAGGTGATGACACCCTCACGGGCGGCAAAGGTAACGATTCGCTCTGGGGCGACGCTGGCAAGGATACTTTTATTTATGAAAAAGGTAGCGGCAAAGATGTCATTTACGACTTCGCGGACGACGACATGTTAAAGATAACGGGCGATTTCTCCACGTCTTATAACAAGTCAAAGGATAAAATTTATTTCAAGGTCGGCTCGACGGAAAACGCCATTACCTTAGAAGATTTCACAGCGACGACTTTTAATATCAACGGTACTAATTACGAGATGAAGAACACAAAGCTCGTCAGCAAATAAAAATCTGCATGGAAAAAATTTTAGGGCAGTCTCAAAAAAAAATTGCGGCTGTCTTTTGCATTTATAAGAAAAACAGTTTATAATGTAAAAAAATTTTTAAACGCTAAAACATTTAGAGGGGAGTTTTTCTTATGAAAATGATTTTTGACCTCCAAAGATTCGCCGTAAATTACGGCAACTACACTTCGGTTACCGGCACTAATGGCAACGACAGCCTCGAAAATGCTGGCAACTATGTCACGATTCAAGCTTACGGCGGCAACGACACAATTACAAATTACGGCACTGCTCCGACTGTGACAGCTTTCTCCGCAGGAAAATATGCTTCTATCTTGGCGGGAGACGGCAACGATTACATTGACAATAACGGCGCAAATTCCGTAATCGACGGCGGCAATAACGACGATAAGATTAACAACACAAATTACGGCATTAACTCCACTCTTACGGGCGGCACGGGCAACGATTCGATTCACAACAGCGGCGAAAGTTCCAAAATTTACGCTGGAGATGGTTCCGATACCATTACAAATACCAATCTTGGCGGGAAAGCATCACTCTTTGGGGACAATGGCAACGATTACATTTCAACTTACAATTCCAATAACGTCTATATCGACGGCGGCAGTGGCAATGACATTATTGACTTGCGCGGCTCAGCAAACAATTTAACTGTCAAAGGCGGCACAGGAAATGATTGCGTTTACAACAGCGGCTCAAGCTTTCTGTTTCAATACAGTTCGGGTGACGGCAATGACACAATCGTCGGGTTCAACTCAAATTCGACGTTGAAAATCGGTAACGGCACAGGCACTTACTCCACGGCAACAAGCGGCTCGGATATTATCGTTACGGTCGGCAAAGGTAAGATAACTTTAAACGGTGCGGCGAATTTGTCTAATGTCAATATCAAAGGCTCTAAAAAATCCTCAACGACTTCGACGACTTCAACGACTTTAACCGTAACAAATTCAACCAAATCGCCCGTGACTGTTGGCTCAGCTATTAAAACTATTGATGCTTCATCTCGTACAAAGGCTGTTAAAATCACTGGTAATAAGCTCGCCAACACGATTAAGGGCGGTTCTGGTAAGGATTCGCTTTATGGCGGCAAAGGTGATGATTCACTTGTCGGTAATGCGGGTGCTGATAAACTTTATGGTCAAGCCGGCAACGATACTTTGACAGGCGGCAAGGGCAATGACAGTTTATGGGGCGGCGAAGGCTCCGATATTTTCGTTTATAACAGCGGCGACGGCAAGGATGTTATCTTCGACTTTAGCGATAATGATATGTTGAAAATCACTGGCTCGTTCTCCACGTCTTACAGCAAGGCTAAGAAAGAGATTTACTTTAAGGTCGGTTCGACGGCTAAAGCTATCACGTTGAAAAATTATTCGGCGACGACCTTTAACGTCAACGGCAATAATTATGAGATTGGCACTTCCAAACTTATCAGCAAATAAAAATCTGCGCGGACAAATCTAGTCCCTAATCCCTACTAGTTCCCAGTTCCTAGTCCCTAGTTCCTAGTCCCTAAGTAATGATTGACAGAAAATTTTCAATAAGCAGGAATTTTTTCGCCCGCCATAGAAAAATGCGGCATTGAATTATTTCTGCTTATTTTTGTAAGGAGGTCGGGGGAATTGATGTTTTTACTTGCGCTGTCGCCGATATTATGGCTGGTGCTCGCGCTCAGCGTAATCAAAATGGCTCCTTGGAAAGCGTGCCTAATTGCGCTGATAATTTCATTAGCGGCGGGCATGGGCGTTTGGAGTATGGAAAGTGTCCGTGCGATTGAGGCGGTTCTTGAAGGCGTCGCGTTAGCGTGCTGGCCGATTTTATTAGTTATCGTCGCGGCAATTTTTACCTACAACTTGACATTGCATACCAAAGCAATGGATACGATTAAGGACATGTTGACGAGCGTCAGTCACGATAAGCGCGTTTTAATTCTGCTTATCGGCTGGGGTTTCGGCGACTTCTTAGAGGGCATGGCGGGTTTCGGTACGGCGATTGCTGTTCCCGCAGGTATGCTTGCTGGTATCGGTATCAATCCGATTTTGTCCGTGTCGGTCTGCTTAATTGCAAACTCGGTGCCGACGGCTTACGGCTCAATCGGAATTCCGCTCGTAACTTTGGCGAACGTCACGGGCTTTGATTCGATTCAACTTGCGACGTTTACTTCATTGCAACTGGGCGTTTTGAGTTTACTTTGTCCGTGGCTAATGGTTATCGTAGCGGGCGGCGGTTTAAAAGGTCTGCGCGGAATGTCTATGATGTGTGCAGGCGCGGGCATAGCATTTTTCCTGCCCGAACTTGCGCTTTCAATGTTCGTAGGTCCGGAATTGGCGGTTGTCGCGGGCGCGATTTGCACTATGGGCACAATCGTTTTCATTGCGAAAAAATTCCCCATTAACGATCCCGAATTCGCAATGCCCGACCAAGCTCAAGCCAAAATCAGCACTGCAAAAGCCATTAATGCCTGCTTGCCGTTCATTCTGATTTTTATTTTCCTGTTGTTCACCAGTAAACTTGTCCCGCCGATTAATTCTTTCCTCATGCAATTCAAATCGGCTGTTCCCATTTATAACGGCGAAGGCGGCGCACCTTATACGTTCGTTTGGATAAATACACCGGGCGTCTTGATAATGCTGGCGTCATTTATTGCGGGCAGTAAACAGGGCGCGAGTTTTGGCGAAATGTTTGGTGTGTTGAAGAAGACAGTCAACGGCTTGAAATTCACAATGGTAACGATTATCGCGGTTATTGCGACGGCAAAGGTTATGGGTTATAGCGGCATGACGAATCAGATTGCAGATACGGCGGTCGCGGCGACGGGCACGGCTTATCCGTTAATCGCGGCGTTTTTAGGCTCGGTCGGAACGTATATAACAGGCTCGGCGACTTCGAGTTGTGTTTTATTCGGCAAGTTGCAAGTCATGGCAAGTCAAGCAATCGGCGCGAATGAATCTGTTCAAGCGTGGGTTGCGGCTGCCAATGCAACGGGAGCCTGCGCAGGTAAAATGATTTCTCCGTTATCAATCGCGATAGGCTCGGCGGCAATCGGCGTAAAAGGCGCGGACGCTCAGCTATTAGCATTCGCTGTAAAGATTTATATACCGTTCGTGTTGTTTATGGGCGCGGTCGTTTACTTCGGACAAGCGATTATCGGGTAGGTGATTTAATGTCGATTTATACAAAGACGGGCGATAAAGGCTTGACGAGTTTATACACAGGCGAGCGCGTCGATAAAAATTGCTTGCGTGTTCAAACTTACGGCGCGATTGATGAGGCTGACTCTGCATTGGGGATTGCGCGAGCCTTTGCTGAAGTCGACGACGTAAAAGAAAAAATTTTCGCCGCGCAGAAACTTTTACCAAAACTTATGGCGGACTTTGCGAGCTTGAATCGGGAGTCGCTGATAACTTTTGACGACGTTAAGAAAATCGAATCAGAAATGGACGCATTGGAAAATTCGTTGCCGCCGTTGAGAGAATTTATTATATCGGGCAATTCAAAGGCGGGCGCATTCCTCGACTTGGCAAGAACAATCACGCGCCGCGCAGAAAGACTTGCTTGCGAATTGGCTAAATCGGAGCCTGTTCACGAGTCAGATAAAATTTTCCTCAACCGATTGTCGGATTATTGTTTCCTACTTATGCGGCGTGAAGACTTAAAGGCTTAAAAATTTTTGTATAAATTTTAATCCCCTCAGCGCGAAGGGATTTTTTTTTGCTTAACTGCGCGGCAAAAAATTTCGATAAACTTTCGAGAGAGGTGAGGCGAAAAATGGCAAACACTACAAACTTAATGTCGATAGCACCAGCACAACCGGCTTCGTCGACGCGAACAACTTCGCAGAGTACACAGCCTAGATATAAATCGCCAACGCGGGCAGGCAAAAGAAATTTCAGCTCGACGCTCGACGCGATTAACGCGAAACTCGACGAACTAAAACAAAGCGTCAAGGACTTGCGAGATATAAATGAGGATACCGCGCATGTTGAAGATACTCCAGAAAAGGTTGACGCGGCAGAAACGACACCAGCTCAAGGAAAGAGCGATACTCCGCAGGACGCGCCCGAAAAGGCAATTAGGATTCAGGATTCAGTGGTCGGGGATGATTCTGAAGTAGTTGCCGAAGAGGAAAGTAAACCTGCGGATATTTTTTTAGTCAAAAAGAAAGTTCCTGTCACGCTAACAAGTGTCGAGACGTTTAAAGTCGACGAGCCGAAAATTTCGGACGAAATTCCTGCAATTACCGATAACACGACGGAAATTGTTGACGAACCGACAACGAAAAATATTTTCGCGGCTAGCGGCATGGCTTATCTTTTCAACATGAGTTCCGAATCACTTTTGACGACAAAACCTGTTATCAACTCGGAGCCAGTCGAAGGCGTTCAGGAAATTCCTGCTGTTCAAAATTTGCAGACGCTCCTTCCGCAATCAAAAGGCGACAATGCACAGACAATGTTGCAAATGCTCGGCGGCAGAACGTGGCGTACATTTAATAGTCAATCGTCGGAGGTTCAAACTTCACAGCCGATAATTCAAGCGCAAACCGTTGAAATTAAACCTATCCAAACTTCACAGCCGACAATTCAGGCGCAACCTGTTGAAGTTGAGCCTGTCCAAAATTCACAGCCGATAATCCAAGCGCAAACCGTTGAAGTCGAACCTGTTCAAACTTCACAGCCGATAATCCAAGCACAACCCTCTGAAGTCAAACCCGTCCAAACTTTACAACCGACAATTCAAACTGAACCAGTTAAAGCAGAGCCTGTTCAAACTTCACAGCCGATAATTCAGACTGAACCTGTTAAGGCGGAACCTGTTCAAACTTCACAACCAATAATTCAAGCGCAACATGTCGAAGTTGAGCCTGTTCAAACTTCACAACCAATAATTCAAGCGCAACATGTCGAAGTTGAG
>JAFYNH010000086.1 GCA_017549815.1 Selenomonadaceae bacterium
AGGTAACGGGCGCATTTTCTTTAACTATGACAGTATCGGCACCTGCGCCGCCGATAATTTCGACTTCTCTGCCTTGACCTTTGGTAGCGTCGACAACAACAATGTCACCGTTTTTACCGAGCGTTATGAATTTTGCACCGCTTGAATCTTCGCCGACGTAAGCCAAGTTACCGCCCGCGTCATTAAAGGCAACGACAGAATCGGACTTGCCACCCAACACGACGTATTGTGATTCAGTGCTCTTGGGGTCGAAATCTTTGCCAGTATCTTCTTCGCTAAATCCGAGTTCTTCTTTAAGTTCGTCAATGCTAAGTTCTGAAGTATCGGGAGTGTCAGTAATTGTATCGTCCCAATCTTCACAATCAGCATCGTCTTCGGTAATCGTATCGTCTTCCGTAATCGTATCGTCGTCTGAATTACCGTCGTTTGAACTGCCGGGACTTGAAGTTTCGGGATAAGATTTTTCATAACCGTTGCTGTCAATATAATTAATGCTCTTATCGGCGGCTCCCTTAACGCTGATTTTACCATTACCGACCGTCACGATGACATCATTACCGCTTTTGACGATTTTGCCGACCGTGCCCGAATCAATCTTGATAATATCGCCGTCTTCGTAGTCGGTGATAATGTCGTTGCCGTCGCCGTTCTTGTAGACGAAAACATTTGAGCCGTCGCCGCCCGTGAGGCTGTCGTTGCCCTTGTTGCCAATGAGGGTATCGTTTCCACCGTAGCCGTTAATGCTGTCGCGCCTTGAAGTACCTTCGATTATTTCGTCAGCTTCGCTACCTTCAATTATGGTAGAGCTATCCTTATTGTCGCTAGGTTCTTCTACTGTATCGTCGTCGGTATCGTCGGTAATTACATCATCATCATCGTCATCGTCATCATCCCAATCATCATCGTCCCAACCGTCATCGGCATCGTCTGCGTCATCGGCGTCGTCGTAATCATCATAATAATCGTCATCGGCATCGTCTGCGTCATCGGCGTCGTCGTAATCATCATAATAATCGTCATCATCATACCAGCCGTCATCAGCGTCATCGTCATCGGAATCGTCTGATGAAACAAGAAGAATCGAATTACCGTTGCTTAAATTAAGCAAAACACTGTCATCATTTTCAACAGTGGAAAGAATGCTTACGTCGCCCAAATCGATATTATCTTCCTTAATACCTTCTAGGGTGTCGTTGCCACCGCTGTATTTGAAGATAACATTTTTGCCTGCGTTGTAAATGGAATCATTGCCTGCGCCGCCCGCGATTGTTATGCTGTTTCCGTAGTTGAGAATTGAATCATCACCCGCACCGCCGTTGATTGAGACGTTTGAGCCGTATGAGCTGTTATAAATCGAATCGTTGCCCGCGCCACCATCGATTGTTACCGAGTTTCTGTAATTATCAATGGAATCATCGCCGTCGGTTAGAGTCAAAACTTTATCAAGAGAAATTGCCTCGTCATTGACGTGAAGCTCGTCGACAGTTGCTAATACGTTTTTAAGAGTAACAGTTCCTTCGCCAACATTAATGAGAACATCGAAACCGCTAACTTGCGTTGAGTAAGAGCCGCCCGCAATGCTAAGGCTGTCTGTATTATTGAATCCTTCGATAATGTCATTGCCGTCGCCAGCGTTATAAATAATTAGATTATTCTTTGAATAGTCAACTAAATAGATAGTATCGTCGCCATTACCTGCGTTGATTGTTACGCTGTCACCATAGTTGCCAATGGAATCGTTTCCTTCTCCGCCGTCTATGCTAACCGACAAGCCAGAATTTTCAATTTCATCGTTACCCGCGCCACCGTCGATTGTCACCGAGTTTCTATAATTGTCAATGGAATCGTCGCCGTCAGTCAACTCCAAAAGTTTAATGTCCGCGAGAGAAATTGCCTCATCATTGACGTGAAGCTCGTCGGCAGTTGCTAATACGTTTTTAAGAGTAATATTTCCTTCGCCAACATTAATAAGAACATCGAAACCATTGACTTGCGTTGAGTAAGAGCCGCCTGCAATGCTAAGGCTGTCTGTATTATTGAATCCTTCGATAATGTCGTTGCCGTCGCCGGCGTTATAAACAATCAAATCATTCTTTGAATAGTAATTTAAATCGATAGAATCATTACCCGCGCCACCGTCGATTGTCACCGTGTCGCCGCCGTTATCGATAAAATCGTTGCCCGTGCCGCCGTTGATTGTCACCGTGTCGCCGCCGTTATCGATAGAATCGTTGCCAGCCCCACCGTTGATTGTCACCGTGTCGCCCAAGTTTTCAATGTAATCATTGCCCCCGAGAGCATCAACCTTCACGCTGTCTTCTTCATTGTAAATATTATCGTTGCCTTCGCTAGGTTCATCGTCCCAGTCAGTGTCGTCAACTTCGTCGGTATCATTAACGTCATCAGTATCGTCAACGTTGTTAGCATTTTCAACGCCGTCGGTATCGTCGGTATCGTCAGCGTCATCAGTATCGTCAGCGTCATCAGTATCGTCAACGTCATCAGCATTTTCAACTTCGTCGGTATCATCAACGTCGTCAGCGTCATCAGCATCATCAGCGTCGTCAGCATTTTCAACGCCGTCGGTATCGTCGGTATCGTCAGCGTCATCAGTGTCGTCAACGTCATCAGCATTTTCAACGTCGTCGGTATCGTCGGTATCGTCAGCGTCATCAGTGTCGTCAACGTCGTCAGCATTTTCAACGTCGTCGAGTTGTTCGTTATCGTTTTCTGGCATTTCAAATTCCCCCTAAGCACAAATAAGAAAAATGAGCCCCATACAAATGATGAGGCTCAACAAATTTTCAATGTATAAATCTGTCAATAATCTACTAAAGGGTCAATCTTATTTCGTGGTCAAATCGGTACGGTCGCTGTTAGCGTAGTAAGTCTGGTCGCCCATGACTATGCCGACTTCTTTACCACCGTCATTAATGGTGAGTTTACCGCCGTCATTGAAGTTAATCGTGATGGAGTTGCCATCAACCGCAGTGCCCGCGATATTATCCATATTGACAGCGGAGAGGTAGACAACGTCGCCTTCATTGACGCCTTCGATAGTGTCATTGCCGTTGCCGTTGGTGTAGAAGAACATGTTGGAACCAGTGCCGCCGATAAGGAGGTCGTCGCCGCCATTGCCGCCCCACAGGCTGTTGGAACCAGCACCGCCGTAGATGGTGTTGTTCGTGTCGTTACCAGCCAATTCAGCTCTGCCGTCGAAGTCGCGTGCGTCAATCGTGCGAATGTCGCCCTTGAATTGCGACTTAGATTGATTGCCCAGCCAAATGTTAGCTTCGGTTACGTTGGTGTTATCAACACTGATAGAAGCGTTCTTACCAGTTGCAACGAAGAAGTTAGCGTCGCCGTCATAAGTCAAGTCGGTCTTGTCAACCTGCGCGATGATGTCTTCGGTTACATACATGTTTTCGCCGACTGCGTCTTTAACAAGAGCTTTTTCACTGGCAGTGCCTGCGCGATTGCTGACTTCGAGGACAACGTCGTTAGTGCCTTCTTTGATGTAGACATTCGAGATAATGTTTTCTTGAGTGTCGATTTCAAATACGTCAGCCAACGAATTATCTTCAACTTGGCTTGCGAACTGGAAGCCCGTAATCGTGTTCTGAGCACCGTTAGTAGCACCAAGTACCAAGAATGCTGTACGACCGTCTCTGTCCTCATTGCCTGCAGTACCGTTCATGACGTTTCTGCCGCCGCCGCCGTAAAGCGTGGTGTTGCCGACACCTGCGTTAAGAGTTTCATTGGCGTCGGAGCCTCTGAGAGTGCTATCATATTCGCCAGCTGTAAGTTCGGTAATGCCTTTGAAAGCTGCCTCTTCGCCGTTAATGGAACTGCTCCAATCGCTCTTGCTGAGGTCAACATTAACTTCGCCTTCAACATTGGTGAAGTCAACAGCCGACTTGTTGCCTTGGAAGTAGTTGGCACCAACAGCACCGTCGATAGTGGTTTCGCCACTGGCGGTGATAGCCGCTTTGACGAGTTTGCCGTTGCTCATGAATTGCTGTTCGACATAACCGCTTTCAGCTACATCTACAGCCGCGTCTGCGCGGAATCCGTCACCTTTAATCTTGAGGTTGCCCTCGCCGTCGAAGGTTACGGTTACTTTGCCGAGATCAACGTTAATAACGTCACCAGTTTCTTCATCGAATCCGCCATTCAAGCCGGTAATAGTTGTACGACCTTCGGTGATAACGACCGTTGCGCCGTCGCGACCTTCGTCTTCATTGAGGACGACTTGGTTATTGCCTGCGCCCGCGTTGAGAACGTCGCCGCCGCCGCCGAGAAGGGTATCGTCGCCTTTGCCGCCCGTGAGGGTGGAGCCTGCAGACTTAATTTCATCCCAGTTACCGACCATGACATAATCGTCAGCCGAAGAACCTGCATTGACTGCGCCGCCTGCCTTATGAGTGAAGGCAACAGCAACTTTTTCTTCTTCAACGTCATAGATATTGAAGGTGGTAGCACCTGCAGCGTCGTTGTTGTCCGCGAAAGTAACTTTGCCTGCGCCAGCCGTGCCATTAACTGTGACTTTGCCGTTACCGAATTCGATTGCTTTGCCATCTTTAACAGCATTGGCAATTTCGTCTTTATCGTCAGCCCAAGTTTGAATGCCGGCACCTTCAGAAGCCTTGTAATTGTTAAGAGTTACGTCAACAAATTCGCTATCGCTGGCGAGGAAGATTTTGTCTGCGCCGCCGTTCTTCATGTCAAAGGTTACGTCTGCTTCGCCGCGAATCATGAGGCTATCTTCGCCTTTACCGCCGGTTACGTTGACTTTTGCTTCATCGCTGTCGATAACAACCATGTCACCGCCACCGCTAAGTGTGATGTTCTTGGTACCAGTAGCATCTTCGCCAACATAAGCCACGTTGCCGCCAGCTGCCTTACTCAAATTGACGTTTTCGGTTCCTGTTGCGAAAGCAACGTATTGCGAATCAGTCGCTTTTTCTACAACATTTTTAGCAGAAACAGCCTCGTCGGAGAAGTTCTTTGCAAGGTCGTCGATTTTGAATATGTCTTTGTCGGTGCGAATGTCGGACGGCAATTCGTCGTCGGTATCGTCAGCGTCATCAGCATCGTCGGCGTCGTCAGCGTCATCAGCATCGTCGGCGTCATCAGCATCGTCGGCGTCATCTGCATCATCAGCATCGTCAGCGTCATCAGCATCGTCAGCGTCATCAGCATCGTCAGCGTCATCAGCATCGTCAGCGTCATCAGCATCGTCAGCGTCATCAGCGTCGTCAGCGTCGTCAGCATCATCAGCGTCGTCAGCATCATCAGCGTCGTCAGCATCATCAGCGTCATCAGCGTCATCAGCGTCGTCGGCGTCATCAGCGTCATCAGCATCGTCGGCGTCATCAGCATCGTCAGCGTCATCAGCGTCGTCAGCGTCATCTGCGTCGTCAGCATCATCAGCGTCATCAGCATCGTCGGCGTCGTCGGCGTCGTCAGCATCGTCTGCGTCGTCTGCGTCGTCAGCATCGTCAGCGTCATCTGCATCGTCTGCGTCGTCAGCGTCATCTGCATCATCAGCGTCGTCAGCGTCGTCAGCATCGTCAGCGTCGTCAGCATCATCAGCATCGTCAGCGTCATCAGCATCGTCAGCATCATCAGCGTCGTCAGCATCATCGGCATCGTCTGCATCGTCTGCGTCGTCAGCGTCATCAGCGTCGTCGGCGTCGTCAGCGTCATCTGCGTCATCAGCGTCGTCGGCGTCATCAGCGTCGTCAGCATCATCGGCGTCGTCAGCATCATCGGCATCATCGGCATCGTCAGCGTCGTCGGCATCATCGGCATCGTCGGCGTCGACGAAACGTTGCAAATCAAAAACGAAATTAGCTTCCTCTATAACCTCTTCACCTCCTACTTCCTGCAATGTAACAAGTTTTTCTTCGTTCATTCTAAAACGTCCTTCCTTTCGAGAATAGCTATAAGCCTTCACTTTTATACTACAAGAAAAAGTTTCTTGCAATAGTCTTTCATTAAAATTCTATAAAATTTTTCGTCAAGAGCCAGTGGGACGGGGGAATTGAGAGCTGAAAAATCTCAATCCCACGCCCCTTAAGCCCTTATTTTTCTGAACTGTTAAACTTATTTCTCGGTAGTGTAACCGCCGCCGCTAACGTAATAAGTCGTCTGTTCCTCAGTGCCACCGAGTACTATAGCGCACTTACTGCTTTCAGCGTCTTTGACGGTAAGTTTGCCACCGTCGGTGAAGTTAATCGTGACATCGCCGCCGCTGAAGTCACTGCCCGAAATTTGTCCCATAGTAATTGCCGCCAGATAGACAACGTCGCCTTCGTGAGCACCCTGAATGGTATCGTCGCCGTTGCCGTTGGTGTAGAAGAACATGTTGGCACCAGTGCCGCCGACTAATAAATCATTGCCGCCGTTACCGCCCCACAGGCTGTTCTTGCTTGTGCCGCCATAAATCGTGTTGTTGGTAGTGTTACCTGCCAATTCAGCTCTGCCGTCGAATTCGCGTGCGTCAATCGTGCGAATGTCGCCCTTGAACGTATTCTTGCCGTTGGGGTCGCCGTCGAGCCACATAATCGCTTCGGTGGCTTTGGTGTTGTCAACCGTGATAGAAGCGTTCTTGCCAGTTGCTACGAAGAAACTGGCTTGACCGTCATACGTCAACTCAGTCTTGTCAACCTGCGCGATTAAGGTATCGGTGACGTACATATTCTGACCGACAGCACCTTTAATAACAGCTTTTTCACTGGCAGTGCCTGCGCGGTTGCTGACTTCGAGGACAACGTCGCTAGTGCCTTCTTTAATATAGACATTCGAGACGACGTTTTCTCTAGTGTCGATTTCAAATACGTCGGCGAGAGAATTATCTTCAACGTCACTCGCGAACTGGAAGCCAGTAATAGTATTTTGAGCACCGTTGGTCGCGCCTAATACGAAGAATGCCGTGCGTCCGTCTCTGTCTTCACTATCCGCAGTACCGACAAGCAAGTTTCTGCCGCCGCCGCCGTAAAGCGTGGTATTACCGTTACCTGCAGTAAGTGTTTCATTGCCGTCGGAACCTCTAAGGGTTGTATCATATTCGCCAGCCTTGAAGTTGTTAATGCCCTTGAAAGTAGCCTCTTCGCCGTTAATGGAACTCTTCCAATCTCCTGCGCTAAGGTCAACATTAACTTCGCCTTCAACGTTGCTGAAATCAATGCCCGACTTGTTGCCTTGATAGTAGTTCGCGCCAACAGCTGCCGCGTCAAGAACAGCGTTTTCTTCTTCGGATGCAACGATAGCCGCTTTAACGAGTTTATCGCCGCTCTGGAATAACTGCTTGACATAGCCGTCTTCAGAATTAGGAACATTTACTTTGGCAAGGAAGTTTTCGCCCTTAATCTTGAGAATATTTTCCGCAAAGGACAAAATGACTTTGCTAATGTCGACGTTGATAATATCGCCCTGCGTTTCATCGAAGGAGTTATTCAAGCCTTCAATGGTTGTACGACCTTCGGTGAGAACGATAGTTGCGGCGTCGCGATTAGGTTTATCATTAAGGAAGATTTGGTTATTACCTGCGCCGCCGTTGAGCACGTCGCCAGAGCCGCCCAGCAGGGTATCATTACCTTTGCCGCCTGTCAAGGTCGAGCCTTCAACATTAAGTTCGTACCAGTTGCCGACGAGGAGATAATTGTCCGAAGAAGTGCTGACATTGATTATGCCGCCTTCCTTATTGGTGAAACCGACAGGCAATTTCTCATCGTTTTCGTCGAAGAGGTTAAAGATAGTAGAGTCGGAAGAGCCGTCGAAAGTAATTACGGCTTTGCCGCCGCCCGAACCATTGATGGTGATTTTTCCGTCTCCGAAGGAGATTGCGCCGTTTTTAATTTCGCCCGCCATTTCTTCTGGGTTGTTTGCGCCAGTTACAATGCCGCCGCCGTCGGAAGCTTTATAATTCTTGAGCGTGACATTTTGGTTATTATTCCTGTAGGCGAGGACGATTTTATCTTTGCCGCCGCCCGCCATGTCGAAGGTAACAGGTGCGCTATCCTGAACGACGAGGGTATCATTGCCCTTGCCGCCCGTAATATTGACTTTAGCTTTTTCGTTATCGACAACAGCCGCGTCGCCGCCGTCGCCGAAAGTAATTGTCTTGTTACCAGATGCACCGTTCGGGACGTAAGCGATATTTCCGCCGAGCTTATTAAACTTAACGGTTTGAGCAGACGCACTACTTAAGGCGACTTCGTAAGTATTTTCGTTATCTTTAGAATAGTCGCCCGCTTCGTCGGTTGATTTATCGGGTTTAATCTTGAGAGCCTTTTTGATACCTTCGTAGTCCTCATCTGCAAGGTCGTTTTGCGGCAATGTATCATCAGCGTCATCTGCGTCATCGGCATCATCAGCGTCATCGGCGTCATCAGCATCGTCAGCATCGTCAGCGTCATCAGCATCATCAGCATCGTCAGCATCATCAGCATCATCGGCGTCGTCAGCATCGTCAGCGTCATCAGCATCGTCAGCGTCATCGGCGTCATCAGCATCGTCAGCGTCATCGGCGTCATCAGCATCATCAGCGTCATCAGCGTCATCAGCGTCATCAGCATCGTCAGCGTCATCAGCATCGTCAGCATCATCAGCATCATCGGCATCGTCAGCATCATCGGCGTCGTCAGCGTCATCGGCATCGTCAGCATCATCGGCGTCGTCAGCGTCATCAGCATCGTCAGCGTCATCAGCATCGTCAGCGTCGTCAGCATCGTCAGCGTCGTCGGCGTCATCAGCATCGTCGGCGTCATCAGCATCGTCGGCGTCATCGGCATCGTCGGCGTCATAGTATTCGGCACCGTTGCCGTCGCCTTCACCCTCGCCCGTGCCGATAAGTATAATCGAACTACCGCCTGCGATTGAAAAGGCAGAGTCTCCGCCATTGACTATAAGCGCAATATCATTACTTCCGCCATTTTCTATCGTAATCTTTGCGCCAACATCGAGATAATTAATGCTAGGAGGAGTGGTACCGTCCTCAGAAAAGTTGAACGTCAAAGGATTATAGTTATCGCTATCTACAGTAGCTTGAACGCCGAGAATATTGAAAATACCACTACCGCCCGCGCTTACGAAACTAACTATGTCGCCTTTGTTCGTGACAGCATCGCCACTAACCAAACCTTCAAGAGCTTTAGTCGTGCCGCCATCATAAACGAGTTCTTTTGCCGTGGTTGTAATTTCAAGTCCGCCAAGTCCGTCATCGGTCAAATTCAAAAGGTCTACTATGCTTGCGCCGCTGAATGTAACTTTGCCACCACCAGAAGCTATGCTTGTTATTTCGCCGTCTGTATTGAAACCGAGAACGCCGCTTGCCGAGCCGAAAGCAATCGAATTGCCCGCCGCTTTAAATTTAGTATCAGCCGCAAATTCGCTAACTGCAAATTCTTTGTCGGCAGTCATAGCAACTTTATATTCCGTTACGTTGCTAGACGGAATTTCGAGTTTTTCATTATCGTTGCCGTAAGTAAGGCTAAGCGAAGAAATGCCGCCCTTAATGAAATCGCCCGCCGCAATGAAGTTGAAACCGTACTGATTAACGGAACCGCTACCTGACCCATTGGGCACTTGTTCAACGGTGAAGTAAGCCGAAGTTGCTCCAAAAGTATATTTGTTGCCTTCGAGCGCAATAGACGAACTATCTTTAGCTGGCGTAATTCTGTTTACGCCGCCGACCGAATCAACAGTGTCATCTTTTGCCAAGAGTTGGAGATTCGTATACTCGGATTCACTATTGCTGACTTCTTCGTATTGGAAAGTGCCACTTCCGGTCTTAATTAACAAATCTTCAAAGCTCATGCCGCTTGAAGCACCACTGACTTTGATAACGTCGCCAGCAAAGGTATCGCTAACATCATTAATGACGCCGTCTTTATTGAAGGAAATAGCAAGTCCTTCTTCTAAGTTGTCTTCGCGAGTGCCATAGCCAGTAACTTCCACTTTAATGCCGTTTTTGCCGTCAATAGTTGAAGTCGCTTTGAAACCTCTAATTTCGATTTCGGTATCAGTAGCAGAAGCACTGCCGTTACGTGTAAAGCTTACGTTATCGGCAAGATTGCTAAGCCCCGCCATAGCAACGCCAGTTATGTTGATACCTCCCGCCGTTGTACCATCGGTCGTGAAGGTGTCGCCGTCATTGTACATGTTGACGGCAGTTACTTTGGTACCGTTGACTAAAAAGCCGCTTGAATCGGAGCCAAAAGCAATATTGGAGAATTTAGAATTACCAAAGAGGTTTATGCTTTCGCCGTAAGTTACGACTCTGGTCGCGTCGCCCGTCTTAGAAAGATTTGCGCCGTCATCTTCAACAGCAATGAGAACGTCGCTTGCATTGGTATAAGTATAAGTGAAGTCCTTATCGGTAGTGATTGTTCCAGCGTTAATGGCAACACTTGTTGCTTTGCTTAAACCGTCTGTGGAGATAACTACGCCGTTTGAAGCGGCATTGATTCCGCTAAGAGCCGCCGTTGAAGCATTAAAAGTAAAAGCCGCCTCACCAGTGCCGCTGATTCCTTCAAATGTATAAGAAACGCCGTCGAAAGTAAGTCCGTCGCCAGCTGTCAAGCCGCTAAGTTTGAAGGTTGTAGCGGTGTCGTAAGTAAGAACAGCGGCTGAACTTCCAATTTCGGAGAAGAAATTACTATCGCCGCCAAAAGCCGTACCATCGGTGCCGAATTTAAGAACCTTATCGGCGTTTGTTCCGCCGAAGTCGCTGATGTCGCCGAAAAGTTGATCGCCACTTTTGGTAAGTTGAACGGAATTAATATTGCCGCTGTCGTTAATTGTGATAACGTCCGCTGCGCCTTTAATGCTAAGAGAACTATTAAGCTCAAGTCCATTGGTAGCAACTGGAATAATGTCGACTGTATAATTGTAAGAAGTTAATGAATCGGCAGTAACCGTTTCTACGGAGTTTAATTTTGCGGTGTAGCCGCTTATCGACAGATTATTGAAGTCCACTTCATCGCTTTGGATATTGCTGGAATCTTCAATATATTTTACTCCGAAGTAACTTCCGCCTGCGTAGGTTACAGCATCGTCTTTATCAGCGAAGGCGAAACCGTTAATATCGTCGTTTTCAATAACGATTGCCGCCTTGCCGCCGCTGGTGTAAGTGAATTTTTCTTTTTCAACGGTGAGTGTGCCGTCTTTAGCTTCAACAGGAATAATTTTAGTTGCATGGTCGAATTCGGCAACGGACGCACCATTTGCAGTTAATTTGATAGCAGTTTCGTCAGATTCTACTGCATAAGTAAAGCTTTGATTGACGGTGAGCTTAGTCGACGAACTGCCATCGTTACTAATGAGAAGCCCGTTTACACCGCTACTAACAGACATTACGCCGCCAGTGAGAGCAATTTCTTCGACTGTTGCTTTAGAAGGAGCACCGTTTTTATCAGTTTTTACCGTGAATTCGTCGAGCGAAACGGAAAGTCCACCATTGGAAAAGACATAACTTGTGCCGCCAAGTCCATTAAGCGTCAAAGGAATTTCGCTAGTGATATTGATTGCAGACGCGGAGCCACTACTAAAGGATGTAAAAGTAACGTTTTGTGCACTTACTGTGTTGTTAGCTGGGCCTTCTCCCGCGCCCAATGTACTTGGTGTTGCGTAGGAGTCTTCAAAATCAATCGCGGTGACGCTTTTGATGTTATTAAAAGTATAAACGGCATCAGATTCACCGCCTAAAGAACCCAAACCTGATACTTGCCAAACGTCGTATGTAACCGAAAGTTGGACAGCACTCTTTCCACCACTAAAAGTTCCGTCAATGAGTGAAGTTTTGCCATCCCAGACATAACTCCCTTCAGCACTTGAAAGACTGCCAGTAAAGAGTCCAATGACTGCGGTTGATAATCCTTTAATTTCTGCGAGAGATATTTCAGCCGTTAAGTCAGATTCTATTTTTATCTGACTAAGACCATCGAAACGTTGCAGGTCAAAAGAAAAGCTTTTAAGCAAATCGCTCATATAGAGAAAACTCCTTTCTTAAAAGTCGCGCTTTACAATTCGAGACTTTGTTTGAAAAAGATCGATCAAATTTAATTGGTGAGCAGGACGCAGATTTTTAAACGATTAAATCTTTAACGCCTGTCGAATGCGAGTCAATCCTAATCGAAACCTTTTCAGATTTAAAGTTCTTGAAACTAAAACAAGCGTCGAATTTACAAACTCTACATGATTTGCCAAATTCAAACGCCACAAAAGACTTCTGAGCTAGACTTCAGATCCCCCAATCTTGGTCGAAGCTCCCCCTTTCGACAAATCAGCGTCCACCAAACGCTCGTATGTCAATCGAAATAATATTGCAGTAGAAAATTTTTGTCAAGCGCGATTTATCGTAATTAGGAAGTAGGAACTGGGAACTAGTAGAAACTAATTCTTAAAAACTAGTTCCTAATAAAAACCGCCTTGACAGGGCAAAAACTTTTTATTACAATCGCGTCTATATGGCGGCTTGCCTGTGTTTCCACCAGCCCCGGACATATGCACGCACCAAGTAAAAAATTTTTTGGAGGAATTTTCATGAAAGATACGTTCATGGCAAAGGCGGGCGACGTTGAAAAGAAATGGTATATCGTCAACGCCGAAGGCAAAACCGTCGGTCGCCTCGCCGCAGAAGTCGCCAAAGTATTGCGCGGCAAAAATAAACCGATATATACTCCGCACGTCGACACCGGCGATTACGTCATTGTCATCAATGCGGCTAAGGCAGTTTTCACTGGTAAAAAACTTCGCAAAAAAGTTTACTTCCACCATACGGGTTATCTCGGCGGCGGCAAGTACGCAACTGCGGGCGAATGGATGAAAAAATTCCCTGAGCGCGTCATTGAACACGCTGTTAAAGGCATGTTGCCGAAAAATAAACTCGGCGCGGATTTGTTCAGAAAACTGCACGTCTTCGCGGACGATAAACACCCGCACGCCGCGCAGAAACCTGAAGAACTTATTATTGAGACGCGCTAAGGAGAGATAAGATATGGCACAAGTAAGCTACTACGGCACAGGTCGCCGCAAAAGTTCAGTTGCCCGCGTTCGTTTGGTTCCGGGCGACGGCAAAGTCACGATTAATAATCGCGCAATGGAAGAATATTTCGGCTTGAAGACTTTAGAGCTGATTGTCCGTCAGCCGCTCGTCCTCACCGAAATGAACGATAAATACGATGTAATAGCCTCCGTTAAAGGCGGCGGCACTTCGGGACAGGCAGGCGCAATTCGTCACGGCATAACCCGCGCACTTATGGAACTCGACGCCGACCTCCGCCCCGCGCTTAAAAAAGCTGGTTTCGTTACTCGCGACCCACGTGAGAAGGAACGTCGCAAATATGGTCTTAAGAAAGCGCGCAAGGCTTCCCAATTCTCGAAACGTTAATCAGAAATTACGGCTCCCGCTCGCAATGCGGGGCTTTTTTTTTAGCCGTAAGAATTCTTGACACTGCCCGCCGCTTGATATATATTAGCAAGAAAAATCTATGAATTTTCGCTGAAACTTTTCGGAGGATTTATGAAGAAATTTTTGCTCGTAATGCTGGTATTCGCATTGGCGACGGTAGGATTTATCTTCTGGCTTTTCGAGCGCGACGCCGATTCGGTTCCAATTTTAGTTTATCACCGAGTTAGCGATACCGACGACAATCAACAGACGCTCAAGGTTGCCGACTTCGAGGCGCAGATTAAATTCTTGATTGATGACGGCTACAAAGTCATAATGCCCGACGATTTGCTTGACGCTTGGGAAAAAGATAAGCCCTTGCCTGATAAGCCCGTCCTAATAACTTTCGACGACGGGCACGAAGAAATTTATACGAACGTTTTCCCGATTCTGCAAAAGTACGGTATTCGAGCGACGGTTTTTCTGGTGACAGACCATATAGGCATGGAAGAATATTTGAACTGGGACGTTGTGCGGGCTTTGCAAAACGGCGGCTTTATCGACTTTGAAAGTCACACCAAAAGTTATAAGACGCTGACTAAACTCAAGCCCGATAAAGTATGGGATGAAGTTTACGGCTCCAAACAGGCGATTGAATGGGCACTCAATAAGCCTGTCAAGTTTATCGCTTATCCCGAAGGAAAATACAGCGTCACGGCGGAGGAGACTAGCAAGGAATGTAATTTCCGCGCAGGCTTTATCGAAGATTACGGGCTTGCCAAGAACGAGGCGGATAATTATATTTTGACGCGAATTCCCGTGCTCGGTTCCAATTCCAATACGCTTTTGAGATTCAAACTCCGCTTGAAAGGTTCGCCGATTTTCGCGCCGATTAATCGTTTCAAGCAAGATATTTCCGAAGGCAATCCCGAAGTTGCCGACTTGATTTTTATCCCGTAGGATAGGAACTAGGGACTAGTTTTTAGGAACTGGTAGGGACTAGTAGTTGTTAGTTCCTAGTAACTCGCTCCTAGTTCCTAATTTAGGGAATGAGGAAATGATATGGAAAATTTTTCTGACTTGACGACCGAGAAAATAAACCCCGCAACAATTAACATTGATAAATGCACGACGTTTGAAATGGTTAAGCTAATCAACGACGAAGATAAAAAAGTCGCGCTTGCCGTCGAAAGTGTTTTGCCCGAAATCGCGCAAGCCGTTGACGCTATCGCCGAAAGTTTTAATCGCGGCGGCAGATTGTTTTATATCGGCGCGGGCACGTCGGGACGGCTCGGAGTTTTAGACGCTTCGGAATGTCCGCCGACTTTCGGAGTTTCGCCCGATATGGTTCAAGGTTTAATCGCGGGCGGCGAAGGAGCTTTGATTAAAGCCGTCGAAGGCGCGGAAGATAATCGCCAGCTCGCCGAACAGGATTTATCCGATAAAAATTTCTGCGCGGCTGATATTTTGGTCGGAATCACCGCGTCGGGCAGAACGCCTTACGTTTTAGGCGGCGTCGACTTCGCTAAAAAAATCGGCGCGATAACCATTGGCGTTTCCTGCGTTGAAAATTCTGCACTCGCTAAAGTCGTCGACATTGCAATAACTCCCGTGACGGGCGCGGAGGCTTTAACCGGCTCGACCCGCATGAAGGCAGGTACCGCAACTAAAATGGTTTTGAATATGCTGACGACGGCGGCGATGATTAAAATCGGCAAAGTGCGCGGAAATTTAATGGTCTGCGTTCAGGCGACAAATGTTAAGCTTCGTGATAGAATTAAGAGAATAAATTTAGTGGTTAAGAATTTGGATTAGGGATTAGATTTTGCTAGTCCCCAATTCCTAATTCCTAGTTCCTACCAAAGGAGATAGTTCTATGCAGAACGGTATTTCAATTTACGCAGGGCTTGACTACGACAGCGATGAAAATATTTCGCTGATTGAGACGGCGGCGGAAATGGGTTTCAAACGCCTCTTTACTTCCGCGCAGATTCCCGAAACGTCAAACGCCGAAACTTTCATGGACGATTTCACCGACATTTTGACGACCGCCTCCATAAACGGCTTTGAAATTATCCTCGACGTAAACGCCGATAACTTTTCCCAATACGACATTGACGGAATTATTCTTAGGCTCGACGACGGCTTTAATAAGGAACAAGTCGCCGAAATGAGCCGCGCCAGAAAAATTATGCTCAATGCCTCGACCGTCACGGAAGAATTTTTAAATGATTTGGTGGGGCTTGGCGCGAACTTCGATAATATTACCGCCTTGCACAATTTTTATCCCCATTCCTGCACGGGGCTAGATACTTACTTTTTCGACAATCAAAATCATATCTTACACGACTTTAATATTTCGGTCGGCGCGTTCGTTCCGAGTAAGGACGGTAAACGTCGTCTGCCTCTGCGCGAAGGACTTCCGACGCTCGAAGACTGCAGAAATTTTTCGACTGATTTATCTGCGCGATTTTTAGCGGCACTCGGCACCGATTTTATACTTATCGGCGACGGACAACCTACTCGCGAAGAACTGCTGGCTTTAGCGGCTATTCAAAGCGACGAAGTTATTTTGCACGCGCAACTTCTCAGCAACGATTTGACGACCGCCGAAATTTTAAGTCGACAATTTACTCGCCGCGCAGATGTAGCAAAATCTGTTATTCGTGCGGCTGAAGGGAGGCATTATCTTAAATCGATTAACGGCAAAATCCCGCCCGAAAGTAATTTGGCGATTGAACGCGGCTTTGGCGACATTACCGTTGATAATGACGGTTTCGGGCGTTATGCCGGCGAAGTTCAAATTGTACAGGATATTTTACCCGCCGACGAACGTGTTAATATCGCGGCGCATCTTTTGGAAGAAGAAATTTTCTTGATGGGCTACATTAAACCGCGTCAGAAATTTTCTTTTAAATTTGTCTGATATAAGCCTAACCTCGCATCGCATTCCACATTTCGGACAGAAGACTTTATTTAATAATCAAGCCGCGCCAAAGGATTTCGTTTAATTGTCTGAATCCATTTGGAGGCTGATGCGATGAATTTTAAAGCATTTATAATTTTCGCCGCGCTTTTTATGATTATTAGCGGCACGGCGACGGCTTCGCCCACTCTTTCTAAAAATTCGCGGGGAAATGACGTTCTGATTTTGCAGAAGAAACTTTATCTTATTGGCTACGAGATAACCGAGCTTGACGGGGTTTTTGGCTCCGAGACGGAAAAAGCGGTTACTGCCTTTCAGAAGGATCAGAAAATCAGCGCGACGGGCGTTGTAACTAACGTAACGTGGCGTGCCCTTAAAAAGGCTAAGGAAAAGAAAGGGCGCGTTCTCCCCGAAGTTAAAATTATTCCCGCCGTCAACAATTCCGCGTCTTGCGGCAAAACTTTTATGACAAAAGCTCAAGGCGCGGCTATCGTTACGACGGCTAAAGCTTTTATCGGTGTGCCCTATGTTTTCGGCGGGACTAATCCCTCCGGCTTTGATTGTTCGGGACTTTTACAATATGTTTTTAAATTAAATGGGCTCACTATCCCCCGCCTTGCCGACGAGCAATATAATCTTGGTCGGTCTGCGGAAATAAATCGACTCTCGCCCGGCGATTTGGTATTTTTCACGACTTATACCAGCGGTGTATCTCATTGCGGGATTTACGTTGGTGACGGGAAATTTTTACATGCCTCATCGAGTCGCGGCGTTATCATAAGCAATTTATCCGACGATTATTGGAAAAAACGACTCGTCGGCGCAAAGAAATTAGTCAGCGATTAGGAAACTTTTGGTGGCGGCTTGAAAAAAATTTGTGGACTGATTGGCGAAAAAAATATATGCTCTTAGTACTTTAAGGGCATTATTTTTTTAGGGGCTAGGGACTAGGAATTAGGAATTAGGAATGAGAAATGGGGAATTATTAATGGGAAAAATATCTGTAGTCGGAATTGGGACGGGCAATTTAGATGAAATGACGCCGCGAGCACGTCGGGCGATTGAAGAATCAACGGTTATCGCGGGCTACAACACTTACATTGAGCTGATTAAAAAAATTCTCGGCGGGAAGAAAATTATCGGTCGTGCAATGATGCAGGAAGTTGAACGTTGTCGGCTTGCGGTCGAGGAAACTTTATCGGGAAAAAATGTCGCGGTAATATCAAGCGGCGACGCGGGAGTTTACGGCATGGCGGGGCTTGTCGTCGAAATGATTTTGAACTTGCCCGAAGAAAAACGTCCGCAATTTGAAGTTATCGCGGGCGTGTCGGCAGTCAATGCGGCGGCGGCGATTTTGGGCGCACCGTTGATGAATGATTTCGCCGTAATAAGTCTTAGCGATTTGATGACGCCCTTTGAAGTGATTAAAAAAAGAGTTCGAGCCGCCGCGCAGGGTGATTTCGTCATTGCGATTTACAACCCGAAAAGCAAACGTCGAGTCAAACAGCTTGAAGAAGTTCGGGAAATTTTATTGGAGTATCGCGAAAAAAATACGCCCGTCGGTATCGTGACCAATGCGGGGCGCGACGGCGAATCTAAAATTATTTCGACGCT
Source organism: Selenomonadaceae bacterium (assembly GCA_017549815.1). Classification (GTDB taxonomy): domain Bacteria; phylum Bacillota; class Negativicutes; order Selenomonadales; family Selenomonadaceae; genus Quinella. Next base: position 17,937 of record JAFYNH010000086.1, read on the forward strand.
GGAAAATTTCACTCACGAAGAAATCAATATGTTTTCGCTGGTTTTAATCGGCAACAGTCAAACTTTCGTTAAAGCGGGCTTTATGCTGACGCCTCGCGGTTACAATTTATAAACAAAAAAACGGTCGCCCCCGTTCGGAGGAGACCGCTTTTATTTCTTTATTAGGAACTAGGAACTAGTTTTTAGGAACTAATTTTTTGTTGCTGATTTTGTATGAATCGCCGTTAATGTTGAAGTCGGTCGAAGCGGTTACATTCTTCATTACAACTTTGCCGCCGCCGTTTACCGTAAGATTCAGCGTCCCGCTACTGAACGTCGCCTTGCTAAAGGTGCCGTCCAAAATTTTTAACATGTCGCCGCTCGCGTAATCCATTATGTAATCGGTGCCTTCATTAGCTTTGTAAATGAAAACATCATTGCCGTCGCCGCCATAAAGATA
>JAFYNH010000087.1 GCA_017549815.1 Selenomonadaceae bacterium
CACGATTGAAGAGACGCCCGACGACGAGCAGGAAACGGCAGTCTTTCGTTCGCACATAATCGTTGCGGGTCAACAGCTCCCGACAATCGTCGTCACGGACAGAAGCATTTTCTCGGTTATTCGCGTCCAAATCGCCGCGCAGGTTTTGACTGAAGAAAACAAAGCCGCCCTTTTGGCATTCGTGAACGAGGAAAATCTCAAGTACAAGCCTTTCAAGCTCTATTTCAATTCCAACGGCACTTTGCTTTTGGATTTGTGCTTGACCAATGCCGACAGCGAATTGAGCGGCGATACGATTTATCTTATCTTCGACGTGATTATCAACTATCTCAACGATAACTATCAAAAGATGATGAAAGCGATTTGGAGCTAGGAATTTAGCTTTCAGCTTTAAGCTTTGAGCTTTTAGGTTTTTCTTAAAGCTGAAAGCTCTAAGCTCTAAGCTATTTTAAAGAAGGGAAGTGAGTTTATGAATATCAGCAACTCCAACTCAAACACATTGGTCAACGGCACGAGCGGCAACGATTCCGTTTATAACGAGTATGACTTGTATTGCACAATCAACACCGGCGAAGGTAATGATTTAATCAGTTTAAGCTCTAAAGCATATGGAGATACTCGGAACTCAAAAGAAAATGTGATAATTTACAAGTCAGGAGACGGAAACGATACAATTTACGGATTCAATGCCGATTCGACGCTGAACATTGTCAAAAGCGAATTCACTTCCTCAACACCGACAACGGCGATATTGTTGTTAATGTCGGTTCCGATAAAATCACAATCGACGGCGGCGCGACTTTATCAAATCCGAATATCACTTCCGGCACGCATAGTACTTTCACGATTAAGAATTCCGAAGTAACTTGCGACACCGACGTTCCCGAATCGGTTATCAAAGACGCTTACCGATTCAATAAGGAACTGTCTTTGCTGACAATCAACGGCGACTTCAAAGATTATTCCGTCACGGTTAAAAACGACGAAGCCTCTTCCGTTAAAGTGACTTTGAACAATTACGGCTCGGCGAATTTAAATAGCGGTTCCACTCTCGAATATAAGCTTGAGGACGGAAAAATTAATGCGACGTTGTTAAGTAAAAACTACGACGACCAAATCACATTCAGCGAAGACGCGAACTTTAATTACGGCAAGATTGAAGCCGAAGTATTTAAGAACAGCACGGTGTCGACTAAAGGCGCGAAAAAGATTTCCTTCGACAATGATTCTACTGCAAATGTTACGGCTCCGAGAGATTATCAAATCGTCGTTGGCGCAAGCAATATCTTGGTTAATGACCTGCCGATAAATGCCAAAAACGGTTCGGGCACAGTTACCGTAGAAAAGAAAGGCTTGAGCATTGAAGGTTACGGCGTGCAACAGTTCGCTGATTTGGAAATCGCCAAGAAGAGCTACTTCGGAAAACTCGCGCCTATGACGGTAACTTATGATTCCGACGAAGAAATTTACACGGTTTACAATACGGCTGACGTTAAAACCCTTTCAAACGACTTTGTTAAGGTGAAGTTTGACTCAGAGACGATACCAAAACTCAAACTGCCACTGATGAAAAATATGCCTATTACAAAGTCAATGGCGTAGCGATTATGCTTGCAAAAGATTTGGACAATGCCGAAGTCGTAGAGGTAAACGGCAGAACATTTAAAGTTCAAGGTGAGGAACTTGACGCGGAAAAAATCGGGAAGATAACCATTGACGAGCAACTTACTTTCAGCGGCACGATAATAGATTATGACGGCGTTAAAACAACTTACGCACAAAATAAACCCGTAATTTATTCGGCGGACGGCAAGGAAATTACGATAAGCGACGCGGCAACCCTTACTACCGACGACAAAACCAAAACTTTCAAATGCGAGGCGGGCAGTTACGTTGTCAATGGAAGAAGTTTCGAGACTTCGGCGGATTTAACGTTCACTGCCGACAAAGGCAAAATTAAAATCCCGTTGAGCGACGCGAAGACCGAAATTTACTTCGACGGCGTGAAAGTCAGCGGCATTAAAGACGGCGGCGAACTCGTTTTCGATTTGAACGGCGGAAAAATCTCCGTACCGAACGGCGCGACCCTTAATCTTACGTCGCCTGAAGAAATTAAATTAAATCTTGCGGCGGGCAGTTTCACAATCGACGGCAAGAAAATTTCTGTCGATAGCGAGCTTGAAATTACTGCCGACAAGGACAAAATAAAAGTTCCGCTCGGCGAAAAGCCCGTAACGATAAACGGCGCGGAGATAACGGGCGCGGGCGAAATGATTATTGACAACACCAATGCAGACTTTTTCGCAATTCGTTTACCCGACGGCGCGTTGGTTGAAAATGTAAGCCGCAATACTTTCGAGCTGAAAGGCAAAGACAGTTCCGCTTACTTTAGCGACGCCAATAAAAAAGTTTTGCTGACCGAAGACGATAAGGCTTACATTAAGTTCGAGAAGGAAAACAAAATCGGCGTCGGAGTCAATTCGTTTGCGCTTGAGAGTGCGGAAATTTCCGACGTTGACGCATGGACGGTTGAAACTGCGGGAGCAAACTGCATAGACATAATAAAAGGCATAAAAGACGGCGCGACGATTGCGACTTCCACAGAATCCATTGACGCTGGCGATTTACGCTTTGAAGTCGAGACGGACGGCGCGGGCGAAGTCACCATTTGCGGCGAGAAATTCACTTCGACGGACAAAAATACCTATGTAGTTTTCGGCAATTCCAAAGGCGAAATAAAAGTTGCGCCGCTTGCCGAAGAATTTAAAGATGATGATTCGGAGCCTGAAGGAAAGGTTTACGAATTTGCGGCGGCGGGTATTTATACAGTCAACGGAATAACATTCTATGCTGAAAAAGGAGCTAAGGCGCAGACGATAACACGCGGCGTCGAGTTCGATTTATCGACGGGCATATTCCAATACGACGGCTTGACGCTTGAAGGCGCGGGCACGACGCAAATAAGTCGTTACAATGCGGGCTTGATTTCGTTGACGGAAGGCGCGATTGTCAAAGGTGACGATGAATCTAAGTATTACAATCGCCAATTCGAGATTGAAGGCGCGGTTGAAATTATCGGCAAGAAATTTGAAACGGATCAGTTGATAAGGTGCGGGCTGATTAGCGTTCAAGTTACGACGGACGGAAAAACTCTTAATGCCAAAGGCTTTGCAATCGGCGGCGAATACGTCTTAATTAAAGATGATTGTTATGACAGCGTTAAGATTGTCGACAAAAAAATAAAGAGTATTGAGGGCGTTAAAGATTCGGCTGAAATATCGGGCAACGGCTTATCAAATGTTTCGATAATAACGACGGAGACAGGCGAATTTTCAATCAACGGCAAGACTTACAGTATAAGCGAAGACAGCGACGGCGAAAAAATTACCGCGATTGAAAATCTCAATAACGGCTCCTTCACTTGCGGCAACTTTGAAGGCGTGATGATTAACGGCGTAAAAGTATCAGTCGACAATTTGGACGAAGTAACACTGACAGTTACTGACGGCGAGTTGGAAATATCCGAGCTGGCGAATAATGCGAACGTCTCCAATTCGGGCGGCAAAGTTAATTACGTCACTAAGGAAAGCGGCGACTTCTTTATCGGCGAAGATAATTTCAAAGTTACGGGAGATGTTCGGTAACCTTCACGACTGACGAAAATGGCGAAGTTAATGAGGTTTCCGCCCTTGCTGAAAATGCGAGCTTGCAGACGGCTTTGAGCGGCGAAGTTGTTGTTAATGGCGCAACTTTAACCGCGAAGGATAAAGATATAATCGTCGGATTGTCAGATTCTGCTAAAATATTCAACGCAGAGAGCGACGTGGAAGAAGAAAGTTCGGACATATTCACAGGCGACGCGAAAAAAATTGTTATGGCGAACGGCAGAGACACGATTAAGAATTACGATTACAAGACGGGCGAGGCGTTCAGAACCGAATATGAAAATATCGCCGACGCGATTAAGGAAAATTCAATCGCATACGACGACGGCAGATTAACTATCGATTCCTCAACGATTATCTTTGACGATGACGCCGATTCTAGGATTATTAACTTTGTCGATAAGAACGACGACTTGCAAAAGGTTGGCTTTGTCGGCGACGACGCATCACTCGACGCGAGCAAGGAGACGGGAAGTTTAATTCTGGTTGGCGGTAGTGACTCAACGTTATTCGGCGGCACGGGCAAAAATCAGATTTATCTTAAAGAAAACGGCGAATCGACCGTTGCGCTTAACGGCAGAAATACAATCAACAACTTTAACGCTGATTTTGCTGATGGCGATAAAATTTCCGTTGACGCAACTACTGCCAATTTCAGCTTTGACGGCTCGGATTTAACAGTTAAGAGCGGCGCGACTCGTGCTTTGCTTGAAAGTATTTCTTCGGACAATGGCGTTGCAAAGCTTTTGACGGTTAAAGACGGCAAGGAAGTTAAAACGGCGATTGCTCAAGCGGGCGCAGTTATATCTATTGGCGATGATTTGGCTGACGCTTACTATGGCAAAAAATCGGGCGTCGACTTCACGAGTTATAACGAATCACTTACGATTGATTTAAGCAAGAATTTCTATGGGATAAATCAAGTTACAGTCGGCGGTGGTTTAAATACTTTAATCGGCTCAACTGCAAACGAAACTTTGACGGGCAACGCTAATGGCACGACGGAATTTGTCTTCGATAAAGGCAACGGACGCGACGTTATTAAGAATTTCAACTTCGCGGAGGATAAAATCAACGTTGGCGACGAGACAATCACGGCGGTTATTCTCAAAGAAAACGATGTCGCTTGCAAATAGACGGCGACGGCGTGATTCTTGCCGATATTTCACTTGACCAAATTGTCGGTACCAAAATTTCTGCCGATTCTGTTGATATTAACTTCAAGGACGGCGGCTCGTTACATGTCGAAGGAAATTCCGACGTTACTTATCAACTTGCTGACGGCTCAAGCTTTTCTGCTAATCATGAAACCATGAATTGGCATTCCAAATAAACTTTTAACGATAAAAAAATTTTCCCGTCTATACGGCGGGAATTTTTTTACCTGTTTTTCAATCGCTCGTACAGCTTTAACAGTTCAACCCGTTCGGAAGAAACTTTTTGGGTTAAGATATAATTATTAATTTACTGATGATATAATTTGGTTGCGGACAAATTTTTTTCCAATCGATTTTTAACGCGCTGCCCTCATGGTCGAGAAGCCCTTACTTTAACTGGAATTAAAACAGCGCGATTTTATCAATGTTGGCAGGGCTTTGCTATAAATCTTTCAAACGTTGTGATATAATTGGCATATCAAAAACAGGAGGGGATTTTATGGAAGCGTTACACGGCGTGATTAACGATATTAATAATGTTCTTTGGACTTACGTTATAATTATCGCGCTGATTGGTTCGGGTCTTATCTACACGTTGCGGACGAAATTTGTCCAATTACGTTTGCTCGGCGAGATGATTAAGTTGATTTTCGGGAGCGCGGGGCAAAAGACTACGGGCAAAGAGATTAGCGGCTTTCAAGCGTTTTGCGTCTCGACGGCGTCGCGTGTCGGTGTCGGTAATATTGCGGGTGTTGCGATTGCCATTGTAACGGGCGGCGCAGGTGCAGTATTCTGGATGTGGATAATCGCTTTTATTGGTTGTGCTACAGGTTTTGTTGAGAGCACGCTCGCGCAGATTTACAAATTGCCCAGAGGCGACGGCGCATTTTTCGGAGGTCCGGCTTATTACATGAAAAATGCCCTCCGCATGAAGGGCTTGGCTAAATGGTTTGCAATTTTAATTTCCGTGACGTTCGGTTTGATTTATAACTCCGTTCAGGCTAACACAATCGCGGGTGCGGTCGAGACGGCATTTGGAATTGACCATATGATAACGGCGATCGTAGTTGCGAGCTTGACGGCTCTGGTAATTTTCGGCGGCGTAACTAGAATCGCGAAATTTGCTGAAATGCTCGTGCCGTCAATGGCGGGGCTGTATTTATTATCTGCGGCGGTAATCGTCATAATGAATATTGAGCAAGTACCGGCAATGTTCGCGCTGATAATTCATGACGCCTTTGAGCCTCAAGCGGCAGTCGGCGGAGGTTTTGGCGCAGTCTTTATGACAGGTGTCCGTCGCGGCTTATTCTCCAACGAGGCGGGCGAAGGTTCCGTTCCGAACGCGGCGGCTACGGCGAGCGGCAAACACCCTGCGCGGCAAGGACTTATTCAAAGTTTCGGTGTCTACGTCGATACTTGGCTTGTATGTTCGGCGACAGCGTTCTCGATTTTATTGACAGGCGAATATTCAATCGGCGGTGAATTGACGGGAGTTTCACTTGTCCAACAATCTTTGGCAAGCGTCTATGGAACTTATGCGCCGCATATCTTGGCGTTTATCGTCTTCTTATTTGCGTTCAGCTCCATAACGGGCAATTATTTTTATGGCGAAGTTAATATTGCGTTCTTTGAAGGTGACGAATCGGGTTGGTTGCCGAGTTCAGTTGCTCGTCATGCTATGAATCTTTTCCGTGTCGGTGTTGTGGCAATGGTTTTGGTCGGAAGTTTCGCCGAGCTTAGTCTTGTTTGGGACGCGGCAGATTTATTCATGGGATTTTTATGTTTGACCAATCTTTTTGCAGTTGCTCGCCTTTGCAAGTATGCTTTCCTTGTCCTTGATGATTACGTTGCTCAAAAAAATCGCGGTATTGAGGAACCTGTCTTTGACGTAAAAATCATGCCGACAAAGGAAGGAATTCACGCATGGGGCGTAGATGACAAGAAATAGTTCAAGACTTTTTTTAAAGAAAAAAATCCCGTAACCTGCTGTATTTCGTATTCCGAGAAATAGTTGCAACGACGCATATCCATGTTCGCCGGATTTCACCTTCCCTCTACATTTTTGTTAATCTGAACACGGATAAATTGGAGCGTCAAAATATTCTCTGACAATCTTAACTGCGCAGTAATCGCCACACATACTGCAAGCCGTCTCGTCCGACTTATTGCGGGCGCGGCGTTTTTTCTTGGCAAGTTCGGGGTCGATAGCAAGGTTGAGTTGTTCGTCCCAGTCTAAAACTTTTCGGGCACGAGCCATTTTTAAATCCCAATCGCGGGCACCTTTAACGCCTTTAACTAAATCGGCGGCATGAGCGGCAATCCTCGAAACGATAACTCCGTCATGAACGTCTTCAATCGTCGGCAAGCATAAATGTTCGGCGGGCGTCACGTAACATAAAAAGTCCGCGCCACTGACTGCCGCTAAAGTCCCGCCAATCGCCGCCGTTATATGATCGTAACCGGGCGCAATATCCGTAACGAGAGGCCCAAGAACATAAAATGGCGCGTTCCTGCAAAGGCGTTTTTCAAGTTTCATATTCGCTTCAATCTGGTCGTAGGAAACGTGTCCGGGTCCTTCAACCATAACTTGAACGCCGCGCCGCCAAGCTCTATCAACTAAATCGCCCAAAGTTATCAGTTCGGTAAGTTGAGCGCGGTCGGTCGCGTCGGCTATACAACCGGGTCTCATGCCGTCGCCAAGACTTATCGTCACGTCGTATTCCGCGCAGATGTCCAAAATATCATCGTAGCGTTCGTAAAGCGGATTTTCGCGTTCGTTGTAGAGAATCCAGCCCGCGATAAACGAGCCGCCGCGACTTACAATATCCATTTCACGTTTTTGCGTCCGAAGTTTTTCAATCGCCGAGCGCGTAACGCCACAATGCAACGTCATAAAATCCGCGCCGTCCTTAGCCTGCGTTTCAATCGTTCGGAGCAAATCATCTTCAGTCATGGAGACAATCGCGCCGTGATTTTTAATCGCCTCGACTGCCGCTTGATAAATCGGAACTGTCCCAACCATTATCGGCGAGTGTTCGATAATTTTTTTGCGCGAAACGTCTATATTACTGCCCGTGCTTAAGTCCATAACTGAATCCGCGCCGCATTTAATCGCCTCGTCCAATTTCAAAAGTTCCGGCTCAATGTCGGGAAAAGTGCTTGACGTGCCGATATTGGCGTTGACTTTTGTCCGCAAGCCCGCCCCGACGCCGCAAGGTTTAAGATTTTTATGATTGACATTCGCGCAGATTGCAATGACGCCTTGTGCGACGCCTTTGCGAATTTCTTCAACAGGAATTTTCTCCGCCTCCGCGACGATTTTCATTGCGTCAGTAATTTTACCCTCGCGAGCCATTTGCATTTGTGTTGACATAAAAATTTCTCTCCCTATTTTTAAGTTAGTCCCTAAAGTAAATGCTCGTGAATAATATCATGACGAGAAAATTTTTGCGAATAAAATCTTCCATTATGTTAAAATACTTCTCGGAAAGAGAGCTGATTAAATGAAAAAAATAATCGTCAGTCACAAGGACGGCGAAACCTGCGCGGCTGTGCTTATCGATAAAGAACTTGTGGCGATTTATTCTTCGCGTAATGATAATCCGCAACTTGTCGGCAATATTTATAAAGGGCGCGTCCAAAGCTTTTTACCGGGAATGCGGGCGGCGTTTATCGACATAGGGCGCGATAAAAATGTTTTCCTTCAGACAAGTTCGCCGCAGAAATTTTCAGTCGGGCAAAACGTCTTGATTCAAATCGAAAAAGAGGCTGTCGGCTTGAAAGGAGCACGGGCAACGCTCAATATCAGTTTAGCGGGACGAGTTTTGATTTTCTTACCGACGCTGAATTATGTTGGAGTGTCGAATAAAATTCACGGCGTCGAAAAGGAGCGACTTCACGCGCTAGCTAAAAAAATTCGCCCGTCGGGAACAGGTTTAATCGTCAGGACGGCGGCTGAAGGTTGCGACGAAAATATTTTGCTCAACGACCTTGCCGAACTTCAGAAACTCTGGGAGAAAATTTCCGAGCGATATTCAAAGCGCAAGCCGCCCGCCCTTCTCTACAGCGATAATGACTTAATCGAAAAAATTATTCGTGACGAATTCGCGCCCGACGTTGAGATTGTCGTTGACAACCTTAAAATTTATCGGCGGCTTGTCGAGCTTGCTCCCGACGCCAAAATTATTTTCTATGAAGATTCCGCGCAGATTTTTGAATCATTCGGCTTGACGGAGGAAATTAATAATCTGAATAGGCGCGAACTGCCTTTGCCGAGCGGCGGGCAAATCGTCATCGACAAGACGGAGGCTCTAACCGCGATTGACGTAAACACGGGCAAATTTATCGGGCGCACGAACTTTGACGAAACCATTTTGAAAACGAACCTTGAGGCGGCGGCGTTGATTCTTAAGCAATTAAAACTGCGCGACATCGGCGGAATTATTATCGTGGACTTCATAGACATGGACAGCGACGCCCATAAAAAAAATCTTATGAACTTTCTGCGCGAGACGGCTCAACGCGACCGCAATAAAACTAAAATAGTTGACATGACGCCGCTTGGTCTCGTCGAAATTACCCGCCAAAGCTCCCGCCGATAAAATATGTTGACATAAAAATTTCTCCGTCATATTATCGGCGCAGATTTTTTTAGGAGAAATATTTATGCAAACTAAAGATAACGGCGCAGTCAAAGATTTAACGGTCGGCGAACCTGCGCGGCTGATATTTTACTTCACGTTGCCACTTTTGGCGGGCAATGTCTTTCATCAACTATTCGGCTTTGTCGATACGCTGATAGTCGGGCGATTTTTAGGCGTCGATGCATTAGCGGCGGTCGGTTGCACAGGTCCGCTAATGTTCTTAATGCTGGGCTTTGTTAGCGGCATGACAAGCGGCTTTTCAATTTGTACGGGACAAAGTTTCGGCGCGAAAAATTTTGACGGCGTAAGGAAGAGCGCGGCAATTTGTATCGGGCTTAGTTTCATTGCGTCGATTATCTTGTCGATTATCGGCGTGGCTTTTTGTCGCGACTTGCTAATTGCAATGGACACACCGCCCGAAATTCTCGAAGGCGCACATTCATTTATATCAATCATCTATGGCGGCGTGATTATGTTCATCTTCCTGCAAATGCTGACGAATTTAATCCGCTCGCTCGGTGATAGCAAAATGCCGACGGTGATTCAGGCGACGACACTTTGTATAAATATCTTGCTTGAACCGATTGCGATTATCGGCTTGGATTTAGGAATACCCGGCTCGGCGGGCGCGACGATTGTTGCCTTGACGCTCGGCAATATCCTTTGCATTCTCTATATAAAAAAGCGCGTCCATTATCTGCATGTCCGCCGCGAAGATTTTAAATTTGACAAAGAATTTCTGACTGAACATTTAAAAATCGGGTTGCCTATGGGCTTTCAATCGTCAATAATCGCTATCGGCGCGGTCGTCCTGCAAATCGCTTTGAACGGGCTGGGAAGTGTAGCGGTTGCGGCATTTGCGGCGGCTCATCGCGTTGACGGAATTGCCGTTATGCCCATGATGTCTTTCGGAATTGCAATGGCGGCTTATACCGCGCAGAATTTCGGAGCAAAACAATTCGGGCGAATAGTCGAGGGCGTCAAGAAATGTATCCTCATGTCGTGTTCATTCAGCATATTGGTCGCGATATTCAACATTTATTTAGGCGCAGAGATAATTGAGTTATTCGTCGGCGCGGAGGCTCAACAGGTCGTCGAATACGGGCGATTATTTTTAATCATCACGGGCATTTCGTATTGGGCATTGGCGTTGCTGTTCATCTTAAGATTCACGTTGCAAGGGCTTGGACAAAGTTTAATGCCGACAATCGCGGGCATAGTGGAATTGATAATGCGAATAGCGGCGGCGATTTTCCTTGTCGAGTGGCTTGGATATTTAGGCGCGTGTTTGGCGTCTCCTATGGCTTGGATTGGCGGATTGATACCCCTTGCAATTTCGTTCTTCATGACGGCGCGAAAATTATTGTGCAACGAAGCAAGAATAAAATAAAAAGTGTATTCAAAATACCTGTGAAAATTTTATTGACAAGCGGCTAAAGTTGTGATAACCTACGCAAAGTTTTTGGGGTAAGAATTATTGGAGCAGTACCCAAGTCGGTGAAGGGGACGGTTTGCTAAACCGTTAGGCTCGAAAGGGCGCGGAGGTTCGAACCCTCTCTGCTCCGCCATAAGGAAACAATTTCGCTCTTCAATGAGCGGTTGAAATAAATCGTCGTGCGGAGTACCGTGCGGCGATTTAAACGTTTAAGGAGCTGTCAACAGTAGATTAAAATATGTAAAAATGTCTAATCAGGTAGACAAAGGTGCAGCTTAAAGCTGAAGGCTCATAAAAAGCCATTGAGCTAGTTTGTGCTAACTTTAAAGCAGCCGGAACGATAGGAATGCG
>JAFYNH010000088.1 GCA_017549815.1 Selenomonadaceae bacterium
CTGTTTTATCATCTGGTCGATTAAATTGCCGTCGCCGTGTACTACAACCGTTATCCGCGAAAATTCGGGCGATTGCGTCACTCCGACTGATAAGCTGTCGATATTAAATTCTCTGCGGCTGAACATACTCGCCACGCGCACTAACACGCCGGGCTGATTCTCGACATAAACCGACAAAACGTGTTTCATAAATAACAAAGCTCCTCTTAAAAATTTTCCGCGCAGAATAATATCACGACAAAAACAAATTTTCAATTACTTCATGCAGGTTGCGCATTCTTCAACGACTCGGAAAGGACGCGATTTTGTTCCATTAATTCGCGTGTCTCGCTATCTACTTCGGCAAAACCTACGCTGATAAAATTAATTCTATCTGGAGCTTGTCCAAAATAAGTGTCCACAATGCGAATCATTTCATATTGCTCAACGCCGTCTTTAATCACATGGTAGCGGCAACCCGTCGTTATTTCTTTCGACAATTTCTCACGAATATTTTCCGGCTCAATAAATTTCAAGAACTTTTCGCGGTCAACTTCTGCAACAAAATCGTTCGCATACTGAGTAAATTTTTCTCGGAACGGAAATCGGTCGCCCATTTTAATGCCTTTAAGGTCGCTTTCTTCATTGCTTTTACCAGTTCCAGCGCGATAGCAACAGCCTTCATCGCGTTCAAGGTTGACGCTGTAAATACTGCGATAATCTGCGCCAATCGAGGAAATCATTGAATTAACTTCGTGCGCCTTATGTTCATTCTCAAGTTCTTTTCTCTGAACTTCGAGCTGTCTCTCTTGAACTTCCAGCTGATCTTTAAGCAGTTGCTCCTTACGTTTGGCACCGCGTCTAATCAACATTACGACAAAAAGCGTAAAAGCTAAACCGCCGACGATTACAAGGTACATATGCATTCTTAAAAATTCGCCGAACGAAAATTTTATATTTGAAGACGAATACTCAGTAAGCGCAGATTGTAGAGAGGCGGTCGATATAAGGCTTGCAGTTTTATTCAAAATGTAATAAAGCGCAGGATCAGACCGCCTTACCGCAAAAGAAAATTCCATTGTCTCACCTGTGGCAAGCGCGTATAAATCATAGTTCTCCGAACTGTATTGCATTGCTTGATAATTATTGACGATAGCACAATTTGCTTTTTCATTTTCAATCGCGTTTAAAGCGTCCTTAATACTGTTGCAGTCAAGAGTTGTCCAGTTCGGGAAATTATCCATTAGAAAGGTTTTGTAATTGGCGTTGGTTCCGTTTATGGCAACGATAATTTTTTCGTCTGCTGAAATCACTTTTTGCGACGATTTATTTGTCATCAAATACATTTCAGTTTGTATAAAGGGATTCGTCGTCATAATTCCCATTGATTCCGCATCGTACACACTCAAATGAACGGGAAACACGCAATCAATTTCGTTGTCGACCAATGCTTGAAGAGCGTCTTGTAAAGTCGAATAAGATTTTGTATCGAAGGTGAGCGTGGCATTTTTAGTACAATTAGCGGCAAGCTCAAGATAATTTTTCAGCAAGCCGTTTACTCCGCCCGTCATTGTCCTTTCACAGAACGGAGCGAAATCATTAAGATAGCCGACTCGAATTGTTCCATGCTGTGCAAGCCAGTTTAATTCTTCATTTGGAAGAAAAGCGTTTGTGCCGCTACTTTTCAAATATTTAGTGTCCAGATAATCGTTGTAGAATCGGTTTTCTTCATTGATTTTGCTCATTGCAAAGTTTAATTCGTTCAGCAGGTCTTGGCGATTTTTATTTACCGCAAAGAAAAAGTTTGACTGCCCGATTTTAATTATAGGAACGGTGGCATGGTCAAATTGGTCTTCGTAAATGTCTGTGGTTATGAAGGCATCAATTTCGCCGTTCATTAACTTCTCAATCGAAATCATTTCCGGATTATTTAAGCCGACAAATTCCACATTAATTCCGTTATTCGCCGCCCATTGCTGAAAAAGTGCAGCTTGATAGCTGTTTTCGTTAGCACCAACTCTTTTGCCGTTCAAGGACGCAATATTATCTCCCGAAATCGAATTATTCGACGCGGAAATAAATAAATAATAAAATTCTGCGCCCATAGGAAAGGAAGGAAACAACATTGAATTGGCGCGTTCGGGCGTGTAGGAAACGTCGCTTAAAATATCAATTTGTCCGTTTATCAACATGTTATAAAGATCTACCCAAGTACCGGGAACATATTCGTAAGTCCAGCCAGTGTAAGCGGCAATTTTTTGTTGATAATCATAGGCGTAGCCAGAACGTCTCCCAAAATTATCTTTAAAGTTAAAGGGCGACTCGTACCAACCGACACGTACCACTTTATTATCTGCATAGGCTGTATTTAAAAAAGTTGCGAGAGTAAAACATACAACGACCAATTTCAAAACGGCTTTAAGCAAGATGAACACCTTCATAAAAATTTTTTTGAGAACTTTTGCTACGAAGAAAAATTTTTAGCTCGTCATGTGCTTAGCGATTGCCGATGCCTCAGTCGTGAGAGTTTGCGCTTGATGAAGTTTTTCTTCCGCCGCTTTGATAGTCGCAGTGTTTTTATCGTCCATCCATTTAGCGTAATCCTGAGCGGCGGCTATCGATAAGTCGCAAATTTGCATATAAAGATTGTTCAAATTCTCGGCGTTCTTGGGCACGTGCAACGAAAATAATTCCTGCTTGCGTTCCTCCCAATCCTTTTTAATGACATCTTCCATTAAAATTTTTAAATCCGAGCGCGTTTTATCTTGCGTCAAACTGCCCAGCGCAAGTATCGAGCCGTATTTTTGCTCCGCCTCGCGAATCGTCGTTTCATGCCGAATAATTATTTCGCTTGACGCCGCTAAATATTCATCGAGTTGCGCACGACGAGCCTCCGCTATCTTCGCGACGTATTCTTGGAAATTTTGTATGCGCGTTATTTGCCATTTACCGTCCTCGTTGTGAGCAAGCGTAATTTGAATCGGGAATTCGCGTCCGAGTTCTGGTTGGAAAATTATAACGTCGGCAAAGGCTTCGTCTCTGTTCGCGTCTCTGAGCTGAATATTTTGCACGCTACGAACTTCAATGTCGTTGAGTCCCGTCCGTTGAAGAATTTCGGTAACGCCTACATTTTCTTTTAAATTCGGGTCGCCCGTCGCAACGTAGGAATCAATCGCCGACTTCATGCTAAGCATAAGCGGAGCGCGGAGCATTCCCGTAAAAGTTTTAATCGCCTCTTTAGCGTCGGGCGTCATTGTGTTATCGAACAAAATCAGCCCGTCGACAAAGCCCGCATAGCCCGAATCAAGCAACGTGTCGACATTAACCGCCTTGTGAAACGCTTTAACGTCGTGTTTTTCGATTGAGCGCGTAACCGCCTTTATCGCTGTGGCTGGTTCTTCGGAACGCGCATGAAAATAGTAATAGCCGCCGCCCGTAACGAAAACAGCAAGCGCGGCAATTCCTGCGCCTACTTTCATTTTGAAACTTTTATTCATGTTTATTCCTCCAGAAATGAGTTTATAACTTGATTCTGTTCGCAGTGAAAATTTTCCTTCAAAACGCTAGAATTTTCTGCCCCTGAGTGCCGCGAAGATTTGACGGCGATTATCGGCATAACCTTTTACATTTCTGATTACGACATCTGCGCGGGAGCAAATTTCCTCGCGTGTCATCTGCGCATTTATTCGCGCCAATGCCTCTTCCCTAGTCAATCTGTCGCGACTCATGAGCCGTCTGATTTGCAGTTGCCGTTTCGTGTAGACTGCCCAAATTTCGTCGAATAAATGTTCCCAGCCCGCCTCGAATAAAAGCGGTACTTCTAATATGACAAGCCCCGCGCCCGCCTCGCAACAGTCAACTAAAAATTGTCGCGCATAATTTAAAAGTATCGGGTGCGCCACAGAATTAATCCATTTGCGTTCGTCGGGGTTGTTGAAAATTATTTCGCCGATTAATTTTTTGTTTAAAAAGCCCTTGTTCGTAATGATTTTCTCGCCGAAATGCCGCACGTAAATTTTAAAAAGTTCGCCGCCCGGCTCGCTTAGCCAATGCGTTACCGTGTCAATGTCGAGAGTTACCGCCTTACAGCTACGTCTTAATGATTCTGCAATAGACGATTTCCCGCACGAGATGCCGCCCGTCAATCCGATTATGTACAAAAATTTCACTCCCTAAAAATTTTAAGCTTGTCCATGATAAATTTTTGCTCGGTCTCCATTTCCTGCCGTTCGTCGTCGGCAATGTGGTCGTAGCCCAGCAAATGTAAAAGTCCGTGCACTTCCAAAAAAATTACTTCGCGCAGGAATGAATGCCCGAATTCTTCCGCTTGAACTTTTGCACGCTCCAAAGAAATTATTACGTCGCCTAAAACTTCAAACTCTGCGCCGATAACTTCGGGTTCGTCGCTCTCACGAAAGGCGAATGATAAAACATCAGTCGCTCTGTCGACGCCGCGAAATTTTTTATTCAGCGCGTGAATATGTTCGTCGTCCGTCAAAGTTATACTAAGTTCGGAATTTTCCACGCCGTAAAGTTCGCCGACGACATCAGCCGCCCGCATAATTTCTTCAAAAATTTTATCCTCAACCGTCAAAGTCTCTGGTTCAAAACTAATCGTCGTATTCAAATTGTCACCTCAAAAATTTTTCTGCTAAATTACACTGCCCGCGCCGTCATGTCAAGAAATAAAAAAAGCCCCGACGCTCGTCGAGAAAATTTTTATACTCGGTTTTCATAGGCGTTAATGATTCGCGAAACGACTTCATGCCGCACCACGTCTGACGAATTCAGCTCCGCAATGCCGACGCCTTTGACGTTCTTTAAAATTTCTACCGCCTCGACAAGTCCCGACGTTACGCCGCGTGGCAAGTCAATTTGGCTCAAGTCGCCCGTAACGACCATTCGCGAGCCGAATCCTAAGCGCGTCAAGAACATTTTCATTTGATTAGACGTGGTATTTTGCGCCTCGTCTAAAATTATGAAGGCGTCGCTCAAAGTTCGCCCGCGCATATACGCCAACGGAGCAATTTCTATCACGCCCCGACTTGAAAATTTTTGATACAAGTCAAAGCCCAAAATTTCCTTCAAGGCATCGTAAAGCGGTCGTAAGTACGGGTCTAATTTCTCCGTCATGTCGCCCGGTAAAAAGCCAAGTCGTTCGCCCGCCTCGACTGCAGGGCGCGTTAAAATTATTTTCCGAACTTCTTTGACGCGCAGATAATAAGCCGCCAATGCTACTGCCAAGAATGTTTTACCCGTGCCCGCGACTCCTACGCCGAAAGTTACGACGTGTCGCCGCATTGTCTCGATATAATTTTGTTGTCCTGCGCTCTTCGCCTGAATGTGAACGCCGTTTGCCGTAACTATTATTGTTTCTCCAAAAATTTTTTGCTCGTCATTTCTATTTGCCAATGATTCGCCTCCTGTTCGTCGCTGTAGAATTTTTTTTTCGTAGTCCAGTCTATAAATTATAAAAGCTTTGGGCATATAAAGCAAATCATAAAATTCATCAAGATTTAATATTTCGGGTCGTCAATCGAAACTATCCTACAGAAAATTTTTTCTGCAATCTGCGCGGGTTGTGGAAAATTTTTTTTGCGTGTTGTAGAATAGCGGCGCAAATTTTGAGATTATCGGAGCAGATAGAATGCAAAGTACAGATATAACAGACAAGGTTAAGAATTATATTCGATTCGGATTAATCATCGTGCTGGGTTTGGCGTCGATTATTGGTTACGGCGAATATAAATATTGGCACAGCGACAAAATTATTCAGATTGACGACGCCAAAGTTGCGGGAACTATGGTTTCTGTGCGCGTCTTGGCGAACGGCAAAGTCAGCGAACTTTTATTTGAAGACGGCGCGGAAGTTAAAGTTGGCGACGTGATTGCGCGTTTGGAAGTCGCCATAACCGAAGAAGAAATTCATCAGTTGGAAGAAACGGTTCAGCTTGCCAAAGACAACTACGCAACCCTTCAAGCGGGACAAACGGTAATGGTACCCGTCCAGCGCGAAAGGGTAGTTTATCAGCCCGCGCCGCCGACAGTTCATTATTCGCCAGCGGCACCGTCGGGCAATTTGGCGGCATTGGAAGAGCGGGCAAATCGCATGGCTGAACTTTTCGATATGGGAGCCGTCAGCGCGGTACAAAGGGACGCCGCCCGCCGAGCCTATGAAAGTGCGCTTGCCGAGTCGCAGTCATCAGTTGCAACTTATGAATCTTCCGCCGCGTCCACGCCGATTATCGAATATTATACGGAATATGTAGAAGAATTCAGACCGACGCCGCCAGAAGTTTTGGCGGGAGCCGCGCAGGCTATTCAGCAAGCGGAACTTTCTTTGAACGTCGCAAGACAAGAAGCTCGTGAAACTGACGTTATTGCGCCTGTTAGTGGAACGATTTATTACGGCGTCGAAGTCGAAGATGAATTGGTTGCCGGTGATAGCGTTTCCAAAATCGGCGACAGTCGCGAACTCTGGATTGAGGCGGAAGTTTCGGAGGAAATTTTTAATAAAATTCCGCTCGGCAAACTCGTCAGCTATACGATTGACGGTAAAGAATTTTTCGGAACGGTTATTGAGAAAATCAAGCCGAATGTTCAAGAGCCTGTCGAAGAACAGCCGACTATTGAATTGCCCGAAATTCCGACTACCGAAAATGCGCCCGCGTCTTTAATAAGCGACAATCCGACCGCAGAAGAAAATCCACAGCCCGAAGTCGAAACGCCGCCCGCGCAGATTGATTCGCCCGAAGAAAAAATCCGTTCGATACTCGATGAGTTCAGAGAAAATCCTCAAATCGTCGAGGCGGAAACTGAAGTTATCGACAATCCCGAACAACCCGCCGCGACTCCTGCGCCCGAAGAAACTCCTCAACCTACGGAAGAAACTCCCGCGCCGCCTAAAATGCTTGACGGAACAGAGAATCAGCCTAAGCCTAACGATAAGTTCATCATAAAAATTTCTCTGCCCGCCGAGCGCGACTTTGAATGTCGACCCAATACGAAAATCACAGTCAGAATTAAAATTTGATATACAAAAAGGAATTAATTTACCCCGCGCCGAATAATGCGGGGTATTTTCTATTTGGAGGTTTTAAAATTGGATTACTCAACGTACTTGAAAAAATATCCTACGGAAGACGGACGCTTTGGACGTTTCGGCGGTGCGTATTTGCCCCCGCAACTCGTCCCCGCTATGGAAGAAATTACACAGGCTTATTTGACGATTTGCCACTCGTCGCAGTTTATTAATGAACTTCGCCGCATTCGTAAAGAATTTCAAGGTCGCCCGACGCCCGTTTATCATTGCGAAAAACTCAGCCGCAAAATCGGCAACTGCCAAATTTATCTCAAGCGCGAAGATTTGAATCACACGGGTGCGCACAAGCTCAATCACTGCATGGGCGAAGGACTTTTGGCAAAATTCATGGGCAAGAAACGCATAATCGCCGAGACGGGCGCAGGTCAACACGGCGTCGCCCTCGCAACTGCCGCCGCTTTCTTCGGACTTGATTGTACAATTTATATGGGCGAAGTCGACATTGCTAAGCAAGCCCCCAACGTCGCCCGCATGAAAATTCTCGGCGCGAAAGTCGTACCCGTTTCGACAGGGCTTAAAACTTTAAAAGAGGCAGTCGACGCCGCCTTTGAAGATTATCTGCAGAATTACAAGGACACGATTTATTGTATCGGCTCTGCGGTCGGTCCTCACCCCTTCCCGATGATGGTTCGCGATTTTCAATTTATCGTCGGCGAAGAGGCTCGCGAACAATTCAAAGAAATGATGGGTTTCCTGCCCGATGTCATAACTGCTTGCGTAGGCGGCGGCTCCAATTCAATCGGATTCTTCCTGCCGTTTATCAATGACCCTGTCGAAATTGTCGGCGTCGAACCGCTCGGTCGCAGTGATAAACTCGGCGATCATGCGGCGTCTATGACTTACGGCACGGAAGGCGTTATGCACGGTTTCGATAGCATTATGCTTAAAAATTCTGACGGCGAACCCGCGCCTGTCTATTCAATCGCCAGCGGTCTCGATTATCCCAGCGTCGGTCCGGAACATGCATTTTTGCGCGAAGTCGGGCGCGTCAATTACGACGTTGCTACCGATAAAGAGGCTGTCGACGCTTTCTTTAAACTCAGTCGCTACGAAGGCATTATCCCTGCGCTTGAAAGTTCTCATGCCGTTGCTTATGCAATGCGTCGCGCTAAGGAAATGGGCAAAGGTTCAATCCTCGTGAACTTGAGCGGACGCGGCGATAAGGATTTGGATTACGTTATCGAACATTACGGCTACGGCGAAGAATTCAAGGACTTTTAAGGCATGGAGCAAATTTCGCAAGCTTTTCTAACCTTTATCGACTCGTGGGGATATTTAGCCGTTGCGATTTTAATGGCTATGGAAAATGCGTGTATTCCTGTTCCGAGCGAATTGATTTTAGGCTTTGCGGGCTACTTGGTCAGCGCGGAGCGTATGACTTTTACGGGCGCGATGATTGCGGGCATGATTGGCGGCATGGCGGGTTCAATCTTTGCTTACGTTGTCGGAGCGACGGGCGGCAGAAAATTTGTCGACAAATACGGGAAATATTTCTTCATAAAAAAGTCGCACGTCGACCTTGCGCAGAATTGGTTTGATAAATATGGAATCCGCGCAGTATTTTTCAGCCGAATGCTACCCGTTATAAGGACGTTTATATCATTACCGGCGGGATTCGCTCGCGTGAACTTCAAGCAATTTTTATTCTACACGTTCGCCGGCTCGCTCCCTTGGACGGCTTTAATCTTATGGGGCGGACTTTTACTCGGCGATAACTGGGAATATTTATTGGAACTCGGGCACAAGTTCAGCGCGGCGTTCATAACTATCAGCGTTGTAGTAATCGCTTGGCTTTACTTCAGACATCGTAAACGTAACTTGAAATAAGAACATAAATTTAACCGACAAGTCGCTTTGACCTGTCGGTTTTTGATTTTGACGCATCTCAGAACTCAATCGTTGAAAATCCATTCATGTGGATTTTGTCATTCGCTCTTCAAAATCAGACTTCAAACTGCTAAAATAGCTTTCAAAGGAGGTTTTATCTTGATTACTATCGAAAAACGGATTTGGAAAATCCTAAACGACGCTCCTAACCCGTTCATCTACAAAATTTTCCTCTATATCGCCCTCAATCAGCCTGATGACGGCATTCGCGGTTTCAAAATCGCTAAAAGTGAACTTGCTTTCGCTCTTCAACTCAAACGCAGCTCTTTTTTCAATTCTATTAAGTGGTTGAAGGATAATTTGCTTATTCAAGAGCTAAAATTCGTCGAGTATTCCGATTTTATGGCTAATCCCTATCTCGTCATGAATAATTCTAACCGCGACGAACGAATTGCAGAGTGGAATCGCCGTTGCCAAATCGATATTCAGAAAGAACTTGCCAATCGTAAGCGTAAACGTCGCCTAGAACTTAAAAACTCAAAAAAATAATAAAAAAATCGCCCCGACAAGTAGTCGAGGCTTTTTTCATTGGAGAAATTTGCTATAGTACATAATTTTTTCGTTTAGTCACAGAGATAATAATCGAGTTCTAACAGTTCGGTTACTTTTTTATTATCTATAATAGAAAGACGATATTCTCCTAATTCACCATAAGCAAAGCTACGATTGATGTAAGCATTGATATAATTCGGATTAAGTTCTATTGCTTTGTCGTATTCTTGGATGGCTTGCTCGTATTTTCCTTGCTTATAATAAGTATCACCGCGTTTTTTTAAAGATTTCACATAATTCCATTGAACAAAATTACAGAGAAGCTCCAATATCAATTCATAGTTGCTGACTTCGGCTGACAAGTGAAAATCAATTTTCTGCGCTACAAATTCGTCTGTCAATTGGAAGATAATATCCTCGTTGGAAATATTTATACCATTTTTCGCGAGAGAATTATTCACCATGTGAACGATATAGTTTTCCTCCGTCTCGAGACGATTCATTTTGTTCAGACTAAACGCAATTGCCTCGTATTCAGTAGCAAAACCGACATATCTTCCAAATCCAGAATATCTTCCAAATAATATCATGTAAAGTCTATGGTTTGCTCTTATGTGCTTAACAAACTTTTCATAACTGATTTTGCTCTTCGGATTGAGTCCGATAGTCGCCATTGCTTTCTTGAGCAGTAATAAATCTGACGTGCTCCATTTTCCATTTGTTATGTCAAAAAAATCATGGACAATTAAAACAATTTTTGTCATGTCATCAAGGTCTTGATATTCAACGCCTCTATACACCTGAAATTCAATAGAATTTTGCCAGTTCAAAATTTTAACGTTTCGCTCGACAATTTCAAGACGCAAACTAAGATTTATTATATCTGAGCGGACATTTCTGAAGAAAGTCACCAACGCTCTTTTAATTTCTATTATTCTAGCGTTTGTTTCTTGAATTTGAGCGTTAAGATTATTCTGTTCATCGCGGACATCTTGAATTTGAGCGTTAAGATTGCTCTGTTCATCGCGAACATCTTGAATTTGAGCGTTAAGGCTATTTTGTTTATCGCGAACATTTGTTGCGAAATTAACCAACGTGCTTTTAATGCCAATAATTTTGTCGTTGACTTCCACAATTTGAGCATTGAGACTGTTATTTACAGCGGCGATAAGCTCGAAAGTCAAAAGATTTTGTTCGGCGAGTTTCTGAATCATTTTTTGCGCGGCATATTGAGCTTCAATAAGGTTAGCGTTGATTGTATCCTGTGTGCGACCGTTATCGCCGTTAAATCGACGCCAAAAACGTTTCAATTTCCCCTGTGAACCAATATTTTGCGCAAGATTGTCACCTGCGACAAGTGCCGCCGTGCCGTCAAAGACTATGCGATTAATTTCGACGCTGTTTTCCTTGTGCTTGGCGATAAAAGCGTCGACTTGTGTGTCAATCTTCGCGATAGTCTCCGTAGAAAGATTTTGAGTGTTGACGATGTTTAATTCAGGCAAATTTATTACCTCCAATCTGAAAGTTTTTGAAGTTCAGAATCCAGAGCCGCCTCCGTCTCATTTTGTTGTTGGCGAATTTCTGCGTGACGTTGATTATCGGCTTGAATTTCGCTAAGAGTGTTCGATATTTCGTATTGAGTTTCCTTTATGGAGTTGATGAATTTCATAGCGTCACCTAGTTGATACGGCTTGAGTTTAATTCTGTCAAGTAAAGTCCGCATTTCCGACAGAGCTTTTTCACGTTTGGATTTCATTTCGGCAGAAATATCTACGCCGCGTGCGATTTTTTCTTGTACACGCCGCAAGCCGTCCGCCCAATCCTGAGCAGTGGGCATTAAAATAACCGTCCGTTGCCGATAAATGTCATTCAGCCGCTCCGTAATATGTTGACGTGCCCATTCCGTCCGCTCAAAATCATTTTTTCCGGCAGAGTACATATCTTTTAAGCATTCGTCTTTAATATCGTCGTGTTTTGCCTCTTCAAATATTGCCATTTCATAGATCGTCAAAAATTTTCCCGCCAGCATCTCGGCTTGAACTTCATCAAAAATTTTTTTCATCTTTTCGCTATCATCTTTTATGAAAGCGTCCAGTTTCTCTTTGGCAAATGCTTTGTAAGACTTTTTGAAACCGTAGCCGACTAAAAACGCTGGAACAAAGGCTATGACTGCAGGCGCACCAAACATAGCGGCAACTCCGACACCCATAGCATATCCTGCCGGATAGCCTGCCATGCCTGCCGCCGTTACTGTCATATTTTTTGCGAGTTGCTTTTTAGAAATACGCCCGTCATAACAATCCTTGATGTCTTCCGCGCTGTTTGCGACAAGAAGAATTTCATCCCAAAACGAGGAAATCATGTCGCCAGTTAAATCTTTAACCTTGTGGAAAATCTGCGGCACTCTGGAAATTTGCACGGGCGAATCAATGTCAATAGTTTTGTCTGATTGAAATTTGCCTTTAAAGTAGCCTACAGATTTAGCCCCAGTCTTTTTTGCAAACTCTTCCGCAACTTCTTCGAGTTCGTTCGTGTAATCGTCTTCGTCTTGATTTTTTTCAATGCCGTCCGATGAAATTTCTTGCAATTTTCCGCTCGCTTTCAGTCGCGAAAGAATTACGCGGTCAATCGCCGATTCTTTATCGTAAAAATTCCAAATGGCAAATGCAAAATCTAATTCAGCAGTTATACCGACTGTGCTTGACGTTTTAATTTCGTTGCTCACAGTGTCGAATTCGAGAGCCTTGACGAGATTCGACTGCGCGATAATTTTTACAGCCTCGTAAGGATATGCGCCGCGCAGAATAAAATTTTTCTTCGCACAGAGTTCGTCGGCAACTTTATCGTAAACGTCGGCGGGAATTTCGATTTTATCATTGCCATTCGGAACTTCAGCCAAACATCTCGCACTGTCAGGAAAATATCTTGACTTAATCATCTCTAAAACCTCCAAAAATGTTAAACTACCATTGATTGACGTTTATAACTTATATCAGTTGAAAAAAACTTTCTTCACGTAAAAAAATGTTCCTGCGTAATCTAAATCAAAAAATTTTTTATAGTTCGTAAGAAATACAATTCAGTAATTTGTTTTAAACTTTACCGGCAGGTTTCGCTCGCGTGAACTTCAAGCAATTTCTGTTCTACACGTTCGCGGGCTATATCTCTTGGAAATCGGGCACGAATTCAGCTTAGCATTCATTGCGGTGAGCGTCGTGATTATCGCGTAGCTTTACTTCAGAAGAAGGAAATAAATCGCCGCGATTGCAAAATAAGGACCGTAAGCAAAATAGCTGTTGCGGTTCTTTTTTTGGGCAAGAATCATAAGGATAGCCGCAATTCCGCCGCCGATTGTCCCGTAAAGTATGACGTTCAAAAGTTTTAAGGAGCCGAGCCACAAGCCCAAAGCCGCGATTAATTTTATGTCGCCGCCGCCGAGTGAGCCTTTGGAAATTACAGCGAGTAACAAAAAAATTCCGCCGCCGATAACTGCCGCTGCCACGTGGTCGAGGAAATTTAAATTCATTTGCCAAGCGTAAACTGCGCCGATTATCGCTAGCGGCAATGTCATTGCGTCGAAGAGCATGTATTGTTCAAAGTCCGTCATTGTCATCAGCACGAGTAAAAAAATCGCCGCGATTATCCATAAATTTTCCGTCATGTAAATTGAAATCGCCAATGCGCAAAATAAAATCGGCTTGCGGAATCGGGCGCGGCTTGCAACTTCGTCGGGAAAACTAAGCTCCGAATTCGTCCGATAAAGTTTATCTATCCACAGCGAGCCCGCGCAGGTTAATATCGCCGCGATTATTATTTTTAATAAAATCATGCCGATTACTCCTTAAATTTTTCTCGATTATAGCAAAAAAATCAGCCCTTCCCAAATCGGAGGGGCTTTTTGATTCGTGACAAAAATTTTATTTAAGCGAGCAAATTATTTCGGTGATGATGCCGTTTTGAGCCTTGTAAACGACTTTGGATTTTTTATCGCCACTGTTGTATTCGTATTCGGCACCGCCGCTGATTTGACGAACCGCATCCGCCATGCCGCAATAATCGTTAAGCAGATATTCACTCGCGCCGACGTACATACCTTCGGGCGTATTGAAGTCCGCACCGGTCGTGGAAATTTCTTTAACTTTCTTAGCGTCGTCGAGCTTGACTTTGAGCCCGTTGACGAATGTTAAAACGTCACTTTGTGTATCAGCTGGCGAACCAAAAGTAGCTTCCAAATCTTCAAGCGACGTGCCGGGCATTATGCCATTGAGCGCGACCGTGCGTCCTTCAACATTCTGGGTTATTTCGGCGGTAACGTCGTCCAATTTCTCGGATACATCATCTTTGACTTCGTCGACCTTAGCCGCCGCATTGTCAGCTGCTTGGGTTGCCGCGTCCTTAACTTCATCAGCTTTAGCCGCCGCATTGTCAGCCGCTTGATTTGCCGCGTCCTTAACTTCGTCGACTTTAGCCTCTGCGTCTTTCTTAACTTCGTCAGCTTTTTGCTCGACTTTTTGCGCCGCCTCTTGAGCGTCTTTTTTTGCGCCGTCCATTGCGTTATTGCCGCAACCGACCGACAACATCATTGCCGCCAACATCAACGCCGCCAGTGCTTTTTTCATGTTAATCATTCCTCCAAAAAATTTTTCCGTATGCATGAATGATTGTATGTTACCAAAATAAAAACCGTCAATCAAGCGATAAAATTTCGCGGTTGTCTTTTGCATTTTTAAGAAAAATATTTTACAATGTAAGAAATTTTTGTTCGGAGGCGATTCTTATGCTTATAAATGACGTTCGCGACGACTACGAGATTATTGAGGGGGTAAAAGTTATGTCACCTAGTCCCGGTTTTGGTCATGTTAATGTTACGGCTAATTTAGTTACAATTATCAATGGTTACGCGAGGATAAACAGGCGCGGTATGGCTTTTGCGGATAATTTCGACGTTCACTTTCCAGACGGCAATGTTTTTCAACCAGATTTTACTTTTGTCAGCGCGGAAAAAGCAAAACGTTTCTTCGATAATAAAAGTATGACCCTTCACGGCGTGCCCGATATGGTCGCGGAGATTTTCTCTCGTTCAACCATGAAACGCGATGTCGGCATTAAAAAAGACGTTTACGAACGCAACGGCGTCAAGGAATATTGGATTATCGACCCTTGGCGCGAAACTATTGACGTATATCTCCTTCGCGACGGCAAATATGAACTCGACGGGCATTATGAGAACTGGAGCGACGACGAGTTACTGAGACTGCCCGAAGAAGAACGCGCTAAAATTGAAATGGAAATTCCCGTTGCCGTTTTGGATGGTTTCAAAGTCAAGATAAGAAATATTTTCGGCTGGTACTTTGAATAAGGAGGCGATTTTTATGGCTGAAATTCTCAATGACGCCGAGTTTTACAAGGATTATGAAGTTATCGGAGGCGAAAAATTTATGGCACCGAGTCCGGGTTGGGGGCATGTCAATGTTACGGCTAATTTGGTTACGATTATCAATAGTTATGCGAGGATAAATAAGCTCGGCGTGGCTACTGCAGACAATTTCGACGTTCACTTTCCAGACGGCAGTCTTTTTAAGCCCGATTTTGTCTTCGTCAGCGCGGAGAAAGCCAAATCGTTCTTTAAAAGCAAAGATTCTACACTTCACGGCGTGCCCGATATGGTAGCTGAAATTTTTTCTAAATCGACGATGAAACGCGATGTCAGCATTAAAAAAGATACTTATGAGCGCAACGGCGTCCGCGAATACTGGATTATCGACCCGTATAACGAAAATGTTCAAGTCTATCTTCTTCGCGACGGCAAATATGAGCTTGACAACGTGTATTTTAACTATAGCGACGACGAATTACTGAGACTGCCCGAAGACGAACGCGCTAAAATTGAAATGGAAATTCCCGTTACGGTTTTGGACGATTTCAAGGTCAAAATCAGAAATATTTTCGGCTGGTACTTTGAATAAGGAGATGATTTTATGAATATTAACAGCACACTCTCCAACACGCTGTTGAGCAGCACCAGCGGCGACGATTCAATTTACAACGAAGGCACCAACGTGACAATCGACACGGGCGCGGGCAATGATTATGTTAATAACTCGGGCAAGCATTGCGCAATAAATACCAGTGCAGGAAAGGATTCCATTGCTAATTGGAGCTCGTACGTTACAATCGACTGCGGCAAAGGAAACGACCAAATTCATAATATCGGAAATGACGTTTCGATTAACGGCGGCGCGGGCGATGATTTCATTTCCAATCTCGGTTCTTTCTCTTCAATCTCAGGTGACGAGGGCAACGATTCAATAACGAGTCACGATTGGCACGTCATTTTGTCAGGCGGCACGGGCAACGATTCTATTTATCTTGGAGACGATGCTAAAAATAATTTAGTCAAATACAGCTCCGGCGATGGTAACGATACCGTAGTTGGCTTTAACAATGACGATACACTGAGCATTTCGGGTAGCTCCTACACAACCCAAGCGAGCGGCTATGATGTTCTCGTCAAAGTCGGCGCGGAGGCTATCACGTTGAAAAATGCCTATGCCACTGCTGACAAGATTCACATTAACAAAAAAGCCATTGACCTTGCTCGCAAAACTATCAAGCTGACTGCCGCCGACAACATTTACATTTTCAGAGAATCACTTTCGGTCGTCGGCAGTGCAGGCAATGATTATGTTTATAACATCGGCGGTTCTGTGACAATCAGCGGTGGAAAAGGTAACGATAAAATTTACAACGAAGGTCTTAGTGTCGCAATAGCAGGCGGCGAGGGCGATGATGACATTGACAATCGATACACTGAATCAGTGACAATCGACGGTGGAACGGGCAATGACTCCATTAGCAACATAACTGGGAACACCTCAATATACGGCGGCGAAGGCAATGATTTCATTAACAACAGACAAGGATCCTCAGTGAAAATAGACGGAGGCGACGGTAACGATTTAATTTACACTAATGATGTCCGTAGCGTAGCAATCTTCGAAAATTCCATTGGCACCGACGGTTTCTCTTACGTGACAATCGCGGGAGATACGGGCAACGATTCTATCATTAACTACTACTCGAAAGTTACAATCTCAGGCGGCGAAGGTAATGACATTATTTACAACAAGTGGAACCTCGAGAAAAACACTCTGTATAATGGTGATGGTGGTTCAAATGTTTTGTTCAAGTACAGTTCGGGCGACGGCAATGATAAACTTTACGGCTTTATGGCAGACTCGACGCTAAGCATTGCGGGTAGCTCCTACTCGACTAAAAAGAGTGGCTCTAACATTATCGTGACGGTCGGAGAAGGCAAGATAACACTAGTGGGCGCGGCGAGCTTGTCGGCTATCAATATTGTCGGCGATGAAACTGTTGCTGAAAAAAATAAATGGACTTTGAACGGCACAACGGCAACTTACGGAACGTCAAGCAAAATCTTAGCGACGGTCAGCGGCGTTAAATCTCTCGACGGCATTTCATTAAGCGGTAAAGTTGTCACGGTCGGGGCGAGTTCGCTCAATCAAAAGAAGGTAACTATCAGCGACGGCTACACTTTGAAACTCGCCGACGGCGTCCCGACTTCAAAACCGACAGATGCTAATTGGACACATGACGGCACTAAAGCCACTTATAAAAGCTCTGGGACGACGGCGGGTTATACTCTCGCTAACAATTCTATTACTTACTCGAAAGCAAAAGCCGCCTCGACCCTTGCGACTATCAACGGCATTAAATCTAACGTCAAGCCGACTGTTAAAGGCAAAGTTATTACGCTGACGAAAGCAAATTTGAGCGGGAACAAAGTAACAGTCAGCGGCAGTTACGGCTTCAACTTCGCAAATGGCGATTATAAAAACACTTCTATAACGGGCAGTAAGAATAAAGATTCAATAACGAGTAGCGGCTCAAACCTTTCCATAAAAGGCGGCAAAGGAAACGACTTTATAAGTCTAAGCTCCGCCGCTAAAAATAATGTCATCGTCTATAATTCTGGCGACGGCTCCGACACGATTAGCGGCTTTGATGAAAATGATACGCTTAAGATAGCAAAGGGCACGGCGGCAACTTCGACAAGCGGCAACGACGTTATATTTACGGTCGGTAAAGGGAAAATCACTGTCAAGGGCGCGGCTGATAAAACTTTCAGCTACACCGACGAAAGCGGTACAAAAACTTATTCGACAGTCCCGGCAAGTTCCGAGCCTTACACGATTAAAGGAGCGGGCATTACTCTTTTGAGTTCCTACGCTGAAAAGGAATTCGATATTACAACGGTTAATGGCGGCGATGATATTGTGACGATTAACGCCTCCGCCGTTAAGAAAGCTATCAAAATTACGGGCAACGAAAATGCGAATTACATAATTGGTAGCAAAGGCGCGGACACGATTGACGGCTACGAAGGCAACGACACCTTGACGGGCGGCGACGGTGCAGATATTTTTCTCCATTACAACGGCGACGGTAACGACGTTATAACCGATTACAAGGCGGAGGATATTATCAAAATCGGCTCCGATTCTGCCGTTAAAGCTTCGACTAAAAATAGAGACGTTATCTTGACGGTCGGCAAAGAAAAAATCACCGTTAAAAATGCAGTCAGAGATGAAATCGGCGTAACCTATTTTGAAAATGGTATCGAGCATGATTATAAGGACGGCGAGCAAACTGTTTCTATAAATGAAAAGAAAACGACTGCCGTCATTACTAAAAACTATTGGAAGGACAGTTTTGACGCCGTGAACTTTGGCGAAAATATTCATTCGATTGACGGTTCGGAAGTTACTCATAATCTTAAAATCACGGGCAACGACAAGGCGAATATAATATTGGGCGGTTCTGGCAAAAATACATTTATAGGCGGCACGGGCAATGACACGTTTCAAGGCGGCGATAAAGCGGACGTGTTCCTTTACAGCAAGGGCGACGGCAATGATGTCATTTATGGCTACGCGACGGAAGATATAATCAGCATTAAATCTGGCACGGTGGATAATGTCAGTGTTAAGGGCGATACGGTTATTTTTACGGTCGGCAAGGGAAAGATAAGCCTTGACGGTGCTGTCAAAACAAACGTAACTTATTACGACGAAAATGGCAGAACGTCTAAAATTTATTCCAGAGAAAAATCTAATGACGCTGATTCAATGTGGTTCTTAGGCGAAGATGATTTTTCAACGGGCAATGAACTTGACGCGATTATTCAGAGCGACGCGGCTGATTATTCATTTTTGAACGGCTCGGAGAGTCTCGCCGAAGATAAAAATTTGGTCGTTTACGGCGGAAAAAAAATAGGCTTGCGGAGAAAAATTTTTTAGGGAAATTAAGGGAAGGTTAAGAGAATGGCGTTATCATGGGAAAGTTAGGTTGAAAAAATTTTTTGTAGAGGGTATTGACAAAGGGGGTTTGTGGGTGTATATTAAGCAAGCTTGATTCACGGGGCTCCTTGAAAACTGAACAATACAAATGCTAAATGTGCGGAAACACAATAGCGAGTCAGACGAACTC
>JAFYNH010000089.1 GCA_017549815.1 Selenomonadaceae bacterium
CCGCCCCGGCGAAAGAAGACGTCAAATTTACGTTCGACAACGGATTTGAAGCGGTTATTCACGCCGGTCAGACGTCCGTCGTTTTCCAACCCCAGAAATGCTCGTCCGTTACATCCAAAAAACACGACGGCGACCTGTCGATCATGGGAATCAACTACAGAAAATTACGTGAGAAGAAAGAGGAGAAGAAATAGCGCGTAGCGCTTAGTGCCTAGCGCCTAGTGCATAGTGCGTAGTGCGTAGTGCATAGTGCATAGTGAGGGGAGCGCTTTGCGTACTAAGCACTAAGCACTAAATACTATTCCCTACTCCCTAACCCCTTATTCCAACGAAAGGACCTACTACTATGAAACGATTTTGTTTTGCGATTGCGTTTGCCGCGGCGATGTTCGCGTTTGCGGCTGTTAACGCTCAGGAATACACCAGTCTACAGCAGATTGAACAGCAGAGCGCCGACGACTGGGCGGACTATCAGGCGCAGGGCGAATACCTGTATCAGAAAGGCGACATGCGATTCGCCGTTCAGGTTATCGCGCTGGGCAAAGGTCAGTTTGATTTCGTCGGCTATCCCGGCGGATTTCCCGGAGAAGGCTGGATTGCCAAACGCGTCAAGGTGTTCTATTCCGGCAAACGCGACGGCAACGTTGTAACAGCCCCGTTCACCGGATTCCAGATTCTGGCTCAGAGCGACGAAACGCTCCCGATTCCGGAGAATAAAGCCGGCTCCAAGGCGGTTTTGGACATCGAGAAAAAGACGATTGACTTCGTCGATCCTCAAGGCGGCGTCCGAACGGCTTACAAAGTCGATCGTCCCAACCCGGCTTTGGGAGCAAAAGCCCCCGAAGGCGCGACCGTTCTCTTTGACGGCAAGACCGTCAATCTTCAGGACGGATACAAGCTCAACGAAGAAGACGGAACGGTTTGGGCGGAGTTCACCACCAATACCTTTGAAGCTGACACGCCGTATCATCTTCACATTGAATTCCTCACCACGTTCCGTCCGTACGATCGCGGTCAGGGACGTTCCAACAGCGGCGTTTACATTGCCGAAGCGTACGAATGCCAGGTTCTGGACAGCTTTGGCTTGAAGGGACTCAACAACGAATGCGGCGGCATTTATCAGGCAGCAGCGCCGGCGTTCAACGCCTGCCGACCTCCGCTGACCTGGCAAGCGTACGACATCTACTTCACGCCA
Organism: Selenomonadaceae bacterium; assembly: GCA_017549815.1. Lineage (GTDB taxonomy): Bacteria > Bacillota > Negativicutes > Selenomonadales > Selenomonadaceae > Quinella. The sequence goes on from JAFYNH010000089.1 coordinate 1,196, forward strand.
GCCAAATGGGCGGACGGACAGAAAGTCGAAAACGCTCGCGTTACAATCAAACAGAACGGTCAGGAAATTTACAAAGACCTGGAACTCAAGTCCAACACGCCGGGCAGAAAAGGCGAACCCAAGCAGGGAGAAGCCCGCGGCGTCTACTGCCAGGGACACGGAAACCACGTCCAGTACCGCAACATCTGGGTTGAATATCTGAAATAAGATTTCGGTATTAAGTAAACAGGGAATAGAGGTCAATCTCTATTCCCTGTTTTTGTATATAAATACCGAAGGATTTTCACGCAAAGCAATGAAAGGCGGCAATGAAGCGAGCGCAGCGAGCGGAATTACGCTTAGGCGATCCACGGGTGTAAACCCGTGGGTGTGAGCGAAGCGAACAGAAAAGGCTCACGCGGAGACGCGGAGGTGCGGAGGACGTTCGCGAAGAAAGCAAGAAATGAAAGGCGGTAACGGAGAGAGCGAAGCGAACGAAGTTACGCTTTGCTTGACGTTGCATACCAAATTGACGCAGCCGAAAAACTTCCCTAGATGGCGCCTGTCTCGGGCGCCTTTGTTATTGTAACGGAAAATCTCTGTTCAGCCCGGTTCGCGGGCGTATCGCCCGCAAAAGAAAATCTCACGCAAAGAAATGAAAGGCGGTAATGAAGCGACCATCGGGAGCGGAATTACGCTTAGGCGAGCCACGGGTGTTAACCCGTGGGTGTGAGCGAAGCGAACGTAACGGCGAACAAAACGTCGGAAGCGTACATACCAAAATGACGCAGCCGAAAACCTTTCTGGATCGCGGATATTATCCGTCGAAAGAAAACCTCACGCAAAGTCCGCAAAGTTCGCGAAGTTTTAAAAATACCGACGCGAAGCGTTCAACTAGAACCGCGTTAGCGGTTCACTGTTAATAGCCGTGGGTTTCAACCCACGGAATAGATTACAAAAAAACGGGGAACCGCGTCAGCGGTTCAACCAACGTTGTAACCGATATTCAATCGTTTACGAGGTTTTTAATAATATCTATATAACTTATTCTAGTTATTGGACTTTCGCGAATTTTCTGCTAAAGCTGTTTTTATTCTACCAATCACCACAAACTTGATAAAACAGAAAAATCTTTTCGTTTTTGAGTGGGACTACTTGCAAAAATCCTAATCATGTTATATAATATTATCATCTTGAGAAAAACAGTAACATTTTTCACCTTTACATAACCATGCAAAACACTTTAAGATTTTTCGTCGTTTCAATTTTGGCTGTTGTTTCATTTGTCGTAACATCGGTTGTTGCCTTGGGGCAAGATTCGGATATTCTCGTTCAACCGCCGTTATCATGGTCCGTCAATTCCGTTCGCGTAGTTTGGACGGTAACAGCAGGCGCGACAAAAGAGGAAAAGTCAACGTCCTTATACGATGAATCGACGTCTGGGTCCACTCAAAGAATTCAAACAGAAATGAACCGTACTACGAATGAATCTGGAACCAGTTTTTCTGTTGGTGGAGGTGTTGACGCCAGCTTTGGTTTGACGACTAATCCTTTTACACTTTTTGGCTTAACTGGAACAAAGGCTAAAGCGTCAGCGTTTATCGAAGGAAATTACACTAATAAATCTAAAGATACAAATGAATCGTCAGATGAGTGGACAGCAATAGAAAAAGAAAGCATTTCTAAAGCGTTTAGTACAACGGTTGCACAGGCTCAACAAGTTACGATTAGCGATTTAAAGCTGGTTTTCACAGTCGATTTCACAAATCACACATCACATCGATTATTTTTTTCTCCTCAGTCAAATAATTTTGTACCAGTTTATTGTGGAAGTAGTCACTTAGGCTATGCGAAACCGATTGAACCCAATTTTACCATTGCTGCAAAACGAACTATTCCATGTCAGTTTGAAATGCCAATAGACGATACTGCAAAAATGGAGATTCTGAAAAAACGCCCTAAAATTAAAATTGAAGGTGGGCAATTAATTATTCAATCAAATCCAAATGTAAGAGAACCGATTGAGGACGCTATTCAGGAATCGTTACCATCGGGCGATTATTTTACCATTGAATTGGTAATGCAGGGCGAATCCAAACTATGGTATATAAACTGGTATAAAAAGAATCCCGTAACTCTTAAAGAAGCATTTGAAGTTATAAATGATGCCGTTTGTTCTGAAAACAACGACGATTCCCGAATTCTATTTGAAATGAAAGACGACGTTCTTGTTCGTGTTTGCAATACGCCTTTTGAACTGGACGAAACTACAGACTGGAAGATTCAATATCGTCGATTTCAAGGTAGGATTGAACAAAAAGTCAATGCCCTCAAACCATTGCTTGCAGAAACGCCCAATCGTGGAGCGAGAATTACCTTTCAATTTGTCGATACGCGTAAGAATAAATTATTGAAAAAAGCGGAATCAGATGACGTTCAAGCGATGTTTAATTACGCTCAATTATTATTAAATGATGAATCAACGGAAAACGATAAACAAGCATTTGAATGGCTTGTAAAAGCTTCAAATGAGAATCATCATGAGGCTCAATATTTACGTGCTCTTTGTTTATTAAAAGGTATTGGTGTCGAAAAGAATCCTGAAGAAGCAGTTATATGGCTCAAAAAATCAGCAATAAATGGAGAGATTGCAGAAGCATATTATCATCTTGGTGTCTGCTATTTTGAAGGAGTTGGAACTGAAAAAAAGAATAATTGGGCTGCCATTTACCTTACGCACGCTATTAAAGGAGGTTTTTCAGAAGCTCAAGAGGTACTCGATAGGATTCCCGGACGACAAAAAGTTGAAATAATCAATGGCGTTGAATTTGCCTTTAGGTGGTGTCCGGCAGGAACATTTATGATGGGATCGCCCGTAAGAGAACAAGAACGAGATAATGATGAATATCAACATCAAGTTACTCTTACCAAAGGTTTTTGGGTATTAGAAACGGAGGTTACTCAAAAACAATGGAAAGCTATCATGGGGAGAACTGTTACAGATCAAGCACAAAGAATGCTCAATAATAAAACATATTATAGTTTTCCTGGGCGTTTTTTTAATACAACAATTAGCGATTATTTAGGATATTCATCAAACACTAAAGTATCTTCAATTGTATATGGAGTAGGAGACAATTACCCTATTTATTGGGTTAGTTTATTAGAATGTCAACAATTTTGTGATGAATGTCAAAAATTAGGGTTAAATATTCAATTACCGACTGAAGCACAATGGGAATATGCATGTCGCGCGGGTTCAACAACATCTTTATACAATATTAAAGGTGATAATGCTGTCCCATCGCTTGATTCTATTGCATGGTTTGAAGATAATAGTCTAAGTAGTGCCCATCCTGTGGGAAAAAAAGAACCAAATGCTTGGGGAATTTATGATATGATCGGAAATGTATGGGAATTATGTTCCGATAGATATCAATCTTATACCGAACAAGATTCAAAGATTGATCCAATAGGATGTGGAAATAAACCTTTGGTACGTGGTGGTTCATGGTTTAATAGACCCAAATATTGTCGTTCTGCATATCGAGAATCAATTCCGATACGTGCATATTGTACTAAAGGAATTGGTTTTAGAGTAATTATTCCGCAAGAATAGATTTTACCAGCCCTTATTGAATCAACATAAAATGTTACAATAAGGGCGATTAAACTCAAAAAATTGAGTATTAAGTTTCAGTAAGATTATACAATCCTATTTTCGCTTTTGATTTGATCAGACGTTAAATTTGGGGTCAAACTCTGGATACATTTGTCGCAAGATTTCAAGGAATTTCTTACCATCCGTTGTAATCCCATAACAATAGCATTCATCAGAAAAAAGGTCTTTGTATTTAACAAAGCCACATGCGTCTAACAATTTAAAAGTTTCTTCAAAAGGCGTAATCCACAACTGCTCTTTAGGAATACTATAAGCGTTTTCTGCATGTTCAGTTACAACAAACTCTCGACTAACAAGGAATTCGAGAACGTTTCTAATGTCGTTCATTTTAACCTCCACTAAAAAATGACACTGTTAATCTATCCACATAAAACAAAATGTTTTAAAATCTTCCTATATTGGATATTTACATAAAAATGATTACAAGAAATCAACATTTGTAATTTAGTGTAAAATGCTATTGAATCGGTTTAAAATATTTTTACCACCCCAAAAGCTATTAAATATAAATTATTATTATTTTCATGTAAAACAATAATTATTATAACAATTATATATTTTTTGTAAAGCCCCGGCGTAATTTTTTATTAGGAACATCCAGTAAATTAGTACCTTATGAAATATGTATTGAAAAAACGATATAACGATTAGACTAGAACTTTACGCAATTTCTAGGGTTGAACGTGAGGTCTAAGATTTATTTTCCAAATCACTTTTTCCCGCATTGCATACTAATTGTATACCCACAGATTAAGCCTGTTGTTTTGCGTTAATTCCAATCGCTAAATAACCTTTTTAGCGTGTTCTTTTTCCCGTGGGTTAAAACCCACGGCTAGAAATATTGAACCGCCTACGCGGTTCTAGTTGAACGCTTCGCGTCCGTTATTTAAAACTTCGCGGACTTTGCGAACTTTGCGTGAGGTTTCTTTTGCGGCAGGGGACTGCCGCGAGCTGCCTCACCCGTGTGCATGCGCTGGACAAATGTTTTGTTCGCCTATCGGCGAATGCGTAATTCCGTTCGCTTCGCTCACTCCATTACCGCCTTCCATTTCTTTGCGGACTTTGCGTGAGCCTTTCCGGGCTTTCTATTCTTTAGCCTCTAACTTCAGACCTTCTGCGACGTTTTCGAGGAATTCGTCGATGTGCTGTTTGGCTTCAAAGCCGACGATCATAACGTCTTTGTACGGCATTCTGGTAACGGCGATGGTGGATCGTTTGCGTCCTTCGGGCGTGTTAATCGTTCCCTCGCCGAGAACTTTCATGATAATAACGCCTTTGCCGTTTTCTTTGGCGGTTTTGGCAACCGCGACGTTCTGATCCCAATCGCCGTCCATTCGCTGCCGTTCCGTATTGAGTCGCAGGTGCATGGAATCGACCCAGGGGTGTTTCGCCGCAATCTCCGCCGCGTTAAGAGCGTGACAGGAAACGCCGTGAGCGCGAATGAGTCCTCTCTTCTTAAGCTTTTCGAGCGGTTCGAACTGGTACTCGAATCGTTCCACCCAGTCCGGCGACATGAGGCAGTGTATATTGATCAGGTCGATGTAGTCCGTATTGAGTTCTTTAAGAAATCGTTCGATAAGCTGGTCTGCTGGGAGCCGTTCTTTTTCCGGAATGCCGCCGCCGGGATAGCACCAGATTTTTGTACTTAACGTGTAGCTGTCGCGGGGTTTGCCTTTGAGGGCTTCCGCGACGAACTGATGCGTGCCGTACGAGTCCGCCATGTCAAAAAACCGGATTCCGCAGTCGTAGGCGTACCGCATGTTCTCGACGCCGATGCCGTTTCCCATGCGGTGCATGTTGCTTTGACGCATGCCGGCGTGAACGCCTGTTCCGAACCCAACGCGCGACGTTTTAATCTGCGGCGTTAAGTTGACAAGCCCAACCGGGCTGAGATCCGCTTCGGCGTTTTCCGCGCTGGTAATCGTTGCAGACGCGGCTGCGACTCCCGCCGCGGCAGTTTGAATAAACAGACGTCGTTTCATGGCAGTGAATTCTCC
>JAFYNH010000090.1 GCA_017549815.1 Selenomonadaceae bacterium
AACCGAGAAAATGCTTCTGTCCGTGACGACGATTGTCGGGAGCTGTTGACCCGCAACGATTATGTGCGAACGAAAGACTGCCGTTTCCTGCTCGTCGTCGGGCGTCTCTTCAATCGTGAAGACCTCAATTTTTTTCTCGTCGAGATACTTTTTGAATGCCTCTGCGTTTTTGTTCATAAAAATCAGTTCTCCATTCGGTTTATTATGATTTTACCTTTTAGAAAGCCGCTGTGACTTTGCTATACAAGGTTTTTTGATTATAACATGTTAAATGCGGCTTGTGTTACGATAAAGAAAAATTTATCCCACAAGCTAGAAAAAGCTGTTATAATTGGGAACAGTTCAATATAAGAGGTGATGTTTATTTATGAGGCATTTGTTTTTAAAAACGGTTACAAATTTGGCGGCGTTAATGTATTTGGTGCAACCGGTTTTCGCGGCTCCCGACGTAGGAGCGAACGACCCGGGCGCACAACTTCAAAGGGCGCGTGAGGAATTGGAACGTCAGAGAATCGCCGACCAAATTTCTGAAGACGAAAAAAATCGAGGGAGCAAAGTCGAGAATCAGGACGAAACGACTTCGCAAGAAGAAACTTCGACTGTCGAATTCCAACTGCAGAAAATTAACTTCGATGATTCGGAGATTTTGACTGCAGAGGAATTAAACAACATTGCTCAAGATTATCTCGGCAAGTCCGTTACACTGCAAAATCTTTACGAGCTTGTCGAGAAAATCAACATGCTTTATCAGGAAAAAGGATTTTTGACGTGTCGGGCGTTTCTGCCTCCGCAAACGATTCATGCGGGCGAAGTTCAAATCCGTTTGGTCGAGGGCAAGACTGCCAATGTCACTATCGAGGGCAACAAGCATACTCGCGAAAGTTTTATCCGCAACACTTTCGATTTAAAAAGCGGCGAAGTCACCAATACCAGACAGCTCAATCGTAAGTTGCAACACTTCAACGGCACGAGCGACGTTCAAGCCCGTTTGCTTATGAAGGCGGGGCAAAATTTTGGCGAAACCGATTATGAAATTGTCATTTACGAGCCTGAAAATCAATCGGTTATGCTTTACGTCGACAATGCAGGCTATGAAACCAGCGGCAAATGGCGCGAAGGAATTTTTTACAACTACCGCAGTTTGACGGGGCGGCGCGATAATCTTCACGCGAATTATTTGATGAGCACGGGGACTAAGGCTTGGGATTTCGGCTACACAATGCCAATCGGTCATCACGGCACGAAACTTGATTTAGGCTACAGCGCGAATACCAGCGAACAGAAAAAGGGCGAGCTGTCTTCTTTGGGCGTCAAAGGTAAAGCGCATTCGATAAGCGCGGCATTTCGAGTTCCTTTCTATGTCAATCAGTACAGCCGCTACGAAACGGGCTTGCAATTCATTAGACAGGAATCACGAACCGACTTTGGCACGAAGACCGACGAAAGAACGCACTGGGTAGACGATAAGATTAACCGCTGGACGCCGTATATATCCTTCATTCACTACGGCGACAATCAAGTTTTCTACCACAAACATTCCGTATCCTTTTCAAGACGCGACGATATTGCAGGCGAAAGAAATTCCGCCGCCATTTACAAATTCGATTCTTTCTACCAAAAGAGATTCGGCAACTCACAAACTTTTAATTTCCGTCTCGACGGACAAATCACGTCTAAAAAAACGCTCGGTTCGTCGGACAGATATTATATCGGCGGCTCAAACAGTGTTCGCGGCTATGAGGAAAGTTTTCTCGGCGGCGAAAAGGGCTTTTCGGGAAGTTTGGAATATCAAGTACCCGTCACTAAGGACAAACGCCTAAAAATTTTCCCGTTCTTTGATTTCGGCTACGTTTCGGGCGAAAGCGTCATTGATGAAAAGACGTTGTGCAGTACGGGCTTGGGTATAGCTGCCAACCTTAAACATATTAATGCAAGTCTCACTTGGGGAATTCCGCTCAAAAAACATTTTGAAGGGCAACATATAAATTCGTCGAGGTTGCATTTCTCAGTTACAGGGTTCTTTTAATTAAGGGGTAAGGGAAAAGGTGTCGGGGGTAAAGGGTTTTTCCCTGAACCCTAAATTCTGACCCCTAAATCCTGACCCCTGAACCCTAAATCCTGACCCCTAAATCCTAATTGCTTTTCAGAGGTGATTTAATTGAAATTTCTAAGGTACTTACAAAAGAAACGCCGAGCAATGTGGGCAATGGCGGCGACGTTATTGTTTTCAAGCCCGTTTACCGCGCAGGCGGCAATCACGGATAAGGACGGTAAAGCTTTAACGCCAACTAATAAAGTCTACAACATCAAAGTCCAAGAAAAATATTCCAATGTCGGCGTTAATAAGTTCAAAGATTTTAGTTTGGATTCAGGGCATATAGCCAATATACAATTCGGCAAGCTCCAAACGGTGGCAAATCTTGTTGAGAACAAAATCAGTATCAACGGGACAGTCAACGCCCTGCGCGACGGGAAAATCGGCGGGAACTTGTACTTCCTCAGCCCGAACGGTATCGCAGTCGGCGCAACAGGCGTTATCAACGCGGGAGCTTTTACGGGTATAGCGGTCGATAGCAGTTACTTCAATGATTTGTGCACAAAGAACAGTGCTAGCTCCATTATGACCGCGCTCGCTCCGAATAGTATCGTCTACAACAACGACCCCAGCAAAGGCATTGACATTCAAGGCGTCATCAACGCGCCGGGCGGCATTCATCTTTACGCAACCAAAATTGACGTTGGCAAGGACGCTATCCTTCGCACCAACATGGACAAAGTCGGCGACCTTGAAGCAGTCGATTTTACAAAGGTCGTTAATATCACTGATAAAAAAGGTACAGTTCTTGTTGATTCGGGCATAACTGGCGGGCTTGACGCCTCCTATAAAGACGGCGACATAGTCTTAACCGCTCACGCCGAACATATTGCCGACGATAACACTGTAACCAATCTTGAAAAACTTTTTAAAGGCTATAGCGGCGGAGGCTCTGGAGGTACTTCTACAACATTATGGGAAAAAGAGACTACCCGCGAGGCGACTATCAACGTTGACGGAAAGATAAAATCAGCGGGCGACGTTTCAATCAATGCAGATTCTGAGATTAAATTTACGGAAGGCAGTAAGTTTAACGCTATCAGCCAAACTGGTATAGCGGACGCTTTCTTGGGCGTTCTCGGCATTGATTGCGCTGCCGAATTCGCTAAAAAAGACAATTCCGCTACCGTCAATATTGGTAAAACCGCAGATATTCATTCCTTAGGCAATATGGATATTTCGTCTACCGCTAATCTCACCGTAAGTATTACAGCCAAAACTCCCGCCGTTAAATCAGGTACGACTTCCAAAACCGATTGGCTTCCCGCAACCAGTATTGCAGTTATCAGCGCGACCAATAAAGCTACAGTCAATATCGACGGCAAATTGAAATCCGAAGGCACAATGGCGATTAACGCGAAGGCTGAAACTTCACTTTCCGCAACCGCTGAAACTTCAACTGTAGTCGGAAAATCTGACGCCGAAAAAGGTCTCAAGGAAGATTCGGTTTATATCGCAATCGGCATTATCGACGGCGAAACAAAAGCCGAAGTCAATATCAATTCTGGCAATAAAATTGAAGTCGGCGGCAAGGATTATACAGAAAATGTTGACGACAAAGATGTTGACATGAAAGCTTTCGAGGCGACCGCTACAACTAAAAATGAAGTTTCAAATTCAGTCACCGCCGCCACAAAAGCCACGTCCGAAGGCAGTAAATCTGTCGGCAAAAATGACGACACTGCAATTAGTGCCGCAATCAATGTAACCGATTACGACTCAACAGCCAATGTCAATGTAAATCGTTCAATCACCGCAAAAAACGGCGGCATTAATTTAAACGCCACTAACACCATTGAAAACGAAATGGAAACCGACTCTGTCGCTGGCAGAGAAATTAAACCTATGAAAGACTGGACAGAGGTGCCCGGTCCCACCTTCTTAAACTCTTTATCCAGTAATTTTGCTAAATGGACTAAAAACAAGATAAGCAGTTTGATAAGTTCCGGTTCCTCAAGTATTCCAGAAGGTGCTGGCGGCTCCACTCTTTCTAAAATCTTTAACGGTGAATATTTTAGAACAGGTGTTACAGTTGGCGTCTTCGCGCAGGATAATGACGCTAAAGTCACCGTCGGCAATAAAGCCACTCTCAACGCTAAAAACGACATTGATGTTTCCGCTGCAAACAAAATCGAAGGTCTGTCGTTCTCAATCGGCGCAACCGTAAATAACCAAACCCAAAATCAAAGCTCGCCCGTTATGATCGGCTTGGGCGTGCTCGTCTCCGATATTGATAACAATTCCGATGTCATAGTCAACGACAATTTAACTTCCACCGATGGCAACGTCTCAATCAACACCGAATCGGGCATGAATTACGATCAATTTGAAGCTATCGGCAAAGGTATTGTGGACGCCTTCGAGGAAATTAAAAAGGAAATTACAGAGGATTTGCCAGAAGACTTTCTGGGAACTTTCAAGACTTATGAAGGTCAAGTCAAAGAGGAATTGGATAATCTGGAAAATACCGAAGACCCCGCAGAATATATGGAGGCTCTCGATAAGCTAAACGAATCAGTTAATAATACCAAGTCAAGCGGCTTTGACTCCGCGCTTAAAACTATCGATGACGCCGCTAAAATCAAAAAGGATTTGGAATCATTCCCCGAAAAATTAACTGCTTATCTCCACCCGTCAAGCTACGCCAATTATTACGCGCTGGCTGCTTTCTATAAGGGCGACGAAGCTAATGAAGATACTAAACTGGAAGCCGCCGGAGCATTATCTATCAATTCTATGCTCAATAACTCAAGAATTGTTGTCGGCGATAACTCGGTAATTTCTGCGGAAAATGGTACGGTTAATGCTAATTCACTCGCTCAAAACAGCGTCGTCGCAATAACGGGCATGGGCGGCGAACATTTAACCAGTGCCGAAGCACAAAATAAAGGCGTAGGCATCAGCGTCATGGTCGGCAATTTCAAAAATAATGCCGTCACCACCTTTGGTAAAAATACCCAGATTAAAAGTAAAGATATTAAGCTTGAAACAAACGACTACGCTAAGCACGTCAATTTAATTTACGGCAACGGCAAGGCTGATTCAACTTCGATAACGGGCATGGTCAGCTACTTCAACACTCCCTCCAACAGTATCCTTTCTCTTGACGATTCAACGAAACTCAACGCAAGCGGAGAGGTCAATCTCAAAGCCATTTCAGAGAATTATATAACGTCGGTAGACGGCGGAATAACTTTGGGCAACGGCAACGGTAAATCTTTCGGCGCGGCGATTAATATTCTTAATAATGACGCTAACACCGCAGTTATTGTTGCTGATAACGGTGTCAATTCCAAACTCAGCGACAATATTAAGAAACTCAAAAGCGAAATCGAAACCGAATCAGAAAAAGATTCTCCCGACCAAAATATCTTAGTCGATAAAAAAACTGAGCTTAAAACCCTTAAAATCACCAAGACCGCGCAGGACATTTTAGGCGAAGATTATACAAAGCTACTCGGCGAAACTTCAACAAAAGATAAGGGCGAAATTACTGCCAACACTTTCACCACAAAATCCGAAAATACGGGCACTATTAATGCAATCGCTATCGAAGGCACGGAGAATTCCGAATCACACGGTTTAGCCGACCAATTTAACGATAAAGTTTATAAAGGCGAAGTTCAGCTTGGTTACGCCGAAGGTGCGCTTAAATGGCCTGGAACTAAACTCAGCAAAATGCTCGGCAACAAGATTAACGATAAGTTTAAATCTGGTCAAAATAATCCTGCCGACGCCGCGAATCAAGCTGGCAATGCCGCAGGTAACGAAGACGGCGGCGCGGGCGAAAATGCAGGCGTCAATAACAATATCGAAAGTCAGCTGAATGTTGCGGGCGCAGGTTCCGCTGCCATTAACATAAAAAGCGGCGAGACAGGCTCGTTCATTTCCAATTCCAAAATCACCGCCAAAGAAATTGATGTAAGCGCGAATGATGATGCGTTTCATGGCTCTTGGGCGGGCGCAGGTGCGTTTAATTTCTTCGGAAACTCTCAAGCCGCTAAAAATACAAATGTCGCAATCGGCGGCGCGGTTGCTTATGCCGATAACAGCAAAAATGTTGACTCCGTTATCAAAAATTCCGAGATTAACGCCACGTCGATTAAAAATGTCGCTACCCGTGATGATTCGGACGTTTCAGCTGGCATGGGGCTTGCAGTCTCCACCAACAAAGGCGATCAAGGTAAAAATATAGACGTTGCAATCTCGGCGTCTATCAATTTCATCGAAGGCGATACCCACGCGCTTTTAATTGGCAACACCGTTAAGGGCGTTAAAGATAATAAGGGCAACAACATAAGCACGATTGAAAATAAAGCAACGATTGATTCATTGCAAGTTGCTGGCGGTCTCGATATAGCGGGTTCGAGTTCGGGCGGCAAAGGCTTTAATCTTGGCGGCTCGGCGGCGGCGTCCAAAATCACTAACGATTTGCAAAGCGGCATTAAAGGCGGCTCCTATGAAAATCTTAGCAACGTCGACATTACCGCCGATAAAAAATCTAATCAGATTGATGTTGCGGTCGCGGGCGGAATAACTACTGGTTCAAAAGCAAAGGGCTTTTCGTTCGGCGGCGCGGTTGCTGTCTCCGATATTAACAATAATTCTCGCGCCTTCCTCAATGATACGACTAAATTTAGTTCAAGCGGTATCGTCAAAGTCGACGCCCTCGATAGTAAAAATGAAAACAGTCGCAATGAATATCTGTCAAGCCGTTCAATCAATACGGATCCGACTTCCTTCCTTGACAGCAAAGATAAAAGCAAGGTTAAAGGAAAAGACGGCGGCGGCAATATCGTCAACGTTGCTCTGGGCGGCGGCGCGTCTACTGGTGAAGCGGGGGCGGGCGGTCTCGGTATCAGTTATGCTGGTATTTCCAATGTCATGAACGTTGATATTTCCAATAACCAAGCTATCACCGCTAAAGACTTAAATGCCAATACAACCAATAAATCAAATATCGTCAATGTCACTCTTGGGCTTGCAGGTTCCAATAAGAGTTTCAGCGCGGCGGGCAGTTTCGGCGTCTCCGATATGGTTAATGACGGCAAGATTAACATAAAAAGTTCCAATGTAACGGCTGATTCTTTCCTCAGCGGGGCGGACTCTTCAGCGCATATAGTCAACGTGGCAGGTCAAGCGGCTCTTGCAGATGAATTCGCGGGCGGTTTGGCTTTCGCTTACAACGCTATGAACAATACGACGGGCATAAACGTTGAGAAAGGCACGTGGAACGTTAAAGACTTCGGCGCAAACGCTGAAAATGATAACTATGCTTTGGCAATCGGTGCGGGCGTCGCCTTCTCGAAAGAAAAGGGTGCTCTTAACGGCGCAATCGGCTTGAATCTCGGTAATAACTCAACTAAATCAATCGTCGACGGCTTAACAATGAACGGCATTAAAGTTGACGACAAAACAACTCAAAGCGTCCTTGAAAAATTGAAAGTCACTGCCACTGATAAAACTTCTAAAACGACTGTCGCGGGCGGCTTGACGATAACCAAAGGCGGCAAAGTTGCGGCGGGCGGTGCTGTCGCTTATGCCGACATAGGAACTTCGGATAATAAGGAAGTCATTAACGCCAAAGTCACCAACTCCAATATTAACGCTAAAAGTAACTCAGAGATTGACGTTGAGGCACTCGATAAAGCTACTATGACGACCGTCGCTGTCGGCGTTGGCGGTGCAACTTCCGGAGCTAAAGTAACTTTTCAAGGGGCGGCGGCAGTCTCCGAACTTAACAAGGAAAACGTCGCGGAAATTTCCAACTCCAACATTACAGGCGACGGGGCTGACATTAAAATCAAGGCGATAAGCGGCGGAAATTCTTCTGAAGGTTTAGAAATCGGCGGCAAGAAAATTGACGTTAATAACAAAGTCAATACAGCCGCCGCAGCTCTCGACGTGAATTTAAGCGATAATTCTTTGCTTGACGGCGCACTTGCTATCAGCGTCAACAACTTCAATCAGTCGACCGAAGCCAATTTCAAAAATAATTCCAAGTCGAGTATTCTCAGCCATGCTGGAAATGTCAATATGTTTACCAATTCGGAGGCGGATGTTTTAGGCGTAGCACTCGGCGGCGCAGGCGGAAAATCTAAAGTCAGCGCGGCGGGTTCAGTTTCTTATAACTACATAGATAATTCCGCTAAAACGAACGTCGAAAATGTCAACGTCAAGGCTGATAAAAATTTCGGCGTCGTCGCGCAGTCTGATGATAAAATGGCGAACTACGCGGGCGCGGTTGATATTGATGTCGACGGCTACGGCTCAATCGGCGTTTCTGTCGCTTACAACGAAATCAAAGGCAATACCGACGCCGATATTAAAAATTCAAATATCGAAGTCGGCAACTCCACTGTCGAAAAAGATTTAATTGAAATTTCCAATCCCGAAGGCAGTCTGATTAATGATTACGTCACGAAAGACACTTGGACGAGTGGCGGACTTTTCAAGGACAGAAAAAAAGCTAAAAAATCGGGGCTGGTCGTGAATTCTTCAGCGACTCATTCAATCAGCTCTGACTTGGCAACAATCGGTATTCGCGCCAATGCAAAGAAACCGGGCGTCGGTGCTTCGGGTACCGTCAACATTAACAAAATCAGCGGCGCGACTAATGCCAAAGTCGAAAATACGGACGTGACTGCCGATAAAACCAATGCTTTCGTTAATGCCTCCGACTATACAAATAACGGCTCGTTCATAGGCAATGCGGCAATCAGCGGAACCATAGCCGCAGGCGTGTTGTGGAATGAAAACGTAATTGACCGCCAAACTAATGCGTTCGTCGGCGGTATCAGTGATTCTTATAAACCTACTCTGAAAGTTAAAAATCTCGACGTTAAAGCCGATTCACGGCAAGGACTTTCCAATTTAAATATCGCAGTCGGAGCCGCTTTCACCGCTGATAAATCGCAAGCATTTGCGGCGGCGTCGGGTGATAATATCGTCCGCAATCAGTTGAAAGGCACTACGACCGCTAAAATCGAAAATGCAAAAGTCAATCACAGCGAAAAAGTTAATGTCGACGCTTACCATAAAGATAACGCCTTCGCAACAAATATCGCGGTCGGCGCGGCAATAGATACTTCGGGAAGTGGCGGCGCAACTTTCGATTTGGGTTATGGTCTTATGCGCGAAAATTCAACCGTCAACGCCGAGATAAATAACTCAACGCTGACTTCGGAAAGCGGCGCGGTTAATGTCAATGCGGAAAATGATTCCAAAATTGCGGGCGCGTTCGGGACTATGGGTGTTGCCGTTCACGCAGGCGAATCGCCCGGTTTTTCGGCAAGCGTCGCGCTCGGTATCAATAATAACTACATAACAAATAACGTTCACGCAGGCATAAAAGGTTCAACCCTTAATGTCGGCGCGGTTGATGTCAATGCCAAAAATACTTCCACGATTAAAGCGGACGGCGGTGTTGCGTCTATCGCCCTTAATTTTAATCCTGAAAGCTTTTTTGCGTCGTTGGGAGCGGCGGTCGCAGTCACAAATGCCACGTTCGATAATAAAGTTACGGCGGACGTTGACAGCTCAACAATCAATGCTTCGGGCGACGTTAATATCAATGCTCGCGACGATCATAAATCCGACGAAACCGTAGTAAGTGCCGCGATTTCAACTGGTGTTTCAGCTGCGGTTAATCGTATGTCCACTTCGGTTAATAGCGGCTTATCCAACTTGACGAAGGACGATTTGGGACAAACGTTTACGGCTAAAGATTTGACAATGAAAACCGATAACGCCTCAAAGGAAAATGCCGACAGTGATTCCGATAAATTGATTCGCGAATACGGCGATGAACATTTCCTAAACACCGGCGCGATAGATAATCTGCTGAGCGGCGTCCATACCAATTCCAAAGAGACTAAGGATAATATCAAAAATACGGTCAAAGCATCTTATACTGCGACTGTCAATTACAATAACTCGCTGAAAAACGGCGTCTTCGCCAACGTTGCCAACGAATCCACTATCGACGCGGGCGATAATAAAATTTCAATCGGCTCGACGGAAAATAATGACTTGAGTATAACAAGCGGCTCCGGTTCTGCAGGCGTAATCGCTGGAATAGGCGTCGGCTCAACGTCGATTAAAGCTCGTCGCGCCAATACCGCTAATGTTATCGGCTCCGAACTCAAAGCTAAAAATATTGACATTTTCACAACCAACGGACAAACCGGCTCCAACGGAATTTATTCCAAAATGTATAACGCAACACTTTCTCCGATTGGCGTAAGTGTCGGCTATAACAACGTCGAAACCAACGGCACGGGCGAGATAAATATTGCCAATGCCAAAATCACTGCCACAGAGAATATCAACGCCACCGCAACCGATAATTCCAAAAGTAAATCTTATATCCTCGACGCGGGCATAAAGCAACTTGGTTATACGGGCGTCTTTGCCTACAATACCAATGTCAGTCAAACGGGAATTGCAGTCAGCAATAAATCTTCGCTCACAGCCAAAAATATTAACTTCGACAGCGAAAATCACACACACCGCGCAACAGATACTTTGGCAATCAGCGTGAGCGGTACTTTGGGAATTCAAACAAATACTTCTGAAGCTAATGACACTTCCAAAAATTTTATCAAGGTAAGCGGCGCGGGCAATTCCTTCACCGCCGATAATCTCAAATTCAACGCGCTCAACGGCTCGCAAACTTATGCATATAACAACGGACAAGCTTATGTTGGACTGAACGCGATAATTGCCAGCGGGCTTGCCAATTCCAAAAACCAAGCTGAAATTTCTGTTGCCGATGCCAATACTTTCGCGAACAAAACGATTAATTTCAATGCGCAAGTCGGCGAGGACGGCAAAAAAACTGCTATGGCAGAAGGCTTTGCAATCAACGCCTCGACGGTCGGTGTTAATGTCGATGATATGGTTGCTAAAACCGAAAGCACGGCAAATATCTCAGTCGGCAATGAATATTTCAACAGCGATACAACGTTTAACTTAACGGCACTCAATAAAGCCAGCCGCGATTCATTCATGCGCAATAACGCTTATGCAGTCGTTGCCAATGCCAATGACATTTCGTCTTATACGATAGCCAAAGATAAAGCTGAAATCACGGTCGGCAGTAGTTCAAAGCTTGCCAATGCCAATAAACTCGCTGTGCTGAATATCAATTCGGACACGGAAAATATATCCTATGTTGCGGCAAAAGGCACGGGCGGAGCAATCGGCGGCGACTTCGGCTCGGCGGCTCATGCCGAAAACGACGTTGATAACACTTCGTCAGCAACCATAAACGGCAACTGGGATATAAGCGGCGATTTAACGTTGAGTGCAACTCAGCACGACAAGTCATGTGTATCGGCTTACAGTGCACGTGGCGCAATTCTCACGGGTGGCAAAGGTTCGCTCGATAATAAGATTAAAGGCACCACCACAGCGGAAATCGGCAAAGAAGCCGAGATTAACGCCAAAACTGTCAATGTTAATTCCAAGAACTATATCACGACCGATAAATATTCAAGTGACTATGATCATACGCTTTACGGTTTGATGATTGGCGTAGTTGAAGATATTGACCATCAAACTGTCAACGCGACGACCAATAAATCAGCTAACATAAATATCGGCGACAATGCGACTGTAGCGACGAGCGGTAAGCAAATTTACGACGCCTTGAACGACTACAACTTGAAAAATGATGTCTTAGCGGAAGGCGGCTCAGTGTTGGCAAGTGTGCGTTGGGTTAATTCTCTCAACCACGTCACGACAAAAGAAAATATCACCGTCGGCACGAAGGCGACACTCAAGAACGAGGGCGGTCGTTACGAAGACGGCGGAATCACAATGGCGGCTCATGACAAATTGGAACTTGATCTGGCTACCAAAGGTAATTCAAACAGCGCAGCGGGTGCCTATGTTCGCGCAAAGACTCTGCTTGATTTGACCCGCACACCGACGATAAACATAAACGGCACGTTGAACAGCGCGAAGGATTTAAATCTTTACGCGGGCGCAGACATCAACGGCGAAAGTGCCAAAGTTCATTCCTACGCGAAGGCAATTTCGCAAGTCAGAACACTCGTTGACGACGGCGGGGCTGATGTTATTCGCGAGGGCAAGAGCAATTCCGGCGTCAATATCAACAGCGGCGCACTCGGTCAAGCCATGCATGACGTTAATATCATTTCCAACGCGGGTTGGGAAATTTACGAAGAAAGACCGTTTTACGGGAGCGCATGGAAAAGCGAAGGCAGCTATAAAATTGCGACTTCAACTCAAGGCGACTTGACGACAAGCAAATACAAGCACGATAACAAAGTCAAAGTCGACGGCGAACTTAAAGCGGCGAATACTCCGAACGCGACTATAAATATCAGCGGTATTGCGGTGCCCGACAATTTCCTTTTGGTAGATAAAAACGCCAAGTATTTGAGCTACAGCGTCAAGAGCGGCAATGAAACCGTAACCGAAAAGAATACGAATTTCAAAGGCATGAACAGCGCGAAAGCCTTTGCGCAACAGATTTTCAACGGGATAACGACTTCGACGGTTGACCCCGAAGAATCTCTGGTTCCCCGCTATAAAGAAGTATGCGAGTCTATAGCCAACTATCATGTTGAGGGCAGAGAAGACATTGTTGCATATAACGGCTTGTTGCAAGAGAGAATCTCACTCGAAGAAGAAATGGTAAATTTGGGCATGGGCGGTTACAACGAATTCGGAGAATTCAGGCTCGGCTCAAGTTCCAAAACGGTAGGAATAAAGACGCTCGTCCTGCCCGATATTGAAGTCAGCGGCGGAAGTATCAACGTCAACACGGACAATTTCACGGGCAGCGGCAAACTCAATGCGAGCGGCGTCCCGGTAATCGACGTTAAAAACGATTCAACTGCTTATCTCGTCACGAACAAATTGACGATAGCCGACAAGGGCGGAACTGTCAACTACAATGGCACGAACGTAACGAACAATGCGGATATAGGCAGCGGCGCGAATTTTGCCGAAATCAAAGTTGCCGACAGCAAGGCAGTTCCGACAATAAAAGTCTCGAATGATTATTCGGGTTCCGGTTCATTCGCCATTAAACTGAATCCGAACGTCGAAGGTTATAACGAACTGCCCGAAGACAAAACAAAAACCGTTTCATATGATCCGCTGAATTACATTGAGGTAAATGACGACGTTTCAAATCCTGTCGGCAAGGTGTTTATCAACAACTCGCATGGCAGTATCAGAATTTCAACCGGCAAGAATGTCAATGCACTGGATATAGAAATGACGGCGCGGGAAAGCATTACGCAGGGTTACACCGAAGGCATAGTTAATATCGCTTATGATCCTAAAGCCGGCTATTCCGGTGAGGCGGCTAAATTGCGCAAGGAAGTCGGCTGGGATGCTTCAATGCCCACGAGCAATGACATTAAAAACGGTAAAAGTAATTGGAAATATGAAGGCGGCACGGCTTGGCAGGCGGGCAATGCGATTTACATTTCTGCGCGGGATATAAATATCAACGGTCTGGTTCAAGGCGGCTATAAAGGCTTTGATGTGACGATAACGCAAGCCGACATTGATAACGCGACGGAAACGGTATTCTTTAACGGCGCGACTATGTACAAAGTCAATGAAGGCGGCGCGAAATTCAACAAGAACGCCGGTTATTACATTCTTGAGCCGCAAGTTTATTACGACAAGACGAACAATAAGCTTTACGTAGAAGATATAAACGCAACGGGCGGCAAAGTCTATCTGGCGGGTCGTATATCGTCCACAGGTAACGGCAGAATCGTAGTAAGCGACGGCGAAAGCAATATCAATATAACCAACACTTCGTCGGCAGATATGAACATCGGCAAGATAACCAGTACCATCGGCGAAGGCTTTATTCAGATTGCCGACAGCGAGCAAGACAGATTAACCGAGTATTCAAAAGGCAAGACGCGCACGATTGAAAATTATTCCGCATGGCTCAATGACAATAGCAAGGGCAAAGTCACGGAGAGCAACGGACTTTCAGTCGGGCAGTCCGTCAAATACACTCCCAAAAGCGGCTTGACGTATAATTGGGCGGAAGGCACAAAGCAGGAAAAAACAACCCGTTACTACTTCCTAGAACACCGCCAAGTATGGGGGCTTATGCCCGATCCTAACTACACAAGCGACCTTAAAAAATTGACAGAAACAGCTGAGATTATTAAGAGAGACTACTCCGAAAAATTCCCCGACAAAGTTGAAATCACTCCAGAGCCTACAGATTCTAAACCCGTTGCAATAGGAAACGGAGAATATATCAGCAACGGAACTGTCATGAGCGATAATCTCACTCTGCTTGCGCAAAACGTAATGACCGGAAACAGTTACGGCAATCATACAGTTGAAGGACCTCGCAAGTCCGGTTGGGATTTTCATCATTATTACGACCACAGGTGGACGAAATCAACCGGCAGTAAGCAGATTTATCAGTATTCGCTGAAGGCAGATTATCCGATAGAAGTCGGGATTATAGGCGAAAATGGCAAGTCCACAATCAATCTGGAGAACACGTCGAATAAGGGCGGCGACTTGTACTTAACGGGCACAATCCGCAACGACAAAGGCACGTTGAGTATCACGTCGCAAGGCGGCAGTATCATTCAAAACGAGGGCATTAAAATCTCGACCGACAACATTAATCTTGCCGCGCAGAATGACATCAAGAATATCGACGTAATCAACCACCGCACGGACGATTTAAAACTCCATGCCAGATCGTATTCAAACGAGGGCGAAATAGATATTAACGTAACGGGCGGTATGCGTGACAATAAGACTTTAAAAGGCGCGGTAGTTGTCGACAGGCTCAGCAGCAAACAAGGCAAAGTGGAGCTGAAGGCTCAAGGCGACATTAAGCAGGAGAATACCGATACGACTGTTAATGCACGGAATATCAAGCTTGAATCGACGAACGGCGCGATTAATCTTCATATAGAATCGGACGGACAAAGCGACTTAGAATTATCAGCAATCTCTGCGGCGGCTAAGGGCGATATTAAGCTTGTTAAGAATGATAATAATGATTTCTTAATCGGCTCAATCGTCTCGACGACGGGCGACGTTGAATTGAAAGCCAACGGCAAATTCGTCGACGCATTGGACAAAGTTCGCGATAACTCCGACACGCAAAAGAGCGAATTAGTCAAGGCGTGGATAGATATGGGCTTAATCGCGGGCACGGACGATTACAAGGGCGCGTATATTCATCGTCTTGAAAAAGACCGCGACAATTACAAAGCCGACGTAACCGCGCAGTTCAAAGAGTATAAAAATCTGCGGGATACTTATACAGAGGCGGTTGCCAATTACAAAGCGTTGAAAAAAGAGTTGGACGACTCCAAGCCGGAGAATTTCGGAGACTTTGAGACGCTGAACAAGAAATTTGGCAGTTACTCGACGGTCGCCGATTATCTGGCGGCTGATTCGGGTTATAAGACTGCAAAAGACAAAGACGCCTATAAAGCCGAAGTAACGGAGCAATTTACAACGTATAAATCTCTTGAACGTTACAAGGAACTTGTAGACAGAACGGAAAACAGCAAGCCGGAAGAAACTGAAACCTTAAAACTTTTAAGCAGGAAGTTCAGCAAGTACGATTCGGAAGACGCTTATTTGGCGGCGGACAAGGATTATCAAACGCTGGTCGCGACGGTGGCAAATCCGCAATATCAATGGACGGAAGAAGAATTACTCAGCGCAATCCGTTCGTCGATAGTCAATAAACAAGAGGGTTCAGACTCTGAGGTGACGCGCCGTAAGGACGCCAATATCACCGCTCGCAATGTTACGTTGACAGGTACGGGCGTCGGCACCAACAGCAAAGAAAAAACGAAGATTACAATGTCCGAACTTCGCGTAAAAGAAAATGAGACTGCTAAAGAGAAATCTGCGCGGCTTGAGAAATTGAGCTTATTGTCGAACGTCGAGGCGGCGGACGTTACAGTCAATTACGTTTTGGACGAGAACAAACAGCCCGTAACTCAGACAGTTGAGCGAGTTACTTACAGATATGACGCGGAAAACGGCTATTACATTGACAAGGCGGGCAACTATGTTCGCTATCGCAATGATGTTGACGGCAACTTGATGAAGTACAGCTACGACAAAGACTTAAAGCAAATCGGAGACGCGGCTAAGGTCGCCAAAGACGCCAAAGGCAACTACGACTTTAGCGATATAATTGATGACTCCAAGACCAAGATCATAGAGAATAAAGAAATTGAGTCGTTCGAGATAAGCGGCAAGATACCTGTCGGAATAAATGCAACGGGCAACATTACGATTAAGGCGACGGGCAAGGAAGGCGTTTACATAGCGGGACGCAATAAGGGCGTCAAGATAACCGAGACAAACAACCCGAACAACGACGTTTACAGCCCGCTGAACATAAACAAAATCGAGACCACCGAAATCGACAACAACTATCAAGATGTTCGCATAGTCGGCGCGAAGGGTATATTCAACACGGCTGACAGCGGCGAAAACGTTATCGGCAAAAATTTAGTCTTGGTCGGCGGCAACGGCTCAATCGGCACGCAGGAAAAACCGTTTACAGTTCGCTTGACGGGCGATTTACTCGACGCACGCGCCAACGACGAAATCAATCTTAACAGTGTCGGCGGGAATGATTTCAGGGTAAGTGCCATTTATTCGCCGAAAGCAGTCCGCATAACTACCGACAAAGACAGCAGGATTGAACACAGCGCATACTATGACGAAATAGACGAAGCCTATATAAACACGCCCGAATTGACGTTGAACAGCAAATTGGGCACCTCCGGTTTAATTATCAGACCGCGTGAAACGACCGTTTTAAATCTTAAAGGCGGCGGCAAATTTTATATCAAGGGCATTTATGACGGCACGATTAATCTTAACGACATAAGCGGCACAGTCGAAATCAGCTCCGAAGGTTCGGTTAAGCAGACGGCAAACGGCGCGAACAGTTTAACCGAAATAACGGTTGCGGCGGACGGCGACGTTATTTTAGACGGCAAGAACAATAAACTTGACGCGATAACTATCGGAAAAATCGGCGGCAACTTCGAGCTGAAAAACGATTCCGACAAGTTGACGGCAGATTTCAAGGAAAAATTGACGGGCAAAGTAGGAATCACTCAGCGCGGCGATATTGACTTGACGGGAGCGGTAAGCGGCTCCGTGTTGAGCTTAACGTCGGAAAAGGGCAATATAATTTCGACGGGCGGCTTACAGGCGGCTGATGAAATAAAACTTAGCAGCGCGACCTTTACGCACAAGGGCGAAGTTCATACCAATAAACTTTCGATTGCAACCGATAACGGCGTCAAGATAGACAACACTGAAAATTCTTTCAGCGAATTGGAAATTTCGAGCCGCGACGGTAAAGCTATCAACGGTTCAGTCGAAGTCACGATTAAGGCTGACAAATTCGCGCCGACTATTAAGAATGACATTACGGGCGACGTGACATTGACGAACACCAAGACAGGCGGCTTGCTTTCCTTCGGAGACGGCGAAACGATAAACATTGGCGGAAACTTTAATGCGGATTCTGCAGGCGACTTTGAATACGGCTCCACATTGTTGGCGGGCAAAGATATAGATATAAGAGCGAAGCAGAACATTTACAGGCGAGCGGGCACGGCAGGTTATTTCGGCACGACGGGCAAAATAACATTCAACATCGACAACACCGGCAACGGCAATAAAATCGGGACGTTTGAAAATCCCATTATGATAGCCAACTCCGCCGCGAAGACCGACGGCTTGACAATTTACGGCGAAACTCACATCAAAGGCGTTAATGACGGCATATTGACGATCGGTATGGTCAGCACCGATAAAGACGTAAGCATAAGCTCCGAAGGTTCAATCGTGCAAGCCGACAGCAACGACGTAAAAAAATCAATCTACGCAAATAAACTCACAATCGCGGCGGCTAAGGATATTATTTTGGACAACACGAAAAACAAAGTTGACACGCTTGTACTCAATACGTTAAACGACACGAAAAATACCGGCGACGTTAAAATAAATGTCGAGTATTCGTCCAAAAAAGATTTGACGGTGGAAGGAAACTTCAAGACGAGCGGCAACATTGATATAGTTTCGTATAACAAACCGCTGACGTTGAACGGCGATATTGAATCGGATAAAAATATCAACTTGACGGCGGACTATGTTAAACTTGCGGGCAAAGTCGCGACGCCCAATCTTGAGGTAACGACGAACAAGGGCTTGGAAATGAACAACGACGCGAATGTAGTTAAAGAGTTGACAGTTAAAAGCAACGGCGAACAAATTAACGGCTCTATATCGGCGACGCGCAATTTTGAATTTCCCGATGAGGAGCCTGACAACGTTAATTTGGATGACTACACATTTTCAGCGCGAATCCTCAATAAGGTTGCGGGCGACTTAACGCTTAACTCGAACGGAATAGTCTCCTTAACCGGTTTCAATGGCGATACGTTTTTAAAGACGTTGGAAGTCGGCGGCAATGTAACGTTGGATACGGGAATAGGTTTCATTACGGGCAGACCGATTTCGGCGAAAAAAGACATTAACATACTTTCGCGTTATGGCGGAATGTTCGTAATAAATATTGACTCCGCCGACAACCCTGAGACTTTGAAGGCAAATAAAAATGTAAACCTGAGCGCGGCTGACAGTATCGATATAGACGGGCGAATATCGGCAGGTAAAAACATTACAGCAAAGTCGCAGACAGACGGGATAAACATTTTCGACAAAGCGTATTTGTCCGCGGGCAAGGAACTTGAGCTGACCGTCGGCGAAGGCGATATAAATGTAGAAGGCTCGGTGACTTCCACCAAAGGCAATGTGAACATTAAAATTGACAATGGCAACCTCAACATAACAAACAAGTTGAAGGCGAAAAACGGCAATATAGACGCAACGATTGGCGAAGGCAACATACAAATCGGCGAATATACGCCCGATGTCGAGACGGTCATTGCCAACGGCGATATAAACATTACGACAGGCTACGGGACAATCAAAATAAATGGAAAAACCACGTCGGATTCGGGTAGCATAAAAATAGAGGAGAATTCATCTCAAAAAAATCCCGATGATTCTTCCAATACCATGCCTTCTTCATTCTTAGCCGCTGACGTTGCGGAAAATACGACGCTTGACGACGAAATTTATGAACCGAGTGACATTAAGATAGCAGCTGAACTGAAAGCAAATCATTCGGTATCGATAACGACCGACGACGGCGACATTGATATATTCAAGAGTATAACGGTAACAAACGGCGATATAACGATAGCGACTTCGGACGGTAGCATATGGATAGGCGATAACGGCTCGAAAGATATGTTGTCGACGCAAAACGATTTGAACATTCAAGCCGACAAAGGCGCGGTTACGATTGAGGGCAAAATCTCGACGCAAGACGGCGACATTACGATAACTTCAAGTCAAGATTCGTACACGTCGGGACAAAAAGGCATAACGGTTGCGGAGACTGGCGAGATAAATCCTGCCGGCGACACTAACTTAAACGTCCTCAACGGCGATATTGAATTCAAGAAAATTTCGGCTGATAACGTAGACATTAAAGCTATTAATGGCGACGTTAAGGGCGACAGTATTAAGGCGGACGACACGATACACATTGAGCTTACACACGGCGACTTGTACTTAAATCTCGCGCAGAGTAAAGGCGTCGCTATTCTTGCTAACAATACGGATAAATCTTCCGTGAAGACGATTAAATCCGATTCGGTAAACGTCGATAGAAAAGTCGTCTCTGTCGGGAAGATACTTCCTTATAAGAGCGTCTCGCCGATAAAACCGAACAACTCGACAAGCACCTCGACGGCAAGAAGTAGCAGTGGATTTATTAACAGTTTCAGCAACAACTTTACGAGCGATAGAAGTTCATTCGCGACTTTAGGCACTACGTCCACGCGCAACGGTTCGGGCGTTACTTATTGGCAAAGTGCGACTTCAACCGCCGCTCCGAGTTATTCATTTGACAATTTCGCGAGCGTCGCAGACGATATGGGCTACAGGCTGGGCAAGAATTACTTTGAAATTAAATTTGTCCCGACGTGGCTTGAAAGGGAATTCATGAGCATAGACTTCGACTATAGCTTTGAGAATTTCGGAATAAAAAATGCGACCGAAGACGAATTAACAATCGACTAACAACGCGAACGAGAACTAAAGACTGAAACATAATTAAAAAGCCGCTAAAAAAGAGCGGCTTTTTTTATATCCCATTTTGCTAACAAATTTCTATGAACTTTTCAATCTGTTTAGCGGCTACAACAGATTTTTTCCGTAGTATTCGCGGACTTGATGATAATCGGTTATAGTGTTTTCACCGCGCTCAAGGGCAATTAACCCTGTGCGAATAACTTCAAGAATTCCATAGGGCGCAAGTAATCTGGTAAACGCCGTAACTTTTTCGTCGTCGCCCGTCACCTCGAAAATGAGCGTAGAAGGTTGAACGTCAACAACATGCGCCCTGAAAAGCTCCGCCATTTTTAAAACGTCAAGGCGCGTGTTATCGTCGGCTGAAACCTTAATCATCGTCATTCCTCTAGTAACTGCCGTCGCCGAA
>JAFYNH010000091.1 GCA_017549815.1 Selenomonadaceae bacterium
CAAGTGGTTCACAGAAAAAATTTTTTACGACGCCGCATAAATTCCTGCCGCATTGCCCATCGACCACGCCGCTTGCAAATTAAATCCGCCTGTAAAACCGTCTACGTCCGCAACTTCGCCGACTATGAATAATCCCGACACGATTTTTGATTCCATAGTCTTCGGATTGATTTCTTTTACCGAAATTCCGCCCGAAGTTACTATCGCCTCTTCAATCGGGCGTGTTTTTGTTATCGTAAACGGCAACCCGCGCAGAATTTCAATCAATCGCCGCCGTTCCGCTTGAGTTATCTCGTCGACCTTTTTATCTTCGTCAAGATACGCTCTGTCTAAGATTATCGGAATTATTTTCGCCGGTAAAAGTTCCGTCAAGCCATTTTTTATCGCCTTTCGTTTGAATTTGTCGAAGTCGCGTAAAATCCTTGCATCAAGTTGTTCCGGCGTCAATGCGGGCTTTAAATTTATCTCAAGCTCAACGAATTTGCCTTCCGATAAAAATTTTGCCGCTTGTCGGCTCAAAGTTAAAATTATCGGTCCGCTAACTCCAAAATGCGTAAATAACATTTCTCCGAAAAGCTCCGATACTTTTTTGCCGTCCGCCAAGAGTTTTACGCTGACATTTTTTAGCGAAAGTCCCTGCAGGCTTTTAATATTTTCTTCGACTTCCAAAGGGACTAAGGCAGGTAAAATTTCCGTGACTGTATGTCCTAAACGCTTTGCAAATTTAAATCCGTCGCCAGTCGAGCCTGTAGCGGGATAACTCGCGCCGCCCGTCGCCAAAATCACTGCGTCCGCCTTAATAATCTTCCCGTCAACCAATACTCCGACGATTTTTTTATCTTTAGCGATAATCTCTGTTACGGGCGAATTAGTTTTGACTTCGACGCCCAGAACAGTCATTTTTTTTAACAAAGCGTCGATAACTTCGATTGCGTCGTCACTTACAGGGAAAATTCTGCCACCGCGTTCAATCTTAGTAGCCACTCCGAGACTTTCAAAGAAATTTACGGTGTCTGCTGACGAAAAATTCTTCAGGGCACTGTATAAAAACTTCCCGTTGCCCGGCAAATTCTTAATAATCTCCTCCGTGTCAGCCGTATTAGTTAAATTGCAACGACCTTTGCCCGTTATGCCGAGCTTGCGACCGACTCTAGGCATTTTTTCAAATAAAATGACGCTTGCGCCGTGTTCAGCCGCTTTAATAGCCGACATCATGCCCGCGCAACCGCCTCCAACTACAATTATCTTTTTCAAAATGAACCTCCTTTAAGTTGTGCGACTTCATCAGCCGTTAATTCTCTGTACTTGCCGACTTCGACGCCTTCCAATGTTAAATTTGCGAATTTTATCCTGCGAAGTCGTTTAACATCGCAACCGACAGCCGCTAACATACGTCGCACTTGCCGATTACGCCCCTCATGAATAGTAATTTCGACTAAATTTTCTCCGAGCAAATAAACTTCGGCGGGCGCGGTTAATCCGTCGTCCAATTCGATACCTGCGCGGAGTTTATCAAGCTTTTCTTCGGTGATACTGCCCGATATTTTGGCGCGATAAGTTTTTTTGATTTCAAAGCGCGGGTGAATCAAATAATTTGTTAAATCGCCGTCATTGGTAAGGATTAAAAGTCCTTCCGAATTCAAATCGAGCCGTCCGACAGGATAGACGCGCTTATCGGAAAAATTTTCTCCCAAAAGTTCCAAAACAGTTTTGCGACCGCGTTCATCTTTAGCAGTTGAGACGTAACCACGCGGCTTATTGATTAGAATATAAATTTTTTCCGCGCAGATTGTTAAAGGCTTGCCGTCGACGCAGATTTTTTGATTTGAATCGGCTTTGGCTCCGAGTTCGCGAATAATTTTGCCGTCGACAGTCACGCGACCCGCCAAAATTAATTTTTCAGCCTCTCGACGCGAACAAATACCTGCGCGGGCGATAATTTTCTGCAAACGTTCCAAAATCAGTTCACCTACCAATTTCGTCTAAAAATTTTTAGCTTTATAGCCGAGTTCCTCAGCCTTAACGAAATCCGCAAATGCTTTTTCTTCCGCGCCAATCTTTTGATATGCAAGCCCGCGATTATAATAGGCGTCAGCATAATTCGGATTTAGCTCAATAGCCTTGTCAAAGTCTCGAATCGCCTGTTCATAATCGTTTAAGCAGTAATAATCAATCCCGCGATTAAGATACGAATCCTCCGAATCGGGTTTAATCCTTATGGCGTTATTGTGGTCGTCAATCGCCTTTTCATATTGATTCAAGTGACGATAAACGGCACCGCGATTGTTATATGCGTTAAAACAAGCGGCATGAAGTTTAATTGACGTTTCAAAATCCTTAATTGCCTCATCATAATGCCCCAAGCCGATTAAAGCCAGTGCGCGATTGTTATAAGAAAAATTATACGTCGGATTGAGTTCGATAGCCTCGTTGCAAAGCCGAATCGTGCCTTTATAGTTGCCCTTGTTATAAAGTTTTAAGGCTTCGTGCAACTTTTGATGAGAGAGGAAGATTTTATCGGCTTCGGCGAATTTCTGAGCGATTATTTCCTTGTCATCGGGATTATCGGCTGATTGACGCTTAAGTTCGGCGATTAATTTAGTTTGTTTTACTTCAGCCCTGCGCAGAGCCTTATATTGGATAACATTTTCGTAAATATTCATATTCAACAGGCGTTCAATGTCGCAATCGTCGATTTGAGCGTTGACGGTAACACGAATCATCATATTTTCAATATTAAACTGCGGTTCGTCGATTAATTTGATGACATTGACAGCAATAAATTCTACGGAGGCAGAATCGAGATTAAAATTTTTGGTAAGCGCATAAGTTTTAACGTAAGGGCAAAATTTTTCGACAGCATTGCGAACGGCAACGGCTTTGGAGCGTTCTTTAGCAATTCCAAGCGTTTCAAATTCACACATTGAGTAAGAACCTTCGCCGATATAAATTTCAGCATGAGTAACTGCATTGAAAAATATAATCGTGACGATAAAGAGCGTTGAAACGATTAGTCGAAAGAAATTTTTCTTGTCCACAGCAATTCCTCCCAAAATTTTTGAAAATATTTTAACACGTTTGCTTGAAATAAAAAATGCCCCGACGAATGAGGCTGATAAAAAATTATTTAGCTTTCAGAGTGAAATAGGCGATTTCGGGCGGACAACCAATACGGAAAGGGAACCACGAACCGTTTCCGGAGTGGACGTAGCCGATTGAGTCACCGATTTTGACAAGCCCGCGAGTATATTTAAAGACAGGGAAGAGCGGGACGCCGAAAATCCCGAATTGCGAGCCGTGAGTGTGTCCGGTTAAAGTCAGAACGAAATTTCTTTCTGCGCCGTCGTCAATAAATTCAGGGTGGTGAGCCAGCAGGATTTTAACGGCGTCATCGGGGACATCAGCCATAGTACCGGCGACATAACTGCGCCGCGCCTCGCGGAAACGATTTTCAACGTCTTTATCGTTTGAAGAAGTAATCGGAGCGCGGGAAGGATAATCGACGCCGTGAATATAAAGCTTCGACGTGACATTTTTGGAGCGATTGACGAGCATATTAATTTTAGTCTGCCTAATCATCTGTTCAATCTCATAAATGCCCCTAAAATGTTCGTGGTTGCCGTGAATGTAGTAAATGCCGAACTTAAATTTGTCTGTGAAACTGTCGACAAGTTTAATCGCGGCGGGATTCATTTCTGCATCGTCGAAAATATCGCCCGTTATCGCCAAAAGGTCGGGTTTAGAATCGGCGACACGTTGCAAAAGGGCTTCGAGGCGTTCCAAAGAGTAATACGCGCCCAAATGAATATCGCTAATCTGCGCGATTGTGAAATTTTCGAGTTCGGGCGGCAGATTTTTAACTGGAACGTCATAAAAGTTTTGAACGTCGGAATTTTTTTCTATGCGATTGCCGTAAAGAGAGATTGCTAACGACGCGAGCGGATAAATCATGCCGTGAACCAATGCACGTCGCCGCGCAGGGTCGAAAGGTTGCGGCTTATGGAATTTTCGATAAAAAAATCTGACGACGACCGCGCAGATAACCAATAAACCGCAGATAAGTTGCGACATTAAGAATATCGTAGCCAAATTGCCGAAGACTGATATAAAAACGTCGGGAACGAGCCCGCGAACAAACCAACCGCCGACAATTACGATTATCATAGCTAAATCAGCCGTCGCGAAGAGCTTATAAAACTTTTTGGCAAGATGATCGCTGACTAAAAAGCGGATTGAGACGAGTGCGAGAGCCAAAATTACTCCGAGAAATCCTGCCGTAATTATTATGAACATTTCATTCACCGAGCTGGAGTTTGGCGGCTTTTACGACGTTTTTCATAAGCATGGCGACGGTTAAAAGTCCAACGCCGCCGGGTACGGGAGTAATTGCGCCCGCGATTTCCTTAGCCGCCTCAAAGTCAACGTCTCCGACCAATTTTTTAGGAGCAATGCGATTAATGCCAACGTCAATGACTGTTGCGCCCGGTCGAATCATATCTGCAGTAACTAAATTAGGTTTTCCGCTTGCGGCGACCAAAATATCGGCTTCGCGAGCAATTTCGGGCAAATTTTTGGTGTGAGTATGGCAAACGGTAACAGTAGCGTGTCTTGCGAGCAATAAATGGAACAGCGGCTTGCCGACAATGTTACTTCTGCCGATAATCACGGCGCGTTTGCCGTCAATTTCGATATTTGCGAGGTCGAGCATTTCAATACAACCTGCGGGCGTGCAAGGGACGAGTGCGGGCGAGCCGATAACTAATTTGCCGACGTTGACGGGGTGAAAGCCGTCGACATCTTTAAGCGGATCGATTCGATTAAGAATTTCTTCCGAATGCGCTTTAATGGCGGCGGGCAACGGCAACTGGACTAAGATTCCGTGAATATTTTTATCGGCATTGAGTTCG
Source organism: Selenomonadaceae bacterium (assembly GCA_017549815.1). Classification (GTDB taxonomy): domain Bacteria; phylum Bacillota; class Negativicutes; order Selenomonadales; family Selenomonadaceae; genus Quinella. Next base: position 4,908 of record JAFYNH010000091.1, read on the forward strand.
TCGATTTTGGCAAGGAGCGCGTCCTTAGTCGTATCTTCGGGCATTGCGACGACTTCCGAGATTATTCCGAGTTCCTCGCAAGTTTTATGCTTATTGCGAACGTAGACTTGCGACGCGGGATTTTCCCCAACGATTATAACTGACAATCCGGGCGTCACGCCGTAATTTTTCTTGAGTTCCTCAACTTCAAGCCGCGCAGATTCTTTTATCTTGGCGGCGAATTCTTTTCCCATTAAAATTCTTGCCGACATACTTTCAGCCTCCCAAAGTTTTTTTGCAGTGTACAACAGATAGATTTTTTTCGCAACAAAAAAGCCCCGCAGATTGTACGAGGCTCTCGATAACTTGTTAAAGAAAATTTATCAGCCGAAATTCAAAGTGAGTTGTTCGACTTTTACGGGCGCGAGTTCTGCCGTGAATTTAAATGTTCGTGTCTTTTTAGCCGTCGATTTTTTTATCGGTGTCGCCAATTCCGCGTAACCTTTCGGCAACGGCATTTTTATTTTGTTCGGGTGTTCGTCATGATATTTTTTGAGATTCGGCAAAGGCATTGGCAACTGCGCTGACGCTTGATTTTGTTCCGCGACTTTAATTGGCAATCTTTCAATGCGCTCACGTTCGCGCCGTGCTTTTTGGGACGCTGAATGTTTTTCGCGCCGTTCCGGATTTTCTGCGTAGGATTTTTTCTGCGACTCTGACATTCTTATTGCCGCGTCGGGATTTTCTTCGTGAAATTTCTTCAAACCGCGTGAAATTTTTTCGTGCTCTGCAGGGTCTTTGAAACGTTCGATATTTCGCTCAGAAATTGCTTTACGCGCTTCAGGATTTTCTTCATAATATTTTTTCAACGATACTGATTGTTTATCCGTTGTCTCTTTGCTAATCGGATTTTCTTGATAGTATTGCGTCATTATCTCAGAATGCCGTTTACGTGCCTCTGGGTCTTCAAATTGTTTATTTGTCATGTCAGCGAGATGTTGTCGTGCTTCGGGGTTCTCTTCATAGTATTTTCTGAGAGACTCCGCTTGTTGGGAGTGCGATTCGGGCGAAATAGGATTTTCAGCGCGACTTTTTTTCAAAGCCTCTGAAGTTTTTACGTGTTCAGCGGGGTCTTCATACCGCTTTTTTTGAGCCGCTGACGCTTTTATATGCTCTTCAGGATTTTCAAATCGTTTCTTTTGAGCCGCCGACATATTTGCTAATGCTTTTTCCGTATGCTTGCGCCCCGTAGATGTCGCCGAAATTTGCGCTTTGATTTCGTCTGTGTGTTTCCAGCCACTGACACCTTCGCCGCCGTCCGTCATGTTGTAGCCGTTCGGGTATCTGGTGCCGCGAGCTTTAATAATGCGTTTTTCCCAATAGTCGAGTTCCTCTTTGCTGTAGCAAACTTTAAGAGTTACGACAACGAACAAATCGCCGTGATCTTGAATCATACGGTCAATATATTGTTCGCTTTTTTTGTGCTGTTTGAATCGCGCTTCGACCGTTTGCGTCGTTTGACCGATATACTCGAAGTCATTAGTACCGTCGATAAGGTCATAGATAAATCCGAAGATTTCCTTTTCCATACACATTCCGCCTTTCTGTTTGACTTCACGGCGCGAGCGTGTTAGAATCAAAATGTTTCGTTGGCTCTGCCGTGTTGGGTTATTTGTTGAAACAACTCAATCTTACACGCAGAGTTTTTTCTTGTCAATAATTAAATAAAAAAATCCGCCAAGCTCAATAGCCTGACGGTTAAAATTTTTTGTACAGAAAGTTTTAATCAGCCTGCGTCTTCTTCCTCTTTGGCGCGTTCGATAAGAATATCCAAAAGTTTCATCGCCGCTTCGGGAATATTGGTGCCGGGCGGAAAGATTGCAATTGCTCCATGTTCATACAAAAATGAAAAATCTTGAGGAGGTATTACCCCCCCCACAGCGCACAACACGTCTTCTCTTCCTAAGCGTTTCAATTCATCAACGAGTTGTGGGAGCAAAGTTTTATGTCCTGCGGCGAGCGAACTAAATCCGACAATATGAACGTCGTTATCAACAGCGTCACGCGCAGCCTCTTCAGGAGTTTGGAAGAGAGGACCGACATCAACTGTAAATCCCATATCTGCAAAAGACGTTGCCAATATTTTTGCGCCCCGGTCATGCCCGTCTTGTCCCAATTTACAGAAAATTATGCGAGCTCTACGTCCTGTAAGTTTCTCGAATTCATCTGAACGAGCACGAACCTTGTTTATTATCTCATTGTCGCCGAATTCACTTGAATAGACGCCCGAAATTGTATGAATCACGGCTTGATAACGACCGCTGACTTTCTCAACAGCGTCGGAAATTTCACCGAGCGAGCAACGGACACGAGCCGCCTCAACAGCACATTCAAGCAAGTTGCCGTTATCGCGAGATTCAGCGGCTTTGGTGATAGCCTCAAGTGCGGCGCGGACATCATCTTCATTACGTTCTGCGCGGAGTTTGTTAAGGCGTTCGACCTGCGCATTTCTAACCGCAGTATTATCGACGGCAAGAATTTCAAGCGGGTCTTCCTTATCAAGGCGGAATTTATTCAAGCCGACAATCGTCTCGTTATTGGAGTCGATACGCGCTTGACGACGAGCCGCCGCCTCTTCAATGCGCATTTTCGGCAATCCCGTCGCAATAGCCTTAGCCATGCCGCCGAGCTGTTCGATTTCTTGAATATGTGCCCAAGCACGACGAATAATTTCATTGGTAAGAGCTTCGACGTAGTAGGAGCCGCCCCAAGGATCGATAATCTTGCAAACGCTTGTTTCGTCTTGAATGTAAAGTTGCGTGTTGCGGGCAATACGTGCGCTGAAATCTGTCGGCAAAGCAATAGCCTCGTCGAGCGCGTTTGTATGGAGCGATTGAGTATGACCGAGTGCCGCACCCATTGCCTCCATAACTGTACGGGAAATATTGTTGAACGGGTCTTGCGCAGTAAGCGACCAACCCGAAGTTTGGCAATGTGTACGCAACGCCATAGATTTTGCTTGAGTGCCGCCCATTTGCTTAACAATCTTAGCCCAAAGCACGCGAGCCGCTCTCATCTTAGCAACTTCCATGAAATAATTCTTGCCGATAGCCCAGAAGAAACTGAGACGTTTTGCGAAGTCGTCAACCTTCAAGCCAGCGTTAATGCCCGTGCGAATGTATTCGAGACCGTCAGCCAATGTGTAACCAAGCTCAATATCAGCCGGTGCGCCCGCCTCTTGCATGTGATAGCCCGAAATCGAAATCGAATTGAATTTCGGCATGTATTTTGTTGTGTACTCAAAAATATCGCCGATGATTCGCATTGACATATCGGGCGGATAAATGTAGGTGTTGCGAACCATGAATTCTTTAAGAATATCGTTTTGAATCGTGCCGTTGAGAATCGATTTGTCAACGCCCTGTTCAATACCGCTCTGGATAAAGAACGCCAAAATCGGAAGGACTGCGCCGTTCATAGTCATTGAAACCGACATTTGGTCAAGCGGAATGCCGCTGAACAAAATATTCATGTCAAGCATTGAACAAACGCTGACGCCCGCTTTACCAACGTCGCCGAAAACGCGGGGATTATCTGCGTCGTAGCCGCGATGAGTCGGCAAGTCAAACGCTATCGACAAACCCTTTTGACCTGCGGCGAGGTTGCGACGATAAAAGGCGTTGGATTCTTCAGCCGTCGAAAAGCCCGCGTATTGGCGAACCGTCCACGGACGAAATACATACATAGTCGCATAAGGACCGCGCAGGAACGGAGGAATTCCGCTAACGAAGTCCAAATGATTCATATGCTCGTATTCGTCATGAGTGTAAAGCGGCTTAACGGGCACATGCTCCATTGTCTTATAAATCAATTTATCGTAGTCAGCCTTAGCCGCCTCTTCAAACTTAGCCTTCCAAGCCGCCGCGTCCGAATCGGGGGCGTCGCTCAGACCTATTTGCGTAAAGTCCGGATTTTTATACTCAGCCAATTATGCCATCCCCTTTTTCTGTTGCAGTGCTTGAATAACTTTATAGCAATTCGCTCTGACGTTGATATAGTCGTCAATGCCCGCCTCTTTGTAAGGCTCAACCATTTCAGCAGGAGCCGTGCCCGCAAGATAAACTATCGCATTGGGCAAAGCCTCATGAAGTTTCGGAGCAAGTGCGGGAACTATTTCGGGATAAGTCGGGTCGGTCGAACAAATTACAACTGCGTCCGCGCCCGATTCTTTAGCTGCTTGAGCCGCTTCGTCGACAGTTGCAAAGCCGTTATTGCCCAAAACTTCAAACGCGCCGACTTGCAAAAATCCCGTAGTAAAATCTGCGCGGGCTTTATGTTGCGGTATCGGTCCCATGTTGGCGAGGAAGACTTTAACATTATCGCCCGTTTCGGCTTTGAATTTCTCTGTTTTTTCGCGCAGAGCCTCAAAACGTTCGCTCCAACGATGCGCCTCGATTGATTTAATCTCTTCAACTTCAGCCGTTCCGAGTGCTTGACGAAGTTCGGCGATAGTCGCGCCCTTTTCAGCCGCCGCAATAACCGTTTCCGCGTCGTCGGCGTTGATATTGGCAAGCGCGTCTTTAGCATTGACGGTTGAAAGATAAACGTCAATCGTAACCTTGCGAACCTTAAGATTTTCTTCCTGACTTTCTGCGCGGGCGTCAATGCGCTCCTCAGTCATATTGGCATACATATTGTTGCCGACGATTCTGTCCTTGCGAGTCTCCGCCGCTTTGAAACGAGCCGCCAAAACTTTAGCAATTTCGTCTTGCGGATAACCTTCCTTAAGCGCGGCAACAATCCCGCCCTTGCCTTCGATAACTTGGAACTCTGCCCAAATCTTTTCTTTAATCTCTTTGGTAAGAGTTTCGACAGCCCACGAGCCGCCCGCAGGATCAATCGGTTGAAGAAGTCCGAATTCTTCTTGCAAGATAATCTGCATGTTGCGAGCAATACGACGGCTGAATTCGTCGCCCTTGCGAACGGGTTCATCAAACGTCGAATTCTCAAAGCTGTCGACGCCGCCGACTACGCCGCTGAAAAGTTGAGTCGTTTCGCGGAGCATGTTGACATACGGGTCGTAAACGGTGCTAAAGAATTTGGCGGGGCGTCCGTGAACGTGAATTTTTTGAGATTCTTCATTGCCGCCGAATTCCTTAATAATCTGCGCCCAAATCGGACGGACTGCGCGGAGTTTGGCAATTTGCATAAAGAAATTCGCGCCCATTGAAAAGCCGAACATAATTTGACTTGCCGCCTCGTCAATCGTCAAGCCGCGTTCAAGCAAAGCGCGGAGATAAGCAACACCCGCCGAAATCGTGTAGGCGACTTCTTGAACGTCATTTGCGCCGCCGTTACTGAACACGTCGCTTTGTACAAAAATCGTCTTGACTTCGGGCGCGTTTTTGAGAGTCCATTTGGCAACGGTTGCCGCCTCGTCGAAAAGTTTATCTACCGATTGATTCAGTGTGCCGTTGGCGACATATTCGCAAATCGGATTGGCTCCGATAACGCCGCGCAGTTTTGAAACGTCACCGCCATTTTTCTTGACAGCCGCCACAATCAGCGCGAGAAGTGGCAAGGCACTTTCGCCCGTGTAGACGTAAAGCGGATAAGTGTCGAGTTTGAGACCTTTAAGCAATGCCGTAACGTCGCCGAGAGTCGTTAAGCTTACACCGCCGTTGCCTATGTGTTTGCATTCGCGGGCGTCTTTAGCCTTGCGAGTGGCGCAATCGACTTTGACATTGTAAATCGTGCTACCTTTGGCAATCTCGCGCTGAAGGAGTTCGTTATTTTCCTTAGGAAGGGTTTCATCGCAAGCCTGCGCGATACCCCACGGCGCGTTGACATAGCCGTTAGCCTCGACGCCGCGCAGATAATCACCCATGCCGGGATAAGATTTGGCGGGTTGAATCGGCTCTGTGTCCGCGTGGAAGTACATCGGAGAAAACGTTATGCCCTCGTATGTCTTCGTGTACATTTTTTTATCGAAGGGAATTCCTTTTAATAAAACTTCACACGCGGCTTTCCACTCCTCATACGACGGGATTTCGAACTCGTCAAGCGGAACTTCAGGAAAATCTGTTTGTGCCTCTGCCTTGCGAATCAAATCTTGTAAATCTAATTCGCTGGAAGAATTTTTTTCATTGCTCATACTTTTTTCTTTGCCTCCTATAAAAAATTTTTATCGAATGCGAAAAGTTTTTCTTGCCTCCTTTAAGCGTGATTATTGTTGCATATGAAATGTTATTACAGTCAACGGTTTATGTCAACGTCGCCGAAAAAAAATCGCCGATTTCTTAATGAAAATTTTCCCCAAAATCCGATGCCAAAGCCAATACAGAAACTTTTTCCGCGCCTAATTCTATTAAAACTTTGGCGCATTCGCTGACCGTCGTTCCCGTCGTAAATATGTCGTCCACGATTAATATTTTCTTCCCGCGCAGGTCGACAAGCTCAATCGCCGCGAAAACTCCTTTCAAAATTTTTTGTCTATCCTCTTTGCCGTATTTGTAAAGCTTGGGCGTCGCGACCCGCCGAATTAAAATCTTTTTCAGCGGGATATTTTTTTTCGCTAAAAATTCCTCGAAAATTAATTCCGTCTGATTGAAACCACGCTCCTTTAATCTTTCTGCGTGCAAAGGAACGGGAACTACGAAATCAACGCCATCCAGTAATTTTAACATTTCCTTACGATTTGATACGTCGTCAAGGATTTTTTTCAGCGCGGGCAAGACGTTCAGATTATTATCGAACTTCAATTTGTGGAGCAAAGGCTGTAAGCCGTCCCGATACCGCGTCACGCGCAAAACCCTTGAAATAGGAAAGGGCGGCTTATCATAAAAATCTAAGCGCAAAATTTTTCCCGCGCATTTTTCGCAGAGTTGATAACGTTCGTCGACTATCTCCCGACAATTCGGACAACGCGGCGGAAATAAAAAATACGTCACCGCCTCGAAAAGTTCTTTTAAAAAATTCATCAGCTCACCCCGAATTTGTATACAAAATTATTCGATACACACAACGAAAATTATTGCAATGCCGCTTGCCGTGTGTTAAACTTTTTTTCGTTAGTATAACAAAATAATTTTAGATTTAGTAGGTGAACACTTTGAAAGGGAAATTGATACTGGCGGACGGCACGACATTTCGCGGGCAACTGTTTGGCGGCTCCAACGCCACAACGGAGGGTGAAGTCGTTTTCAATACGGGCATGACTGGCTATCAGGAAATTCTGACTGACCCGTCCTATTGCCGCCAAATCGTCACGCTGACTTATCCGCTTATCGGCAATTACGGCACGGCTAAAATTTTTAATCAGAGTCGCAAAAGTTTCGTCGGCGGACTTATCATTGGCGAACTTTGCGAAAAACCTTCCAGCTCGTCTATGCAAAAAACTTTGGCGGAATTTCTCACTGCCGAAAAAATTCCTTGCCTCTACGACGTGGATACTCGCGCCTTGACTAAAAAAATCCGCTCGGCGGGCACCATGAAAGGCGTTATCGTCAGCGAATACACTTCGCAGGGCACGATTAACGAAATGATGGCTCTGCCCGTCAGAAAAAATGTCGTCGAAATGGTAACGACGCCCGTTATGTACACGCTCGACGCAAGGGCGGACGCGCTTAACATCGTGACGATGGACTTCGGTATCAAGAAAAATATTCTCGACGCACTTCGCAAGCTTAACTGCAGAGTTACCGTCGTTCCCGCTAAGACGCCCGCCGAAGCTATTCTTGCGCAAAAACCCGACGGAGTCTTTTTATCAAATGGACCCGGCGACCCTAAAGACGTTCCCGACATTATTCGCGAAGTTCAGAAACTTATCGGCAAGCTCCCGATTTTCGGTATCTGTCTTGGTCATCAACTCCTTGCTTTGGCTATGGGCGCGAATACTTACAAATTAAAATTCGGACATCACGGTTGCAATCAGCCCGTCAAAAATTTGGAAAATGGCAAAGTTGCCATTACGTCGCAGAATCACAATTACGCGGTTGATGCGAAGTCGTTGGAAAATCTGCCGCTCAAAGTTACTCACGTTTCGCTTAATGACGGCACAGTTGCGGGCATTCGTCATACTTCCCTGCCGATTTCTTCCGTGCAATTCCACCCCGAAGCCGCGCCCGGTCCAAATGATACTGTCCGTTTATTCGACGAGTTTATAGATAACATGAAGGGAAGTAGGGAAATAGGGAAATAGGGAAATAGGGAAGTAGGGAAATAGCTACTTCTCTACTTCCCTCATTCTCTACTACCTTAGCAAAAGGAGACATGAACTTTGCCTAAGAAAAAGAATCTCAATAAAATAATCGTCATCGGTTCCGGACCGATAGTCATAGGACAGGCGGCAGAATTCGATTACGCCGGCTCTCAGGCTTGTCGTTCGCTTAAGGAAGAGGGCTTGGAAGTCGTCCTTGTCAATTCAAATCCCGCAACGATAATGACCGACGCTAACATTGCCGACCGCGTTTATATCGAACCGCTGACTGTCGACTTTTTAACGGCGATAATTGAAAAGGAACGTCCCGACGGTTTACTCGCGACGCTCGGCGGACAAGCAGGTTTAAATCTCGCTGTGCAACTCGCAGAAAGCGGCGCACTCGAAAAATATAACGTCGAACTTTTGGGCACGTCGATTGAGGCGATTAAGAAAGCCGAAGACCGCGAACTTTTTAAGGAGCTTATGGAGCGAATCGGCGAACCCATTCCCGAATCAACAATCGTTGAAGACATTCACGGCGCGATTGATTTTGCAAGGGAAATCGGCTACCCGCTGATTGTTCGTCCTGCTTATACGCTCGGCGGCACGGGCGGCGGCATTGCCAATAACGAAGAAGAACTTGTTGAAATCACTCTGCGCGGGCTGAAATATTCAATGATTGGGCAAGTGCTTATTGAACGCAGTATCGCGGGCTGGAAGGAAATCGAATATGAAGTTATGCGCGACGGCAACGACACTTGCATAACGATTTGCAGTATGGAAAACTTCGACCCCGTCGGCGTTCATACGGGCGATTCAATCGTCGTTGCTCCTACTCAAACTCTTAACGACCATGAAGCGCAACTTTTACGCTCGGCGAGTTTGAAAATTATTCGTGCGTTGGAAATTGAGGGCGGTTGCAATATCCAATTCGCGCTCGACCCCAACAGCGATAATTACTATGTTATCGAAGTCAATCCCCGCGTCAGTCGTTCGTCGGCTCTGGCGTCAAAGGCTACGGGCTATCCGATTGCCAAAGTCAGCGTTAAAATCGCTATCGGCTACACGCTTGATGAAATTGTCAACGCCGTCACTCAAACGACGCGAGCTTGTTTTGAACCCAGCGTAGATTATATCGTTGTAAAATTCCCGCGCTGGCCTTTCGATAAATTTGTCTACGCCGATACAACGCTTGGAACGCAGATGAAGGCGACAGGCGAAGTTATGAGCCTCGACCGCAGTTTTGAAGGCGCAATTCTTAAAGCCGTCCGCAGTTTGGAAATCGGCGTTAATCGTTTGCATATGCCTAAAATGGAAGAGTGGAGCGACGATAAAGTTAAAAGCCGCTTGTCGAAAATTAACGACGAACGCCTTTTCCTTATCGCGGAGGCATTGCGCAGAAATCTTGTCACGACGGAAGAAGTTGCCGACATTACCAAAATCGACCGCTGGTTTATTGATAAGATTAAAAATATTACTGACATGGAAGTTAAGCTTAAGAAGGGCGAGCTTAAAGCTCAAACTCTGCGCGACGCTAAAACTTTAGGCTTTGCCGATAAATCTATTTCCGAGCTGACGGGCGTTGACGTAAAAGAAATTCGGGCAATGCGCAAGCAGTATAAAATTTTACCCGTTTATAAAATGGTTGACACCTGCGCGGGCGAATTCGAGGCAATGACGCCTTACTACTATTCGACTTATCGCGGCGAAGTTGACGAGGTTGAAGTCAGCAACAACAGAAAAATTATCGTGCTTGGCTCCGGACCAATAAGAATTGGGCAGGGCGTCGAATTCGATTATTGCTCCGTTCATTCTGTCTGGGCACTGCGCGAGGCGGGTATTGAGGCGATTATCATCAATAATAACCCCGAAACCGTTTCGACCGACTTTGACATTTCCGACAAACTTTATTTCGAGCCGCTCACGACTGAAGACGTTTTGAATATCGTTGACAAGGAGAAACCCGACGGCGTTATTGTGCAATTCGGCGGACAGACTGCAATTAATTTGGCGGCAAGCTTAGCTGAGGCGGGAGTTAAGATTTTCGGCACGAGCGTTGACAATATCGACCGCGCAGAAGACCGCGAGCGTTTTGACGAAATGTTGACCGAATTAAATATCCCGCGTCCCAGAGGAATCAGCGTAACGAATCTTGACGACGCGATAACTGGCGCGGCTAAAATCGGTTATCCCGTCATGGTTCGTCCGAGCTACGTTTTGGGCGGTCGCGCAATGGAAATCGTCTACAACGAGGAAGAACTTCGCGATTATATGAGCCGCGCAGTTAAAGTTACTCCCGACCACCCTGTCCTTGTCGATAGATATATGCAGGGCACAGAGGTTGAAGTTGACGCGATTAGCGACGGCGTTGACGTGGTTATCCCCGGCATTATGGAACACGTCGAGCGGGCTGGCGTTCACAGCGGAGATAGTATCGCCGTTTATCCGCCGCAAACTCTCCCGTCAAAAATTATTTACACCATAACCGACTATACAAAACGCCTTGCGCTTGCGTTGAACGTTAAGGGCTTGCTCAATATTCAATACGTCGTGGCGGACGGGCGCGTTTACGTTATCGAAGTCAATCCGCGTTCAAGTCGGACGGTTCCTTTCCTCAGCAAAGTCACCAACATTAAAATGGTAAATGTGGCGACGCGGGCGGCTCTCGGCAAGACTTTAAAGGAAATGGGTTATTATTCGGGACTTATTGAGCCGAAACCTTATGTTGCCGTTAAAGCTCCCGTGTTCTCGTTCGCGAAAATGCAGGACGTTGATATTTCTCTCGGACCCGAAATGAAATCGACGGGCGAAGTCATGGGCATTGATTATCATTACGCTCGCGCACTTTACAAGGCTATCACGGGCGCGGGGATTATCATTCCTAAAAACGGTTGCATACTGTTTACGGTCGCCGACAAGGACAAGGAAGAAATGAAACAACTCGCCAAAGCTTTTTCTGAACTGGGCTTTAAGCTCGTGGCGACGGAGGGTACGGCTAAGGCTTTGCAGTCAATCGGCATTAATGCGGAAGTCGTCGGCAAAGTTCATCAACGCAGTACTGATATTATTCAGATGATTAAGCTCGGCAAAATTCACATGGTCGTTAATACGCAAGCTCCCGGCAAACACGTTGCCAAAGACGGATTCAGAATTCGCAGGGCGACGGTTGAATTAGGCGTTCCTTGCTTTACGAGCCTTGATACAGCTTGGGAAGTCATGCGCGTTTTAACCTTCATGCGCGACAGGAGATTAGTTTATTCGCTTGCCATTCAAGATTACGTCGGCGGCGGAGATGCTTTGTCATGAGCGATGTTGAGAGAATTATCGAAAGCGGCGTAAGACCCCTAACTTTAGTTTTTAGGATTTAGGGGTCAGGAACCAGTTCCTAAAAACTCGCTCCTAGTTCCTTTAGCAATAAAAGAGGTTAGCCTTCCTCTCTAAAAAAATAGTGTAAAAAGAATCAACGGTTGAAACGAAACCGTTTTGGGGTGGTTGCGTCCCTTGCTTAACCTAGTCTCTTTGACTAGCTGCTGGAGGCATTAAACTCGCAAATACTACGAAAGGACGGTACAAATAAGTAAAAGTAAGCTGAAGCCGAAAGGTGACAGTGTAGGGGTTGTTTGGCACAGCCTGTGAGAATAAGGGCGCACGCTAGCGAATAAGGACTAGCCTCTACAGAGTTCAAACTTCTCATGAATCCCCTGCCTTTAGGCATGGGGAATGTCAATAACAATCAAACGTTTCAGTGGGATTCGGAAAAAGCTACGTTTAATCGACAAAAACACGGTATTACCTTTGAGACGGCAGCGTTAATCTTTGCAGACGAAAACCGAATAGAACGTTATGATTTCGCTCACTCTGACAATGAAGACCGTTATATAACAATCGGTCGAGTCAAAGAAGTTTTATCATTCGCGCCGTAAGACCCCTAGCTTTAGCTATGGGGATATAAGGCGCATTTGACAAATTAGAAATTAAATAATAGTATTGCGCACTACCGTGGGGCACACGGGAAGTTACGCCTTTGGAGACTATGTAAGACGCAACCTCGGCGCAACAGTCGTTGAAGCAAGAATCCCTCCGGCTTTAGGCGTGGGGTGTGTCAATTGTTGTCTATACTGAACGCTTGGATAAGACACGATTAATTTCAGCACGAAGAGCGACTATTAGCGAAAGGAGGGATTATTATGCTGGTAACGAAGGTTATTGATCTCAATGCACCTTTGACGCCCGAACAAGAGGCAGAACTTGACGCATTATCTAAAATGAGCGACGACGACATTGTTTTTGATGAGGATTGCCCGCCGCAAACCGAAGAACAACTGAAACAATTTAAGCGCGTCAATCCGCGTCGCAAAGAAAAGGCAGTTGGATGAATTAATCGAAGTAACGCGCCGCCGATAAAGAAAAAGTATTTTAAGGCAATCGGCAAAGAGATTTGAAAAATTCCTTCACAAAAATATAGAATACCTGTTATAATCTGGGGCAAGCTTAATTCAGAGTTTTGTCCCAAATTTTTTTGAGAGTGAGGATTGATTAATGAACAGTTCATTGCCGTTCGATACGTCAAACTTTGAAGAACTGCCAATCAGCATAATTATTTGCGAGCCCGTTGCGAACGCGGACGGTTCCCTGCGCGATTATCGTATTGTTTTCGGTAATGAGCCGTTTGATCGTTTGTGGCAAAGTCTTAACAGAAAGGATAATTTCATCGGCGAACTTGCTGGCGAAAATAATTTGCTCGCCAATGAAAAATTTATCGCGACTCCACTTGATAATCTGCCCGCGCCTTACGTCGGATTCATTTTGACGAATGACATTAAGCATGATAAAAAAACTGAGCGGGAAAACTTTCTGAATTATATCAAGAAGATGGAGGGCGCAAAGCTCCTTATGCGCGAAAGGAACGACGGGAAATATGAGGCAATCTTTGTATCGCGGAATTTTGCTCGTATGATGCAATGCACAGCCGATTACGCAATAAAATTTTTGAACTCGCGCAGTGTGGTTGTCTTTACTCACCCCGACGATAGACTTGCCTTTAGACGTATGCTTCGCCGTCGAGTTTCCGAAGACAGCACGAAAGATTTAACCGTCCGCCAAATCACCGCAAAGGGCAATGTCGTTTGGTGTAATATCAATTTCACATTCATTGACGACTTCGACGAACACTATGTCTACTGCACATTTTTTGACGTGACTTCGGCTAAAATTTATGCGCAACGACTTCAGAAAACTTACATGTCGATTGGCGACAATTTTTATCGCGCTAATGAACGGACGCTTTCCATGTTCCGCGCAAATCTTACACGCAATAAGGTTGAGGATATTCAGGGCAAAGATTTATTCGGGACAGATTCGGTTATTCGTCCTTATTCCGAGCTGATTAATTTGCGGTCGGCGAATTATCCGATTGATGAAGAGCGCGAAAGTTTTCTTCGGAATTTTGACGCGGAAAATATTAAGGAGCGTTTTCGGCGCGGCGAAACGACTTTTTCAATGTATTTATTTTCGCGGCGCAGAGACGGACATTATTGTTACGTGAATTATCGGGCAGTCTTCACGCGGCACCCGATTACAAACGACATGATAATTTTTATCGCGGAACAAGAGGCGGGCAAGGAAAAAGTTGAAGGCGCATTGCTCGATAAAATTTTGGCGCGGCAATTCGATATGGTTGCCTACCTTGTCAATGACAGATACAGCGTGGTTGTCGGCGACTCAACTATTATCGGCAAGGGCAGTATTTTCCCGATAACTCGCGAGGGCAATTACGAAAAATATTTACGCAATCAAGTTTTCCCTGTCCTTGACGGCGACGACACGGCTAAGAAAAATATCGGCGACGCGCTGAAACTTTCGACGATTAAAGAGAAAATCAAGGACGGCGAGCCTTACGTCGTCAATATCGCCTGTAAAATCGGCGGCGAAATTTTTTATAAGCGGCTCGACTTTTATACGATTGACCCCCGCGCAGAATTTTTTATCCTGTTGAAGAGCGACACGACCGAAATTCAGCGTAAACAGATTGAACAGAACGAACGCTTGAAATTTGCGCTAAACGAGGCTAAACAAGCTAACGTTGCAAAGACGGCGTTTTTGTCGCGTATGAGCCACGAGATAAGGACGCCAATGAACGCGATTATCGGACTTGATAACATTGCGTTGCACGAAAAAGATATATCGGAGACGGTTCGTGGATACCTTGAAAAAATCGGGACGAGTGCCCATTATCTGTTGTCGATTATCAATGATATTTTGGACATGAGCCGAATAGAAAGCGGGCGCATGAGTTTTCGCGACGAGGAATTTTCTTTTACGTCGTTTGTCTACCAGATTAACAGCCTTATCGACGGGCAATGTCAGGATAAAGGTTTAACTTATGAATGCGAAATGCGCGGCTCTATTGGCAAATATTACGTCGGCGACGACACCAAGCTTGAGCAAGTTTTACTTAACATTTTGGGCAATGCGGTTAAGTTTACGGACGCGGGCGGCAAAGTTTCGTTGCTGATTGAATGTACTGCGCAATATGACGGGCAATCCAATTTCCGTTTCACGATAAAAGATACGGGCGTCGGCATGAGCAAGGAATATTTGCCGAGAATTTTTGAACCGTTTAGTCAGGAAGACGATACAACGACTTCGCGCTATGGTGGTTCGGGCTTGGGCATGGCGATAACCAAAAATATTATTCAGATGATGAACGGCTCGATAACGGTTGAGTCGGAGAAAGGCGTCGGCACGGAATTTGTTGTGAACTTGCCGCTGAAAGATTCTGCGCGGAGCGAAGTTGCCTCTGAATTTTACGAGATAAAGCCGGAAGATTTTTCGGTTCTGATTATCGACGACGAGGAACTTGCCCGCGAACATGCCAAATCTGTTTTAGGCGAACTGGGAATAGTATCGGATACCTGCGCGAGCGGCAAGGAAGCTCTTGAGATGATAAATCTGCGCCACGCCCGCCGCGACGATTATAATTTGATTCTGGTTGATTGGCTTATGCCCGAAAAGGACGGCATAGAAATTACTCGCGAGATTCGGGAGATTTTGGGCAATGACACGGCGGTTATTGTTTTGACGGCTTATGACTGGTACGAAGTCGAAGAAGACGCGATTAAAGCGGGCGTCGATACCTTTATGGCTAAGCCGCTTTCTGCCGCCAATGCGCTTTACGAATTCCAGCAAGCCTTCCACCGCAAGAAACAAATTCTGCCCGAAAAGAAAGTTGTCGAGCTTGAAGGGCGCACGATTCTTGTTGCGGAGGATATGCCCGTCAACGCGGAAATAATGATGATGATTCTGGAAATGCGCGGCATGATTTCAGACCACGCGGAGAACGGGAAAATTGCGGTAGAAAAATTTGCCGCGTCGCCGCCGGGATTCTATGACGCGGTGTTAATGGATATTCGTATGCCAGTAATGGACGGCTTGAAGGCAACGGAGGCGATTCGCGAATTGAATCACCCCGACGCGAAGAAAGTCCCGATAATCGCGATGACAGCCAACGCCTTTGATGAAGATGTCCAACGCTCACTGAAGGCGGGCATGAACGCGCATTTGACGAAACCAGCAGACCCAGAACAGCTTTATAGAACTTTGCAGGAATTGATTCAAGATTGAGGAGGAAATTTTATATGGCAACGATTATTGCGCCGTCGATACTTACGGCGGACTTCGCGCACTTAGCAGACGAAATTAAAAAGGTAACGGACGCGGGCGCGGAATATGTTCATGTTGACGTTATGGACGGGACGTTTGTACCGGAAATTACAATCGGGGCGGGCGTCGTCAAGAGCTTGCGCAAAGTCACCGACGCGGTTATTGACGTTCATTTAATGGTTGAGCACCCCGAAACGCAGCTTGAAAGTTTTGCAAAGGCGGGCGCGGACATTATAACTTTCCACGTCGAGGCGACTAATCACGCGCACAGAGTGATACAAAAAATTCACGAGCTGGGTTGCAAAGCGGGCGTCGCGCTTAATCCCGGGACTTCACTTTCGGCGATTGAAGAACTTATTGAAGATGCCGACATGGTTTTAGTTATGACGGTTAATCCGGGCTACGGCGGGCAGAAATTTATTGAGTCGATGCTCGGCAAGATTCACATGCTTTATCATATGATTGACGAAATGGAGACTGAATGCGACATTGAAGTTGACGGCGGCATTAATGCTGAAACTTCGGTTGACGTGCGAGAGGCGGGCGCGAATGTTTTAGTAGCTGGCTCGGCGATTTACGGCGCGGCTGACGTTGCACAGGCGATTAAAGATATTCGCGGCAAAGAGATTGTTCATCATCACCACGACGAAGAAGATGACGACGAATGATTTTTGATTCACACGTACACACGAAATTTTCTGCGGATTCGGGAATGTTGGCGGTGGACGCGCTTGACAAAGCAAAGAGTTTAGATTTAGGCGTCGTATTCACGGAGCATTTTGATTACGGCTTGGAGCTTTACGGCAAGAAATTTGCCTTCGACCCTGCCGCTTACATGAGCGAATATAAAAATCTGCGCGGCGATAAGGTAAGGCTCGGCGTTGAAGTCGGCTTAAGGAAATCTGCGCGGGCGGCTAATACAGATTTTATCACGCAGGCGGACTTCGATTTTGTAATAGGTTCGATTCACCTTGTCGACGACTACGATATTTATTATCCCGATTTTTATGTTGGCAAGGATAAGGAGACGGCTTATAGGAAATATTTTCAGCAAATGGCGGAAGAGGCGGCTGTTGCCGATTATGACGCGCTGGGGCATATTGATTACATTTGCCGCGCCGCACCCTATGACAATAACGAAATTGATTATCCAACATTTTCCGCGCAGATTGATAACGTTTTAAAAATCGTCGTTGAGCGCGAAAAGATTTTGGAGCTTAACACGCGCAGATTTTACAGCAAACTCGCGGTCGAAGAGCTTGTTCCCGTTTATAAAAAGTATCGCGAACTGGGCGGGCGATTCGTAACAATCGGCTCGGACGCTCACAAGGTTGAGGCTGTCGGGAATTATTTCAATCGCGCTTTGGAATTCGTTCACGAACTCGATTTGACGCCCGTAACTTTTTGCGAACGGCGGCTTGAAAAACTTTAACTACATAAAAAAATCGCTCAAGAAATAATCTTGGGCGTTTTTGATTTGAATTTTAGCCGATAAAAAGGCTAGGCATTAAGTATTTTATTCGTCGCGTTTCATCAAATAATCGGCGGGTTTACCGAAAATCTCAACAAGCTTGGCGATGTCTTTCTCCGTGAAATTAGATTTGTCGCGCATTTTATAAGAAACTGCATTGCTCGCGAACCCTAAAAGCTTTGAAAGTTGCGCATAAGACAAATTATGAGCTTCTATTTCGCTTTGGAGATTTTTAAAAGGAGTTCGGTCGTCTTTTTTGGCAGAAAGAAATTCCTCGTCGTCGCGTTTCATCAAATAATCGGCAGGTTTTTCAAAAATCTCAACGAGCTTTGCAATGTCTTTATCAGTAAAATTGTATTTGCCGCTCATTTTATTAGAAACGGATGTCTCATTTTTAAATCCCAAAAGTTTTGCGAGTTCTCTGTAGGTTATCTTGCGCTTGTCCATTTCCATTAACAAGTTTTTAAACGGACTGTTTTTGCTCGTAGAAAAATCTTTTCCGTCGTCGCGTGCCATAAGATATTCTGCGGGCAGTCCAAAAAATCCAACTAACTTGGCGACTTCGACGGCTTTGAAACCTTTAACGCCGCGCATTCTTTCGGACGAAGTCATCTGAGACCAGCCCAAAAATTCTGCAAGGTCTTTGTAAGACATATTCCGCTTGTCCATTTCTGCCAACAAATTTTTAAATGGAGTATCAGTACGTCTCGCTACGGATATTAAGACTTTGGATTCTTTACGATGATTTTTTCCAACCCAAGCGGTGTTGCCAAGATGAGATTCCGACATTTTCGCCAACGATTTTTCCGTATGGTGTTTGCCGAAGAACGGATTATTTTCTCCTGCAGTTCCACTACCACCCGGCGTTAAATTATAACCGTTGGGATCCATTGTATCGCGATATTTAATAAAATGCCTTTCCCAATAGTCGAGTTCCTCTTGGCTGTAGCAGACCTTCAAGATAACTTTAACAAACATATCCGCGCCGTGCTCTTTAATCATACTGTCAACATACAGGTTATCATGCATGTGCTGATAGAATCTTGCCTCAAAAGTGCGTGTTGTTTGTCCGACGTACTCGAAATCATTAGTGCCATCGATTAGCAGATAAATGATTCCGTAAATTTTCTTTTCCATAGGATTCCGCCTTTCTTGTTTGACTTAACGGCGCGAGCAGTTTATAATGCAAACGTGGTTTTTCGGCTCTGCCGTGTTTGCTTGGTTTTTGAAACGATTCAAGTTTAACACGCAGGGCTTTTTCTTGTCAATCGAAGAGAAATTTTGACGCGGGAAAATTTTTCGTGTAAAATTCTTTCCATATTCTCAACAAAGGAAAGGGACAGTTAATGGAAAAATTTTTTGAACTAAAGGAGCGCGGCACCAACATTAAGACAGAAGTGCTCGGAGGGACAGTAAGTTTCATCACTATCGCGTATATTTTGGCAGTTAATCCCCTTATTCTAAGCGCGGCTCATATGGACGCTGGAGCAGTTTTTACGGCAACTGCGTTGGCTTCTGCGCTTGCAACGTTTATGATGGCGATTTGTGCAAATATGCCGTTTGTTTTGTCAAGCGGTATGGGTTTAAATTCCTACCTCGCGTACTCAGTCGTACTCACAATGGGCTACACCTTCCAGCAAGCACTCGGTGCCATATTTGTGGAAGGACTTATCTTTATTTTTTTATCACTGGTAAATATTCGCGAGGCAATCTTTAATGCAATCCCGCCGTCACTGAAAATCGCGGTCTCTGTTGGCATCGGGCTGTTTATCTCGTTCATAGGACTGCAAAATAGTCACATAGTTATAGACGGAGTAACACTCGTAAAGTTATATTCGTTCAAAGAATCGATAGCAAACGGCATGTTCCAATCGGAAGGAATAACAGTAATACTTGCGTTAATCGGCTTGATGATAACAGCATTCCTGCTTATAAAAAATGTAAAAGGCGCGGTATTATTCGGGATAATTGCAACGTGGGGTTTGGGCATGATTTGCCAAGCAGTTGGTTGGTACGTTCCAAATCCCGAAAAAGGATTCTTCAGTTTGTTTCCGAACGGAATAGTCTCAATGCCGGCGTCGCTTGAGCCAACATTTATGCAACTTGATTTCAGCTCAATATTTTCTTTTGAATTCTTTACAATACTTTGTGCTTTTTTATTTGTTGATTTATTCGATACAATTGGTACTGTAATAGGCTGTGCGACGAAGGCGAATCTTTTAGACGAGAACGGCAAACTGCCGAAAGTTAAGCAAGTCCTGTTGACGGACGCAGTCGGGACGACGGTCGGCTCGCTGTTGGGCACTTCGACGATAACAACTTTTGTAGAATCATCGGCGGGCATAGCAGAGGGCGGCAAGACGGGCTTAACAGCTTTGACGGCGGGTTGTTTATTTTTACTTGCGTTATTTTTCTCACCGGTATTTTTGGCGATACCAGCATTTGCGACGGCTCCGGCGTTGATAATGGTTGGTTTCCTCATGATGCAACAAGTCGCCAAAATTAATTGGACGGACGATATTTTAACGGCAATTCCTGCTTACATAACGATTTTCTCTATGGCGTTCATGTACTCGATTTCGGAGGGAATTTGTTTCGGCGTCATCAGCTATACGCTCCTTCATGTATTTTCGGGCAGAGCTAAGGATGTTACGCCGCTCATGTATATTTTGACGGTGCTGTTTATCCTGAAATATATCTTCCTCTGATTCGGGGTGATTGTCATGACGAAAACCGAACTGAAAAATTTAATCACCTGCGCGGCGGGCAGACTTAAAGCAGATTTGGTTATAAAAAATTGTCGGATTGTCAATGTACTGAACGGCGAAATTTATTCTGGCGAAGTTGCGATTGTCGACGGAAAAATTATCGGCATGGGAGCGACTGAATACGACGGCGAACAAATCTTTGACGCGGGCGGAAAATATCTTGCGCCGGGTTTTATCGACGCGCATATTCATATTGAGTCGTCATACATAAGCCCCGAACAGCTCGGCAGAATAATTGTACCTTGCGGCACGACTTCGATAATCGCCGACCCGCACGAAATCGCCAATGTTTGCGGACTGCGCGGACTCCGTTATATGCTTGACGCTGCGCAGAGGACAAAGCTTAATATCGTTTACGCAATGCCGAGTTGTGTACCTGCGACGCCGTTTGAAGACGCGGGAGCAATTCTTGAGGCGGCTGATATGGAAAAACTCCTTTCCGATGAAAATATTTTTGGGCTGGGCGAATTCATGAACGCGCCGGGCATAATCAACTGCGATGATAAGGTTTTGGATAAAATTTTGCTCGCACAGAAATTTGGCAAGCTGATTGACGGACACGCGCCTAACGTTACGGGAAAAAGTTTAAATGCTTATCTGAGCGCGGGGATTATCGGCGACCACGAATGCAGGACGCTTGCCGAAATGAATGAACGCATTGCAAAGGGAATGTATGTTTTGATTCGCGAAGGCTCGGCTTGCCACGACTTAAAAACTTTGATTAAAGGCGTGACGCCCGCCAACAGCCGCAGAATTTTGCTTTGTTCTGACGACAGACAGCCCAAAACTATTCTTGAACTCGGACATATGGACAGCAATATAAAAATGTGCGTTGAGGAAGGGCTTGACCCGATAACGGCAATTCAGTTGGCGACGATTAATGTTGCGGAGGCGTTCAGACTTTACGACAGAGGCGCGATTAAAATTGGTGCCCGCGCAGATTTGGTTTTGCTTGACGACCTTAAAAATTTCCGCGCAGATAAAGTTTGGATAGGCGGCGAACTTGTTGCAGACAACGGAAAATATTTGCCCGAAATTATTCCCGCCGATATTTCGAGCGTTCGCGGCACTGTTAAGGTTAAAGATTTTTCTGTCGACCGTTTGAAAATGAACTTGATGAGCGGCAAGGTTAATGTCATCGGGATTGAGACGGGCGGCGTCGTTACAAAAAAAATTATCGCTAACGTCAAGCGCGACAAGACGGGCGATTTTATTTTCGACCCCGCGCAGGATATTTGCAAAGTCGCCGTGATTGAACGTCATAAAGAGACGGGCAAAATTGGACTCGGACTTTTGAGCGGCTACGGGATAAAGCGCGGCGCGGTTGCGGTATCTGTGGCGCACGATTCGCATAACATTATCGCGGCGGGCGTCAGCAACGAAGAAATTTTCTGCGCGGTCGACGCTCTGATAAAAATGGAAGGCGGCATGGTCTTAGTAAATGGCGGCAAAGTCATTGCGTCGATACCGTTGCCGATTGCTGGTTTGATGAGCAACTTAAGCGGCGAAGAACTTAAAGAAAAACTCGACACTCTTCACGCCAAAGCCCACGACGAATTAGGAATCAGCGCGAACGTTGAACCCGTCATGACGCTAACTTTTATGAGCTTGCCCGTTATCCCCGAAATTAAATTGACAACTCGCGGACTCTTTGACTACGACAGTTTTAAATTCATTCCGATTGAGGCTTAAAAATCTTAACATATTTTTTACCTTCCAAATTGTTTGCGGAAGGTATTTTTTATTTTTAAATAGTGTGTTAAAATATTTACAAAAATTTTTCGGGGAGGAATCGCTATGAATTGGAAAAATTTCTTTCGGAAAGATACTTCTAAGTTTCTTATCGCTTTAATCGCAAGTCTTGCGGTTTTCGTCGGCTTGGCTTTCCAAATTTTTATCGTCAAATCCATTTTGAGTAGCATTGAATCCGAACTAAATATCTCTAAGCTCCCCAAAAATGAATCAAACGATAATGAAAAATCGGAGCTTGCTGAACAAAATGAGGCAATTCGCAAAGCCAACTACGAACAGAAAATCCAAATCATTGCTCTCAAACAGCGTCTTGCTCAACTTAATTCAAAGGAAAACAAAATTCTCCTGTCGAATCAGAAAGTCGCCGAAGCTACAGTGACTTATAATAATGGCGACCACAACGGCGCAGTCAAACTTTGTGACGAGGCAATAACTTTGAACCCGAATAATTTTATCGCTTGGTACAGTCGCGGAACAGTTTATTGCAGATTAAAACAATATGACCGAGCTATTCAAGACCTTAACAAAGCTCTTGAACTCAATCCGAACCTTACGTTTGCAAAAAATAATCGGAAATTTCTTCGTGATACTCTCGGCAGGTGAACAGCTTGCGAATTTTTTTGTGAAAAAATCTTGACGTTTCGACGAAGTTCAAATATACTTGCGCCGAAGTTTTTAGGGTAACAAATTACTTTGGAGGTTGATTGGATTGTTTTTTTCTAAAAAGAAATTAAGGTTGGCGTCGATGATAGCTTGCGGCATTTTGGCGAGCGCGATTTTTACAGGTTGCGGCGGCGATACTGCAGGCAACGGCGGCGACAAAGCGGCGGGCGATGAAATTGTTGTCGGTTCCAACTTCGAGTTGACGGGCAATGTTGCACAATACGGCGCGAACGCTAATAACGGTCTTAAGCTTGCGATTAAGGAAATCAACGACGCGGGCGGCATTAACGGCAAGAAAATTAAATTGGTCGAGGCTGACGCTAAGTCCGAAGCGGCTGAAGCAGTCAATGCGGCTACAAAGTTAATTTCGGACGAAAAAGTCGTTGCGCTTATCGGTCCTGCAGTCACGGCGAACGTTATAGCTGAATCACAAGTTGCGACGGATAATAAAGTGGCGGTAATTGCTCCTGCGGCGACAAATCCCGACGTTACTGTCGAAAAAGGAACCGTTAAGCCGTTTATCTTCCGCGCTTGCTTTATCGACCCGCAACAATCCGAAGTTATGGCTCAATTCGCTAGAAAAGATTTATCGGCAAACAAGGCTGTTCTTTATCTTGATTCAAGCTCGGATTATTCCAAGAGTCTCGGTAAAATTTTCAAAGAGAAATTTGAGGCTGATGGCGGCGTAGTCGTAATGGAAGAGGCTTTCCTTGCCAAAGACCAAGACTTCAAAGCGGCGTTGACTAAGATTCAAACTGCAAATGCTGACGTTATCTTTGTTCCTGCTTATTATGAGGAAGTCGGCAAAATCATCAAACAGGCTCGCGAACTCGGCATAACCGCCGCAATTCTCGGAACTGACGGTTGGGACGACAGTAAAGTTGTCGACATTGCCGGCAAAGACGCGCTGAACAATACATATTTCTGCACGCACTACTTTGAAGGCGACGCCGAAGTTCAAGGCTTTATCAACGCTTACAAGGGCGAATACAACGCCGAACCGAATGTATTTGCGGCTCTCGGCTACGACGCGGGCAAAATGTTAATCAATGCGATTGAGCGTGGCGGCGAAGATTCGGAAAAGATTCGTGACAGCATAGAAACAATAACCGATTTGCAAGTCGGCACGGGCAAAATCACTATGGACGCGGCAACACATAACCCGATTAAAGGCATCGTCGTTATCGAGACGAAAGACGGCGTTCGCTCGCTCCGCACCAAAATTGCACCCGTAACCACTGAAGATAAAGAGCGTTCGGAGGCTTCATAAGCAATTTGAAAAAATAAAGCGTGACAATATAGCGATAAAATATTAAAATCCTCCTTGAAAATAATCGAGGAGGATTCTTTATGTCTGAAAAAAATTTTGCTTTTGAGACGGGCAAAATTTCAATCGCGTTTGGCTTAGGGTACGGCTTAGGCGATAGTGTTGTTGCAAAAAAAATTTTTGACTTACTAATCGAAGTTGAGCCTTCTTGCGTCATTGATATTTTTTGCAAAGAGCCTCGACACCATGATTTTGCCAAAGCGTTTTTTAGTGACAGTAAAAATTTAAATCTTATCCTTAGTCACGAAAAATTTTACGAACAACACGTCGGGAAATATTCTTTATCAGTTTGGGTTGTCGGAACGCATTGCATAATGTTTGACGGAGCGAATGTCGAACATTTGAAAAAGTCCCCTGCGCTCTTAAACATGGCTCTACAAATTCAAGATTATAACAATCGAATGGTTAAAGACTTTAAACCTTTGGGATTTTCTGTGCCGTTGCGCAACGTCTGCATTTCAAGGATTTTAAACAAAAATTTCTTTTGGTTTTTATCGTGCGGTGGCGTATTGCCGATTCATGATGAGCACGTCAAAATAAATCTTTCGCCCGCTTACCAGCGAGACTTTAAGAAACTTAAACTCGGTAAGTATATAACGATTTATTCAAATATTAACCGTCAAGCGACACGCCTAAAAAGTAAAACGTGGCCTATGAAATATCTTGTCGAATATGTCGCACTAGTTAAAGAAAATTTCCCAGATATACAGATTGTTCAATGCGGAGGGCAGGAAGAGATTAAAATTAAGAACGCTGACCGCTACTTTTTGGGCGTAGATTTGGAATTGACGAAATACATTTTGGCGAATAGTCTTTTGCATGTCGGTTGCGAAGGCGGCTTGATTCATTTGGCGACGGCTCTGGAAACTACTTGCTTAGTATTCTTCGGTTCGAGCGATTGGCATTATTTTTCCTACGAGCGCAACATTAATATCGCGTCGTCTGTCTGTGAACCATGTATGTACATTGCAGTCGACTATGGCTGTGTTCTTGAAGCGAAAGAACCGCCTTGCATGTTGGACATCACACCTCAAGACGCTTTTAAGGCTACGCTTGATTGGCTAAAAAATAAAACATGACAATATCGATTTAAAACGTTAAAATTCTCCTTGAAAATTTGCAGGGAGGATTTTTTATGTACAATAACAAGTTTGCATTTGAATCGGGTGCGGTGTCGATTGCGTTCAGAATTGAAGGCGGGCTGGGGGATTTTGTTATCGCTAAAAAAGTTTTCGAGGCAGTGATTGAATTGGTGCCGGATTGCCAAGTCGACATTTTCTATAACGACGAGCGCGCCAAGACTTATATCGAGGCTTTTTACAGTAGCAGTAAAAATTTTAATTCTGCTTTGAGCATTCAACTTTTTATCCCCGAAAATATTCTTAATTATGACGCAGTACTTCAAGTTTCGCATTTAGTCGTTATCAATTATCTAAACGAGCGATTAAAGAACAAGGCTCCTGATTTTTTCCAGAGGTTGAATAAAATCAGTCGTTATACTCAAAATTTTGGTCAGACTATTGATTTGACGGCTGTTGTTCTTCGCAACATAACGCGAGCGCATATTTTGGGAATCAATCGTTACACCTGTCTTTCTTGCGACGGAGCCTTACCGATTTATGATAATCGAGTTGAAATTTCGTTATCTCCCAAAGGCGAACGTGGTTTTAAACAGCTTGGCTTGAGTAAGAATTATATAACTGTCGGCTCGAACATGATAGATAGTCGGAGTTTGTTCAGACACGCTCTAAAAGAATGGTCGACGGCTTATGCGACAGAATATATTTCCCTGCTCAATATTTATTTGCCGCAGATTGAAGTTGTGCAAATTGGCGGTGGTGGCGTGGAAGTTTTTAAGAACGCCGACAGACATATATTCGACGCGGATTTAGAAATTGTCAAGCACGTTTTGAAAAACAGCCTTTTGCACGTCGATTGCGAGAGCGGGCTTGTTCACTTGGCGACGCAACTTGGAACGAAATGTTTAGTTCTTTTCGGACCAACAGACGAAAAATATTATGGCTTCAAAGAAAATCTCAATCTCGTTTCAGATATTTGTCGCCCATGTGTTTGGGCGTGGGATAATGGTTCGACTTGTCTGCGCGGTGCAAAGGAGCCGCCTTGTATGTTGAGTATTTCGCCACAAACGGTTTGTGAAGTTACTTGCAACTACATAAATCACCTTGAAGTTAAAAATAAAGCGTGACAATATCGCCGTAAAATATTAAAATCCTCCTTGAAAATAATCGAGGAGGTTTTTTTATGGACTTTGCGCATCAACTCGTTCAGCAGTTGATAAACGGCGTGAGCTTGGGCAGTATCTACGCGCTGATTGCTTTGGGCTACACGATGATTTACGGCATTATAAAGCTAATAAACTTTGCGCACGGCGATGTTTACATGGTCGGGGCTTATATCGGCTTTGCGGCGGTGACGATTGGCGGCTTGCCGATTTTTCCCGCATTGTTAATTTCAATGGCGTTGACGGCGTGTTTAGGCATGTTAGTTGAACGGATTGCCTATAAACCACTGAGACACGCGCCGAGAATTTCTTTGCTGATAACGGCGATTGGCGTTTCATTTTTCTTGGAATATGCGAGCATGTATTTTGTAACGCCGACGCCGCGCACATTCCCCGAAGTCATGCCGAATATTTCATTTAACGTCGGCGGTTTCATAATCAACGGACAACAGCTTTTGATTTTAGGAATAACGATTGTTTTAATGGCGTTGCTGACATACATTGTCCAGAAAACCAAACTCGGCAAGGCAATGCGGGCGGCGAGTTTCGACACGGAGACGGCTCAATTAATGGGCGTCGATTCGGATAAAATTATTTCAATGACATTTTGCATAGGCTCGGCATTGGCGGCGGCGGCAGGAGTTTTGGTCGGCGTCTACTACAACACGATAGATCCGCTTATGGGAATTATGCCGGGCTTAAAAGCGTTCGTTGCGGCGGTTTTAGGTGGCATAGGAATTTTACCGGGCGCAGTGGTCGGCGGAATAGTTTTGGGCGTCGTCGAGGCATTGGTATCTGGTTTTATCTCGTCGACGTTCAGAGACGCGGCGGCGTTCGCGATTTTAATTTTAGTCTTGCTGATAAAACCGAGCGGACTTTTCGGCAAGAATACTAATGAAAAGGTTTAAGGGCAATTAGGAATTGGGAGTGAGGAATTAGGAATGAACTCTGCGCGGAAAAAAGATTTGGTAATGCTTATCTTCGGCTTAATGTTATATGGCGTCCTGCAAATGATGATAAGCACAAAAATAATCGGCTCGTTCTGGGAGCTGAACATAATTTTAATATGCGTGAATATAATCATGTCAGCGAGCCTGAATTTGATAAACGGCTACACGGGACAATTTTCATTAGGACACGCGGGCTTTATGGCGATTGGAGCTTATGTCGGAGTTGTGGCGACGGTAAAATTCGGCTTGCCGCTGATAGTCGCTTTGATTTTGGGAGCGATAGCGGCGGGCTGTTTAGGATTTTTAATCGGATTACCGACGTTGCGCCTGCGCGGAGACTATTTAGCTATCGCGACGCTGGGACTCGGCGAGATAATCCGAATCGTCATCATGAATATCGATTACGTCGGCGGCGCGGCGGGCTTTAAGGGCATACCGCATTTGACGAACTTCACATGGGTATTTATGGCAATGTTAATTACTCTGTTCTTCATAAAAAATTTCGTGAACTCGTCGCACGGTCGGGCTTGCATAGCTATACGCGAAAACGAAATTGCGGCGGAGGCTATGGGTGTCAACACAACGAAATATAAAGTTATGGCATTTACATTGGGCGCGGCATTTGCGGGAGTCGCGGGCGGCTTATTCGCTCACCAATTCTATTTAATCAGCCCGACTTCGTTTACGTTCCTGTCGTCGTTCAACTATCTAATAATGGTTGTTATGGGCGGCATGGGTTCAATCACAGGCTCAATCGCGGGCGCGTTCGTCGTGACGTTTATATCGGCGGCGTTGGCGTCATTCCCCGAAGCTCGCATGATAATTTATGCGCTGGCGTTGATATTGATGATGTTCTATCGTCCGCAAGGCTTATTCGGCTACATGGAGATAACGAACGTCAAGCCGATTAAAAATTTCTTGAACAAAGTATCGGGGGCAACTTAAATGGCTGATAAAAAACATTTGCTCGAAACTAATGATGTCTCCGAAGTATTCGGCGGGCTGAAGGCGGTTTCGGACTTCAACATTTACATAGACAAGGGCGAGCTTATCGGGCTTATCGGACCGAACGGCGCAGGTAAGACAACGGCTTTTAATTTGATAACGGGTGTTTATAAGCCGACGACGGGCGAGATTAATTTTGACGGCAAATCGCTTGTCGGGCTTAAGCCTTACGAAATTACTCAACGCGGGATTGCGCGGACGTTCCAAAATATCCGTTTGTTCAGCGAACTCAGCGTTCTCGACAATGTTAAAATCGCTTATCATTGCCACGTTAAATACGGCTTGATTGAAACGGTCTTGCGCATGGGGCGTTATTTTGGCGAAGAAAAAGCTATTGAAGACGAGGCTCTTAACTTGCTGAAAATTTTCAAACTCGACCAACATGCTCACGAAGTCGCTAAAAATCTTCCCTACGGTGCGCAACGTCGATTGGAAATAGCGCGAGCACTTGCCGCCAAGCCCAAACTTTTACTTTTGGACGAGCCAGCGGCAGGAATGAATCCGCAAGAGACGCAGGAGCTTATGGAAATGATTCGTTGGATTCGCAAGCAATTCGGGCTGACGGTTTTGCTAATCGAACACGACATGAGCCTTGTTATGGGAATTTGCGAGCGGATTTACGTCCTTGAATACGGCATGATTATTGCTGACGGCACACCTTCCGACATTCAAAACGACCCAGAAGTTATTCGTGCTTATCTTGGAGCGGAGGCGATTAAC
The DNA here is from genome assembly GCA_017549815.1 of Selenomonadaceae bacterium. GTDB lineage: Bacteria > Bacillota > Negativicutes > Selenomonadales > Selenomonadaceae > Quinella. Next base: position 33,647 of record JAFYNH010000091.1, read on the forward strand.
TAATGCTAAAAAAATTTTTAAGCGCGTGTTTATTGGTTTGGATATTTCTATTCGCGCAAGTTGTTTCGGCGACAGATATTCAATCAATCGAAGACTTTTCTGCGCAATACTACGCTAAAGCAAAGGAACGCGCTTTTGAATTCGTGGAACTGAGAACTTACAGCGATCACGGAACACATCACGCGGCATTGGTAGCCGTAAAGTCTCTGGAGGCGGCTGACGCTATCGAACGCGCTGGCTTGGGCAATCCTTTTTACTCGTCGATTGATAGAAAAGAATTGAGAATTGCGGCTTATATGCACGATACCGGCATGGACGGCGGCACATTTAAAACTTACACTGACGGTAAAGTACTCCGCAAAGACCATTCGTTAAATTCGGCTATTCATGTTTTGGAAAATCGCGCTTACATTGCGTCTTTAGGCGTCAACGTCGACGCGGTTGCTCTTGACTGCATGGGGCACAGCGAAGGTCATTCGGGCGTTCGCGACTTGACTAGCTATGAGCAATGGACGGATTGTTTTAATCGCATTGACGCGGCTGTCGAGCTTTACAATAAAAAATATCCTGCCGCGCAGATTTACTTTGATAAATCGACTTGGACGAACGGCGAAACTTATAAAAATAAACAGGGCGTCGAAGTTTACAAGTTCAATCGTGAAACTTTGGCGCGGAGTGCGGCAACCATTGCGGCTTTAAGGCTCGGCGACGCCAACCGTGAGGAATCTCAATTTCCCTACACGCTGGGCGGAGAGAGAATCGAGATTGATTTTGATTCGTATATTTCACCCGCTAAAAATTGGCAGAAAGAAATTAAGCGGGCAAAAATTTTCATTGTCAACGAGAAAGGCGACAGGACTTCCTTATTAAGCGGAATTGATGATAACGGTTATGGGCGTATGTATATGTCGGGCGAGGGCAATCTTTCTATGTCTTGCACTTACAATCCCGATACTCAAGCCGTCCGCGAAGTCGTTAGAATTCTTCATGGCAAAAGTTTTCCGTTGTCAACACAGAATTGTATTGAGGATCGGCTCGGTGAACTTGATACTATGAAAAAATTTCCTGTCGAAGCGCATATTCAAATTGTCGGCGACTTCTCCAACAACGACAAGAAAAAAATTTCTCGCATGTACAGCCGATATTGCCGCGACGCCCAACGCAAACATCAATTCCCTGTAACTTTGGAATTTGTAAAGGAGTAACCTCATGGCTTTGAAAACTTTAATCTTCGGCGTTGACGACCTGTTTAACGAGTTGCAACCCTACTACATCAGCGAAGTTGAGCGTGGCAACATTGAAATCGCCGCCTATGCCGTTTTTGAAAATGGAACCGTTAAACTCGTTGACGCCACAGGTAAACGGGGGGGGGGGGGGCGATAATTCTCCAGAATTTGAACTCGCGATAATCTCTTCACAATATAACTTTTACGACAGAATGAAATTTCTTGAGGCTCAAGGTTTTCCACGCAGTAGAATTATCGACGGTCGAGTTTTCAAAGTTCCCAATTTCGATTTCCCACGCTTAATAAATGAGAGTGTCGCTTATGGTTTACTTGAGACAAATTCTTTTAAATTCAATACATACACAATATACAAACAAGTTTATAGATTAAGAAGTAACTTCCCGATTTTAATACTCGGTTCAAAAAGTTATATCGAAGGCGGTCTTATTACGGGAAACGGTTCGATAACTGTAGGAATTTTTTCATCTATTTCTTGGGACGTAGAATTTAGAACAGGAGAAAATATGTCGCATAATCATCAGAATATTAGTAGCCACATGCACTTTGATTGGCTATTCCCTGTAGAATTTCTTCCTCCTCAAGGCATTTGTAAAATTAATATCGGCAATGACGTTTGGATAGGGCGCGGCTGTATTCTAAAATGCACTAACCCAAATAAGCCGCTCGTTATCGGCGATGGAGCAGTTATCGCGTCGGACAGCGTAGTTGTTAAAAATGTGCCACCCTATGCGATTGTCGGCGGTAATCCCGCGCAGATTATCAAATATCGTTTCCCGCCCGAAATCATTGAGGCTTTACTTAGAATCAAATGGTGGGATTGGAGCCTCGATAAAATTCACGATAACTTTAAGTATTTCAATGACATAGAAAAATTCGTTTCTCTGCATGACAAGTAAAGGAGGCTTGCTTATGGCAATGCTTGAAGTCAAAGACATTAACGTTTACTACGGGGCGATTCACGCGATAAAGGGAATCAGCCTCGCGATTGAGGAAGGCGAAATCGTTACGCTAATTGGCGCGAACGGCGCGGGTAAGTCAACAACTCTGCGAACAATTTCGGGACTCCTTAAGCCTAAGAGCGGCGAAATAAATTTTCTCGGCAAAAGTATAGCGGGAATGCCAGCGCATAAAATAGTTCGCGAAGGTATCTCGCAAGTGCCTGAAGGTCGCAAGATTTTTGCCGAAATGACTGTTCAAGAAAATTTGGAACTCGGAGCCTTTATCCGTGAAGATAAGGAAGAGATTCAAAAGGATTTTAAAATGGTCTTCGGACGATTCCCGCGCCTTGAGGAAAGAAAATTTCAACCAGCAGGAACATTATCCGGCGGCGAACAACAAATGCTCGCTATGGGTCGCGCCTTAATGAGCCGTCCACGACTTTTGCTCCTCGACGAACCAAGTATGGGACTCGCGCCGCTCCTTATTAAAGAAATTTTTAATATCATCGTCGACATTAATAAAACGGGCACGACGGTTTTGCTCGTCGAACAAAATGCGAATATGGCGTTATCCATTGCTAATCGCGCCTACGTTTTGGAGACGGGCAGAATCACAATTACGGGCGACGCTAAAGAACTCGCCGCCAGCGAAGATATTCGTAAAGCTTATCTCGGAGGCTGATTTTATGGAACGACTACAAAAAATTAACAAATTGCGACTTTCACTAGACGAACTGCGCGACTTGGGAGATTCCCTTAAAGAAAATTTTTCCGAATTCGAGGAGTCCATTAATAAAGAAGAATTCCCGCAAGACGAACTGTTGGACGACTTGGACGAAGATTTATTTAATTGGCGGGCGGCAACTGGTAATTGCAATAAAGTTTACAGGGAACTTTTTAAAGCCGAAAAGCCAAAAATGTTCTCGGAGCTTGAAAAGATTTTGGACACCGAAGAAAAGAAAATCATCGAGGCAAATATCTTTGAGAACGCCGAAAAATTTTTATTGCTAATCGCGGAAAAACCCGAAGTTCAAACGCTTTTGTTGGATTATCAAAAGGGCTTGAAAGTTTTGCTCGTCAGAAAATCCCGCAATAGCAAAATCAAAGTCGCGGTCGAGCCTTATGCAAAATTCATCGAGGCATTGAACGAACCCGACTTGGGCAAAAGATATTCGGCAAGCCGCGAACTCACTTTGACTTTTAAAGACGAATTCATAGGCCCGGCACTTTTCGGCGACGAATTGCATTTCAGAACCGACGAAGAACTTGAGGAAGATTCTCCGCTCGAAATTCCAGACGAACCGCAGATTGAGGAAGGAAAATTTACAGAAATTCTTAACGAAGAAGACGCCTTTTTATCGGAAGCAGATTTTGCGCCTTATCAAGAATCCTTCAGCGTCGAAATGAAATCTCAAAAGGAAATTACGTCGAAGAAATTGCGCAAGGACATTAAGGAGCGTTGGTTTACAAAGGAAACACGCCACGTTTTAGTTCATAGCGCGTTCGATAATTGTTTTTCGATTAGAATGATTCGCAACGACAGAAAATTTTCTATGAGTGACCTCGAAAATGCCGCAGAAATTTTGATTAACAAGGGCTACCTTCAAAAGTACAAGCTCTTCAAATTTGAAAACTTTTACACGCTGACGAAGGATTTCTTTACCTATTTGAAAAAGGACAACGCTAAGGAATTCTTTAAAATTTTCCCCGTAAACCCTAAAGGTCTTATCAGCCGATTTTCCGAGAATACGAATTTTCTTGATGACAACGTTAAATTTGCTTTGCCGCGAGCAACTTCTCTGCGCCTCTACGCCATTGAATCCGAACACGGCAGCGGCTTTGACGGGCTGGCTTATTTGACGCAATCTTTCCAAATCGTCTACAAGGGCATTAACGGCAAGGATTTTATTGTCGGCTGTTTTTGGGAAGTCGATAAAGAATGCGAACGTTTTATGAAATCGTTCCAAGAATTTCTGAACGTTGAGAAGTCTTTTAATCGCGTGATAGTCGCGGGGCTTACAATCGATTATTGCAATAAAATTTTCGACGCACTGGAAAAAGTTTTGGCTAAAAATTTCCCCGAAAACGCCGCGCTTTATGTTTACTCGGTTAATGATGATGCCTTTTATCACAGGGGCGCGACGGAAAAAATTTTGCCCGATGAAATTTGGACAAAGGCTTTGCCCGACGATAAGACGCCCGCTAAAAAGACGATTGCTAAAAGAATTATCGAGGAAGAACCACGCGACGAAGAAATTCACGTTGAAGAACCCGAACACTTAGAAGATTTCCCCGAAGATGAAATGGAACAGCTCAATGAGTTGCTCACTTCCAAAAAATTTTACTGCGCGACAGCTTATTTAAAGGCTTTGAGCTTGCAGGACGAAAGTTATACGCCACTTTATCACCAGTTGGCTTACGCGCTGAATGACCCGCTTTTGTCGATAAGTTACGACTCGGAGAAAATAATTTCGCTGTTCAATGAGAGCGAGGAACCCGACGAAAACTTTTTGACGGCGGCGACCTTGCGCACGTTCTTTTACAGCCACAGGCAATTTGATTACGACATGAAAATTTTGCACGGGATTGTAAAAAATTTCGAGCTTGTCGAGCAAAATTCGCCACTTGCCGAGTTGATTTTTGAACTGATGAATTTCAAGGATAAGGCTAAAAATGGCGTCGATTATTATGCCGATTATCGCGTTAAAAATCGCGTTCAGACCGAAAATAAAATCGCTATCCTGCGTAAAGAGGCGCAAACTTGGCTTGAAAGAATAAAAAATCTCAAGGATAAAGCCTTCAATCCGCGTTTCATCGAGACTAAAAAAATCCTTTTCGACGGCAGCGAGCTTTCAAATTATCTCGAATACACGGCGGCGGACACCTTCGATAAGGATATTTTGGAGCTTATGAAGGCTTATCTGCAAAGTACTTTCATGAAGGACGACGCGCCCTTGAACGTCGAAAACATTGACAATCCTAAACTCGACAGCATTATCGACGAGGCTTGGGAAACGGCGGGCGATAACATTCGCAGAAAAAAGAATATGAATTTGGTCGGTGAACTTCGGAATAACGCGAGTTCCTTCCTTAGAAAGGCGATTGAAATTTTGTGCGAGCGTTTGAGTTGCTTTGAGGGCGGTGCGCCTTTGCAATCGGACGAAGGAGCCGTTGAATATAAAAAAATCCGCGCAGGTTTAATCGATAACGCTAAAGACGCACAAAAAATTTTGGCAAGCCGTAAAACTGCCGCTGGAGTCGTCTTGATTGAAACTCTGCAGGAAATAGCCGACAAGATTGAAGGAACTTTCGAGCCTGTTAATCAGAAATATTTTTACGTTGATTTTCTGCGCGGCGATAAAGTTCTTTTGGACGAAAATTATCTGCCGAATTTCAATTTCAACACGCTTGACGGTACGAATACTTCAATCGCGATAAGAATTTTTGCCCATTCCCGCGCCAAACTTCCGACTTTCGAGGAGCGCATTAAAAATATTTTCGAGAATAAAGGTTGGGACTTCGGCTCGGCGCAACTCATAGACGCTTACCTTGAGGAAGTCGGCGGCAAATCCGTCATTGAACAAAATAAATATAAGTTGCAGGACTGCGCGGACGCCGCTAAGAGAATCGCGCTTAATGATAAGAAAAAATTCTTTGGCTTTTTGGAGCTGGCGCAGAGCTACGGACAATTCGACGCCGCCCCAGAAAATACTAAGGAAAAAATTTTAAAGCTCATAGACCGTTGCTTTGACTTCGCGCAGAAAAATGATAATCTCGGCGTTTTCTTCCGCGTCAAGGAGTATTGGGAGAATAAGATTAAGGAAGACGCCGCTAAATATGCGGAGCTGGTCGAGAAAAATTTGGAGAACGGCGTTAAAAATTACTGCCGCAAAACCGGTGATGAAGAAGATTCGCCCGACTTGCAAAAGAGCGTTGAACATATTCGCAATATGATTGAGCGTCAAAATTACACGGTCGCGCAGGGCTTAATTAATCGTCTTAGCGAGGGCAAACTTTACGTCGAGCCTGAAACTTCCGCGACGCAAAGCCACCTTCAAAGCTTTTTGGAAGATTACGAAACTTATTATGACCGCGTTCGTAAAAGCGGCGAGTCGTTTAAAAATTTGGTCGGCAAGAATCAGAAATTTTCCAAAGCCGCAACGTCCAAAGGCATTAAGGGCGGCGAAATTTTAATCGATAACTGGATTCCAAACGGTTTCCCGACTAGCGGCGATGTCGGCGAAGATAAAATTTCTAAACTCCTTACCGCGTTTGGTTTCAAGGTCGAAAGCGTCAAGCAAACGGGCGTTATCAACAAGGACGCCGTAAACTACAAAGTTAAGCTCGTGCCGCCGCGCAATGGGCAAAGTTCAAATTACAGCCACCCAATTTCGGCGTTCGGCTCCAATGCGGAGATTTACGGTTTCCGCGTGACGTGTATTTTCGGGACGTACAACGCCGAAGGGCTTATCATGCGCTTTAAGGAAATCGGCAACGTCGATAATACGCTCGTCCTTTTGGATTACGCGCTGGAATTGCCGACGCGCCGCAGTTTGGCTCGCAAAATAAAAGCCGAGTCGGGTATCACGAAAATTTTTGCCGTTATCGATAGGGTTTTGATGATGTATCTTGTCAAGAATTATGACGAAATGCAGATAAATAAAATCCTCATGTCGCTGATTATGCCGTTCGCCGCGTGTCAACCCTACGTCTTCAATCCTAACGTGCCAATTCCGCCCGAAATTTTCATAGGGCGCGAAAAGGAAATGCGCCGCGTCCTTGATTTCGACGACGTTAATATCGTTTATGGCGGGCGTCAACTCGGCAAGACGGCGTTGCTTAAAATGGCGTGCGCAAGTCTCGATCATAATGAAAATAACGACCGCGCAGTTTTCGTTGACGTTAATAAATGCGATTGCGCCGCCGCCGCGCTTAAAATCAGTCAGTCTCTGCGCGAGAAAGAATTTTTCGACGAAACTTTTGCCGTTACCGCCGATTGGGCTAAACTTGCCTCCGCGATAAAGAAACGCTTGGCGAGCGACGAACCAAATAAAATTCCGCACTTTATGCTTGCGCTTGACGAGGCAGACGATTTCATAAAGGATTGCCGCACGATTGACTTTAAGCCCGTCCTTGAACTCATTGACGTTCAGCAACAGCGTCATAATGGCAGTCGTTTCAAATTCGTCATGGCGGGCTTGCGCGACGTTGTAAGATTTTACAGGGACGAGGCTCTTGGCAATAACAATCAGATTTCCAAATTGCCGACGCTTGTTGTCAAGCCGTTTGGTTTGGAAGACGCAAGTAAATTGCTTAAGGAGCCGTTGCGTTGCTTAGGGCTTTACTTTTCCGACGATGAAAACTCCGACTCGTTAGCGATGATGATTTTGGAGACGACGAATTATTTTCCGGGCTTGATTCAGCTTTACTGCGCGAGATTGATTGAGGCACTTTCCAGAGCGGATTACGCCGGCTACAACGAAACTTATTCGCCCGTCTACGAAATTAAGGAAGGGCATATTCAAAGCGTGCTTGGCGAGGAAAGTTTTAACGAGGAAATTAAAAATAAGGTCAACATGACGTTGCGTTTGGGCGACGACAAATTTTATTATGTGATTGCGCATTTAATGGCGTGGCGTTATCACAATGACGACAACATTGAGGGCTATTCAGCTAAGGATATTTTGGATACAGCTGATGAATTCGGGCTTGAAAATTTGTTGCCGCAGAGCATTGAACAGATTGAGGCACTTTTGAAGGAGCTTTGCGAACTGAATATTTTGCGCGAAGTCGATAGGGGTAAATATCTTTTCGTTCGCCAAAGATTCCTGAATATGATGGGCACGTCGGAGGAAATTGAGGCTGAAATTGCGTCGGATTTCTCGGAGACTTAAAATATGAACGATATTAGTAAAATTTGGTGGCAACAGATAACTGGCGCAAGAAAATTCCTTGATAAAACTGCAAATGCCCTTGCTAGCGGTAAAAGTGCCGTAATTTGTCTGTCTGAAACGACCGCTTGGCTTGACGATATGCGAATTATCCTCCGCGAATTTCTGAATAAAAAATTTGGCGGGATAAAGGCGGTACACGAGATAAACGCGGCGGACTTTGAGCCAGCGACGTTTGTTTTTGAAAATTTTTGTAGTGACGCTGTTAAATCGGAGTTTATGCCTTTTGGAGAGAAGGCTCGCGTAAAATTTCTTGCCGAACGCGACGACATAACTTTAAACAACGCTTGCCTGTGGATTCGGAACGCTTCGGAGGCGCAAGCCGAAAATTGGTTTGAATTCATTGCGGACTATCATAATTTTCTGCGCGGGAAGAACAAAGGAATTTTCTTGTTAGAGGCGGGCGCGAATTTTAACTTAGCGGGCAGGGCTGACGTTGAAATTTTCTCCTGCGAGGAAGAAATTAGCGATTATGATTGTTTTGCGTTCAATATTTTTATCGCGGCGGAGTTCGGCAAGGGCGACAAGTTCACTAAACGCTATCTTGCCGAGCTTGTCTCGAATGCAACGGGACTTGACGTTGAATTAGGCGCGGAGTGTATTAAATGCGGCAGTGATTTTTTAAAGCGTCCGCGCAGATTTTTGGAAGATAAATCGCACGAGGAAATTGAACAGGCAGTTTGGACGACACAATTAAAATTAATCTTCCCGCTGATAGAAATTTTCCGCCGAGACTTTGTTAAAAAATATGAATCACGGCTCGAAAAGCTTTTGCCCGTCGAATTGAATTCTGGAAAGAAAATACTCGCGCCCGATGAGGCGGAAATCGGCGATTTATATTCGATATTGAGCGGAGAAAATTTGCCACCAGACGATTGGGAAGAATTAAAAATTTATCGCGACGCAAGGAACAAATTAGCGCACTTTTCGCCGTTGACTCTGGAGGAAGTTCAAATGATTTTCAAATAAGGAGGGTTTTGACTATGTTTGTGGCAACAAGAATGACTAAACACCCCATTTCCGTCACCAGCGACGCAACGATTCAGCAGGCGGATAGACTCATGAAAAAGCATAAATTTCATAGAATGCTTGTCGTAGACGACGGAAAACTCGTCGGATATTTCAGCGACCGCGATATTATGCGCGTGGCTCCCAGTCCTGCAACTACACTGTCGAAATTTGAAATTCGTTCGTTGCTCGATAAAATTTCCGTCAAAGACATTATGCACGAAAATGTTATCACCGTAAACGAGAACGCCACGATTGAAGAGGCGGCTCTTATCATGTATCAAAATAAAGTCGGCGGCTTGCCCGTTATCTCGGACGTTGGCGCACTCGTCGGCATTATCACCGCTACCGATATTCTTAAAACTTTTATCAACGTTATGGGATTAATCGGCGGAAAAACTCGTTTAACTATCGAAGTCGATAATAAAGTCGGCGTTATGGCTGAAATTACTAAGATTTTCGCCGATAACGGTATCAATATCGACAGTTTTATCACTAGCCGCCATAAAAATAATCGCTATGAACTCGTTATCCGCCTCGACGAATCTAACGCACTTAATGACGTTAAAAAATTGCTCGACGCTCGCGGTTATAAAGTCGTTCACAGCGTCAAAATCGGTTAATCTCTTTCTAAACAAAAAAATTCCTCCCAAGTTCGCGCTTGAGAGGTTTTTTTATGCTCAATACATCACTTCCAGAACTTTTTTTATTGCCGCCACCTCAATATTGCGAATGTAAGCCTCCATATATTCAAAGTCAGGCTCGCCCGCGTCATTGACAGGCAACATAATTTTTTGTCGATTTAATCTTGCTGTTCCCATTTTGTAACCGTAATTATATTTTTCGCGCTGAGCAGTGATTTGATGAGCAATAAAAATTGAAACGAATTCATTAGAGACGCGAGGGCGCAATTTCCGACAATCATTTGAATATAAAGCCGCATATGGATGATAAAATGCATAACCTACAGAGCCGTTTCGATTAACCGAAATACAATTCTTTTCCAATGTTTCATTTTCGTTACTGATGAAATGACATACACCATTGTTATTCGCTGACGCGCCAATATACGGATTATCGCCTGCTTGTCTTTCGGATTCGTAAATATCACGTCCTGAAAGAATTTCCGCAACATCTTTTATAAAGAACGGACGCCAATTTTTTTGGTTAAGCGGTTGAATTTTCACGGGGGGGGGCGAAATTGAAATAAATTCACGATAGCTTTCAAAGATTTTTTTCTCGATATTGCTAATGTAAGCCTCCATATAATCAAAATCCAGCTCGCCGGCGTCGTTTACTGGCAAGAATATTGGCAACATGGAAATTCTCTTGCTTGAACACATTTGATTATAAGAAAATTTTCCTTGAGAACTTTTGTTTATCGAAACGCTTATGAATTGAAGTTGATATGAATTCAGATGTTCAATCGGCTCCAATAAATTTATTCTACCGTGAGAAACCGAATAAAATTTATATTCATGAACGAACGATTTACCAAACATATCGACGCTTATAATATTTCCGTCATAAATTTTTGAACGTTCGTCGCCGTATTTTATAAATTTACAAACTCCATTGTTATTGAATCCCGCTGAGATTAAAGGAATTTCGCCGAACTCACATTTATCAGCTTGAGTATCACCTGACGGCAAAAAAATCTTGAACAAATCGACGATAAAAAATTCTTTCCAGCGTTTTGATTCAAGCGGCGGAATTTCAGTTAGCGGCGGCAGTTTTTTTTTATTTTGAAAGAGATACTCGCGCCCGTGAGCAATCATATTGAATTCAAACGTCAAATAATCGGCGACTGTGTTTGTAAAATCAATTTCGGCGGGCTGTTCATCATTATAATAATAAAATGAGTGTAACCATTCGTCTTGCGGCTCAATCGTCGTCTCAACCATGAATTTTGACGGCGCATCCTTAATTTTCCCGCTCCAACAGTCCAAAAGATAGAACTTTTTATCCTTAGCGCGTTCAGTCTCAACTAATCCGACGTGTTTTTTGACTTCAAAGCCGTCGTCCTCAAAATTAATGAACTTGACGCGCTTATTCTTATTATGCGGCTCGCCAGCAGTAAAAATAGCGACGCAAGGCACAGTTCCGATACCGTAAAAAGTATTTTTATTGAGGCTGATGACGCCTTCGAGTGTGTGATTGCGAAGAATATCGCCCTTGATAACTTTGTCGTCGCGAGTTTTGCCAATCATTGCGGAAACCGGCACGATAACAGCAACACGCCCGCCGCGAGTAACCGAATTAAGCAAATGATTTATAAATCGCAGTTCGGAAAGGTGAGCAGTCGCCGCATTTTTAGCTTGCGAGTAAGGCGGATTCATTAAGCCGACAGTCGCACCGTTTAATTGGAGTTTTTGGGCGTCGTGAGAAAAAAAATCGCCGCAAAGTAAATTACTCTGTCCGTCGCCGCGCAGAATCATATTTGTTGTTGCGATTGAAAACATGTCTTCGCGAGCCTCGATACCGTGAATTTGATTCTGCTTGATATTTTTGCGTTGAAAATCGTCGGCTTGTTTAAGCATATGGCTCATCGCGGCAATTAAAAAACTGCCCGTTCCGCAACACGGGTCGAAAACAATATCATCAGGCTTGAGGTCGACTAGTTCGCAAAACAATTCGGCAATATGACGCGGCGTGAGTACAACACCTAAAGATTGACCGTCGCCGCCGCTGTAGCTGATAAATTCGCCGTAAAATCTGCCTAAATAATCCTCCGCAGAATTGTTTATAACCGCGTCGAAAATTTTATCGGAAATGAATTCGGTAAAGAATTTCAGCGGCGTCTTGTCGAGATTAACGTTGACCGCGTTGAGAATCGGTCTGTCTTTAATCAAACGAAACTGACTGAGGACGCGCTCCTTTTTTACTTCGGGGCGGACGTTGGCGCGGCGTAAATGATTCTCGACGTGTTCAAAGATTTTCGCGCCGTCAGTTTTAATTTTATCGCCCGTGAGTTGATTGATATTGAAATTTTTGCCTTCTGCAAGCGCGAGCAAAATGGCTGAAACTACAAGCGGCTTTTCGTCTTCGCCGAGTTGCCCGTAATTACGCAAGTGTTCATGCAAATCCTTAGCCCTGCTTATAATTTGTTTAAGTTCAATTTCCTCAGCCGATTCCTCGCACAAAACCATCCGCCGATAGTAGGATTCGATATTTTCGGCGGTGAAATTTTTAAAAGTATCAACTTCTGGCAGTTCGCGAATATTTTTATCGCCGTCAATGAAAATGGGCTTGAAAATGTGATGTTTTCTGTCGCCGACATTGCCGAATGCGAAGATTTTTTTATAATGGGTGGCGTCGATAATTTTATTTGCGTAGAAAAGGGCACCGTTAAGCGCGTAATTAGTCGTGGCGTCGACAGTTTGAGAAATTTCGCCATTATCGCGAAGGACTAGCTTTAATCGGTCTGATTTATCTTCCATAACTAAAACGAAATCCTCGACAAGCGCGATATGGTCTGGATAGCCGATTTTTCCTGTCTGATTTTTAGATGCGGTCTTCAACGCGCCGTCAATCTCGATATTATTACTGCTTTGCGTGTCTGAAAAAATTTCCACGTCTTCTAATCGATTCTGTATATAATTAGTAAAGTCAAATTCACTCCTCATAATTTTTACCTCCCGCGCAGATTATAGCAAAAAAAATATTTTCCTGCATGAAATATCTAATTCCGTGTGCTATAATCTACAGAAATATTTTTAAGGAGGTTTATCATGAAGAAAAAATTTTTAGCGGCTATCGCGGCGGGTTTAATCGCTTTCGCGCCCTTTACAAGCTCTGATGCCGCCTCACGTAACGAAGTCGCCGCTATACAAGTTAAAACTGCGTCCGATTTCCAATATTGGTACGAAAACTCGCCCACTAAGCAGAAAATTATCGAATTCGTCGAAGATGTCACTAATCAGAATAGCGCAAATTACATTCCGCCCGAAGATAGAATCGCAACCTTCGATATGGACGGTACTTTTTACTGCGAAACCGCTCCGCTTTACTTCCAAGAAATGATGTTCTTCCAGCGCGTCCTTGAAGATAAAAATTACACCGCGCCTAAAAAATTTTTCAATCTCGCTAAAAAAATCAAGCCTAAAGTCTATAATAAGGAAAAACTCACGCCAGCCGAAAGTAAATTGTATCTCGAAGGACTTACTGCCGTTTATGCAGGCATGACGCCAGAAGAATATCGCGCTTACGTCCGTAATTTCATGAATACTTACGAGGACGAATTTTCAAATCTCAAGCGCGGCGATGCTTTTTATCTCCCTATGGTTGAAATTATTTCCTACCTCACCAATAACGGCTTTGCTGTCTATATTGATTCGGCTTGCGGCGTCGACACTACCCGCGAACTCGTCAACGGCGTCATTCCTATTCAATACGACAGGATTTTAGGTACCGATTTTCAATTCACCTCAACAAATATGGGAAAAGACGCGCCCAATAGTCATTTCTTCGACCGCCATAAAGAAAAAATCATTATTTCTGGTAAACCGCTTTACGATAACGCCAAAACTGTAAAAATCTTTTCTATCCTTAATCAAATCGGTAAAAAACCAGTCTTAGCATTCGGAAATTCGGGCGGCGATAGCGGTATGCTCGAATATACCCTCCAAGATAATAAATATTGCTCCATGAGTTTCTTTGTTATCTGCGACGACACCGAACGCGAACGCGGCAACCTTACTCGCGCTAAAAGTGATACGGAATTGGCTTTGAAACGCGGTTGGAATCCAATTTCTATGCATGACGAGTTCAAAACTATCTACGGCGACAATGTTAAGCTCAAAAAATAATTCCAAGCCATAAAATCAAAAACCTCAGCTTTTTTACGAGTCTGAGGTCTTTTTTTATCTTTCTATGTCCGCCGCCTCGAATATTTCCGCGATTGTCACTCTGTCCGAAGGCTTTTTGTCCTTTAAATAGATTAAAAGTATTATTACCGTGTTAAGCGCGTCGATGTCCGAATAATTTTGCGAAAAAAATCCGTCGTAAAAGCCGTCGTGATGCGATTCCAATAACCTTTCCTGATTTATTTTCTTTAGCTGCTCCAATATCTCCATGACAGTCATTTTTCTCCGCTCCTGTTCAAAAATTTTTGCTTGTGATATAATGCAACCCTGTTTTGTTAAATAATAATGGAGGCTAACGAAAAATGCAAGATAAATCAGTAGAAGCTAAGAAAATTAAAGAGGCTGAACAGGCTTTCGACCGACGAAGGCGAACTTTCGGGCTTTTCGTCGCGCCAATACTCGCAATAGCCATTATGTTGACGCCCATTGAAGGCTTAACGCTCGAAGCGCATAAATTATTGGCGATTATGGTTTTAACCGCGCTGTGGTGGATTACTGAACCAGTCCCAATACCCGTTACGTCGCTTTTGGCACCGACTTTAGCCGTAATTACTGGCGTACTTCCAGTATCAAACGCATTTTCAGCCTTTGCTAACTCAATGATATTTTTATTTATGGGCGGATTCATTTTGGCAAAAGCTATGATGACGCACGGGCTTGATAAACGCTTTGCCTACTGGTTATTGTCAAGAAATTGGGTCGGCTCGAATCCGCGCAGAATTTTTTTAGCTATCGGGCTTGCAACTGCGCTTTGCTCCGGCTGGGTTAGTAATACTGCTACCGCCGCTATGATGTTTCCGATTTGTTTAGGGCTTTTGAACTCAATTAAAGAAATGATGGCGGCGAACGGTCGCAAAATCGATTTGCATGAATATAAATATGCTACTGGTTTAATGCTTATGACGGCTTATTCTGCGTCTATCGGCGGCGTTTTAACTCCTATCGGCACTCCGCCTAACTTAATTATGCTTGGTTTCCTCGATTCTATGGAAAATATCCACGTTTCGTTCTTTGAATGGATGATTTGGGGCGCAATCGCTATGATTCTTTATTTTATTATCGCTTATATCGTCCTGTCGAAGTTATTTCCGCCTGATGTTGATAAAATTGACGGCGCAGAAGAATTTATCCGCTCAAGAATTAATGAACTCGGAAATTGGACACGAGCGCAGAAAAATACTTTATTCGCGTTCAGCGTCGCCGTTTTGTTATGGATTACGCCGGGATTTTTAAATATTTTTCTCGGAGCAACAAGCCCGATACTTAAAATGTACAATACGCTGTTTCCAGAGGCTATCGCGGCTATGGTTGGAGCACTTTTGCTATTTTTATTGCCAGTCAACTTTTCAAAACGCGAATTTACCATTACTTGGCGGGAGGCTTCAGCCGGTATCGAGTGGGGAACGTTAATTTTATTCGGCGGCGGGCTTGCTATGGGCGGTATGATGTATAAAACGGGCTTATCGAAATGGATTGGCGATTTAATCGTTAATAGTATGGGTGGAGATGTCTCGCAAGTCGTTTTGGTCGCCGTTTTCTCCGTTTTAGCCCTCATTTTATCCGAATTAACAAGTCACACCGCCGCAACTAATATGATTGGACCTCTCGCGATAACTATTGCCGTTTCTGCGGGCTTAAGTCCGTTGCCAGTCGCAGTCGGTATCGCGCTTAGTGCGTCGTTAGGATTTATGTTGCCGGTTTCAACGCCGCCTAATGCCATTGTCTACGCTAGCGGCTACGTTCCGATTACTAAAATGATTAAAACTGGCGTCTACATTGATTTTATCGGGATTGCGTTCGTTACTATCCCATTAGCCGTTTTCTTAGTCAATTTAATCGTCGGATAGACTTACAAAAACTTTTTACTGCCGCGAGGCAGATTTTTTTTTGATTGTGTGCTATAATCGCCGCTAAAGGAGGTTATAAAATGAATAAAAAATTTTTGGCGGCTCTTGCGGCAGGGCTAATCGCTTTCGCGCCTTTTACCGCTACTGACGCCGCATCTCGTGATGAAATTGCCGCTATACAAGTTAAAAAGGCTAAGGATTTCAAGTTCTGGACTAAAAATTCCGTCCCTCAACAAAAATTGGTCGAGTTTGTAACTGATGTCACCAATAAAAAGAGTAAAAATTTCATTCCTGTTGAGGATAGAATCGCAACTTTTGATATGGACGGCACTTTTATCGGTGAAACTATGCCTTGCTACTTCGAGTGGATGCTTTACCTTGAAAGAGCACTTCACGACCCCGATTATACGCCGTCGCTGGAAGATAAAGCTTATGCGGAAATGGTAAACGCCGAAATTTACTCTGGGCACTTCATGACGGGCAAATTTCCTAAAGGAATCGACATAGGCGAGGCTAAAGCGCAGGAAAAAGCCTTTGCAGGTATGACGCCGGCAGAATATGAACGTTATGTTAAGAAATTTATGGAAAAACCCGTTGAAGGGCTGACAAATTTAAAATGGGGCGAGGCATTTTATCTGCCGATGGTGGAAGTTATCAAATATTTGCAGGCGAATGACTTCACAGTCTACGTTGTGACGGGTTCAGACCGCCCTGCAATGCGAGTAATGGGCGCGGACTTGCTGAAAATCCCATATGGACACATTATCGGGACGAATCCGCAGATATTAGCGTCGAATCAGGGCGAAACTTCCGCCGATAATTACGTTTACAGCCATGATGATTATTTGATTCGCGGCGAACTCACTCAAAAGAATTTGAAGATGAATAAAGTCGTCGCTATCGAACACGAAATAGGCAAGCAACCTATTTTGGCGTTCGGAAACAGCAGCGGCGATACTTCCATGCTCAATTACGCGATAACGGGCAATAAATATAAGAGTATGGCGTTTTTAGTGATATGCGACGACGTTGAGCGCGAATTTGGCAACATTGACAAGGCGAACGGTTGCATAAAGCTTGCGGATAAGAACGGTTGGATAAAAATTTCCATGCGTGACGATTTCAAGACGATTTACGGCGACAATGTTAAGGTTATGAGGTGATTCTATGTTCAGATTTGCGCATAACAATATAAACGTATTAGATTTGGAACGTAGCAAGAAATTTTACGCGGAAGCTCTTAACTTGCATGAAGTAGGCGGTATTGACGGCGGCGACGACTTCAAAATTGTTTATTTAGGCGATTCGTTTGGCAGTCATCACAAATTGGAACTTACTTGGCTTGCCGAAAAGACTACGCCTTACGATTTAGGCGATAACGAGGTTCATTTAGCGTTTACGACTAAAAATTTCGATGCGGCTCACGAGTTGCATAAAAAAATGGGTTGTATCTGCTACGAAAATGAGGCAATGGGGATTTATTTTATCGAAGACCCTGACGGGTACTGGTTAGAGATACTTCCTGAGTAAAAAAAATAGCGGGCGTTGCTCCGAAAGGAGTTTCGTCCGTTTTTTTATGTTTGTTTGAGTATGAGTTAGGAATTATTTTGTTTAAGGCGTTTACGTTCGCGACTTTTACGGAGTTTATCGCTTTCGATCTTACAACGGCGGTTCCATTCGGCAATGCGAGCGTCGCGGTCGCCGTTATTCATTACGATATAGGGATTGACCATAAAATCGGAGTCTTCAGCGAGTTTAAACTCATGAATGATGATATTATCCTTAAGCCAATGGAGAGCGTCGAAAAAAACGGTGCGACCGAGCTTCAAATCGAATTGGAGTTGTTTTTTACTGATTCTAAAGCCGTGAATACCGTCTTTAGGCTGGTTGAAGGCAAGGTAGAGGAAAACTTTGATGACATGAGAGTTAGGAGCGTCATTGATAGTGCGCAGAGTACGCGAATCGTCGAAAATCACTTTAGAACACCTCCGAGAGTAATTTTGATGATTATAGCAGTAAAAATAGGTGTTTGGAAGGCTTAAAATTCAAATCCGCCATAGTGGACGATTAAAATTATATAAATGGCGTCATGGCGCGGTTTGTTAGAAGTTAGGGTTTTGAGAGGGCAAAAAGGGCATAAAAAATCCGCCATAACGGATTCTGATAATTATTTGTCCGTCATAGCGGATTTAGTTTCTAGTCAACGAAAAACCCTCCGACAACTGCCGAAGGGCTTTTTTTACTGCCGAGATGATTTTTTTACCAGTTCCATTCGGATTTACTCATTTGCTTGCCGACAACGTTCATTGCGTGTTGGTATGCCTCATCGCGAGTAACTTTTTTACCATTTATGCTGTAAGAATTGGATTTTCCTAAAATGAAAAAATTTCCGCCATCAATTTCTGCATCAACACCGACTGCCGCCCATGCTTTTTTGATTTCATCTTCGTGACTTTCCATACTGATTCTACATGCGCCGTAACGGTCGCACTGCGCTGGATTTCCTCTCAACAATACATTCAGAAAGCAACTGTCCTGTGCAGTCTCCCCACAGGCACCGCCTGCAACGTTATCAAGTTCGTCGTCGCTCATCACTTCGTCCGCGAATTTGTCTTTGTCTGCCATAATATCAACCTCCAATTTGTTTTCTGCCTTTTATACGTTCCAAATCACATTTCGTTACAAGTATAGCAAAAAAATTTTTCTCCGTCAACGAGAAAGCCCCCCGACACTATGCCGAAGGGCTTTTTTACTGTCGAGACGATTTTTTTTACCATTTCCAATCGGAAGTTTTTAAATGTCTGCCGACAACGTTCATTGCGTGTTGCATAGCCTCATACTGACTTACGGATTTACCATTAATATAGTAAGAATTATCATAACCGCAATTGTACCATTTTCCGGTACTAATTATCGCATCAACACCGACAGATTTCCACGCATTTTGAATTTCATCATCGTGCTTGCCCATTCTGAGTCTGAATTGACCGTAACGCTCTGGCTGACCATCTCTGCCTTGCAACAAAACATTCAAAAAGCGGCTATCATCTGCAGTTTGTCCGCTACTTCCGCCTGCAACGCCGTCAAGTTCTTCATCAGAGAGCATTTCATCCGAGTATTTGTCTTTTTCTGCCATAATTATAAATCTCCTTTCTGTTTTCAATCCTTTATACGTCTCAAAATCCGTTTCGTTACAAGTCTAGCAAAAAATTTTTTCTCCGTCAACTAAAAACCCTCCGACACTTGCCGAAGGGGTTTTTTTTTTACGATTGCGACCGTGCGCCGCGTTTAAGCTTTACGAGACGATTTTTTTTACCATTTCCAATCGGAAGTTTTTAAATGTCTGCCGACAACGTTCATTGCGTGTTGCATAGCTTCATACTGACTTACTTCTTCACCATTAATTTTGTAAGTATTTTGACGACCGCTACCAAGAATATTTCCTGTACGAATTACCGCATCAACACCGACAGATTTCCACGCATTTTGAATTTCACCGTCGTAGTCGCCCATTTTGAGTCTGAATTGACCGTAACGCTCTGGTTGCCAATCTCTTCCTTGCAACAAAACATTCAAAAAGCGGCTATCATCTGCAGTTTGTCCGCTACTTCCCCCTGAAACGCCATCGAGTTCATCATCGCTAATGATTTCGTCCGCGTATTTGTCTTTTTCAGCCATATTATCAACCTCCAATTTGTTTTCTGCCTCTTATACGTTGCAAAATCAATTTCGTTACAAGTTTAGCAGAAAAATTTTTCTCTGTCAACGAGAAAACCCTCCGGAATGCGCCGAAGGGCTTTAATAATTGACTTCATTCCATAACCAGCTTCAACTAAGCGGCGTTAATGCACACATTTGACCATGTCCGCTGTTTTCATAGTCTTCATCGGCTTCTTCAACGCTGTTCGGTTGATGACCATATTTTTTATTAAATTCTATTATACGGTTTGCCATGAAATGATTAATTTTTTGTCCTCTCCAGTAATAGTTGCCAGTATTGTATAACCAGCCCCACTCGCCTGGCGTGTCGTCATCTTTGAGCAGATAAATTCCTGCTGCCTTCGCCGGCTTCTCGTAAACCATCCATGAGCCGCCTGCAACCTTTTCGAGTTGCTCATCGTCGAGCTTTTCGAGCTGTTCATTGATTTTCTTGAGGTTTTCTTCGCATGTTGCCATTGGTACCAGTCCTTTCAAATTTCTGTAGCTTATACGCCGCCCGTCAAAAAATATTAATCGTTGCTGGAAATTTTTTCAGCCGCGTGAAGAATCGCCGCCGCCGCGTGCTCGAACGTCAAGCCGCCCTGCAGAAATACCGTGAACGGCTCCCGCAGCGGTCCATCAGCGCTCAGCTCTATCGACGCGCCCTGCACGAAAGTTCCAGCCGCCATTATAACCTGATCTTCGTAGCCTGGCATATCCCACGGTTCCGGCGCCGCGAACGAGTCCACCGGCGAAAATTCCTGCACTGCGCGACAGAATTTTATCAACCGCTCCGCCGACTTCAACTCTATCGCCTGAATTATGTCCGCGCGAATTTCCGTCGGCAGCGGCGAAACTCTGAACCCCAGCGCTGAAAATATTCCCGCCGCGAATATCGCCGCCTTCAGTGCCTGCGCAGTCACGTGCGGCGCCATGAACAAGCCTTGAAATAATAGCCGCGGCGTCCCTAAGCTTGCGCCCAGTTCTGCGCCCATTCCTGGTGCCGTCAGCCGGTACGACGCAAGTTCAACTAAATCTTTCCGCCCTACAATATATCCGCCCGTCGGTGCCAGCCCACCGCCAATGTTTTTAATCAGACTGCCAGCGATAATATCCGCGCCAGCTTCAACCGGCTCGCGCGTCTCAACAAATTCGCCGTAGCAGTTGTCCACGAAGGTCGCGCAGTTCGCATTGGCAGACTTTACCGCCGCGCAGATTTTTTCAATGTCAGAAACTGTAAGCGGCGCCCGCATGGAATAGCCGCGCGAACGCTGAATCAGCGCGATTTTAGTTTTAGCCGTCACGGAATTTCTAATCGCGTCAAAGTCAACCCTGCCGTCGCGCAGAGCAATTTCCCTGTAGCCGACGCCAAATTCTTTCAGCGAACCGCGCGCAGGATTTTTCCAGCCAATCACCGTCTGCATCGTGTCGTAGGGCTCGCCCGTCACTGAAACTAATTCGTCGCCTGGTCGCAGTATTCCAAACAGCACCGTCGCCAGCGCGTGCGTGCCGGATACAAACTGCGTCCGCACCAGCGCCGACTCCGCTTTGAAAACCGCCGCGAATAATTCTTCCAGCTTCTCCCGCCCAATGTCGCCATACGCGTAGCCCGTCGACGTTTTGAAATGCGCGTCCGAAACTTTCAGCTCACGCATTGCCGTTAAAACTTTCAGCGTGTTGAATTCCGACACTTCCTCGACGCGCGAAAAATTTTCCGCCGCCTCCGCCAGAACTTTCGCCTTCAACTGTGAAATTTCCAAAATCTCCGCCCCCGCTAAATTTTTCTGTTGCATTCGCCGAAGTTATGGTATAAAATACAACCAGATTAGTCAAGGAAATTTTTCTCAGGGAAGGGTGATTGAAATGGCAACGATTAACAGCATGATTCGCACTGGCAACCTGTCAATGTTCAGCGACTACGCCGCGAATAACAATCGGGGTACGGCGCGCAACTCTCTAAACGCAATTTGGCAAAGGTACACAAGCTCCACCAACAACGCTGCCAGTACTGCCGCCGGTATCAGCGAAGTCCGGCAGAACGCCTCGGAGCTCATGTCCGCCTACGATACCACCAAGCAAACTTTCTACAACGAGTTCGACGACAACATGGACGCGCTCAGAATTTCCGCCGCCGCCGTCAGAAATTTTAACTTCAACGTCGGCGAGAACGCTGTCACGCAGACTGAAAATGTCGCCTCGGACGGCACGCGCACTACTACCACGACCTACAGCGACGCAATGAGAAACGCGCTCGATACCGTCAGAAATCTTGTCAACGACTACAACGAGGCGCGGAGCTTTTTGAGCGACAACGCCGCAGTTTCGAGTCGCGTCGAAAGAATGGCGCAGAATTTCGGCGATACCACCTATCGCGCGGGCAGCTACGAATCGATTGGAATTTCCGTCAGAAGGAACGGCGCGCTCACGATTGACGAAGAAACCCTCGCCAGGGCTATCAACAAAAATCCCAGCCGCGTTGCAAATGTGCTCGGACGCAACGGACTCGCCGATACCGCCGAGCGAAATGTTGAGACCGCCAAGGCTCAGCGCGACAGGCTTTTCCCAGAGGCTAAGAGTATGTTCGGCGACCAGTTCGACGCGGTTGCGCTCTACACCGGTCGCGCCTTCGTCGATATGACTACTATTTCAAATATCGGAAATCTTGTCAATATTATGTTCTGATTTTTATTTCAGCATTTCTTTCGAGAAAGTGCAACTGCGATGAGTAAGAGCAGTTGCTGCTGGCAAAGAAAGCTGCCCGCTG
>JAFYNH010000092.1 GCA_017549815.1 Selenomonadaceae bacterium
CACATAACTGGTCGAAACAACATGTTATCGGGCGATTCTTTCCCTTATTATTTCCCTTATCAGCAGTCACAACCAAGGGTAAGGCATTATAACACGATACAACATTCTATGAATTATTTTTTCCATTCCTAATTCCTAATTGCAGTTATGATTCATCTGTTGAAGTGGCTTTATCCCGGCATGAAGTTGAAACGCTGGCTGTTACTGTTCGCAATCGGCGTTATACTTTTCAGTTTCGGCGGCGCACTCGCGATTAATTATGAATATCTCGGACGCGCAGAGGAAGAAATTTTCATGTTCGTCTATTGGGCGGTCGGCAGTTATAATTACATGGTCACGGCGGTTATCGGCTTTATAATCGTGATAATCGGTTCGTGCCTTATGCTGTATTCGACGCGCTCAATAATTCGTTCGATAATCGCGGTGCTTATCCCCGACCGTTCGGAAAATCTTGTCGATATGATTTATCAAGAGCGGAAACTTGGACGCGGCCCGGCAGTTACGGTTATCGGCGGCGGGCACGGCTTATCAGTTTTACTGCGCGGGATAAAATCTGCTACAAGTAATGTTTCGGCGGTCGTGACGGTTGCTGATGACGGCGGGAGTTCTGGACGCCTGCGCGAGGAACTGGGAATAATTCCGCCGGGCGATTTACGAAATTGCTTGGTTGCACTTGCCGACACTGAACCGCTTATGGAAAAACTTTTTCAATATCGATTTGAAGGCGATACGACTTTGGCGGGGCACAGTTTCGGAAATTTATTTATCGCGGCAATGAATGAAGTTACCGGCGACATGGAAACTGCGTTAAAGGAGTCGTCAAAAGTTTTGGCGGTTAAGGGGCGCGTCATACCCGCGAGCAAGGAACACGTTCGGCTTGATGCGATTATGACGGACGGCACAGTTGTTGAGGGCGAATCACAAATCCCTGAAGCGCATAAAAAAATTCGGCGCGTCCAACTCTTCCCTAAAAAAGTTCAAGCAGTCCCCGCCGCGATTGAGGCGATTGAATCAGCCGACGCGATTATTCTTGGTCCCGGCAGTCTTTATACAAGCATTATGCCGAATCTTTTGGTTGACGGCGTTGCCCGCGCTCTGAAAAAGTCTAAGGCGATTAAAATTTATATCTGCAACGTCTTGACGCAACCGGGCGAGACCGATAAATATACTGCCGCGCAACACGCCAAAGCTATTCTCGACCATACGGGGCAAGGCGCGATTGATTATGTGCTTGTGAATTCGACGCCGATACCCGAAGAAATGTGGCGCGGGACGGGTGCAACGCCTGTTGAGATTGATGAGGATAAAGTTAATGCGCTGGGCATGGGGCTAATTAAAGCCGACTTGATGAGCGAAAAGGAAATTGGGCGGCACGACCCCGATAAACTCTGCGCGGCTGTCATGAAAATTATTTATAGCTTAGGAACTAGGAACTAGGGACTGGGGATTAGATTTATGGCGTCATATGCACAAGATGTTAAGAATGAATTGGCTAGGATTTTCGACGACGATAAAGAATGCCTTCGCGCTGAATTGCTCGCGCTGTTGACTGTCGGAACTAGAAAAATCGACGGGCGCATTGAGTTTTCAAGTACGAACGCCGCCGCCGCCCGCAAGATTATAATTCTTACAAAAAAAATTTTTCCGAACGTCAAGCCCGAAGTTATCGCTCGGCGTAGAAAAAAATTGCTCAAAGATTTAACCTATGTCGTAAGAATTTTTCTGACGGACGAAATACAAAATTTTTTAGCCGAAGTCGATTCGCCCGAATTCCTTAAGCGGACGCGATATAAAGTTGCTTATCTGCGCGGAACCTTCTTGTCAACGGGTAGCGTTAATCGTCCCGAAGGTCAATACTTTTTGGAAATGTCTTCAAAGAATGCGGCGATTACAAATTTTATCCGCGAACTCCTTGAGAAATTAGAATTCCGCGCAGGCTTTTATCAGCGTAAAAAATTTTTCGTCGTGTGGCTCCGCGAGGCTGATTCTATCTGCGACTTTTTGGGCATGCTCGGCGCGAATAATGCTGTCGAGCGTTTTGAAATCGCCCGCAACGTCAAGGAAGTCCGCAAGCAAGTTACCTGCATTGTCAACCTTGAAACCGCCGCCCTCAATAGAGCCGTCGACGCCGCGCAGAGACAAATCGCTAACATAAAAATTTTAATTAACAAAAATGCGCCAGTTAGTGATAGAATACGGGCGACAATGCAAATGCGCTTGGATAATCCCTCGTGCACAATAGAGGAGCTAGCAGAAAAACTCTGCATAAGCCGCGACGGGCTGAAGTATCGCTTTAAAATAATTCGTAAGCTCGCCAAAAAATTCAGCAAAAGATAATCGGGAGGTTTAAACATGGGTGGCTTGAGTGCCGCATTTACAACAGATTTTTTAGTTTCATTCGCGCTTGTCGCAACAATTTTTATAATGCTCGGCTTGATATTGAATTTGTATTCGGAGCTGTCATCGATAAAAAAACGTTATAAGCAGATGATGGCGAATTCCGAAGGGCAGAGCGTTGAGCAAATGCTGGCGTCGCATACTTCGACCGTTAATGAAGTCGCCGAAGGTCAACAGAAAATGCAAAATAGAATTTCGACGCTTGAAGAGCTGATAAGGAGTTCGTTGTCTCGCGTTTCGGTCGTGCATTTCGACGCCTTTGAAAAAACGGGGCAAGGTTTAAGTTATTGCGTCGCCATACTCGATAGGAATAATAACGGCGTTATCTTTTCGTCGATTTGCGGGCAGGAGAGCGAACGCAGTTACGTCAAGCCGATTGAGGAAGGACGAGTTGCAGATAAATATAAACTCACCAAAGAAGAAGAGCAGGCACTTCGTCAAGCCGTTGGACGAGGAATTAGAGACTAGGGGCTAGGGACTAGGATTTAGGAATTTGGGACTAGTAGGGATTAGAGACTAGTTCCCAGTTCCTAGTTCCTAATAACTAGTTCCCAAGAAGGAGATTTTTTTACATTGACAGAAACAGATTCAAAGCCGTCAGAAAAAATCGCATTCTATACGATAAGCATAAAAGGCGGCGATAAGGAAAGAACTATTCGCCTGTCGTCGGGCTTATTCAGATTCGGCGTGGCGTCCGTCATACTCTGCGGACTCCTGCTTATCGCAACAGGCGCGTATTCTTTCTACAGTACAATGAAAATGCAACGCGACGCCTTAACGATTCAAGAAATCGAACAGGCGGCTGAGCTTAGACAAGAACAACTTTTAACGCTGTCGAAAAAGGCGGCAATGTTAAGCGAAACTATTCAAAACTTAGCGCAACAGGAACAGGAACTCCGAATTCAAGCGGGACTTAATCCGCCTAAAGAGGATAAGCCGCCCGAATCCGCGCCCGTCGAAAATGCCGAGACACCAGCAGAAGTTCCCGTTCCATTGACGCCCGAAGAAAAAATCCGCGCAGTAATAAATTCTGCTAAAGGAAAAGTCGCGACTCCGTCTCAAGCTCCTGCCGTCGTTCAAACGCCCGAAGAACAAAGAATTCGCGCAATAATCGACGAGTTCAGAGACGAAGATTATACGGGGCAAGGTGGACCTCTCGGCGAACTCGATATTGCGGAAGTTTCGGAGGCATTGGACATGTTGGAGGCTAAAGTCAGCACGCGCAAGGAAAGCCTTAACGGTTTCCAAACCGAACTTAAACAGCAACGCGAGCAGTTGGCAGTCGGCGCGGCTATTGCTAGCGGTTATTCGCCGAACTTTCAAGGTTATTCGTCACCACTGCCGGGCGGTTCAGTTCAATTCGATTTCGCGAACGGCTTGCCGATTATTCCTTCGGCTGGTTCGATACCTGCGCCGGGTTCATTCCCATTTGATCCAAGTCTTGTCGGCGGTAGCGGTGCGGCGGATTCTCATATTCCGTCGATTTGGCCTACTACGGGCGTTGTCTCTTCGCCTTATGGCTTGCGTTGGGGCGGCACTGATTTTCATCCCGGCATGGATATTGCAAACGATATGGGTACGCCGATTGTCGCGACGGCTGACGGCATTGTCGAATACGCTGGTTGGAATTCGGGCGGCTACGGCAACATGGTTGATATTAATCACGGCAACGGTATCATGACGCGCTACGGTCACGCGGCTCAAGTCGTCGTCTCGGCAGGTCAGCACGTCAAACGCGGTCAGCTTATCGCTTACATGGGCAGTACAGGTTTCAGCACAGGGCCTCACGTCCACTACGAAGTTCACGTAAACGGCAACCGCGTCAATCCTATCAGCTATCTCTAAACGATTTATACAAAAAAAAATTATCCCGTCGTGTAGGCGGGATTTTTTGTTAAGATTTTTTCAAGTTGACTTTTTTATTTTCGGTCAAGACGAACTCCAATGAAGACGTTCGCATTGATTCTGTTGAAATTTCTGCGCGGGTAGCGGCAAGCTCCGTTTCTAATTCATTAACGCGCTGTTCCAAACGCTGAATTTGTCGAAGTGCAACCTCAATCATTTCGCGTTCGGGGTCGGGCAAAATATCATGATTTAAATCAACGTCGATTTCCTCTAAAATTTCTGCGCGGGTATTCGGATTATTCGTGTCGTAGCCGCGAGCCCTGCAAAGTTCCATAAAAGCTTCGCGATATTCTTCTTCGTTATGAACTCGCGTGCCGTGAAGGACGACAACTCTTCCCGGAATTCCTACAACCGTCGCATGGGGTGGAACTTCTTTTAGGACGACAGAACCCGCGCCGATTTTGGCATGGTCGCCGACTTTGAAGGAGCCTAAAACTTTTGCGCCCGTCGCCACGACAACATTATTGCCGATTGTCGGGTGCCGTTTGCCCTTTTCCTTGCCAGTGCCGCCGAGCGTCACGCCCTGATAAAGCGTCACATTTTTTCCGATTTCCGCAGTTTCGCCGATAACAATTCCCGTGCCGTGATCTATAAAAAGTCCGTCGCCAATAGTCGCGCCCGGGTGAATTTCAATCCCCGTCAGAAAGCGGCAAAAATTCGAGACAAGCCGCGCAGATACTATCCAGCCGCGTTTGAAGAGCGCATGAGAAATTCTGTGCAACCAAATCGCGTGAAGTCCCGAATAACAAAGGACGACTTCCAAAACACTCTTTGCCGCAGGGTCGCGCTCAAAGACGACTCGTATATCTTTCTTTATGCGCGAAAAAAATTTCATCGCCGCCACCTATTTTTCCAAGCCCGCAACCGCATACGCCGAAATTCCCTGCTCCGTGCCCGTAAAACCGAGCTTTTCTTCCGTCGTAGCTTTAACGCTCACCGCGTCAACGTCAATCTGCATAACTTCCGCCAAACGTTCCCGCATTTGCAAAATATATGGCGCGAGTTTCGGTTTCTCCGCAACGACTATCGAATCAATGTTGCCGATTGAATAGCCCTTTTCCTTAATCAACGCGCAGACCCGCTTTAAAAGTTCGACGCTCGAAATATCTTTGAACTCCGCCGTCATCGGGAAATAATATCCTATGTCGCCCAATGCCGCCGCGCCTAATAAAGCGTCCATTATCGCATGAATCAAAACGTCGCCGTCCGAATGTGCCTCAAGCCCTAACGTGTGCGGAATTTCCACGCCACCTAAAATTAATTTCCTGCCCTGCGCGAGTTTGTGAACATCATAGCCAATACCGAATCTAGTCATCGCTCACCATTCCTTTGCAAAAAAGTTTCCGCGACGTGAATATCTTCGGGCGTCGTGATTTTTATATTCTCGTAGCTTCCCGCCACGATTTTTATTTTTAAGTCAAGTTGCTCGACCAAGCTCGCGTCGTCCGTGCCCAAAAATTCTTCTTCGGCGGCTCGTTCGTAAGCTTTTAATAAAATTTCTTTGCGAAAGCCTTGCGGCGTCTGAACTGCGACAAGTTGCGCTCGCGGCGGCGTATATCTTACAAAGCCTTCTTCGTCGACAACTTTTATCGTATTCTTTTCGGGAACAGCCGCTATCGCACTGCCGAATTTTTCTGCCGCGTCTATAACTTCGTTAATCGTCCGCACGCTAACCAACGGACGCGCCGCATCGTGCACCAAAACTATTTCCGTATCGGTGGGCAAACATTTTAAGCCGTTCGCAATGGAATATTGCCGCTCACTGCCGCCAATCGTAATAATCCAAGGCTTAAGCCCTTCCGTTTTCTTTAAAAGATTTTCAACCGTCTCGACTTCATGCGCACCCACGATCACGACTAAAAAATTTACGCGCTCGACTTTGGAAAACGTCCTCAAGCTCCGAATCAAAATCGGTACGCCTCTAAGCTCCAACAAATTTTTATTTATGCCGCAGAAATTGCCCATGCGTTTGCTCGCGCCAGCGGCAGGAAAAACTGCAGTTACCATTCAATGACCTCCAAAAATTTTTTATTAAATGAGTCTCTCAAACATAAGCCTACGAATTCCCGCAAGAACTCCGCCCATATCGTTGCTTAACGTCTCGAACTTCGCGAATTTCTTCAAATCGGGATGAGCATTCGCCATTGCAAAACCGTAGCCGACCGACTGCATCATTTCACAATCGTTAAGATAATCGCCGAAAGCCGCGCACTCGTCAGGTCTAAAGCCCATAACGCGCTGAATATTTTTAATCGCCTCGCCCTTGCTAACAACCGGCGACATAACATCAACCCAATAATCGGAGCTTAAGACGACTTGCAACGAACTTTTAAACGGCTCAAGCTTAGGATAAATATTTTCAGCCGCGTGGGCAGTCGGGTCGAAGAACGCAACTTTCAACGGCACGTCCTTAATATCGCTGAAATTGTCGACGACGCGGCTACGGGTGTAATATTTTTCAAGCTCGGCGCGGAATTCGGGAATATCTTGTTCGCGGCGAAGATAAGCGTCCTTTTTGCCGCACCAGACGCGGAAGATATTATCAACGCCCTCAGTCGCCTCCAAAACTTGCTTGGTTGCCTCGACGTTCAAAGGACTGCTGAAAACTTCCTTGCCATTTTTCACGACAAAGGCACCGTTCTCGGCGAGGAACAAGAAATCGTCGCTATACTTTTTAAACGAACGGAGCAACGAAAAATATTGACGACCGCTAGCAGGGGCAAAGGTGACGCCTCTGCGGTGAAGCTCGGTTATCATTTCGTCGAAACCTTCGGGCAATTTATTTTCACTTGTCAAAAGGGTACCGTCCATATCCGAAAAAATTATCCTAATCATCAAAAAGACCTCCGCCAAAATTTTTAAAGATTGTATCACGCGCAAGATATAATTGCAAAATTCGCGGGCAGATTTTAGAATTCCTACGGGGTGATTAAATGATTAGAAAAAATTTATTCGGATTAACGCTCGCGGAGTTGGAAAAGGAGCTTGCGCCCTTGCCAAAGTTCAGAGCAAAACAAATCGCCGCGCAGATTTACAAACACGGCGTAAAAAATTTCGACGACATGAACGAATTGCCTAAAACATTGCGGGCAGAATTTTCTTCGCGCTACGAGATTAAAATTGCCGACGTTTTAAAGCGTTTGGATTCTGCCGACGGCTTGACGACAAAATTTTTATTAGGCTTATCGGACGGCGCGGCGGTTGAGATTGTCTTGATGAAACACGATTACGGCAACAGCGTCTGCATTTCAAGCCAAGTCGGTTGCCAAATGGGTTGCAAATTCTGCGCGTCGACGCTTAAAGGTTTGGAAAGAAATTTGACGGCGGCTGAAATGCTCGGCGAAATATTTTTTGCGGAAGAAGTTCTGCGCGGCGCGGGCAGTAAGCTTGATTCGGTTGTCGTCATGGGCACGGGCGAACCGCTTATGAATTACGACGAATTGATTAAAATGTTGCGGCTCCTGCACGAGGATTATTGTTTAGGCATGAGCTACAGAAAGATTACGATTTCGACTTGCGGCCTTGTCCCCGCGATAAAAAAATTGCGCGACGAGAAAATTCCCGTTACGCTGTCGATTTCTCTACACGCGCCCGACGATAACCTTCGTTCCGCGCTTATGCCGATTAATTCTGCCTTTGGTTTGAAAAGTTTGCTTGCCGCTGGTGAAGATTATGCACAAGTTACGGGGCGGCGCGTTACTTATGAATATATTTTGCTTGGCGGCGTCAACGATACCGAAGAACACGCCCGACGCCTCGCGAAAATTTTAAGCGGTCAGCTCGCCAACGTGAATTTGATTCCGTTTAATCCTGTCGTTGAAAGGAGTTTCAGCCCGCCGAGTAATGCCGCCGTTAAAAAATTTTTCCACTTCCTGAATACGCACGGAGTCGGCGCGACGATTCGCAAAGAAATGGGCGCAGATGTCAATGCGGCTTGCGGACAACTTAGAATAATGAGGAATGTGGAATTAGGAATGAGGAATGCAAAAAACAATTCACAATTCCTAATTCATAATTCCTAATTGCTTTTCCAAGAGTCGTCGTCGAATAAAATTTTTCCCGCGTCAACTTGATGTCTTAAAAGTTCTTCCGCCTTTGCAAGTTGCTGGTCAACTTCCACGTCAAGTTCCAAATCATACATTTGCTGAGGCGGCGCGGACAAAGGAACTTCCACGTCGGGAGTAATTCCCTCGCCGTCAATACTGCGTCCGTTCGGCGTGTAATATTTTGCGATTGTAAGTTTCAAACCGTCTTCATGCATCATCGGAATAAGCGTCTGCACAGAGCCTTTGCCGTAAGACTTTTCGCCGACAACTAACGCAACCTTTGTATCCTGCAACGCGCCCGATAAAAGTTCGGCGGCACTCGCGCTATTCTTATCAAGCAAAATGATTATCGGGAACTTCGCCGCTGGCAACTCCGAAGTATAAACTTCTTTTTCGCCGTCGCGCTGAACTACAGAGGCAATCGTCCCCGCTGGAACAATCTCCTGCGCAATTTCAACGCAACTGGTTATGACGCCGCCGGGGTTTTGCCGCATATCAAGGACAAAGCCTTTCATACCCGCATTTTCCAATTCGCCGAGCGCGGTTTTAAATTCTTCGCCCGTGTTCTCGCTGAAATTGGAAATTTTTATGTAGCCGAGCTTATCGTCAATCATCTTGTCGGCGACCGTTTTGACTTTGATATTGTCCCGCGTTATGTCGTAAACGGTATCCTCCACGCCCTCGCGACGAATCAAAAGTTCTACGTTCGTACCGATTTCGCCGCGAATTTTAACCGCAACTTCACCGGGGGAAATTTCTTCAACGGACTTGCCGTCAACCGCTAAAATTTCGTCGCCCGCCTCAAGTCCTGCTTTGTAGCCGGGGCCGTCGGGGATAACGTTCATGATTTGGACGCCGCCATTTTTGAAACTCATATAGACGCCGATACCGCCAAAAGCTCCAGTCGTCTCTGCGCGGAGTTGGCTGTAAAGTTGCGGCGCGAGATAAATTGAATGCGGATCGCCAAGAGAATTCACCATGCCGCCGATTGCCCCGTCAATTAATTTGCCGCGCTCCACTTCCTGAACGTAATAACCTTCTATAAACCGCATGGCGGCGAAAAACCTTCCAAGCTCGACGGCGTTTGTAGAATTAATGTCGAGTATGAAACACACCAAACCTAACGTCAACGCTGAACTTATTAATGAGACCACAAATATTCCCGCCAAAATTTTTTTCTTCAAGGCACGACCTCCTTCGCCCAAATTTCTAGTACTATATCAATTTTTTCTGAAAATGTCATTAAAGCGGTTATTCGGCGCGGCAATCCTTGACAGGGTTATTAAATTATTTTAAGCTTACCGCAGATTTTTGGAGAGGAGCAAATAAATTTTGGCACTGATTGAGGAAATAAGCAAGCGGCGGACGTTCGCGATAATTTCACACCCCGACGCGGGCAAGACAACTTTGACGGAAAAACTTTTACTTTACGGCGGCGCGATACATTTAGCAGGCTCGATAAAGTCGCGTAAAACTCAACGCCACGCGGTTTCAGATTGGATGGAGATTGAAAAGCAACGCGGCATTTCGGTAACGAGTTCGGTTTTGCAATTCGACTATGCGGGCTGTCGGATAAATATTTTGGACACGCCCGGTCACCAAGATTTTTCGGAGGATACTTATCGAACGTTAATGGCGGTAGACAGCGCGGTTATGATTCTCGACGCGGCAAAAGGCGTTGAGGCGCAGACTAAAAAGCTGTTCAAAGTTTGTCGCGAACGCCGCATACCGATTTTTACATTTATCAACAAGCTCGACCGTTACGGCAAAGTTCCGCTCGATTTGCTTGACGAGATTGAAAAAGTTTTGGGCATTCCGACTTACCCG
Organism: Selenomonadaceae bacterium; assembly: GCA_017549815.1. Classification (GTDB taxonomy): domain Bacteria; phylum Bacillota; class Negativicutes; order Selenomonadales; family Selenomonadaceae; genus Quinella. Next base: position 10,176 of record JAFYNH010000092.1, read on the forward strand.
ATGAACTTTCCGATTGGCACTGACGGCAAATATCTGGGCGTCTTCGACAGGCAAAAGAATCAGATTGAACTTTTCGCGGAAGATACTACGCACGGGCAAAAGGAGCGAGTATCAGAAATTTTTGCGGCTGATGATTCCGAAGTTATAAAGCGAGTTGGGCAAGAAAATTTTGACGCGCTTCAAGATGATTTAATGTTATTGGACGAGGCGGGCGAAACTTTTAATAAAGCTAAGATTAACGCGGGCGAATTAACTCCAACGTTTTTTGGCTCGGCAATGACAAATTTTGGCGTACAGAATTTTTTGGAAGAATATCTAAGGTTGGCACCGCCACCGGCTCCGCGCCTTTCTAGCGACGGAATTATTGAGCCGGAAGACGAAAAATTTTCAGCGTTCGTATTTAAAATTCAGGCGAATATGAATCCCGCGCACAGAGACCGCTTGGCGTTTATAAGAATTTGTTCGGGGAAATTTGAACGAAACATGAACGTTTGGCACGCGGCGAGCGATAAACTTATTAAGCTTGCGCAACCTCAACAATTTCTCGCGCAGGACAGGCAGATTATTGACGAGGCATTTCCGGGAGATATTGTCGGGTTGTTCGATCCAGGTATTTTCGGTATCGGCGACACCTTGACTGACGCCGCGCATAAATTTAAGTTTGAAGATTTTCCGACGTTCCCGCCCGAAAAATTCGCTCGCGTACAAGCTAAGGACACTATGAAACGCAAGCAATTTGCCAAAGGCATTGACCAACTGACGCAAGAAGGCGCGATTCAACTTTTTAATCAAGTCGGGGCGGGCACTGAGTCTTACGTCGTGGGGACTGTCGGCACTTTGCAATTTGAAGTTCTGCAATATCGTTTGAAGTCGGAATACGGCGTGGATATTTTGATGACAATGTTGCCGTTTGAAGTAGCGCGTTGGCTGAAATTTAATGACGGCACGAAAATTTCTCCAACAAACCTGCGCGGAATTGATAGGGGAATGTTTGTGCTTGACCGCGCAGAGAATCCTGTTTTGCTTGTCGAAAATGAATGGGCTTTGGGCTGGATAAGCGATAACAATCCGAAACTCGAAATGAGCGCGAAACCATTTGTTTAGGAACTAGGAGCGAGTTTTTAGGAACTAGTCCCTACTAGTTCCCAGTTCCTATTTACTAGTTCCTAAATTTAAGTAGGAAAAATTTTTAATCGATATATAGGCAAACAGGGAAGAAATACTGAAAAAAATTCAGCAAGGATAGCAATCAACACAGGTGGTGAAAGTCATGTTTGTAAACAAAGTCAGCTCGACCGCGAATTACTATTCAAATGTGGCGGCGTCAAGGTACACAAACGCGGCAAGTTCTGTGCGCGGCGTACAAAAGAGCGAGGCATTTACTCCTTCCAAAGAGGCACAAAGTTTCAGCGCAATGTTGAGTAAACTTAAGGGCACTTCGGAAGTTCGCGAGGACAAAGTCAACGAGCTTAGAGAAAAAATTTCTTCGGGACAATATTTCGTCTCGGCAGACGCTATCGCGCAAAGTCTTTTGACGAATCGTTATTGAGGCGTAGAACATGTGGCAAAAGTTGATTGAAACGCTCGACCAGCTCGGCGAAGTTTATAACGATTTGGCTGAACTCGGCGAGAAAAAACGCGAAGCCCTTGTAAGCGTCGATATGAAAAAACTTTCCGAAATTCTCGACGCGGAAAAGCTTATAACGGCGAAAATTCAAACGCTCGAACAAAATCGCATAGAACTTTTTAAAGACTTGTCGAAATTGAATATAAATCTTAGTGAGTCGCCGACGGCAGAAAATTTTTATCGGTCGGCTCCTTCGCATTTAGAAGAGAAATTGCTTGCGTTGCATGAGCGGCTTGTCAAAAATGTTCAACGTGCACTGAAAATCCGCGACGATAATCAAGTTCTTGCGCAAGTTTCTTTGGACATCGCGCAAATGAAATTGAATAAAATCAGCGGCGCAATGGTTGAGCCGAATTATTCGGGCAAAGGCTCGGACATCGTCACTCATCAGAAAAATTTTGACTTTATGGCTTGAGGATTGAGCTATGGACGAAACGATTAAAATTCTGCGCGAACAAATAATTCTTTGCTCCCGTCTTCCGGAACTTTTGGACGAGTTGATAAAAATCATGCGCGAAAATTCGCCCGAAGTTCAAGAGCCGATTCGCAAAATCGAAACGGTAATGCGCGAGTTGTCCGAGAATGAGAAAAAGGCACAGACTTTTTTAAAGCGCGTAAAGGCAAAGAATTTTTCTGAATATCTCGCCGCGCAGAAAAAAAATATTCAACGAGACATGGCGGAGAAACTTTTAAAAAAATCCGCCGAAGTACAGTCGCGAATTAAGACGCAGTCGGAAGAACTTAAAATGCTTTTGCAGAACGGCAAGAAATTCGTTGAATTCAACTTGAACATATTATCAAAGACATCGGCGAGCGAAACTTACGGCAACCGTGCTCAACGGGATTCACAGCGAACGCGGCGCATTTTTGACGCAAATGTTTAAGGTAGAGACTAGGGGCGAGGAACTAAAAACTACTAGTTCCTAAAAACTAATTCCTAGTTCCATAAGAAAGAAGGGAAAGGGATATGAGGGGAACCTTTGCAGGACTAAATACAATGGTGCGCGGCATTATGGCAAACCAGCTGTCACTCGACACCACAGGACATAACATAACCAACGCGGGTACCGAAGGTTATTCCCGTCAAGTAGTAACTTTGGCAACGACCAACGCCGAACAACGTCCATCGGCTCACGGAACTGTTATGGTTGGTTCGGGCGTCGACGCTCTTGCAGTCAATAGGGCACGCGACGTTTATGCCGATATTCAATATTGGAATGAAAATCCCACTCAACAATATTATAAAACTATGGCTGTTAATTATGACAGACTCGAAACCATTTTCGACGACAGCAGAAATTTAGGCATTGAAAAATCAATAAATAAATTCTACCAAACATGGGTTGATCTCTCGACATCTGCGTCCAATTCGTCATCGCGTACCCAAGTTATCGAGCAAGGTAGAGAATTAAGCGACCGTATTCAGGCTGCAACTGCCGACCTTCAAGAACAAATTCGCTCTGAATATACCGACCTCACCGCCGAACTCGGTCAGATTGACGACATTCTTGAACAAATTTCTATCTTTAACAAGCAAATTCTTGCGCAGGAAGTCACTGGCGCACAGGCAAACGATCTACGCGATAAACGCGATTATCTTGTCGACCAACTTTCCAATTATCTGAATATCAACGTCACGGAAACCGAAAAAGGCTCTTATCAAATTACTTCGGGCGGCGTCACTCTGGTAAACGGTGTTGCGCGGACGCATCTCATCATCAGCGAGGGCGTTTCCTCAAGCGTTTATGGTGTCGATTACGGCGTCACTGACTATAATATCAAGGTCAAGGAAAGCAATATCGTCTTTATTCCTCAAAGCGGCATTCTCAAAGCTCGCTTAGACGCTATCGCCGAAGATAAAGAATACATTGATAAATTGGCGAATATGGCAAGTTTCTTGCTCTCAACCTTCAACGACCAACATAAACAGGGCTGGGATATTGACGGGCGTTATAAATTTGTTGACGAAAATGGCAAAGATTATACGGGCAGTACTGATGATTTAGAAGCTGTCCAATATCGTCTCAAAACGAGCGATGAGCCATATTATTTATCCGAGTTTGAGGCAAGTAATGTTGTCTTTAAGGACGGCAAATATTATCTCGGCGAAGATGAAGTTGTTAAGCTTAACGATGATACTGTCTATAAGACTTCCGACGGCAATTATATAAGCAAAGTTCCTGATACGATTAATTTTTACGGACAAAGTAATCTTGGTTACGAATATCGCTACGACTTCGACAGCGACTCCAACTATCTTTATGTTTACGAGCCTTCCAATTATTACAACGGCGAACTCTTGAGCGGTGTACAGATTATTCGGGCTTTAGAAATCAATTCAAAGTTCAATGAGAATCAAGGCAATCGTTATCTCGCGGCAGCAACAAGCAAGCAATACAATGATGGCTCCGAAGATTGGGAAGATATGGGGTGGGGTAGCCGCACGGGTGACGGTACCAACGCCGTTTACATGAGCGAACTTTTCAACATTTCTATGGAGACGATTATTAGCGATAATAAAGCCAATGCCGCCGTTTATAAAAAATGTTTCCTGCGCGATAAGGAAGGCTATTTAATAGACGAAAAAGGCAAGCGCGTCGGTGATGAAAATGCTGTTTATGCTACAGCAATGTCGAAACTCAGCATTAACTCCTATTATCAACAATCTATGTCGCATCTCGGAATAAATGCTTATTCTGTCGACACGAACTTTGAGGCAATGGAAAATATCATGACGCAGATACAAAATTGGCGCGATTCAACGGCAGGCGTCGATTGGAACGAAGAACTTACTAATATGATTAAGTTTCAAAAAGGTTTTAGTTCCTGTTCGCGTTGCCTCAATGCTATGGATGAAATGCTGGATCGTCTCGTCAATTCTACTGGCGTAGTTGGAAGGTAGGCTTTTAGGGACTAGGGACTAGGAGTTAGGAACTAGTAGGGATTAGGGATTAGTTCCTAGAAACTCGCTCCTAGTTCCTAATTTAGGGACTAGAGTTTTCCTGAAAGCTTAAAGCTCCAAGCTGAAAGCTAGAAATTGGAGGTATTAACATGGGCATGAGAATGGGCAGTACGCATTTCATGTATAACTACCAAGTTTCTCTTAACAATGCATATCAAAAACAAGCTAAACTTTTCGAGCAGGCGGACGGCTCCAGTCTTCACCGCGCCAGCGATAACCCTATGAATTATTACAAGCTCCTGCGCTACAACATTAGCGAAACCGAAAATACTCAATATCGCGACAACATTAAGACGGCGTCCAACTGGATGAAAAATTCCGATAGCGTTATGGTTCACATGACGGGCATGATGCAGACTATGAAAGAAAAATCCGTTGAGGCGGCAAACTCACCCAACTCCGAAGACGATTACGCCGCGATTTATAAAGAAATGAATGCTTGTATGCAAGAATTGGTTGCCGTCGCGAATACTCAAGTCGGCGACAGATATTTATTTTCTGGTCAAAAAGATTTGGTTAAGCCCTTTGAAATGTCTACTCAAACTTACGAACGCGGCTTAGCAAAAAATCTTGACACCGCGCAGGCGACCTTCTTCAAGGGGAGCAACGCCGATTATAATACGGAACTCTTTCAAATGTTGGAACTTGAAATGGACGGTGAAACTTATTACCTCGACACCGAGAGCGGCAACCTTTTCACGAAAGATTTTGTCGACAACGGTTATAAAAAGCTCGTTGCACAAGGCTATTCAACTCTTGAGAAAGCTGGAGATTTAGGCGAAGAAAATATTGTTAGCACTGCGGATTCCAACTTCAAAGTTTCCGACTACTTTACAAATCAAGGGCTTCTGCGCGATGAAAATGAAAATTATATCAATATCGGCGGTTACATGTACAACTTCAAAACGATTAAGCAAAACATTGTCACCTACAAGGGCGACGAGAATTTAATTTCAATGGTTAAGCTTAATGGCGCGACCGACCCGACTTCCGATACGGTTAATTCGACTGGCGGCAGAATGTTCGGCAGAGATATTTTTGACAACGAGGCTTCGGGCAACGAACCTTCAGGAACGGCTATGCTTAACAATCTTTTCTGCGTCTGCGCGAAGGTTGAAGGTTGCGATACTGCTTGGATGTCTTCCGACGGTGTTACGGTTGCCGACGTTGCACACGCAACTTTAATCGTAGAAGAAACCAGAGTTGGCTCACGTCAACAACTTTATCAAAGCGTCGAATCAATGTTGGAAGTACAAGGCGATAATATCACCGAAGATATAACCAATGTCAGCGGCACAGATATTGCTCAACTCGCAACGCAACTCATGCAGATGACGACGCTTTACAATTTATCGCTGTCAATGGGCGGGAGAATTCTGCCGCAATCGCTTGCTGATTATCTGTAAGCAAAGAATTTGTGCGCAGTATTTTGGGCAATGCGGCGCATTTTTTTCCTTTACAATATTGGGTTCGCTTGCTAAAATTATTTTTAGGTACTTGAAAAGTTAAGAGAGGCTGTAAAACTTTCAGGCGTCAATGAGATTTTTCGTTGTCGTCTGTTGGTGTTTTCGGGATTTGGCGAATCTCGATAAAAAGTTTGGCATTAAAGCAGGAAACTTTAACGAAAGGGGGGAAATATCATGATGGTGAGGTTAAATACTCGACATGAATTGCCGCAATTAGGCTTCCGGCAAACACAAGGTCGGCTCGATGAAACGGGAATAATTCAGCCGCGTTCGCAAGGCACAAACCGTCAGGCGCGCTCGAATAAAACCGTCACTCAGTCCGAATTGGATATTAACAGCTACCCAAGCCGCCGAGCCTATGGGCATAGGACAATGGACGATTTGACTGCCGAATTGCAACAACGCGGTATCTCTTCCGCTAAGTCCGCAACAGCACGGCATACGCAAAAAGGTTGGTCAAGTGCTACTAATGCGGCAAAACGAGGCGACGACATTTCTCAAAACGCCAAAGCAGAAATGTTTTCCAATTATCAAGCGCGGACGATTTTCAATCTTGATTTCGTTCCAAATCCGCAGATTAAAGGACATCCTTCGCAGGTTATAGGCGAACCCGATCTCGGTGATATTTCGGTCGATATTGAAACCGCGCCAAGCGCAAAGATTCACTACACGCCGGGCAGTGTGGAAACTTATCTCAAAAACGAAGGCTTTATCCGCCATTGGGTTTCGTACGATAAATACGACATCTATGCCTGAGCCTGCTTGCGAAAGTATTTTCATTCTGTCGGGAAAAGTTAAAAGGAGGAAAGATGTATGCGTAAAGTTAGTACCAGCAGATTTGGTGAGATTGAGGTTGACGAAAAGAAAATTGTTCATTTTAAGGACGGCATACCCGCATTTGAGGAAGAGCATGAATTTGTTATCCTGCCCTACGAAGAGGACAGCCCGTATTACTTCATGCAGTCCGTAAATTCGCCGGATTTGGCTTTCTTGCTGACGATTCCGTTCCTGTTCTTCCCCGACTACACGTTCGAGATTGACGAATCGACGGTTGATGAACTCGAAATTAAAAATTCCGACGCCGTTTTCTATTACTCGATGATTACGATCCCGAACGGCTCAATTCGCTACATGACGGCTAACCTTTTGGCTCCGATCGTCCTCAATAGCGATAACATGCAAGCTAAACAAGTCGTCCTTGAAAATACTAATTACACTACGAAGCATCGCCTCTTCCCCGAACCTGCCAAAAGGGAGGGATGAGCGAATGTTGGTTTTGACGAGAAAACCTCGTCAGCAAATAATGATTGGCGACAACATTGTTATCAACGTCGTTGAAGTGCAAGGCGAAAACGTGCGCATAGCAATCGATGCCCCTCGCGACATCAAAATTTATCGCGGCGAAATCTATCGTTCGATTCAAGAGGAAAATCAAAAGGCGGCGCAAGCGCAAAATACGGACGTTGATTTACATGAAGCGTTGCCGGGAAAAGGAATTTAGACGTTGGAATTAATCCCGACGCCTAGACAAAGGAGTGTTTTTTAATGGCAGTAGAAAAGTTGAATGATATGTTCGCGGCAGCAATGATTGCATATTCGGCGAGCAAAACGAGCAATTCAAGTTCTTCGCAAGCGCAAGCTGACTCGAAATCTTCTACCGAAAAAGTCAATAACGTTCAAGATGTTCAAATGACCAAGGACGAAGAGCAAGATAAAAAGGAACAAGAAGAACACCTTGAGCTGGGCACAATGACAGAAGAATCCGTCAACGAAATGTTGGATACCTTCAATAAGCTCATGGAAAAGATTAATTGCAATATCGAGTTCAGCTACAACAAGGAAGCCGACGTGCTCAACGTCAAGATGATCGACAAGGAAACTAAAGAAGTTATCAAGGAATTTCCGCCCGAAGAAATGATTGAGAATATGATCAAAGCTAAGGATTGGCTCGGCGCGTTCATAGACAGAGCGATTTGAAATTGCGCCTCCTAAGGAGGGATTATTATGGGCGTCAACGGAATTTACGGCTTGTCAGGTTCGGGGATTGATGTCGAGTCGATGGTTAAAGTCGGCATGATGAGCAAGCAAAACGAATATGACAAGATGGCGCAGAAGTACACCAAGAACGAGTGGACAAAGACCGAACTTATCGAAATTAATAATACGATTACCACGTTCAATTTGTCCACGCTCTCGGATTACAAAATGTCGGCAAGTATGAACGCCAGAACAGCGGAAAGCTCAAACGAGTCGGCAGTCAAAGTCACGGCAAACGCAACGGCGGCTCTCATGCCTCATCGCGTCGATGTCGACAAGCTCAGCACCAACGCTTATCTTATCAGTAATAAAAAAATCTCGGAGATAAACTCCAACAGCAATGCGCAAGAAAAAGCTAAAAATTATCTCAAGGACATATTCTTTAGTGATCTTTCTTCTTCAAAGGCGGTTAAGTCCGTCTACAACTCCGCAACACTAAGTAATAGTGACAAAACAATCACCTATTCCAGTACTGAAGGCGTAAACACAAAAACAGCCTTAACCAGAGATGGCAGCGGAGCCATAACCAAGATTGAATACAAAGGTACAGCAAGTAACGCCACATTAGAACCTAAGTATGACTTTTCGGAAATATTGGCAACAGACAAAATAACTTCCAAAACAATCGCCGCTACATATGCAAGCAGTAATGTGAATACATCTGGTCCGACTTCATCATCTTCTGAATCAACTAAAACTACTTACTTATATGATGATGGCGAAGGAAATCTTGTCGAAAAAGATAATTTTGATGATTACGAAGGACTAACTTACTCAGGTAGTAAAACTACAACCACAACTACGAACACCAACACAACAACCGAAACTATCACACTTAACGGCGGACAAACGATAACTTTAACGACGGATGAAATTTCCCAAACTATCTCTGATATGGAAGGTGCTACAAGTACAACAAATTCAACCAATGTAAGTGTCGACTTTAGCGGTTCCTCCACAAATTATTCGAATGGAACAATAAGCGACCCTGACGAAAACGGGACAAGAACAATTACGTTTGCAGGCACCAGCGCACCGACAATAAAATTAACTACAACCGCCAGTGGTGGCTACACAGCCGAAATAATCTATTCAGCTACGAGCAACGCGGATGCAAATTTATTAAACCCAGATACAAACGGCGCAAGCAGTGTCACGACCACGACCGAATACAATCAAGCTACGAAAACGGAAACCGCTACATACGACGCAACAACTAACTCACTCACAAATAAAGAAACAAGTATCATAAAATACACCGACAGCAACAAAAATAAAGAACAAACAAACTTGGTAACAACAACTACAGTCGAAACCGACGCTTCCAATAATAAAACAATAACGGACAAAACTGCAGTTTATGGTTACTACAACAACGGAAACGGCGACCGTGTGCGTAATGGCTATACCTCAATGGAGATAACCGAAACAACGAAGAAAGACTCTTCTGGAACCATCATAACACGGGAAGCAACGACTGATAGAGCTTATGAATCGGGAGTTAGCGGTAAAACAAAAACCGGACAATCTCTCAACGATGCCAATGGTGATGCTTTTGCAAATGGTAAAGGTGAGTCCACTGTCAAAACCAGTGACGTAGCAATAAGTTTTAAGATCGGCGACGGCACAGGTAACGAGACGGGAGTAATAGAATATACCTATGCGCAACTCCTTAACGATGAGCTCAGTATTTACGATTTAGTTTCCAAAATCAACACAGAGACGAGTAACAATAACGTCAACATCAGGGCTTCCTACGACGAACAAAGCGGCAGATTTTTCCTCTACAACTCCAAGAGCGGTGCGGAAGATAAAATCGTATTGACGGCAACAGGGGACGATTCAAACGGCAATTACACTAAGACGGCAACGGTAGACTTCTTTAATGCCTTAAATCTTGCTCAATCCTCCGGTGGCGATCTTGTCAATTCCGGCTTGACTTTCAACAAAACCGATAGTAATGGTAAAACTTATGCGGAAGTCGCGGGTTCATACGGAAGTGTCAGAATTGACGGTGTGCGCTATGACAATATTAAAGATAACAAGCTCACCGTTTTTGGCGTGACTTACAATTTTACCAATACGACAACTACAAATCCCTATGATAGTAGCGGTAATTTAAATGACGCCAGCATAAGGGGCGATAATCCTGTCACTGTCTCTGCAACTCAAGACGTTGAGGCGATTGTCGATAAGGTTAAATCTTTTGTCGAGAGTTACAACAAGATTCTTTCGAGTCTTTACGAGAAATATGATGAAAAACCCGATTCGGGCTATAAGCCGCTCACGCAAGCTCAGAAAGACGCAATGAAAGAAGACCAAATCGAGAAGTGGGAAAATAAGGCGAAACAAGGTTTGCTTTATCATGATCAGACGCTTGGCAAGATTATCGGACAAATGCGCGAGTCGATTACTGCAACTGTTGAAGGTATCGATACCAAATTCACTGATGCAAACGGCAACGAAGTTACTTACAACTCGATTTTCAGTATTGGTATTTCGACGACGGGCATTAAAGGGCAGCTGGTTCTTGATGAAACAAAACTCAGAAGTGCTCTTTCGGTTGATGCGGATTCGGTTTACAATGTTTTTGCCCGACTCACCAAAGACACGGAGAAAAACGCAAAGGGCGAAGCCAAAAGCAAAGACAAAAACGGCATTGTTAAAACAGATGGTATTGCGCAGAGACTCGGCGATATTCTTACGAACGCTAACAAGCTCATAAAGAAAAAGGCAGGTTCCACTGCGGACGTTACTGAAGACAGCGATTTGAACAATCTTTTGCGCGAGTTGCAGACTAAGATGAGTAACTTCAAGAAGATGATGAATGCGTTCGAGGAAAGGCTTTATAAGAAATATGACGCTATGGAATCGGCACTGGTCAAGCTTGGTACGCAACTTAGCTTTATCACAGGCGGACAATAAAATTAGTAATTAGGAACTAGGATTAAGGAGCTAGGAACTAAAAAACTAATCCCTACTAGTCCCTAACAACTAGTCCCTAAATTGGAGGTTGGTTTTAAATATGGTAAATCCGGCAGAGCAATACAGACGGCAACAAATATTAAACGCCCCAGCGGAACAGTTGACGCTTATGCTGTATAACGGTTGCCTGAAGTTCATCGACGACGGCAAGGCGGCTCTCGAAGAAAAGAATTACGAGGAATCTAATGTCAATTTGCAAAAGGCGCAAAGGATAATTTCGGAATTCCGCTTGACGTTGAACATGGACTACGAAATTTCTCATCAACTTTTCCCGTTGTACAATTACATTTATGACAGGCTGGTTGAGGGGAATATTAAAAGCGACATAGCGCAGATTGACGAGGCTAAGGAGCTAATTACGGAATTGCGCGATGCTTGGGTTGAGGCAATGCGGAAAGCTCGTTTCGAGAAGGGTGACGGCAAGGGCGGCAACGGCTATGCTTAACAACGACGAAGTCGCGGCGAATGTTTCTGAGGAAGTCAAGGCGGAAGACGTTTTAAAAGAGGCGCAGGCTCTCTGGCGAAGATATTTCGTATTGACGAATGAACTCTTAAAGTTCAGTGACCAAAGGGACAGCGAAATGTTCATTGAACTCGTTGACCAGCGCGGACGACTTGTCGACAAGATAAAGGCGTTGCCCGAAAATAATTATCGCGAGTCGGCGGAATGTCAGGCGTTGATTAAGCAGATAATTCCAATGGACAATCAGATAATGTATCGGGCGCGGTCGTGGTTGAATAAGTCGCGGCGGCAGACTAGCACAGTGCGTTCCTACGATTTGATAGACTCGGCGGAACTGCGCGGGACAATTTTTAACAGGAAATATTGAAAAACAAAAAGACCGTTGGAGAAATTCAGCGGTCTTTTTTTGCTTTCTTATTTCGGTTATGTTCAGTTAGCTTTGATTGTGTAAAGTAATTCTACTATAAATTTTTGCTCCTTAGTATGATTTATATTAATCAAGCAGATAATCTTCGTATACGCGGCGCAGTTCATTCAAATTGGCGGTGTTTAAATCTTTGTGGCAAGTCCACGCCGTAGAATTTATCATATGCGCCGTAAGAGTATATAAGACGCATTTTTTTAACTTGTATTAGTTGAAATTACATTGTATACTATTAAAAATAAAGTAATACGTCTCCGCTCAAAAAACGTCACAAAGGAAGTGAAGATATGAAATACATAAGAGGCTATAAATTCCGCTTGTATCCGAATAAAGAGCAGAAGATTTTGCTGAATAAAACGCTGGGTTGTTGTAGGTTCGTGTTTAATCACTTTCTGAACGTACGGCGCGAAACTTTGGAAAACGAGAAAAAATCAGTTTCATATAACGACACAAGCGCATTGATGACGCAATTAAAAACAGACGAAGAACGTAAGAATCGCAATCGGCAACGAATCCGATTAGCACGTATCCACGAAAAAATAGCCAACACTAGACGGGATTTTTTGCACAAACTAACAACGGAGCTGTGTCGCGAAAACCAAACGATAGCGGTTGAGACGTTAAATGAGCAATGAATGCTCAAGAATCACAAGTTAGCGAAGTCAATAGCGGACGCGAGTTGGGGTGAATTTTTCAGACAGTTGCAATACAAAGCGTTCTTGTATGGTTGTGATGTGATAAAAGTTCCGACGTTTTACCCCTCAAGCCAAACGTGTAGTAATTGCGGGTATAAAAATCCGATTACGAAAAATTTGGGAGTTCGGGAATGGGTTTGTCCAAAATGTGGGGTGAATCATGACCGTGACCAGAATGCGGCGATAAATATCTTGCTTAAAGCTTTGGAAATGAAAAATTCAGCTTAGATGTAAAAAAATCTACCGTGGGACACACGGGAAGTCACGCTTGTGGAGACCATGTAAGACGCAACCACGGCGCAACGGTCGTTGAAGCAAGAATCCCTCTGGCTTTAGCCGTGGGGAGTGTCAAAATTCTTGCGCTAACAAAAGGAGTGTTCAAAATGGAAACTAAAATGAAAACCATACGCAAGGAAATGAACGCGGGCGATTTGAAAGGAATAATCGACCTGCCGAATTACGACGACAATCAGCGCGTGGAAATCATCGTCTCGCCTGCCGCGCCCGTCGTGGAACGTAAAAAAATGACGCCCGAAGAAATCGAGGCGGCACTCGGCAGGCTTACAGGTTGCTTGAAAGGTTTGGTAGACCCGACAAAAGATATGGCATATTGGCGCGGAGAAAGGTTGGCGGAAAAACATGGTCTTAAATTTGCTGATTGATTCAAACGTCGTCTTGGACATGTTCTTGGAACGTGCGCCTTTCTTCTCCATGAGTGTGCGGGCAATTTCCCTTGCAAAAATTTATGAGGGTAAAGTCAATTACTTTATCTCGGCGTCGTCCGTCACGGATATTTATTATCTTACTTACAAGAACTTGAAAAACCCTCAAGTTGTGCGCGAACTTTTCAAAATTCTTTTCGATTTCGTGGGCGTCGTCAAAGTTACTGCCGAAGATATTCACAAAGCCTTTGCCTTGAATTGGAAAGATTTTGAAGACTCGGTTCAATATGCGGTCGCCGCCAACAATGAATTTGACGGAATAGTTACGCGCAACATGAAAGGCTTTGAGGATTCTGAAGTTAAAATTTTTACGCCCGAAGAAATTTGCGAATACGTCGAAGAAAATTTAAAGGAGTGATTGCTTAATGATTAAAGTATTCAACACAATGAGTCGCTCGAAAGAAATTTTCAAGCCACTCAAGAAAGATGAGGTAAGTATTTATTGCTGTGGCGTCACGCCTTACAATGCGCCACATGTCGGCAACGCTCGCCCGTTCGTAATTTGGGATGCGATTCGCCGCTTTTTCAAAAAGCTCGGCTATAAAGTTCGTTACATTCAAAATTTCACGGACGTTGACGACAAAATTATCGCGGAGGCTAATGAGGCTGGCGTTACTTGGAAAGAAATTTCCGAAAAGAATATCGCCATTTATTTCAAGAGTATGGACGCGCTTAATGTTCGCCGCGCAGATTTTTATCCCAAAGTTTCCGAAACTATGGACGAGATTATCAATATGATTCAAGGGCTTGTCGACAAGGGCTTTGCCTACGTCTTGGATAACGGCGATGTTTTTTACAGCGTCGAACAAGATAAAAATTACGGCAAGTTGAGCGGTCGGCAACTTTCAGACATGATGGCTGGTGCTCGCGTCGAAGTCGATAAACGTAAACGCAATCCTATGGACTTTGCACTTTGGAAAGCGGCTAAGCCCGGCGAACCTTATTGGGAAAGTCCTTTTGGAAAAGGTCGCCCCGGTTGGCATATTGAATGCTCCACTATGTCGCTGAAATATTTAGGCGAGAAATTTGACTTTCACGGCGGCGGCTCCGATTTGATTTTCCCGCACCATGAAAACGAAATCGCGCAGTCGCAAGCGTTTCTGGGCGATGAAAATTCTTTCGCGCAGTATTGGCTTCACAATGGTTTTATCACCAACGGCAACGAGAAAGTCAGCAAATCGAATAAAGAAATGGTCAAGAAAAATAAGGGCTTCTTTACGGTCGAGGAAGTTTTGGCGAAATATCCCGGTGAAGTGATTCGATTGCTCCTTTTGCAGACGCATTACCGCAACCCGCTTGAATTCAATGAAACCAGAGCTATCGAGACGAAAGAATTTTATGGCAAACTCGCGAAGGCTTATTGGCAACTGGACGATTTAGCGCGGAAAGTTCATGCGGGCGAATTCGTAAAGGACACGGGCGATAAAAATTTTGCCATAACGGTCAGCAAAGCGGGCGGGCTTGTCGAAGTGGCGGAGCGTTTGCTTGCGAATTTTTATGCGGCAATGGAAGACGACTTCAACACCGCGCTTGCGATAACTCACATGTTCGAGTTGTCAAAGGAAATTGATAGCTACTACAGAGAATTTGTCGACGGAAAAATTTTGCCCGTAACAATCGACGGCGATATAATTCTGCGCGTCCAAGAAATTTATTTGGAAATGGCGGAGATAATCGGGATATTTGAACAGCCCGTGCCCGTCGAAAAGGAAGAGGAAAAATCCGACGGCGATTCCGAGTTGGTCGAAACACTTATGAAGATTATTATTTCGATTCGGCAAGAGGCTCGCGCCGCTAAAAATTGGGCAGTCGCAGATAAAATCCGTGACGAACTCAAAGCGGCGGGCATTGTCGTTGAAGATACTCCTCAAGGCGCGGTATGGAAGAAAGCTTGATTAAAACTTTGTCGCCGTTGATTTTGGCGCATGTCGGCGACGCTTATTTTCATTTGTATATTCGGACGCGGCTTTTGGACTTCACGCACAATATCACGCGACTCCACGACTTAAGCGCGGAAATAGTTTCGGCTCCCGCGCAGGCGAAAATTTATTCTGAGATTGAAAACCTTTTAACCGACGACGAACGCGATATTTTCAGACGTGGAAGAAACGCTAAAAGCCACGCGCCGCGAAAGGCAACTGTCGCTGAATATCATGCAAGCACAGGCTTTGAGGCATTGCTCGGCGATTTATTTTTAAGAAAAAATTTTACAAGGCTAGATGAAATTTGCGAGTTGGCATTTGCCGCCGCGTTTAAGGAGAAAATTTTATGAAGAAAATTTTTGCCGCCGCGATTTTAACGACGGCTTTATTTATCGGTTGCGCGTCCGCCGAAGACGTTGAATCATCGGGCGCGGCATCAGCTCCAAAAGAAATTAATCATGCCGATTCGATTTACTATCCGCAAATTGATTTTTACAACATGACTTCGACAGCCGACCGAATTATTTTGCCGCATTACCCGACTTATCAGCAGACGACCGAATATAGTTGCGGAGCGGCGGCGGCTTTAACCGTTTTGAATTATTTCGGCGATAAAAGTTTTGACGAGCCGACGCTGATTAAACTTTTGAAGACTAAACCGAAAATCGGCACGAGCTTAGGCAACATGGTTAAATTTTTTAAAGGTATCGGCTGGGACGTTCAAAGCAGTCTCGACACGCCGCCCTTTGACGAATACGCTTTTCAAAAGTTCGTTATAGAAAATCTTTCTGCGGGCAAGCCGATTATAGTTGAGAATGTTGACTGGGGCGGGCATTGGCGCGTTATAATCGGTTATGATTCGTTGGAAACGTCGGATTTGCTTTATGATGACGTTTTGATTTTCGCCGACCCTTACGACACGAGCGACCATAACCAAGACGGCTACGCGATTCAAAGTTTCGACAGATTTTTTTCTATGTGGTTTGATAATCATATTTTGCCCGAAAAAGAACGGAATCAAGCATGGCTTATCGCGACGCCTAAAGGGGATAATTAAATGGACGATTTAATTTTCGGAAGGAATGCCGTCACGGAGCTTTTGAAGTCGGGGCGGAGCGTCAATAAAATTTTTATGGCGGAGGGCGTCCGCGAAGGGTCGATACAAAAAATATTTTCACTTGCAAAAACAGCGGGAATTGTTGTAGAATTTACGAGCCGCGACAAACTCGATAAACTTTGCAACGGACGACATCAAGGAGTTGCGGCGATAGCGGCGGCTGTGAATTATTCGACGGTCGAAGAAATACTGGAGCTTGCCGAGAGCAAAAACGAATCGCCATTTATAATTTTGCTTGACGAATTGGAAGACCCGCAAAATTTTGGCGCGATACTTCGGACGGCGGAGGCAGTTGGAGTTCACGGCGTGATAATTCCAAAGCGTCGGAGCGTTCAACTTAACGCGACAGTCTTTAAAACTTCGGCGGGCGCGGCGGAATATGTCAAAGTCGCGCAGGTCGTCAACGTCGCTCAAACTCTCAAAAATCTGCGCGGGCTTGGATTAAAAATCGTCGGCTCGGACATGAGCGCGGAAATTAATTTTAATCGGGCGGATTTGACGGGCGGAATAGTTTTGATAATCGGGAGCGAAGGAAAGGGCATGAGACGTTTGACGCGGGAGAATTGCGACTTGCTGATAAAAATTCCGATGGTCGGCAAAATTAATTCGCTCAATGCGTCGGCGGCGGGCGCAGTGCTTATGTACGAAATTTTTACGCAGAGACAATTAAAATGAGCAAAAAGCGACCGCATTATCTGGTTGACGGTTATAATCTGCTTTACGTTTGGCAAGAAATTAACAGAGATGATTTGGCGACGGCGCGTGAAACTTTGATTCGCAACCTTCACGAGTACGGCGCATATGAGAAATTTGAAATAACTTTGGTCTTCGATGCCGCACGCAGCGAGGACGAGGAGCGCAAGGAAGTTTACGATGAATTTTTCCGAGTAATCTACAGCGGCTTTAACGAAACGGCGGACAGCGTGATTGAGCGCATTTCTTATGAGGAAGTACGCAAACGGCGTGAAGTACACGTTGTCAGCTCCGACGCGGCGATTGAGACTGTGATTTTGGGCGCAGGAGCTTATCGGCACCCCTCACAGGAATTTTATCGGGCAGTCAAGCGGGCTAAGCAACATTTGCGAAAAGAATATCTCGGCAATGTAACTTTGCCCGTGCAACGCAATGAAGTCGCTGACAGAATAGGCGCAGAGGTTTTTGCTAAGCTGGAAAAACTTCGGCGCGGAAAATAACAAAAATTTTTTTTTGGGAGTGTGATTTTTTTTATGGCAGCAAAAAGAATCTATCAGATCGCAAAGGAATTCGAATGCGAAGAGAAAAAAATCATCGATTTCTTGACGGGACAGGGCATTAAGGTAGGAAATCGGCTCAGCGCGGTCAGCGAAGACACTTATAATCTTTTGAAAACAAAGCTCTTTGCGCCGCCGCCCGAACCTGTGCCGGAGCCTAAACCCGAACCCGTTGCAGAAAAACCCGCGCAGGTTGCCCCTGTCGCTGAAACTGCACCCGCAGGCGAAGTAGCTCCGCCAGCCGCGCCCGGTAAAAAGAAAAAGAAAAAGAAGAAAAAATCTCCGCAAGCCGACGGACAAGCCGAAGGCGAAGACGCTCAAGAGGAAGATGAATTTGTTCCGTCCGTTAATTTCGACGCCGTCCACGCGGCAACTCAAGTAGTTATGGCGTCGTCGCTCGTCGCTGGTAACAATTTCCTCAGTCGCTACAGAGGCACTAAACGCCAGATAAAGGAGAGTAAATCTCACCTTAGCAGAAGTACGGACATTTGGGGACTCGTTGAGGATATTAAATTTGACGACCCCGACTCTTCGCCCATTCTCTATTGGCAAGCCGTCAACAAGCTCACGACTAAAGCTTATAAGCTCTTGCAGGAATTCGGCTTGAAAAATCGTGAACTTATGGCTGAAATGCGCGAGATGACTAAAAATGTCGGTAAAGAATACGTTCCGCAAGAAATTTTCACCGACGAAGAGAATCAGAAGTTCGCGGCGCAACAAAAAGTTATCTTCGAGGCGTTCGGACACGGCATGGGCAAAGTTAATGATAACCTTTACGAGCTGAAAATGTACGCCGAAGAACAAAAGCGTTACTGCGAGCATATGAGTTTCGTTGATTATATCAAAAATCCCGAAAGTAAATTGGAACGCCAAGTGCCGATGCCGTTCTTCACGCTTGCCGAGACGATTCTTTACAGCGTTCGTAGCGTCCCTTACCATGTCATGTTTTACGTTGAAAATAAGCCGCAAGTTCTTCGTGCCATTGAAAATTTCTTCGCATGGATTGACGGCTATAAAAAGCTCAAGGAGCAAGGAGCCGACCCCGCTAAAATTGAGAAATATCTTGATTTGGAAGAAAGATTTTTCAAGCTGGTCGAGTTCATGTCGTATGACAATCTGATTTATCTCCGTAAGAAGAAAACGATTATTCCGTTCGATTTATTGCTTGATTTGCTGAATGAATATCGCGACAACATGGACGACCCTGACGCCGAACGTAATTTCAAGTACAAAGCGCGTGGCATCAATTCTAACTTAATCTACAAGCCGAAGGAATACATTTTCATTTATAATTTTGCAGGTTTGGAGCCGTATAAAGATTATCGTACGCCCGAAATGATAGCCGAAGCCGAAGCTAGAAAAGCCGCCGCTAAAGCTGCCGCTGAAGCCGCTGCTAACGAAAACACCGAAGAACAAGAAAACCCCGCCGAACAATCCGACGAGGCTTGAGAAAAATTTTTTAACCCCAGAACATATGTTTTCGCCAAAAAACTATCGCCGCGACGATTGACGCCAGCAACGCTATAACAATGACGATTAAAAAACCGAAAGTATTTTCGGCGAGCGGCACGGGCACATTCATTCCGAAAAAGCTTGCTATAACCGTCGGCACCGCGATTATAATCGTCATGGCGGCAAGGAATTTCATAACCATATTTTGATTGTTGGAGATTATCGACGAGAAAATATTTGCCATTTGCGAAAGAATTTGGCTGTACATTTCAACCATCTCGCGAGCTTGCTTGTTCTCGATTATAACGTCTTCAAG
Source organism: Selenomonadaceae bacterium (assembly GCA_017549815.1). Lineage (GTDB taxonomy): Bacteria > Bacillota > Negativicutes > Selenomonadales > Selenomonadaceae > Quinella. Next base: position 29,614 of record JAFYNH010000092.1, read on the forward strand.
TAAGTCTTCGTCCTCCTCAAAAATTTCCAGAATTCCTTCGACGGAGCGGCTATTTCTAAGGCGCAGTAGTTTTTCAAAGACCGCATCATTGGAGCGGAGCGACGCATTAAAATAAGTCAAACCTTTTTGCAATTCCATTAGCCGCAAAATGTCCGAATTGTGCATTGAGCGGCGCAGTTGCTCTTCGATTTCGTCGGAGAGCTTATTTATTTGCCGCAGGTAGCGCAGATAGAACGTCGCCGACCGATATAAAATTTCAAACAGAAATTGTGTGCGCTTGTAGGTGTGGAAAAGTCGCGCCGTTCGTTCGTTAAAACTCGACATGACGGGCGTTTCTTCAAGGCAAACGGTTATGATATATTGCTTTGTCAAGATGATTGACAGCGGCAACGTGTCGTAACTTTCTTCTTCGTAGACGATTGGGACGTTCGTTAAAATCATGACTGATTCGTTTTCGGTGTCCAAATGCGAGCGTTCTTCTTCGTCGAGTGCGGCGCGTAGGAAATCTGGTTCGACTTGCGTTAATGCGCTGACTTCGCGCAGTTCATACGGCGTTGGGTCGACGATATTTATCCACGCGCCCTTCTGCAAAGTCTTTAGCGTCAACTTTTCCAAGTGTCCTGACTCCTGCGATTTATAAATTTCTACCAACGGTATCACCCCCGAAAAGCAATTAGGAATTAGGAATTAGGAATGCGTAATGCGCAATGAAAAAATTTCAAAATTTATTTTACTACAAAGCAGGATTTTTTTTAAGCCGTCCATTGAAGGAAAAAATTTTTTAGCGTTTAACTTAACGCTTGCAAAGTTTGAGGAGGATTCTTTCCAAAACTTCGACGCCCGCTTTGCCCGTCTTCAATTTAAAATCTGCCTCTGACAATTCGATAAAAATTTCTTCCAAAAGTTCGGGGCGATAACTCTTGGCAGTCTCACCGAGTTTTTGGGCAATGTAAGGATTCATTTCTAGCGGTTCGCCGAGTCTTTTACCCGTTATCCCTTGCTTAATAAAAAATTTGGCGCGAATAAGGCGGCGAATATGATTTACCAGCAACGTCATCACGAGCGGGATTTTGGCGGGGACGCGAGCTTGTTGTTTCAAAAGGTAAAGGGCTTTTTGGGCTTTCCTTTCGTCAACGGCGTCGGTTAGTGCGAAGTTTGAGACTTCGGGCGGCGCGAGCATATTTCTCCGCAAATCCTCAGCTGTTATCTCTTTGCCCGCGACATTCAACGCGACTTTATCCAATTCGTTTTCCAGATACCACAGCGAAATTTCGGGAAGAATTCCGATTCGTTCATTGAAATATTTTCTAGCGTCGCCGCGCATATTTTTTCCGAGCGATTTAAGTTTTCCGTCAAGCCAACTGTCGACTTCCCACGAACGCAACGGTTCCGCCTCCAAAATCGCTCCGACTTGCGAAATTATTTTATAAAGCCGTTTCCGTTTATCAGCCGCCCGCGCAGTGAAGATTACAAAGTTTGTCGGTTGCATATCTTTTAAAATGCTTTCGAGCCGCTCAATTTTTTTCTCCGCATTGAAAAACGCCGCGTTCTTGACGAGTACAACATTTTTTGAGCCGAAGAAAGGCGAACTGTCAATCGCGCTGATTAGGTCGCTGATTGCGGGTTTCGCGTCGCAGTCGAAAGTTACAAGCTCCGTTGCCTTGTCGACGTTAAGACGTTCCAAAATTTTTTCGCGAGCCTTATCGATAAAAAAAATTTCTTCGCCGCACAGCAGATAAACATTTTTAATCCCGCCGTCGAGCGCGTTCATAAATTCCTTAAACTTCATCTAATCCCTACTCCCTACCAGTCCCCAGTTCCTAATTCCTAGTTCCTAAGGAGGTTTTAAAATGATTCTTAGAGACGTTTACGCCGAGATTGACCTCGACGCTATCCGCCATAACTTAACCGAAGTCCGCCGCCACATTAACCCTGCGTCCAAACTCTGCGCGGTCGTCAAGGCTAATGCTTACGGGCACGGCGCGATTGAAGTTTCTAAAGTCGCCGTCGAATGCGGAGCCGATTTTTTAGCAGTCGCTACCGTCGGTGAGGCTATCGAACTTCGCCGCGCAGGTTTCAACTTGCCGATTTTGATTCTCGGCTTGATTCCGCAGAATACCGTTGACGCCGTTGTTGCAAACGATTTAACCCAAGCCGTCGCCGATTTTGAACTCGCCGAAAAAATTTCTGAGGCGGCGGAACGTCTTTATAAGATTGCCAAAGTCCATTTGAAAATCGAAACGGGCATGGGCAGAATCGGAGCTGACCCCGATAAAGCCGCTGAACTCGCCGTTAAAATTTCCAAACTGCCGGGCATTGAGCTTGAAGGAATGTTTTCGCATTTCGCCGACGCGGATTCAGCCGATAGAACTTTTACGAATCATCAAATCGAAGTTTTTAGGGAGACGGCGCATAAAATTCGTTCGGCGGGCGTCACGATTAAAATTTTTCACCTTGCCGAATCAGCCGCCATTCTCGACATTCCAGAGGCGCATTTTGATATGGTTCGTTCGGGAATTATCAATTACGGGCTGTATCCGTCGGACAGCGTTCGCAAGACGATTGAACTTCGTCCCGCTATGAAACTCGTTACGCACATCGTCTATCTGAAAAAAGTTTCGGCGGGCGTGTCAATCGGCTACGGGCGCGAATTTGTTGCCGAGCGTGATTCGCTGATTGCGACGTTGCCGCTGGGTTATGCCGACGGTTATATTCGTGCTTATAAAAATTTCCACGTCGAAATTCGCGGGCAACTTGCGCCTGTTGCGGGTCGTGTCTGTATGGATCAAACTATGGTTGACGTTACCGATATTGACGGCGTGAAGGTCGGCGACGAAGTTATTCTTTTCGGCTCCGATTTAATTTCTGCCGACGATGCCGCTAAACATTTGCACACGATTAATTACGAAATTACTTGCCTAATATCTGCGCGGGTTCCGAGAATTTTTAAAAGGCTTTGAGCTTTAAGCTTTGAGCTTTAAGCTTTCAGCTTTAAGGTTTTCTCATTACGCATTGCTCATTCCTAATTCCTAATTGCTTTCCTAAGTTTGGCGAAAAACTTTGCCTTCCACAATCGAAATTTAAACTCCGTCAATCCGAAACGCGGCTTGCGAATATGGACGCGATAAAGTTCATAAGGATTCGTTTCAAGCGTATTCAAGCCCGCCTCGCCCGTGACAGCCGTTAAATAATTTTCTTCGCGCAGAATTTCTTCAAGCTCCGAATCAAACGCGCCGTTCGGATAAGACAAACTACAAATCGGCTCAAGCCCGCTCCATTCCAAATAAATTTTAGACTCGCGCAGTTGCCGACGTTGCGTAATTTTATCAAGCTCCGTCAGCGGCAAATGGTCAGCCGTATGCAATCCGATTTCAATACCGCGCTTTTCCATATCCTTAAGCTCGTCGAGTTTGAGGTAATTTTTTTGCCCCAGTTCGTTCGTTATGACGTAGATAACCGCCGTCATGCCGTGCGCCTCCAATATCGGCAACATTTCTTTATAATTATCCGCGTAGCCGTCGTCGAAAGTCAGCACAATCGGCTTTTCGGGCAATGTCCGATAACCGTTGACTGCATACATAAAATCCTTTAGCGTTATCGTTGTATAGCCTTCCGCTTGCAGATAATCCAACTGCGCGTTAAAATCGACGGGCGGCACGTTGTAAACTTCAAAATCGGGGTCAATAGGTTCGTCCGTAACTTGATGATATTCCAATATCGGAAAGCCTTCTGGCTCTGGCAATAAAAAAAATATCCCGAACATAATTAAAATCACGCCGCCGATAATTCGCAAGATTATCACCTCCAATTTTATTTTATCACGGCGATAAAATGTTGCCAAAAATTTTTTTCCAAAGGAGATTTTCAACTTGAAAGTATTCGACAAACTTCAAAGTATCGGCAAGACGTTAATGTTGCCCGTAGCTGTCTTACCTGCGGCGGCGATACTTTTGCGTTTCGGCTCGCCCGACTTGCTTAATATTTCTCTCTTAGCGAAAGCTGGCGGGGCGGTTTTCGACAGCTTACCGATAATTTTTGCAATCGGTATCGCGTTCGGCTTGACGAAGGACACGAATAACAATGGCGCGGCGGGATTGGCGGGCTTTATCTGCTATGAAGTGTTTACTACGGCGGTTAAATCGCTCGACGAGGGAATTAATATGGGCGTATTCGCGGGCATTGTCAGCGGTCTGACGGCGGGATTTTTATACAATCGCTTTTACAAAACTCGTCTGCCCGAATTTCTAGGTTTCTTTAGCGGCAGGAAATTTGTCTTGATTTTAAATCTGTTAGCGGCGATTGTTCTTGCGTTTGTTTTTGGCTTTATCTGGTTGCCGATTCAAGCGGCGATTAATTCTTTAGGCGAAACGCTTATAGATTTTGGCGGCATTGGAACTTTTATTTACGGCGTGTTAAATCGTGCGCTGATACCTTTTGGACTTCATCACATTCTGAACAATTTAATTTGGTTTGTCTTTGGAACGTACACAGTTCCTGAGACGGGCGTTGTCGTGACGGGCGATTTAGCGAGATTTTTTGCGGGCGACCCGACGGCAGGATTTTTTATGTCGGGCGGTTTCCCGATAATGATGTTCGGACTTCCGGCGGTTGCGTTGGCTATGTATCGTACTGCTAATCCCGAAAATCGTCCGAAAATCGCGGGCGTATTGGTTTCAATGGCGTTGACTTCGTTTTTAACGGGCATCACCGAGCCGATTGAATTTTCGTTCTTATTCCTTGCGCCGGCACTTTATGCTATACATGCCCTTTTATATGGCGCGTCAATGTGGTTTTGTTACGAGTCGGGAATTTTAATCGGCTTTGGTTTTTCGCCGAGCCTCATCGATTTGATTTTGAATTGGGGAATATCGACGCGCCCCGAATTTATTATTCTTATCGGCTTATTGTTCGGTGTGCTCTATTACCTGATTTTTAGTTGGACGATTGTAAACTTTGATTTACCGACGCTTGGTCGCTATGACGAAGAAATTTCTGTAGATGAAGGCGATTTTGCCGCGCAGATTGTCAAGGGCTTAGGCGGCAAGGAAAATTTGATTGAAATCGGCAACTGCGCGACGCGCCTCCGCTTGACTGTCAAGGACGCCTCTAAAGTCGACGAAAAAGCTTTAAAGGCTACGGGAGCTAAGGGCGTCTTAATAAGAAATAACGCCGTTCAAATTATTGTCGGGACGCAAGTTGAATTTGTCGCCGACGAAATTAGAGACCTGCAGTAGCTCACAACAGAAAGTCGCGGATGAATTGCATAGATTTTAATTCGCCGCCTAAAACAAAGCGGATATACTCCATTAAAAATTTTTCTGCAGTGTTTAGTTGCTTAGAATTAAAATTTAATCGTGTCTCCTCGCGCCAATCGAAACTTAGCAACGTCTCAAAAGTTTTCCTCAAGCCTTCGGGATAAGGGCGGCAGTATTCGACGTAGTCAACGCAATTCATGCAAACCGCGCCGCCTTCAAGCAAACTTATCGCCGCGTCGCCGTCAATCTTCGCCCCGCAATGAACGCAACGTTCAAAATTCAACTGGACGCCGCTAGTCTCCATAAATTGACAGGCTCCGATAAGCGCGGCAACTTTAGGATTCCGTTTGCTCAACACGGGCAGAGAATTTTTAAGCAAATAAAAAGTCTCCAACGATTGTTCATGCGGCAAAGTCATTCGATTAACTATCTCAAAAAAAAGCGACGCATAAGCCAGCCGCTCCAAGTCCTTAGTCAAGGCGTCGTAGAAATTTAAAATGTCCGCCTCACGAATAGTATCAACTTGCGAGCCGCGACTAAGCTCCGCCGAAATATGATTGAACATTTGCATTGCGCCCGAAATAGGACTGCGCGACCGTCGGCAACCATAAGCGTTCGCCTCAAGCTTGCCATATTCTTTGCTAAAAAGCGTCACAACTTTATTCGAGTCGCCGAAATTTTTTGTGTCAAGGACAATCGCTTCAACCGTGAAAGTTTCCATTCATTATCTCCGAAAAATCTTCTTAGCCGCACCCTTAATCCAATCCATATGCCAAGCCAAGTGAATCAAAATCCCGACCGTCATTATATAGCCGCTGTAAGTGTGCACAAGCCGATAAATTCTGCGTCCTTCGTGCCCGCCACTTATCAAGTGGAAGTCAAGCATTATCCCCGTAACGATACAAATTATCCCGCTCACAAATAAAATCACGTCAAGCCAAAAATTTTTCTTCAATTATTTATCTCCTTGCTTTGGTTTTTGAGTTTGAGTAAATCTTTTGGTGAAATTGTCCCAGCCGTCAATATAAATTGGAAGGCGTCGGGCGGTGCCATATTCAAATAAATTACGTCTGAACTTTTTACGAATAAATTCATGCCCGCCGTCATGTTCATGCTCCACGGAACATAAATGCAAACATAGTCGTCGCCCAATTTCTCCCGCACTGGTTCGGGTATCGTCAAAATTAAAAAGCCTAAGATATACGAATTCCCATAGGGCACGAGTACGACATTTTTGAACGCCGAATCTGATTCAAACAGTGCCTTTGTTACCTGCTTAACCGAGCCATAGATAAATTTTACGACTGGAATTTTATCAATCAGCGCGTCGAACAATTCAATGATTTTTTCGGAAAGGTAATTGCCGCTCAAAATTCCGATAACCCAAATCGATAACACGACTATTACAAGCCCCGTGCCCGGTATATGCGCGGGAAAAACGGTTGATATTATTTGTTCGGTCAAGTCGAAGAGCCACATGACAACCAAAATTGTTATCGCGGGCGGCACGATGACAAGCAAGCCTTTTAAGAAACTGCTTGAAATTTTTTCCTTGAAAGATTGCGGCTGTTTATCCTCTTCCATACTTTTTCTCCAGAATCAATTCAATCGCGTTGAGCACGTCGTCAATATCCTGCGCGGTGATGACAAGCGGCGGTTGGAAGGCAAGCACGTTGCGCCCGACACCGTTTTTGCCGACGATAAAGCCGCGATTCTTAAGCTCCTCCAAAAGTTCGTCAAGCTCTTTGAAGGCAGGCGATTTATCCGCATGAACAAATTCAGCTCCGACCATAAGCCCGATTCCGCGCACGTCGCCGATTATCGGGAATTTTTTTTGCAAATTTTTCAAGCCGCGCAGAAGTTGTTCGCCGCGAGCCTTAGCATTGTCCATAAGATTTTTTTCTTTAATGTAGTCAAGCACTGCAAGCCCCGCCGTCGAGGAAACAGGATTACCGCCCAAAGTCGATGCGCCCGGTCTGGTGTAGGTGTCGGCGATTTTTTTAGTCGAAATGAACGCGCTGATAGGTTGTCCGTTGCCCAAAGCCTTTGCCACGCTCATAATATCGGGCGTCACGTCGAAATTTTCTATTGCGAACATTTTCCCCGTCCGCGCAAAGCCCGTTTGAACTTCGTCAGCAATAAGCAACGCGCCGTATTTGTCTAAAATTTCTTTGACGCGCTTGAAATAATTTTTAGGCGGCACGACGATTCCCGCATTACCTTGAATAGGTTCAGCGATAAGAGCGGCAGGGCGTCCCGAAGTCGCGCTTTGAATAATCGTTTCAATTCTGTTAGCGCATTCCAAATCGCATTCGGGATAAGTTCTGTTAAGCGGGCAACGATAGCAATAGGGATTGGGCGCAAAATTAATTCCGCCGACGGGATTTGGGTCGGTACGCCACATGCCTATTCCCGTTAAGCTTAAAGTGAGTTTAGTCCGACCGTGCAAGCCGCTTTGCAACGCGAGGAACTCTGAACTTTTGGTATAAATCGACGCAAGCATTAGCGAACCTTCATTAGCCTCAGTGCCCGTTGAACAAAAGAAACATTTTTGCAAATCACCGGGCGTAATTTCCGCGAGACGTTCGGCGAGATTGACAAAGTTCTCCGTCAGATAAATGTTGCAGACGTGTTGGAGAGTTTTAATCTGTTCAATCATGCGTTCGGTTATGAACGGGTTGCAATGCCCGCAATTAATCACCGACACGCCCGCATAACAATCAAGATATTTTTTGCCCGTCGTGTCGAAGAGATATTGCATTTCGCCGCGCACAAATTGAGGCGGGTCGCTGTAAAAATGTCCGAGACAGGGCATAATGTATTCGCGTTTCTTTTCTAAAATTTTTTTCGCGCCGATATAGTCAGCCAAATTAAATCACTCCTCAAAAATTTTTTTAAGCCTAAAGCGTGTTGGCAAATCTTAAATCTTGAACTTGGCAATGACTTCCTGCATATTCTGTGCTTCCAGCGATAACGATTTACTTGCGTTCGCTATCTCATCCATTGTTGCTGTCTGTTGCTCACTTGCCGCCGATACTGTTTCCGATTCTTTGGCAACTTCGCGACTTTTAACATTGATTTGACCAACTGACTTTGTTATAGCCTCCGTGCTACCGACCAAATTCGTCACTATAGCTCCCATGCGCTCCGAACTCTTTTCAACATCAGTCACCATTATTGCTATCTCTTTAAAAGTTTTGCCTGCACTGTCCACTATGTCAACGCCGCTATGCGTTTGCCTAACGCTGTCTTGCATTGAGTGTACCGCATCGCGTGCCTTTTCTTGAATTGCGCCTATCAGAGTAGAAATTTCTTGCGTCGAAGTTTGCGATTGCTCGGCAAGTTTTCTGACTTCATTAGCGACGACTGCAAAACCTCTGCCCTGTTCACCTGCGCGAGCCGCTTCAATCGCCGCGTTTAGTGCCAGCAAATTTGTTTGATCTGCTATCGCCGCAATGGCATCAACTATCTTGCCGATTTTGTCGGATTCTTCGCCGAGTTGCGCAATAACCGTAGCGGCTTCATTTACGGAGGCTTCAATTATCTTCATTTGATTAACGGCATTTGAAATGCTATTAGCTCCCATTTCGGCGGCGTTGTTTGTCTCTTCAATCTTTTTTCTTGACGCCAAAATCATATCGGAAAAAGTATTCATGTTGACGGTAAGTTGATTGGATTGTTTGGAAACACTCTCAACCTCCGAAAATTGTTCATTCGCGGCACTTGCAACCCTGACAATGGAATCGGCAATTTGATTGAGTGCTTTGGAGGACTGATTTGCGTTTGACGTCAAATGTTCAGAGGACGCCGCTACTTGTTTTGCCATTTCAGCGACTTTCTTAATCATGTCATTGACATTCTTGCGAAGATTTATTACAGCTTTCCCCATAATGCCAATTTCGTCGCCGCGCTCCGTGTCGATATTACTGCGAGTCGTTATTCTGAAGTCTCCACTTGCCAAAATATTAACCGTTTCCGTCAAAGCTCTAATCGGGCGAATCATTCTGCTGGATAACCACATTGACACCAGAATCAAAACAAATTCCAACGTAATCATGACAGCCGCCGCAATCATCAACTTGGCTTTTAATTCTTCCTGGGAACCCGCTTGAATTTCGTTGAGTTTATTATCGATGTAGTCAATCCAAACGCCTGTTCCGATAACCCACTGATATGGCTCAAAAGCGACGGTATAATTTCTCTTCGGCAAAGGTTCGGTCTCACCGGGTTTAGCAAACATTAAATCAGTATACCCCCCCCCGATTTTTTGCCATTTTCCAACATTTCTTTAATAAATTGCTTACCTGTCGGGTCAGTTGCATTTATGCGGGATTTGCCTTCGGTGTTTTCACGACCCAACAAAACGACGTTGACGCCTTCGTAAGTATCAACCCAAAAATATCCTGCGCCGTTGTCGTAGCGAAGATTGCGAATCAAATTGGCGGCCTCTGTTTTGGCTTGTTCCTCAGTAAGTTCGCCTGCCTGCTGGCGTTTATAGACGATGTTGATAACGCTGATGGCAGTTTCAGTCTCGGTTTTTAATGTGCGCTCAACCTCGGCGATAAGCGTGTCGCGATACTTTTCTACCTCCGCTTCGGAAGTGGCAAGAATGCTTAAAAATATCGCACAGATACAAAACAGCGTTACCAGTGACGTTCCGATCATCATCGTCAAAAAATTTGTCCGCATAGATGATTTAGTTTTCAAACCTTCCACGATTAAAGCATCTCCTTATCCCTGCTACTGTCTTCTTTGGATTTTTCAACACACCTTAGCACATGCCGAATCAAATATCAAGCGCGGCATTTTTTATCGGCAAGTTGCAGGAATTTTAATCGGCGCGGCAAATAAGCAAGGCAAGGTAAGGAAAAAATTTTTTGCGCCGTAAATTATATTTCAGGAGGGATTAACTTTGAGAGAGCTGGACGTTAAACTCATAACCGAGAACGTCGCCGAAATGTGCAAAGAGGCGGCGTATTATCTGCCGGACGATGTTTATCGCGCACTTAAACGCGGTCGCGAAACTGAACAATCGCCCGTCGGTCAGATAGTCCTCGACCAAATTATTAAGAACGCCGAAATTGCTAAGGCGGAAGATCGTCCCTATTGCCAAGATACCGGCATGACGATTGTATTCCTCGAAGTCGGGCAGGACTTGCATATTGTCGGCGGCAATCTCGAAGACGCTATTAACGCGGGCATTGCCAAAGGTTACACGGAAGGTTATCTGCGCAAATCGGTCGTCGGCGAGCCGTTATTTAATCGCGTCAACACCAAGAACAATACACCGGGCGTCATCTACACGCAGATTGTACCGGGCGACAAACTGAGCATTACGGTTGCGCCTAAGGGCTTCGGTTCCGAGAATAAGTCGGGAATTAAAATGCTCGTGCCTGCCGACGGTGTTCGCGGCGTTAAAAAAGCCGTTATGGAAATTATTCTTCATGCGAGTATGAATCCTTGCCCGCCAATGGTTGTTGGTATCGGTATCGGCGGGACTATGGATAGAGCCGCGCTCCTTTCCAAAAAGGCTTTGACTCGTTCGATTGACGAAAGAAATCCTATGCCCGAATATGCACAACTTGAACAGGAACTTCTCGACCTTATTAACTCAACGGGCATAGGACCTCAACTGGGCGGAACGACTTCCGCGCTTGCCGTCAATATCGAATGGGCACCTACACATATTGCGGGCTTGCCGGTTGCCGTAACTATTTGCTGTCATGCAATGCGTCATGCGCATAGGGAGCTTTGAGCTTTAAGCTTAGAGCTTTTAGGTTTTATCCTTAAAGCTTAAAGCTAACAGCTAAAAGCTAATATTGAAAGGAGAGATAAAAGAATGGCTGAAAGTATCAGAATAACAACGCCGTTCACTGAGGAAATGTCGCGCAAACTCAAGGCGGGCGACAGCGTTCTCATAACCGGTACGATTATCAGCGCACGCGACGCCGCCCATAAAGTCATGACGGAGGCATTGGCACGCGGCGAAAAATTGCCCGTCGATTGGACTAATCAAATAGTTTATTATCTGGGTCCGACACCCGCTAAACCCGGCGACCCGATTGGCTCTTGCGGACCGACGACTTCGGGCAGAATGGACGCTTATACTCCGACTATGCTTGAACAGGGTATTAAAGGCATGGTCGGTAAAGGCTCGCGTACCAAAGAGGTTGTCGAGTCTATGAAGAAAAACGGCGCGACTTATTTTGCGGCAGTAGGCGGCGCGGCGGCTCTTATCGCCAAGTCCGTTAAAAGTTATACTGTGTTGGCTTATCCCGAACTCGGACCTGAAGCGGTGGCGGCTTTGGAAGTTGTCGATTTCCCCGCGATTGTTGTTATTGACTGCGAAGGAAATAATTTCTACGAGATTGGGCAGAAAGATTATCGTCACTTCGACATGAATCAAATCTAGGAAATAGTTATTAGGAACTAGGGACTAGTAGTTGTTAGTAATTAGTTGTTAGTAATTAGTTCCTAGTTCCCAGCTCCTAATTCCTAAAAAACAAGGAGGCAACAATGGTTCACACAACTTTTTATGTGCGGCGTCTGCATTCACTGTGCGGCTTGCTCGTCTTGGGTATGGTGCTTTTCGAGCATATCTTTACAAACTCAATGGCGATGCTCGGACCCGAAGGACTTAACACCGCACTCGAAATGATGGAACTCATCCCCAAACCGATTTTCATGGGCTTGGAAATCGGCGGCATCGCAGTTCCGCTGTTGTTTCATGGCATTTATGGTATTTACATTGCCCTGCAAGCGAAGAATAATCCCTGCAATTACGGCTATCTTCGCAACTGGAATTTTGCCCTTCAACGTTGGACGGCTTGGTTCTTGGTAGTATTTCTGATTTGGCACGTCGGCTATCTGCGTTTCTACGTCAAAGGCGTCACGGGCACTCCGATTTCCTTTGAACTTTTGCAGAATTTCTTCCAAAATCCCGTCGTCGTAGTTCTTTATGTTCTCGGCATGTGGGCGGCGATTTTCCATTTCTGCAACGGCATAACGACTTTCTGTATGACGTGGGGCATTACCAAAGGTCCGCGTGCTCAAAAGGCTATCAGTCTTATCAGCATGGGACTCTGCGCGGCAATGTGTTTAATCACGGTCGCTTTCATGGGTAGCTATTTTGTCTACTAAAAATCTTTAGGAGATTTTGCTATGGCGAAAGAATTAACTAAGAAACAAATAATAATCGTTGGCGGCGGCATATCGGGCTTGTTGGCGACGATTAAAGTTTGCGAACTTGGCGGCGAGGTTTTATTATTCTCCTATTGCCCCGTCAAGCGTTCGCACTCCCTTTGCGCTCAAGGCGGCATGAATGCCTGTATGGACACTAAGGGCGAACACGACAGCATTTACGAGCATTTTGACGATACAGTTTACGGCGGCGACTTCCTTGCCGACCAAATTGCGGTTAAAGGCATGGTTGAGGCGGCTCCGAAACTTATTAAAATGCTTGACAGAATGGGCGTTACATTTACGCGCACGCCCGAAGGCAACCTTGACTTGCGCAACTTCGGCGGACAGAAAAATAAACGTACTTGCTTTTCTGGCTCGACGACAGGGCAACAAATTCTTTACGCGCTTGATGAACAAGTTCGTCGTTGGGAAGTCAAAGGCGCGGTTAAAAAGTATGAGTTCTGGGAATTCATTAAGATAATTAAAAATCGCGAGGGCATTTGTCGCGGTATCGTCGCGCAGAGTATGAATACTATGGAGATTAAATCCTTCCGCGCAGATACTGTTATCCTTGCTACGGGCGGTCCCGGTCAAGTGTTCGGACGTTGCACGGCGTCGACGATTTGTAACGGCTCGGCAGTCAGCGCGGTTTATCAGCAAGGCGCGGAGATTGCCAATCCCGAATTCATACAAATTCACCCGACGGCTATTCCCGGTACCGATAAAAATCGTTTAATGTCGGAAGCTTGTCGCGGCGAAGGCGGTCGTGTTTGGGTTTACAAAGACGGCAAGCCTTGGTACTTCTTGGAAGAAATGTATCCTGCCTATGGAAACTTGGTGCCGCGTGACGTTGCCAGCCGCGCTATCTTCAAAGTTTGCGTTCATATGGGTTTGGGCATTAACGGCGAGAACAGAGTTTATCTCGACCTGTCGCACATTGACGGCGATTATTTACTCCGCAAGCTCGGCGGTATTTTGGAAATGTATTCGGAATTCGTCGGACAAGACCCGCGCAAAGTTCCTATGGAAATTTTCCCCAGCGTTCACTATTCAATGGGCGGCATTTGGGTTGACAGACAACATTTCACGAACATTCCCGGCTTAATGGCTTCGGGAGAATGCGATTACCAATATCACGGCGCGAATCGTCTCGGCGCGAACTCATTGCTTAGCGCGGCTTATTCGGGCACGGTTTCGGGTCCAGAGGCTATGAAATGGGCGCGTAGTGGTAAGAACGGCTCCGAACTTAGCGACACTGAACTTGAGGCGGCGCGGCAGGAAGTTCAAAACGAATACGATAAAATTTTGCAGATGAACGGCTCCGAAAATGCTCATAAACTTCATCACGAAATGGGCGACTTAATGTATAAGTATGTGGCGATTGAGCGCGACAACAACGGGCTTGACGCTTGCTTAGTTGAGCTTAAAAAGTTGCTTAAGCGTTGGGACGATATAGGCGTCACCGACAGGGGCAACGTCGCCAATCAAGAGGCAATGTTCGTTCGTCAGCTCCGCAACATGATTCTTTATGCAATGGCTATCACGAAGGGCGCACGTTGTCGCGACGAATCTCGCGGTGCTCATGCGAAGATTGTCCTTGAAAATGGTCAACGCAAACACGACGAAAACGGCGACCTCGTCTTCATGGGGCGCGACGACAAAAACTTTATGTTTACTACGATTGTCAACTACGACAAGAAAACTGAAGAGCCGATTGTCACTTATCGCGAATTTGATCATTCCTTGATTAAACCGCGTGCCCGCAACTACGCCGTCGCTAAGAAAGAGTAAAGGATTATGAAAAAGTTTTCCTTCACAACGATTGTTATCGCGATTATCTTTTGTCTGATGTCGAATGCCTTCGCCGAAGACGACGCTTACAAGCGAATCGGAAATCAATTCGACCAGATAAGCAAAAATGTCGACCACAATAAACATTCAAAGTGGCTTGATCTCAACGGCAAAGGTTCCAAACATTTCGAGGCGGGTAACTACGACAAGGCGATTAAAACTCTCGACAAGGCTTTGAAGATTGCTCCGCGCAGTGCCGTTACTTTAACGAATATCGGCGCGGTTTATCTCAAGACGGGCGACCGCGACAAGGCGGCAAAATTTTTCGTGGAAGCCGTCGAAGCCAATCCCAATTACGCGAACGCTTGGAATATGCGCGGCGTCATGTACTTCAGAGAATCCGACTTCGATAAGGCGCGAGAAAATTTCCAAAAGGCTCATGAACTTTTCCCCGACAATAAAACCATATTGAACAATCTTGCCGCCCTTTATGCTAAAGAAGATAATCGCAATGCAGAGGATTGGCGACAGCTTGGTGCGGCTTACGAAAAAATTCAATTCAAAGGTTCCGATAAGGCGGCGGAATGTTACAGCAAAGCTTTGGAGCTTGCGCCTAACAACGCCGCCGCGTGGAACAGTCTTGCCACTCTTTATTACGGCATGGAAAATTATGACAAGGCGATTGAGTGTTACGACAAAGCTTTGCGCCTGTCGCCGACGGATTCCGTTATTCTTCAGAATCTCGCGTTCGTTTACCTTCGTGCAGAAAACTACGCTGAAGCGGCGAAATTCTTTGCTAAAGTTTTGGAGCTTGCGCCGAAAAAGGCGAACTCTCACTACGGGCTTGGTGTTGCTTATTACAAGCTCGAAGACAACGAAAACGCGGAGATTTCGCTCAAAAAAGCTTTAGAACTTGCCCCGAACACGGCGAAGATTTGGCAGGTTTTAGGCGATGTTTATTTCGCGAAGAAGGATTACGCTAAAGCGATTGAACACTTCAACAAGGTGGTGGAGCTTGATCCTGACAACGAGGAGATTTACACGAAACTTGCTGAAGTTTACGACGCCATGAGCAAAGTTTTCAAGGCGGCTTACGAAAAAGCAGCCGCAAGGGCAACTACACCCGAGGACGAACTTGAAGCGGCGAAACTTGAACTTGCGGCGTCAAAATGCAGAAACGCAGCGATGGATTTCAGGCATAAAGCTACGGTGGTTCGTTTTAAAAATTTCACACACAAAGGGGGATTGGTCATGTTTTCGCACCTCTTTGATTTTGGTTTTTACGAGATAAATTTTTTGGAGGATTAACCTGACTAACAGAGGAGTGTAACCTATGGCTGAAAAAGTCAGATTTATAATCGAGCGGCAGGATTCACCGAACGATAAGCCCTACACGCAAGAATTTGACGTGGACTATCGCCCCGGCTTAAACGTCGTTGCCTCGCTCATGGAAATACAAAAAAATCCCGTAACGGTTGACGGTAAAAGAGTGCCGCCGGTCGTGTGGGAGTGTAATTGTTTGGAAAAAGTTTGCGGCGCGTGCATGATGGTTATCAACGGCAAAGCTCAGCAAGCATGTTGCGCATTGGTTGACAATCTCACCAAGCCGATTAAGTTGCAACCTGCGCGGACGTTCCCTGTTATTCGCGACTTGCTGATTGACCGCTCGCGCATGTTTGAAGCTCTTAAGCGGATTCAAGGTTGGGTTGAATTGGACGGCTCGTGGGAAGTCAAAGACGCTCCGATTCAAAATCCCTACACGGCTCGCACTGCTTACGAAATTTCGCGTTGCATGACTTGCGGCTGTTGCTTGGAGGCTTGCCCGAACGTCGGTCCTCAATCGGACTTCATTGGTCCTGCGCCGACTGTGCAAGCTTATCTGTTCAATCTTCACCCGCTCGGAAAGTTCGACGCGCCCAAGCGTTTGAACGTCTTAATGGAAAAGGGCGGCATAACCAGTTGCGGCAACAGTCAAAACTGCGTTGAAGTTTGCCCGAAGGCGATTAAGCTCACGACCTACCTCGCGCAACTCAATCGCGACGTAAACATTCAAGCTTTGAAAAATATCTTCGACAACTGAACGTAGCTTAACCAAAAAAATTTCCCGACAAAATTTCTGTCGGGATTTTTTTATTCAAAACTTTGTCGCAAATATAAATGCCGTTACACCGTCAGTAGCAGTTTCGTCAACGTCGACTTGCAATAAACAACGCCAATCATCTGCAGGATACATGAGTTCATCCAAAAAAGTGGATGCTTCATTAGCTTCCAGCATATTAAGAAAGTCCACTCCTCCGATAAACACGAGCAGAGCTTTTTTGGCGTGCCGAATATCTTCAAGGAACAGCGGCGACTTCAACGCATTTTTCACGGCTTGAATTGAATTATTTTCAGCGTCAAGACTTGTGCCGAACCCGATACACGCTCTGCCGAAATTTCCTATTGTTCTTGGAATCTCAGCAAAATCCATTCCGATAAGATTACCGCAATTTTTCTTAAGCGGAGCTATACTTGTCGCCATATTCACGACTCGATATATCGCCTCGTCGTTCGTCAAACCAATCGCGTCGATTTTATCTTTCGGCAAGACTACCCACGTGCCAAAGTTGTCGGGAATATCGGCAAGGCGAACATCATCGGCGGTCGGACACAAAATCAGAGACGTTATCAGCAGATTTGACTGCTCAACAATTTTTGTGACCTTCTTGGCAAGTTCCAAATCCTCAACGTCCATAATCACAAACAGCCAGCTTGTTCCGATAACAAAATGTAAAATTGGTGCTAAGAGGGCAAACGGGTTTTTCAAGTTGGCAATACTGTCTTGGGCAGAAACAACCAAGCGGTTAGGGAAAATATCATCGGCGACCTTACCAAAATAATTCAAGGCACTTGCTCCCGTCTCGCCTATTCCCACAATCTTTACCCCCGAAAAGAATTTGTCGCGGAATTCATCTTCCCCATTACAAAAATCAAAATTCGTAGCAAGCACAAACGCTGTCACGCCGTCACCGTAAGTTTCGTCAATAAGTACTTGCCGTAAAATATCCAAATAATCATCAGGATCAGGGTTAAAAAGTTCATCTAAAAAATTGGCGGCTTCATTTATCTTCATCATATCAACAAATTCACGACGGATCTTCATGACAAAAACAAGTAAAACTTTTCTGGCACGTCGAATGTCCTCAACAAACAGCGGCGACTGCAACGCATTTTTCACGGCGGCAAGAGGGGCATTTTCAGCGTCAAGACTTTCGCCGAACCCGATACATGCGCGTCCGCCATTTCCTATCGTCCTAACAACATCATCAAAATCCATGCCAGCAACATAGTTTCTTTCACGACGACTCAGTGAGACAATCCTGTTTACATCTGCGGGTGAGTGAATTTTGCTCATATTTACAGTCATAACTAGACTTACATTCACGCTTTTGACACTCCCCAAAGGGGATTCTTGAGAACATAAATGCTCAAAGGCTGAGCCAAACAACCACTACACTGTCACCTTTCGGCTTCAGCTTACTTTTACTTATTTGTACCGTCCTTTCGTAGTATTTGCAAAACACTTCTTTACACCCGTCACGATTCACTCAGTCTGGCGAATTAATCGCTAAGTGTCGCGCTGCGATGCGGGTGAGTGTATGGGGTGACCCCACTCCTAAACAACTTCACTGTTTGCAACACACGAGCCGTTGATATTTTTCACGTTTTTGTTAAAGCGGAAGGCTAACCGCTATTTGTAGTTTAAATGATATGTTTTGAAAAGTCAATTCTGCGCCTTATATCCACTAGTTGTTAGTTGCTAGCTACTAGCTAGGGGTTTTACGCCGCTTTCGATAAAATCGTCGAGATATTCATCATCGTAAATTTCCATCGTGACGACCTCCTTTATTCAGAACAAGCCGCTGATAATTCCTTCGGGCGTTATGTCGATTTTCTCGGCGGCGGGACGTTTAGGAAGTCCGGGCATCGTCATAATATTTCCGGCAAGCACGACGATAAAGCCCGCGCCCGCAGAAATTTTAACTTCGCGAACAGTGACGTTGAAATTTTTAGGGCGACCAAGTTTAGCCGCATCATCAGATAAGGAATACTGCGTCTTAGCAATGCAAACGGGCATGTTCCCAAAGCCGCGTTGTTCAATTTCGGCGAGTTGTTTCTTAGCCGCAGGAGCAAAGTTAACGCCGTTCGCACCGTAAATCTTCTGCGCGACTGCCAAGATTTTATCGGCAATGCTCATTTCATCCGCGTAGGTGAACTTGAAATCCTTAGCGTCATTGAAACTGTCTTCAACAGCTTTGGCAAGTTCAATGCCGCCTGTGCCGCCTTCTGCAAATACTTTCGAGCGAGCAAATCGAACGCCCTTAGCCGCGCAGATTTTTTCTACAGCCGCAATTTCTTCGTCGGTATCAGTCGGGAAATCATTCAGCGCAACAACGGCGGGCAACTCGAAACCTTGAATATTCTCAATATGCTTTTCAAGGTTGGCAAGCCCGATTTTTACCGCCTCAACGTTCGGAGTTGCGAGATTTTTTTTGTCAACGCCGCCATGCATTTTCAAAGCCCGAATCGTCGCAACTATTACTACCGCGTCGGGACGTAAACCGCTCATGCGACACTTAATATCCAAAAATTTCTCCGCGCCTAAATCTGCGCCAAAACCTGCCTCCGTTACAACAATATCAGCAAGTTTCAAGGCGTATTTCGTCGCCGTGACAGAGTTGCAACCGTGCGCAATATTCGCGAAAGGTCCGCCGTGTATCAATGCGGGCGTTCCTTCCAACGTCTGAACGAGGTTAGGTTTAATCGCGTCCTTCATAAGCAATGCCAGCGACCCCGTAACTTTTAAGTCGTTCGCAGTGACAATTTCGCCGTCAACCGTGTACGCTACGATAATTTTTCCAAGCCGCTCCTTTAAGTCGGCAAAGTCTTTAGCAAGGCACAAAATCGCCATCATTTCAGAGGCAACAGTTATATCAAAGCCACTTTCGCGAGGGACTCCGTTAATCTTGCCGCCCAAGCCGACGATTACATTTCTCAAAGCGCGGTCGTTCAAATCCAAAACTCTTTTCCAAACTACGCGCCGAACGTCGATTTTAAGCTCGTTGCCCTGTTGTAAGTGATTATCCACTACCGCCGCCAAAAGATTATGCGCCGTCGTTATCGCGTGAAAATCGCCCGTGAAGTGTAAATTTATATCCTCCATAGGAACGACTTGCGCATAACCGCCGCCCGCCGCGCCGCCTTTTATTCCAAAGCAAGGTCCGAGACTCGGCTCGCGCAATGCCACACAAATTTTCTTGCCGAGTTTCGCAAAGGCGTCCGCCAAGCCGATTGAGGTTGTAGTTTTGCCTTCGCCCGCAGGTGTCGGAGTTATCGCCGTAACTAAAATCAATTTGCCGTCGGGATTTTTCTCAATGCGTTTCCAAACGTCGGGAGAAATTTTCGCCTTGAACTTCCCATAAAATTCTAAATCGTCTTCCGTCAAGCCGAGCTTTTCTGCCGCCACCGTAATTTTTTCAATCTGCGCGGCTTGTGCAATTTCAACGTCGCTCAACATAAAATCGCCTCCAAAATTTTTCCTAATTATAACAAAAAAGTCCTCCGCGTCATAAATTTTTTACACCGCGCAGGCGTCATAGAGTTTTCTGAGAAATTTTCCGAACCCTTTAACCGTCGAATCGTATTTAAAAGGCTCCGTTAATCGATAAAATATTTCGTGAAGTGTCAACGTAGATTTATTGCCGTCAAGCGTCGCGAATAATTTTTTATCTGTCAATCGCGCAGGATTAGCCTCGAAAAGCGCAGGATTTATCAAAAAAACTTCTCTACCGTTCAAAGTTTCGATTTGTTTAAGCCAAGCCGCGAACGCCTCAGCATAAAAATTAAAATTCACAATATCGGGCGCGGTAACGTCGATTCCGTCCAAAAAATCCACGAACCAAGGATATTTATAGGCTTTTGCATTGCCAGAAACTAAATCGGCGAGTACTGGCTTTATTAAGTGAACATACGCAAAAATAAATCGAGCAAATTGTACAAATAACTCACTCCGCGCAGGAAAGTCGCTCCAAGAAAATTTATTTTGCTCGTGACGGCAAATATATTTAAAGATTTTGGGAGATTTTATCGGTCGGGCAAAAAAATCTATCGCCGCCAATGCCGCATATAATTCTACAATGTGCGCCTCGTTTCGCTGATTAGCCGAACCTACAGAAAATTCTTTTACCGCCGTCATCACAGAATCTCCAACAAAATACGTCGCGTCGAAAAGATTTTCTTTCTCGGAATAATATTTCAATGCCGCCTTTGTGTTCGGCAAGAAATTTTCACTTCGCGCAAAGAGTTCATCTTGAATATTGGTCGGCGTGAAACTGAAATAAGGCAAAATCAACACCGCGCCGATAGAAATTCTGTCCGCATAATCCACTAAATTATTTTTCAGCAAACGGGCAATAGTAGGAAGTCCCGCCGCGCCCGTGCCACCAAAGACTGAACCAGCTAAAAAAATTTTAACGGAATCGCCCTCGCTAATGATTTTTTCAATCTGCGCGGTTAATTTTGAGCCTTCATCAAATTTTTTAGCCAAAACCGCCGCGCCTATCGACGGGTGCCCGCGAAATCCTTCATTTAAAGTTGTCTCGCGCTCCTTTTTAGTGTAAAGAACTTCGTAAAGCTTGCCGACTGCCGTATTGTTATGATGATAAAACTCAATCAAATCATCAAGCGTCTTGTCGTGCCCCGTCGGATTAAAAGGAAACGGACGAACGATTGAAATTTTATTCTTGAAAAGCGTCGTATCATTTCCAACAGAAAAATTCTGGAAAACGGCAAAATTATTCAGCGCAGTCGCCGTTCGTTCCAAATTTCCATTTCCAACGTCGGGATCTATCGCAGAAATAAAAAGTCGCTCATTTTCGGGCAAAAGTCCTGCTATGCAAAGGTGCGTTAAGCTCTCCATAACCTTCGCGCCCGTCCCGCCGATTGAAATAAAATAAAAACTCATAATCTCCTCCCGAAAAGTTGCGCTCCAAGCGGCGTGTACTTAAAAGCAAGCGGCGTCGTGAAAATCGTCAGCAACCAATAGCCTATTCCGCTAAAAATCACTAAAAACAGCCCAAAAATTATCCCGTTCAGCTTTATTCCGAGAATCGGCGCGTAAAAATGCGGAATTCCTAAACTTATCGCCATTGACGCCATTAATAAAGCAAGCCAACAAATTCTTTTACCCGCCCCAGCAACGTCATCAATTTTAAATAAAAATCTCGCCGCTAAAAACCAAATCAGCGCACAAAGTCCATTAAGCAAGCCCGTCGCCCGCGTCAATATAAAATATTTCTCCAGCCAACGCGAATAATTCATATTATCTGACGCCGTAGCTAGCGAATGCCCAGTTACGTTCGAGCCGAGATAATAAGCCGCCGCCGTGCAGAAAATTGTTACCGCCGCGATTAAAATTATTTTTATGATAGTCCGCGTCGTTCGATTCATTAAATTTCAGCCAACTTTCTTAGAAATTCTTCCGAAAATACACTTTTATAATCCGAACGCATTAAATCGACAAATCGCGCCCAATATTTTCTTAGCCGCTTTAAAGTAAAGAAGTCAAAGTAATAGGGTAAAGGAATTGTCGACGCGCAACCGATATTGTCAATAATTCTTACTCTGCGTTCGGTCGGAGAAATTTTTTGCACAAGATAATTTTCGAGGTCGACGCCCGCTAATAAAAATTTCTCGTCAAAGTAAGTTTTCTTGAAGTCTAATAAGAGTTTCTCGGTTTCGGGCAAATTTTTTTTATCGGCAACGGTATCTTCAAGAATATCAAGCATTGTCTTAGAAATTTTGCCGTCAAAATCCAAAACACGTTCAAAAAGATAGCCTTTGCCCTTTGAAGTATCAACTTCGCCGAAATATTTTGTCAGGAGCGTCATTTTCTCTGCGCGGTCGCCAAGTGCTTTTCTATAACGAAATTCCTTTTCCAAATCGGAATCGGGCATGGTGTGCAAAATTTTTATGCATAAATTTTTATCAGTCGGGTGCGCATAAACAGTTTTGTGATTTCCACTGCCCAAAAATAAATCGTCCGTCAAAATAATCACGTTAATACCTCGTTTTCGGAGCTTCATCGCGTGTCGGCTCGTCAAAAGCTTCATCTACTTCGGGAAGCGTTCGCCGTTCAATGCGAGGTTCTTCATAATTACGCCTATCATTTGAACTTGTGCGTTCATCATCATAATTGCGCTTGTCATTTGAACTGGAGCGTTCGTCATCATAACTACGCCTGTCGTTTAAACTAGAGCGTTCATCATCATAACTGCGCCTGTCATTTGAACTGGAGCGTTCGTCATCATAACTGCGCCTATCGTTTGAACTAGTGCGTTCGTCATCATAATTGCGCCTGTCATTTGAATTTGTGCGTTCATCATAACTGCGCCTGTCGCGGTCGTCATCTTGAACAATGCGGTCTCTGAAAGTCGAACGTTCTTCAACTGTGCGGCGTTGTTCGCGACTTTCTCGGACAGGTCTGCCAATATAATCCTCGCCGTCTGGAATATCTTTGGCACCAGTCGGAATTGAATCGTTATATTCGCGGGCGTCACGTTCAAAACGTTCTCTTAAATATGGGTCAACGGCAATTCCCAGCGCATCGGCAACAGAAATTCGCAAAAGTTCAACATCAGGTATCCAATAACTGATTTCGTCAATGTAAAGCGGATAGCCGGGAACCATATCGGTTTCAAGCCCGTTTTGTTGCGCCGCTTTAAGCGAACCCGCTAACTCCAAAAGCTGCCGGAGCGACATATCGGTTTCAACGGCGTCAATAACTTCACGGACAATCTTAGGAATGCGCGGAACTATTTCGGGCGAAGTCACTTTATCCATACACGCCGCCATAAATGCCTGTTGACGTTTGACGCGCCCAATATCGCCTTCCGAATCACGATAACGGACATAAGTCACGGCAGTTTTACCGTCCATATGCTGTTCGCCGGGATATAAATCAATCACAAGTCCGCCGTCGTCATCCCAAGGGTCTTCGTAAAACATGCGCTTTTCAACATCAATATCCACGCCGCCTATCGCATCAATAATCTTGACAAAACTGTTCGTGTTAATCAAAACGTAGTGATCAATGTCAATTCCAAGAAAATTTTCAACTGTCGACTCCGAAAGACTGACTCCGCCATAAGCAAACGCCGCATTAATTTTATCGTAGCCACGCCCGCGAATTTTGACGCGAGTATCACGCGGAATAGATAAAAGCGTCGCTTGGTCGAGGCGCGGGTCAATCGTCGCTATCATCATAGTATCAGAGCGTCCAACGTCATCTTCGCGCTTGTCGACGCCCATTATCAGAACAATCGATTTATCTTTGGCTTTTATAAGCTCGGTTGTATCGTCTTTTCCGAAGATTTTCCCGTCGGGATTTCTTATGTCGAAAAAATCGGACGAGGCGAACATTGCGCCCGCGACTGCCGAACCTATAAAGCACAGCATAAGAAAAATCATCGGCAAAATATTTCGTTTGGGTTTACCATTATTGTCCAACGCAACACCCTCTAAAAAATTTTTTAAGCATGAAAATTTTCTGCGTATAGAAAAAAAATCCTGCCTATGTTTAGTTATTAGGATTTAGGAACTAGGGGGCTGTTGGTAAAAGCAAGTAAAGAAAAACACATTAGCTATCTGCTTTCTCAACTTCGTTTTACTTGCCTTTTTTACTATTCATCTTTAATTTACCAACTATCCCTAGTTTCTAGTCCTCAGTCCCTAATTTTGATTGACGGAAATAAAGTTGGTTGTTAAACTGCGATTGAAAATTTTCCTAGAGGTGAGAACTTGAACGACAAAAATTTAACGCCAATGATGGAGCAATATCAGGCGCAAAAATCGCAACACCCGAACGAACTTTTATTCTTTCGGCTCGGAGATTTCTTTGAAATGTTCAATGAGGACGCAGTTACAGCCTCTCAAGAACTCGGCTTGACTTTGACGCACCGTCAACAAGTCCCAATGTGCGGCGTGCCCGCTCAAGCCATTGAAAGTTATCTGCAAAAGCTCGTTGCCAAAAATTATCGCGTGGCAATCGTCGACCAAATCGGCGACCCGAAGGCTAAAGGCTTAACCGAACGCGCCCTAACTAAAATCGTTACGCCCGGTACGATTCTGACTGAAGACGCCTTAACCGACGCCAATAATAATTATCTCGTGCTGGTTTTCGAGAGCGGAAACGAAATTTCTTTGGCTGGCGCGGATATTTCTACGGGCGAAATTTTCTATTCGCTTTACGACGGCGATAATCGCGAACAAAATCTTTTCGATGAACTTTATCGCCTCAATCCACATGAAATTTTACTTGCGGGCGAGCCGACTTTCCTAAAGCGGCTTAAAAGTTTCGCCGAGCTTAAGTTGGATAAATGCTCCTTTACTAAGCTTGACGACGTAAATATTTCCGATAAAAATTTCTCCGCCCAACACTTTAGCGAAAATGACTTGCCCGCCGCTGAATCTGCCGCCGTCGCAGTAGAAAATCTTCTGCAGTATATTCACGCGACAGTCCGAACAGATTTAAATCATCTTTCCAAACTCACGCGTCTTGATTTGCGCAATCACTTAACCTTAGACGCCACTGCCTTAAAAAATCTCGAAGTCGTCCGAAATCTGCGCGACGGCTCCAAGAAAGATACTCTCTTCGACGTGCTTGACTTTACTAAAACTCCGCTCGGTAATCGGCTCCTGCGTCGTTGGCTTGAAAGTCCGCTTATTGACGTTGCCGCCATAAATCGCCGCCTTGACGCTGTGGAGGAGCTTTTTAAAAATTTCACGACCCGTAAAAATCTGCGCGAGGCTCTTAAAAATATTCGCGACTTTGAACGCCTTATGACTAAAATCGAAGTCGGCTCCGCCAATGCCCGCGACTTAATCGCCATAAAAGTTTCCATGTTCGCCCTGCCGACGATTGCCGAAACTCTTAAAGATGTCACTAGCGATATTTTAAAAGCTTGCCGCGACGGACTGGGCGATTTCTCCGCAGAGGCTGAACTTATCGATAAAGCTATCAGCGAAGACGCCTCCTTGTCCTTGCGCGACGGCGGACTTATTAAAAGCGGCTACAATGAGGAACTCGACAATCTCCGCCGCATTTCCACAGACCATAGCACCTACCTGCAAGACTTTGAGGCAACGGAAAAAGCGCGGACGGGTATTCGTGCGCTTAAGGTCGGGTTTAATAAAGTTTTCGGTTACTATATAGAAATCGGCAAGAGCGGCGCGAGTAAAGTCCCCGATAATTATATTCGCAAGCAAACCCTTGTTAATGGCGAACGTTACATTACGTCAGAATTAAAAGATTTTGAAGTCAAAGTTCTCGGCTCGCAGGAAAGGCTTGTCAATCTCGAATATAATCTTTTTTGCGAAGTCCGCGACCGAATCAAGCAACGTCTGCCGCAAATTCAGGATACCGCTAAAAGAATCGCGCTTATTGACGTTATCGCGAGTTTTGCCGAAGCCGCGCAGGTTCACAATTACACGCGCCCCGACCTTAACATTGACGGCAACATTGATATTCGCGACGGGCGGCATCCGCTGGTTGAGAGGATTTTGACGAGCAGTTTATTTGTTCCGAACGACACGAGCCTTGCGCCGAATCGTTGCGCCATGATGATTATTACCGGGCCAAATATGGCGGGCAAGTCAACTTATATGCGGCAAGTTGCGCTGTTGACGTTGATGACGCAGGCGGGCAGTTTTATTCCGGCGTCGAGCGCGAATATTTCTCCTGTCGACAGGATTTTTACACGAATCGGCGCGAGTGATGACTTAGTAAGCGGGCAATCAACTTTTATGGTTGAAATGAACGAAGTCGCGCAGATTTTAAAATTCGCAACCGATAAGAGCTTGATTATTCTTGATGAAGTCGGGCGCGGCACTTCGACCTTCGACGGCATGAGCATTGCCCGCGCAGTTATCGAATACATTGATAAAAAAATTCGCGCCAAAACTCTTTTCGCCACGCATTATCATGAGCTGACCGATTTAGCCGATACATCTGCGCGGATAGAAAATTTTTGCGTCGCAGTCAAGGAGCGCGGGAGCGAAGTAATTTTTTTACGGCGAATCAAGCAAGGCGGCGCGGATAAATCATACGGAATACAAGTTGCCAAGCTTGCAGGGTTGCCAAAGTCGGTTATGAAACGCGCCGAAGAAATTTTAAAGTCAATGGAAAATGCCGAGCCTGTGCGCCCCGTAGTAAGCAAAAAAAATTCCTCGCAATCGCCAGACTTATTCGCAATGCAGGGAATGAAAGATTTACTTGCTTTGGACGTGCCGAGCTTGACGCCGATTGAGGCAATGGCTAAACTTTACGAGTTGCAACAACGCGCTCGAAAGGAACTCGGCGAATGATTAGAATTTTAAAAGGTTTACTCGGTTTGATTCGCGACCTCATTGTCAACAGAAATCTTTTATGGCAGATGACGCGCCGCGACTTCAAGCAACGATATATCAGCTCCTATCTAGGGATTTTGTGGGCGTTTATTCAACCGACCGTCACGATTTTTATTTTCTGGTTCGTCTTCCAAGTCGGCTTTAAATCGGTGCCCGTCAACAATTTCCCGTTTATCCTGTGGCTGGTTTGCGGAATGTTCCCTTGGTTTTTCCTCAGCGAAAGTATTTTAAGCGCGACGAATTCGGTTATCGAAAGTTCCTTCCTCGTCAAGAAAATCGTCTTCCGCGTAGAACTCCTGCCCATTGTAAAAATTATGTCCGCGCTAGTCGTGCACAGCTTTTTTATCGTCGTGTTGTTCGCAATGTTCGCGGCTTATGGTTATCCACCTTCGATTTACAACCTGCAAATAATTTATTATCTGTTCGCGATGATTTGCTTATCATTGGGGCTGGGCTGGCTGACGAGTTCGCTAACGGTTTTTATGCGCGACATTGGGCAATTCGTCGCTATGATGTTGCAATTCGGCTTTTGGGGTACGCCGATTTTCTGGAACTTGAAATCAATCCCCGAACAATTTCACGCCGTGATAAAATTAAATCCTGCTTATTATTTAGTTGAAGGCTATCGGCAGAGTTTTATTTTTAAGGAATGGTTTTGGGAGCATATGCCGTTGACGATTTATTTTTGGCTGGTGACGGCGGCGATTATGATTCTTGGTGCGTGGTGTTTTAAAAAGTTGCGCCCGCATTTCGCCGACGTGTTATGAAAACGAAAAAGCCCTCGTACTCGGCGGGGGCTTTTTTGTATTGCAAAGCTAAAAAATTATTCTTCGGTGTAGAAGGAAATGACGTTGCCGAAACGCAGACGGGGCGGACGAATGCCTTTGACAGCGATTTGACCGGGCATAGTTGCTTCACCGTTGACGACGATTGTGCAATGCCCTTCAGAACGAATATTCTTGTTGACCGCGTCGCCAACAAAGACAACCTCGAATTCGCTCTTGCCGACTTTGAGCTTATCACCGACAGCGATGTCAGCCGCCAATTCTGCGACCGTGTGTTCGACAACCATATCTTTCAGAGCCGGACGAATTTTTTCGTTCATGATGATGAAACTGCTGTTGCTCTCAAGATAGGTCACGGCGTCTTTGCCGATGTCCGTCATTTTTACTTCGTATTTAATCATTTAAATCGACCTCCTTGCGCGAATAATATCAAACTGCGTCGAAATATTCAAGAAAAATTTGCTTTGACATTGAGATTTGCGCGTTATAAAATCTGCGCATTTGAACGGAGGGAAATAATTTGGACGAAAAAGATTTTATAACGATAGCCTTGCCGAAGGGAAAACTTTTCGGATTATCGGCGGAGCTTTTAAAGAAAGTCGGCTGGACAGCTGAAGGACTTCATGAAAAGTCACGCAAACTGATAATCACGAACGAAGAGGCGCGGCTGAAATTCATCATAACGAAAACTGCTGACGTTCCTACTTACGTTGAATATGGCGCGGCGGACATTGGCATTATCGGCAAGGACGTTATCCTTGAGTCGGGCAAGGACGTTTACGAACTTTTAGATTTGGGCTTTGGCAAATGTCATTTGATGATGGCAGTTCCTAAGGATAAGCGTCGCCCGCGCTTTGAAGATTATAACTATACTCGCGTAGCCACGAAATTTCCGCGCATTGCCGAACAATTTTTTGCCGCGCAGGGAATGCAAATGGAATATATCAAGCTGAACGGCTCGATTGAACTTGCGCCGATAATCGGCATGTCGGAGAGTATCGTTGACATTGTGGAGACGGGCACGACGCTCCGCGAAAATAATCTTGTAGAAATTGTTACGATAATGGACGCGACGGCTCGCCTTATCGCAAATCGTGTAAGTTATAAATTGAAGTTCGATCGGATAAATTCTCTCGTCGAAGAGCTTTCAAAGTTAGTCGCGCTTAAATAAATCTCGCGTGTAAACTTTATCCTTAACGTCATCAAGGGCGGGTTCATAGCGATTGGCGATAATGCAACGGCTTAAGCGTTTGAATTCGTCGGGGTTATTGACGATGCGACTTCCAAAGAAAGTTGAACCGTCGGGAAGCGAAGGCTCATAGACGATAACAGTTGCGCCCTTCGCCTTGATTCGTTTCATAATCCCTTGAATCGACGATTGGCGGAAATTGTCGCTACCAGTTTTCATAGCGAGTCGCCACACGCCGATAATAACTTCTCCTTCGCGCTTGGCAGAAAAATTTTCACTGCCCGTATAAGCTCCCGAAATTTCAAGGACGCGCTCGGCGATAAAGTCTTTGCGGGTGCGGTTGCTGTTGACGATAGCCTCAATCAGATTTTCGGGCACGTCTTGATAATTCGCCAAAAGTTGTTTGGTATCTTTGGGCAAGCAGTAGCCGCCGTAGCCGAAAGACGGATTGTTATACTGGTCACCGATTCGCGGGTCGTAGCAAACGCCTTTGATAATGTCCTGCGCGTTGAGATTTTTAATTTCGGCGTAGGTGTCGAGTTCGTTGAAGTAGGCGACGCGCAACGCAAGATAAGTATTGGCGAAGAGCTTAACCGCCTCCGCCTCAGTCGTTCCCATGATAAGCGTGGGAATATTTTTTTTGACTGCGCCCTCCTGCAAAAGTTTTGCGAATTCATTAGCGGCGGCAACCTGCGCGGGTTCGTCAAGATTTGTACCGACAATAATACGCGACGGATAAAGATTATCGTAAAGGGCTTTGGATTCGCGCAGGAATTCTGGACTGAATAAAATTTTATCGGTGGAATAAGTTTCCCGCGCAGATTTGACAAAGCCGACAGGAATTGTACTTTTGATAACCATGAACGCCTTAGAGTCGCTAGCCAAAACATTTTCGATAACGGCTTTAACGGCGGAGGTATCAAAAAAATTTTTCTTCGGGTCGTAATTGGTCGGGACGGCGATAATCACGAAGTCAGCCGCCGCATAAGCAGATTTAGCGTCGGTTGTCGCCGTAAGGTCAAGTTCGCGTTCGGCAAAAAATTTCTCAATGTATTCGTCGCGAATGGGCGATTGGCGATTATTGACTGCCGCAACTCTTTCTTCCGAGATGTCGACAGCGAACACTTTATTATTTTGCGCGAGCAAAGTCGCCATAGAAAGTCCGACGTAACCAAGTCCCGCGACCGCTATTGTTTTTTTCAAAATTTATCTCCTCCTTAATGCGGCAAGGTTAGCAAAAAATTTTTCGTCTGTCAAAAAAAGTAGTACAATCTGCGCGGGAGTGATGATAATGATTAAGCAGAAAAAAACTGCGCTGGCAAAGGCGACGGAGTTATTGGCGAATCAAGAGCAAAGTTCGGCGGTTTTGAAAAGAAAATTACTCGCCCGAAAATATGACGCGAACGAAGTCGACGCCGCGATTGATAAGCTTAAACAGTACAATTACCTTGACGACGAGGAAATTTGCCGACAACAGTTTGAAAATTTTTATGCGGAGGGCAAGCTTAGCCTTCGGCAGATTTTAGTTAAATTGATTCAGCGCGGCTTTGACAAAGATTTTATCGAACAGCTTATCCCTGACGATTGCGAAGAACACGATTTAAGCATTGCGGAGAAATTGCTTGCTAAAAAATTTACTCAAAAAAATTTCGACAAGGCTAAGGCGTGGCAATTCTTATCGTCGCGGGGCTTTGACGGCGAAATTATTTCTGCGGCGATTGAAAGATTTTTGTCGTAAAGATATAATTGTCAACAGAAAGGTGGTGACGATTTGAATCGACAATTTTACGACAACGAACGCGAGATTGACCTTGCCGAACAAAAAATGTTGCATAACCGCGAGAAAAGAATTGTTATCGCCCGCTCGGTAATTTTCTTGGCGGCGGTTGCAAGCTTTGCGCTCGGCTGGGATTTCAACGTCCATTACTGCTACATAATCGCGGCAATCTTGGTGATGATTTTTATTCGGCTCATGAATTATCACGACTACTTGAAGCACAGGAAAAAATTTTTGAAGAGCCGCCTCGCCGTAGTGAATTCCTATATTGCGCGGGCTAAGGGCACGTGGCGCAAACGTTCCAACGACGGCAGTATTTATCTCAAGAACGGTCGCCCGCAAGACGTTGACTTACACATTTTCGGCGAAGGCTCAATCTTCCAATATATCTGCGCGGCTCGAACTAAACGCGGAAGGGATTTATTGGCGGAGGCTTTCAATCCCGAACCGCCAGACTTTAACGCCGTCATGAATCGTCAACGTGTTAGGAATCGGCAACGCGGAGTAGCAGAACTTTTACAACGACCGCGACTTTCACTTGACCTTGAAGCTTATGCGCGGCTCATGCCCGATAATCACGACACTAGCGAATTAATCGTCAGCGTGGAAGAAGAATTGCCGCCGCTCGGAAAAGTTTATTATCTGCGCTTTATCATGCCGGCAATCTTGATTTTGTCGTGCGTCTTGGCGTGGTTCGGGATTGTAGATGAACTCGCGCCGCTGTTCGTCATAATGTTTTCGCTGATAATCTCAATCGCCGCCATGCCCGCCATAAATGAATTGCTCGCGCCGCTCAAAATCATTTCAAAAGAACTTAGACTTTATCGCGCAATCTTCGAGCGGATTGAATCAACAAATTTTATGTCGATAAGATTAACAACCATTCGCGATATTTTAACTGACGAAATGTCCGCCGCGCAGAAATTGAAGGAATTGGCTTTATTGGTCGACGCGGCAGACGGCAGACATAATCCGATATTTTTTATCTTTGGCAACGGAATATTCTTGGCAGATTTCTTTTTGGCGACTTCGTTCATGAAGTGGCGGAACGACGCGGCAGGGCATTTAAGAACGTGGCTTGATGTCTTCGCGGAGATGGAAGTTTTAATTTCGCTGGCGTCAATCGGTCAAACGCGCACGACTTATTGTTTCCCGACTTTTTACGAGGAAGAAGAGCCGCATATAAAGATTGAGGGCTTAAAGAGTTTGCTTGTTGCGGAAGATAAAGCCGTTCCAAACGACGTTGAGTTATGGGCGGGCACAACGATAATCACGGGCGCGAACATGTCGGGCAAGACGACTTGGATTAGGACACTTGCCGCCGCCGTGATTTTGGCTTATACGGGTGCTCCAGTTTGCGCCAAGAGTTTTTCGGTAAGTCTGTTAGCGGTGATGACTTCGATTAGGGTTAATGACGACCTAAGTCAAGGCGTCTCGACTTTTTACGCGGAACTTTTGCGGATTAAATCTATGATTGAATACACGGAAAAGAAATTGCCTATGCTCGCCTGTATCGACGAAATTTTTAAGGGGACGAATGTCAATGACCGCGTTATCGGCGCGAAAGAGGCTATTCGCCGCTTGACTAACGACAGGAGCATTACGATTGTAACGACGCATGACTTCCAACTTTGCGATATGGTTTCCGAGAGTAGCAAAATTTCTAATGCGCACTTTGAAGAATATTACGAGAACGACGAGATTAAATTTGATTTCAAACTGCGCAAGGGCAGGACGCATACGACGAACGCGAAATATCTTTTACGAATGGCGGGTATCTTGCCGCCCGAGGAAGTTCAGAAATAAAAAAACCGCTCGGCTTACGTCGGGCGATTTTCTTTGATAAATAAAATTCATTTGTCTTTATTAAGTATTTTAGCCACAATAATAATCCCAGTAATTAAACCAATAGGACCGAATAATATTGTACCTGCAATAATCGTCAGAATGATAAATAACCATTCTGTGAAATTTATTTTTGGCTTGTCAATAATTTTTTCCCATTCATCTAATCTTTTTCTAGCAAAAGCAATCAATTCGGGATCGTCGGATTTTTTGGCAAAATACAAAGCAGCTTGGAAAAATTCATATGATTTTTGAGGATATTCCGTCCATGTTGTCGCTACAGCAATTCTGAGATAAATGATAGCACATAAACCATTTAAAATTTTTTGCTCGTCAGATGTATAACCTTTAAGATTAAGAACTCGTTTCAAAGTTTTCTCGTGTACGTCCCTAAATTGTTCATGATAAAATTTTAAATTTGATTTCTCAAAACCTTTTTCAAAATGAATTTCGTTGTCTATTGAATTTATAATCGATTCCAATGTTCTTTTTGTTTCGAGGAATTTTTTATTCGGGTGGCGTGTCTTTTCTTCCTCCAAAAGTCTATTTTGTTTTTCAAGAAAATTTATGTCCTCATGAATTTTTTCTGCGAGCGTCGGCAGGTATGAAAAATTTTCTTCAAGAATTTTAGCGATTTTAAGTGGATAATCGATTAAATTTTTCTCGTTGAATATTTTTATTGCCACGCTACGGACTTCATAGAATATTCTTTCGGTTTCATGAAAATTTGCTGTTCCTATTACAAGCGACATTTTATCCAAAGGTTTTCTCGCCGCGCAGAAATTTTTAATTATCGGCTCCGCCTCATAAAGAAATTGAGAAAATTCTCCCTTGAACTGGAATTTAATTTTGCCAAGTTCCACGATCTTTTTATCCGCTTCATCGAAGAGCGTATTCATTTCTAATCGATAACCCTCGAAAAAATCTTCAACAATTACCCCGAAGTCACCATTAAGATTATCGGCAATATCGGTAGCAAGCCTTATTCTACCGTCGCGAGTCATATCATTTAGAATGCCTTGTATTTTTTCGCGAATGTCATAGCGAATATCTTTCAGCTCGGATTTTACCGCAGTGGTGTCTTGGACAATTGGAAATTTCGACTTAGCCCGCGCAGAATTAATTTGTTCGCAAATAATTTTGGGATTTTGAGCCGAAAATTTTTCGTCAATCCTTGAGAGATTATAAATATTAAAATCATTGAAAATATCATCGCCGACAATTTTCCAAACCTCCGCCGCAATTCTTTTCTTTGGATTGAGTAAAATCGTCCGCGCTTGTTCAAAAATTTCTTCGCGGTCGGGATTCTCGAAGGATAATTCGTCAGTCTGTTCGTTAATAGTTTCCTTCGTGTCGTAAATAGAAACTTTCAGGACGTGGAAAGGATTTTCTTCAAAAGTCAAAGTCATTCCACCGCCTCAAGCTTTTATTATATTTACAGTCAAAAGTTCATCGCCCTTGCATCTGCTGATAGAATAAAGCCCACTGACGATTTTGCGAAGTTCGACGTAATTTCTTTGTGCAATGGCATTTTTGCCCGCCGCCGCCAAGCGATAAAAAGTCGCTTTATCGTCGAAGTCATCAGGATTTTTCATCAGCGAATTAAAAGTACCAACTACAAATTCATTGTCGCGAATCGCTATTCCGTAACTTACGCCGATAATTTCGCTTATTGTATCCTCAAAGGCGGAATCCTCGCGCTCGATTAACATTTCCGCTCTGTCAAAAAGATTTTCTATCTGAGTTGTTTCCGAAGGTTTGGCAAATCTTTTTAAATTAGTCTCGAAATAATCGCGCCAGCCGTCCAAATTTTCGCGGCGAATATTTTTACGATTTCTTTCACGAATGTCAGCCAAAATTTTCTTAGCTGCCTGCAAATCCTCTTCAATGTGCTTGAGTTCTTCGCGGTCGCTATTGGATTGAGTCGCATTTATTGCCGTGCTCGCAATTTCGCCTGCCTGTTGAAGTTTTTCATAGTCGCTGTCGTCTTTAATTGCCTTGCCAATGTCGCGAACCTGTTCAAGTAAATTTTTCCCGTCGGAATTAATTTTATCCGCTGCTTTGTCGAAATTAACTTGCCCTTCCTCACGTGAATAAAAATTTTTGTAGAATGATTCATTAACGGCAGGAATTTCGACTTCCAAATTGATACTGCCCGCATCGTCAATCGTGTAGTTGCAAATAATTTCCGCGCCCTCAATTATCGTGCCGAATTCAAAATCGTCGCCTGAAATTTTCAATGCACCAATAAAAAGATTATCCGAAATATTATCTTCAATTTCGCCTTGCCAAAGCTTGAAATTTATCGAATCGTCGGAGCCAGCACGAACTTTTTTACCTGCGCGGAATTTTTTAGTACCTTTGGCGGGCAAAGTGTCGCCTTCGCGAACAAAATAATCAAGCCGAGAAACATTACTGCCGAGACGTTCTTTGACTTCAACGCCGATTGAATGAGCCACCAACAACGCACCGACATTCGCAAAAGTTTGCGTTATCGTAATCGTATCGTTTTCGAGAAATACGGAGTCGCCGCCCTTGTCGTAAACTTCGACGGAAAATTTATTCTCGCCACGTTTGTGCAGGGGAACCGTTACGAGATTTTTATTTTTCAAATCTACGCTTCCTGAAGTCCAACCGCTATCAAGAGAAGTTATTTCAAATGTATAGCCAATAATTTCCTTTTCCAATACAACGGCGATTCGAGCTTTTTTATCAGGTGTCCGAGATTCGTAACGAAAACTCAAGCCCAATTCAGCGTCGCTTTTGAATTGTTCACGAGTGGCTTTACGTTCGTGTTCCTGCGAATTCCAATCGACCAACTCAGCAAAAATCGCCGCGCCTTCGGAGACCGCCGTCATCGGATTAACCTCCATACTGCCCGAAATTCCGAGTTCTGCAACAACTTTCTCACGAATCGGCTTGTAATTATTTGATCCTCCGATAAAAATTATTTTTTTAATGTCGCCAGCACTCAAGCCCGATTTTTCAATCGTCACCCGCGCAGTTTCAATCGCCTTCATGACAGGTTCAGCGATCGCCGTGTTGTAATCTGCGCGGTTAATTTCAACGTCGATATAAATTTCTTCGCCGTCCTCGTCCTCGATGCCTGTTTCGCCTTCGATTTTGACGCGCTCATCTGTAGAAAGTTCAATCTTTGCATTCTCCGCCATGTAAGTCGCCAGACTTTGGAGTTTCTGATACTTTTTCTGAGTAAGCCAATCTTCGGGCAACGAATAATTTTCTTTAAGCCACGTTACGACGAATTCATTAAATAAAATTTTATCGAAGTCACGACCACCGCACATTGTCAAACCGCCGTTCGCTAAGAAATTTATTTTGCCTGAAGTCCTCTCGGCAATCGCAACGTCGAGCGTACCGCCGCCCAAATCGAAGACCAAAAAATTTCCGTCGACTTGATTGTCCTTCATAACGCGCATAATTGCCGCAACAGGTTCCTGCATAAGCGCAACTTTACCAAGCCCCGCCATTTTTGCCGCGTCGAGAGTCGCCGCATTTTGCATTTGATTAAATGCCGCTGGAACTGTGATAACCGTCCCGACTTCGTCCTTATTCTCGCGAATTTCATCAGGCAAATTTTTAAAAAGCTCGCGCAGAATTTCCGCACTGCATTCTTCGGCTTTAAGTTCGTCTTCACCGAGTTTAAATTTCGTATTCGTTCCCATAAATCTTTTAAAAAGTTTCGCGCAACTTTCGGGCTGACGGAAAGAATTTTCGTAAGCCTTTTTGCCATAAAAACGTTTACCGCGCTTGTCAACGTAAATCGCTGAAGGCGTCACGTCGCTTTGGTCTCTTTTATTCTTACATACACGAACATTCTCGCCATCAAAAGTTGAAATCGAGCTATTGGTTGTGCCCAAATCAATTCCTACAAAATATTTCATTTGATTTGCCTCCCTAAAACTGCCGAGCCGCGTTTTATAATCTCCGTTGAGTCCGCAAATTTAATCGTCGGTTCAATCATCGCCTCGACGATTAAATTTTCATTCGCCGCGAAGTCGGCAAGGTTTATCGGAGTAATCGGCAATCCCGTTTCAAATTCCGCACCCGTGAAGTCCAAAACTTCCAACTCAAATTCTTCTGCCGCCGCTTGAAAGTGTTTACCGAATCGCGCAACTTGATTGAGAGTCTTTTTCTTAACTTTTTCGTCAGCAATTCTTATTGCCAATTTTCTTGTCGCTTGACTTAGTCGCCAACTTTCAATCAGCAAATCGACGACCGCATTAATTTTTTCCATTAAGAAATCTCCTTTGATGTTACAAAAATTTTTTAGCATAACTTATCATAAACGGAAAGATAAAAGGTCTCTTTGAAAGGGACATTTTCGGTAATAAAAAAACCGCTCGGCTTACGTCGGGCGATTTTTTATGATTATTTTTTCTTCCAGCCGAATTCTTCAAAGCTCTGTCGCCAAGCAATGCGTTCATAAAAATCTTTCATAGTCGTTGCCGTATGGAAAATCGGGACGCGCTCCAATGCGAAGAAATTACTGCCCTTGTCGACGACGCCATATTTTATCGTGAACGCGCCCTTATATCCTAAATCCTGCGCGATTCCAGCAATGTGCAAGTTATAAGTGCCCGTCGGATAGGCAAGAAATTCAACAGGATGTCCGAGCTGTTCCTCAAGCAAGTTCTTTGAGTTCAAAAGTTCGTTGCGGATTTCGTCGTCGGGCAATTCCTCAAGTTTAGGGTGCGTCAGCGTATGCGATTCAATCGTTATGCCGTTCGCCTCCATTTCCTTAAGCTCTTCCCACGTCATGTAGTTGGGATAAACGCTTGTGAACGCGGGGATTACAAAAATCGTCGCCCGCAAGCCGTATTTCTTAAGAATCGGAAAGGCGTTTGTGTAGTTATCGGTATAGCCGTCGTCGAAAGTTATCAACACGGGCTTTGGAGGCAATTCGACTTCACCGCGCAAACCCGCATAAAGTTCATCGGGCGTTATCGTCACGCAACCGCTATCAGCCAGAAATTTCATCTGCGCATCGAAGTCGCTGATTGGAATTGCAAGCGACGTGTGACTATTGGTGACTTGATGATAATTCAGCACGAGGATTTTGGAGCCTTCGACAATTTCGTTTATCTCGTCGAGGTTTTGCGCTTGCGAGTGGTAAAAGCCCAGCCCGATAACAATCAACGCGATTAGAAAAAATCTCTTAAACATGTCAATCGGCGGGACGTTCGCCCGTCTTACCCGTGAACTTGTGGTAATTGCCGCCCTTGCGACGATTTACCAACTCGGCAAAGAGATCTTCGGGCTTAATGCCATGCCACGCCAACAAAACTAAGCAGTGATACCACAGGTCGCCCATTTCATACAGAATTTGTTCGACGTTTTTATTCTTCGACGCGATGATTGTTTCAACCGCCTCTTCGCCGACCTTTTTAAGAATTTTGTCATGCCCCATATTGAAAAGATAATTCGTGTAAGAGCCTTCGACGGGGTGACGCTGACGATCTTTGATGACGGAATAAAGTTCGTAGAGGACGAGCGATAAATCTTCGGGCGGCTGTTCGATAACGGCGGGCAGATTTTTATTTTCGTCGAGCCTGCGCCCGCTGAAACAGGAATAAGTTCCCGTGTGGCACGCGACGCCCGTTTGATGAACTTTGATTAAGAGCGCGTCGCCGTCGCAATCGTAGTAAAGAGCCTTAACTTGCTGAACGTTGCCGCTGGTTTCGCCCTTCTGCCAGAGCTTTTGACGACTGCGGCTGTAAAACCACGTGTAGCCCGTTTCAATCGTTTTCTTCAGAGATTCTTCATTCATATAGGCGAGCATGAGAACTTGTCCGCTTTCCTCCTGCACAATCGCGGGAACTAAGCCGTGCATATTGAATTTAATTTTGCTGATGTCAATGTCCATAGAAAATGCCTCCTTTTACCAGATTATTTTAACGAAAAATCTCCGACAAAGCAAGCTGTTTAACGTCAA
The DNA here is from genome assembly GCA_017549815.1 of Selenomonadaceae bacterium. Taxonomy (GTDB): domain Bacteria; phylum Bacillota; class Negativicutes; order Selenomonadales; family Selenomonadaceae; genus Quinella. The sequence goes on from JAFYNH010000092.1 coordinate 67,835, forward strand.
GAAATATGACAATCGCGCAGATTAAAATCACAAACAAAGCCGCGCAGAAATCTAAACTCGTTAAGCGCAGTTGTTTCATATGAGTTCGCCCTTCGCCACCCCGATAACAACGCGCCTCCATTGCCATTGCTAAATCTTCTGCGCGTCGAAAGCACGATAAAAATAACGGTACCAATATCGGGACAAACGCCCGCAATTTTTTCATAATTCCGCCCGACTCGAAGTCAAGCCCCCGCGATTTTTGCGCCTTGATGATTTTGTCCGTCTCCTCTAAAAGCGTCGGCACGAATCGGATTGCTATCGTCATCATCATTGCTAATTCGTGACTCGGCACCCCGATTTTTTTCAGCGGCGATAAAAGTTTTTCGGTTGCGTCGGTCAATTTTAGCGGCGAGGTCGTGAACGTCAGCAAGCTCGCCAAAATTATTAACAGCACTAATCGCAAGCTTATCATCGCGCCATAAATTATTCCCTCCCGCGTCACTTTGAACACGTAGACTTTCGCCAAAACTTCGCCGTCGTGGCTCACGAAATGAATCAGCAACGTAAATAAAATTATCCAGCTTAGCGGCTTGACGGATTTCAAAACGGTTAGCGGCGGCACTCGCGACAAAAAAATTAATCCCGCCGTCAAGGTCGTCAGCACGAAATACGCCGCCCAACCTTCCGCCGTGAAAATTAAAATCATCAGCGCGAACAGTAAAATTATTTTTGTGCGCGGATCGAGCCTATGCAAAATTGAATTGCCGGGGAAAAATTGTCCGAGCGTTATATCCTGTAACATTCCTAATTCCTAATCCCTAATCCCTAATCCCTAGTCCCTAGTCCCTAAAACCTATACCCCATCGCGATACATTATCGGCAACGCTTTTATCTTCAAATGATTTTTCTTTAGCCAAACTGTCAGCATTCGTTCGGAGAAAAAAGACATCATTCGCGAATAAACATGCGGCGCGTCAATCAAATTTTTATCGCCGATTTTAACTTTGGCGGCGAGTTCTTCCGTCGCGTCTATCATGAACGAAAACAACCACTCGCAATAAGCGTTCAAAATATTTCGGCGCGTAATGTGCATTCCGTAAAGAAAACATACAAAGCCATTTATCACCGCGTCATAAGCGTCAAGATAATCGGGCTGATTTTTAGTCAAGTGCTTGCGGACGACTCTCTCCGACAACTCAACGAGTTCAGGAAATTTCGTTGAATAAATCATAAGCTCAAGCTGAGTGCGGTCGCTCAATCGCTCCGTGTGGACGATAATATCATACTCGCCCAAAATTTTTATAATCTCCGACTCGCTCAAAAGATTTTTAACGTTGAAGACGTATTCGCCCGGTCGATACTCTTTTTGCTTAAAATTATTCGTGAAGAACCGCCGATAATGTACAAAGCCCGCGTGTGTGTGATTTGTATTTTTCCAAAGCCAGTAAAGCGCGGTAACTTCGTCGAGGAAAGGATTGAGGCGGCTGATATTATCGCCCGTGTCGTCGCCGAGATAGCCCAAATTCTCTTTGCCTTCGCGCCCCGCATGAATAATTTTATAACACTTCGGGAGCTTGGAAAGTTTGGCGTCCTTGTGCGTGACGATATAAACTCCAACATCAGCGGGCGGCACGATTTTTTTAATCAAACACCACGCGCCGTTTTCCGTATTAAAACTTTCAACCTGCGCGAAGATATTTTTATTATCGGCAAGCCAACTTTCGAGCGGCGAATTTTTTCTGACGAATAACAAAATCTTATCGGCAAGGTCGTTAGTTTTAATCAGGGCGTCGATAAATTCTTCGGGCGTTCGTTCATTGCTGAAAATAATCGCGTCGTAAATATGGAAGCGGCATTCGGCGAGGCTTTTATAAATTTTGTCGTAAATATTTTCCACAATCGGATAAAAATTTTCCCCTATGCAATCGAGCGAAACTTTCAAGTCGCCGCGCAGATTGAAATCGCTTTTAGCAAAGAAGGCGTCGAAGTCGAGGACGCGCCCGAAATTTTTTCCGAGAATTTTATTAAGGACGGCGAACATTTTATAAGAAAAAAATCCGTCGTGAATTTTCTTTGCAAAGGCGGTTGCCGACATGACTTGCGTATTCAGCGGGGAATTTTCAAGATAATTTTCCAACTCCATAGGGTCGGTAAAAATTATATACTCCGCCGCGTCGTCGACAATCTGCGCGGGCTTATCGCCAATTATTTTATTAAACTTCCCAACGTCGCCGCGAATCATGACGCGAGGAATATAGGTCGCCATAAAAAAATTCCTCCTTCGCTAAAAATTTTAAGCGGGAGTCTTTGATTCGTCAAGCCGATTAGGTATAATGTGGAAAATTTTAGGGAAGGTGAATATCTTGACAGAAAAAGAAAAAATGCTTGCGGGGCAATGGTATAACGCAAATTTTGATTCGGAGCTTGCTAAGGAACGGGCGTTCGTCAAAGATTTATGCATGGAGCTGAACGAAACGCGCATGAGAGATTTGGCGCGTCGCAGAAAAATTTTGCGCGAGATACTGCCGAACGTCGACACGGACGCCGTAGAAATTTTATCGCCGTTTATGGTCGATTACGGCTACAACATTTATTTGGGCGCGGGAACTTTTTTGAATCACAACGTTTATCTGATGGACTGCGCGGAGATTCGTTTGGGCAAGAAAGTTTTTGTCGGACCGAATTGCGGATTTTACACGGCGATTCACCCGCTCGATATTGTTAAACGCGCTGAAGGTTTGGAGCGTGCGGAGCCGATTATAATTGGCGATGACGTTTGGATTGGCGGTGACGTGACGATTTTACCGGGCGTGAAGATTGGACGCGGCTCGGTTATTGGCGCGAAGTCGCTCGTGACGCATGACATACCCGAAAATGTTATGGCGTTCGGCAATCCTGCAAAGGTCGTTAAAACTGTCGGCTTGGAGACCTTACTTGTATGAATCGCGATAAAAATTTTTATTGGCAGCTGTTCAAATCAACTTTTATCGTCAGTATGTTCACGGTCGGCGGCGGCTACGTCATAATTCCCTTGCTCAAAGCTAAGTACGTCGACGAATTTCACTGGATAAGCGACGAGGAAACTTTGAATATGGTCGCAATCGCGCAGTCGACGCCGGGCGTTATGGCTGTCAATACGGCTATCATGCTCGGCTATCGTATGGCGGGCGTGTTGGGCGCGTTGACGGGAATGTTCGCAACCGTCCTGCCGCCGCTGATTATAATTACAATCGTCGCCACCTTTTATGATTTGGTCGCATCAAATGAATACGTCCAACTCGTCTTGAAGGGGATGCAATGCGGCGCGACGGCTCTCCTGCTCAACGTAGCGATTGACTTACTTAAAAAACAATTCTCCAAGAAATTAATCTTGCCGATTGTGATAATTATCGGGACGTTCGTCGCCAATTTATTTTTCGGCGTAAACATTATGATTCTGGTTGCGATTGACGGCATTATCGGATTTTTCCTTATGCGCGATAAAAAATACGAATAAAAAAATCAGCCCGCCGATTAAAGCGGGCTTTTGAATTTTGGAAGAAATTTTATTCCTCTGTATCGTCGTCGTATTTAAACAGATAATCTTTGGTCGTCTTAAAGGGCAGCTCGTAAAATTTTATCGCGCCCTGAAGAAAATACTGATTCCTAACTTGCGTCCCGATGAAAACGTCGCGCAACTCTTGATAAATTTCTTTATATGAAAACTTCGTGCGCCTAGACTTTTCGATATGTTCTTTTATGCGCAAGAGGACTTCGGGCGGGACGTTAATAAAATCGGAGTGAATATATCTTCCTCTGTCGCAGAGCACGCCGACTTTACCGATTGTCCCGTCGACGTTACGTTGGCTGTAGTGTTCCGTATCACCAAAAAATTCTTTAAGCTTTTGATGAAATTGCATATGATAATTTTCGTTGGCGATTTTGTAGCCGTTCGGGAAAGCCGCCTTCAAAAGATAAGTGCACTTCAAAATAAACGTCAACTTTTCGCGATGAAAGACTTTGCCCGTGTGCATATAAAATTTTTCAAGCTTATTCTGTAGCAAATCGGCGGGGCATTTTTTTTCTTTAGCCAACTTTTCGACCGTCTCCGTAAAAAATTCCTCGTCCATTAAGTCGGGAAGACTTTTAACGATTTCCTCTTCGCCGAGATCGTCTCTGTCGTAGAAGATATAGGAATTTTCCTCCTTGTCGAAGGTAAGAATTTCGGTGCCGAACCTTATTTTTTTTGCGAGGAACCAAATAATTTCGGCGTCTTCCGTGTCGGCAAAATTGAGCAAGTCGCCGAAAGTCAACGTGGATTTTCCTTCGGTGAAGGCGTGAATAAAATAGAAGAGCTTTTTCAAGTCCGGACGCAACAGCATAAAGTCTTCAGCCGATTTTGCCTCAAGCTGGCGCACTCTTTCGCGAGTTATGTCTAAAATGTTGCCGATTTCTTCAAGGGTAAAGCCTTTTATACGGAGGCGGACAATTTCCAATTCGCGGCGTTTTTTCAAGTGGAAAGGAGTCTCGGCGATTTTTTTTGCAAAGGCTCGGAAATCGAATTTGAGTTTGTCGAAGAAATTAATCAGCTCGTCCGCGTCGAAATCTTTGGAGTTTACCGACAGCCATTTAGGAAAAGCGGACAGTGACAAATCTTCGGGCATGTCGCTAAAATTTTCTTTGTTCTTAAAGTCGTAAACGCGCATGAGCAAGCGGACTTTTTTAGTTCGCATGTCTCTAGGCAGAGTTTGAATTTTTTTGATAAGTCTAGTTTGCTGTGGATTTTCTTTGAGTATGGAGCGCGAGAAATTTTCAAACGCTGTAATTACCAAATCTATTTGCGGGGCGTGTTTCAGAGCCGCGTCGCGCAGAAATTCATCGAGTTCTTCTTTGGCGCGTTCAAGGACTTTGGGCGAGATTTTTCTTTGTTTTGATTGAGAAAATTTTTTGAGCGTCGCGATTAAGTCATCTATCGACAGCTTGCCGAATCCTTTTGTGCGCGACAATTCAAAGAGCGACATATTTAAAAGTTCGGCGAGTGTTGTGATATTCATTTGACTAAGCAAAGCTTGCACCCGATTATTAAAATCCATCTCCTTGACGGGAATACTTTCGCAAGGGACAGCTGGGTCTATTTTAAAAATTTTTTTCAATGGGAATATGTAGAAAGATTCCATAATATCAACTCCGAAAAATTTTTTAGTGGTTTATACGCCGCGATTTAAAAATTTTCCTGCCGTCGAAAAAAGCCCGCCGATTAAAGCGAGCCTTTTTTATTGATAATGCCTCAGAGCGGAATCGAACCACTGACACGGGGATTTTCAGTCCCCTGCTCTACCAACTGAGCTACCGAGGCAAACAACTAGTTCCTAGTCCCTAAACTCTAGTTACTAATAAAAAATGGCGACCCGGATCGGACTTGAACCGACGACCTCCGCCGTGACAGGGCGGCATTCTAACCAACTAAACTACCGGGCCGCTTGGTGACGCCAGCGGGATTCGAACCCACGAACCCGCCGTGAAAGGGCGGTGTCTTAACCTCTTGACGATGGCGCCATATTGATGATCCGCCCGGAACTCGAATCCGGGACACCCTGATTAAAAGTCAGGTGCTCTACCGACTGAGCTAGCGAATCTTTTTTCAATGAATCAACGAGGCATAATATACCACACCTTTTTTAGTTTGGCAAGCCCCTTTTAAAAATTTTTTTCGTCAGTTTTTCGGCTGTATCGTGCCGCTCTGATAAGCCAATAAAAGCTTGTGCAAGCCAATAATCTCGTCGCGAATTCCTTGCCCGTGATCTGTATCGCCAACCGTCATGTGGTGCGACAAAATTTCAACAGTCTCCGCCGTCGACTCAATATCTTTATTCTCGGCAAGCGCAGTTTTAACGTCCGCGATTTTTTGATGACGTAAAAGCCTAAAGCCCCGCGAATTAGAAATAAGCGTATAACCCGATATGCCCGTCTTTTCGTGGTAGGGCGTGCTAAATCCGCCGTCGATAATTACCGCCTTGCCGCCCGCCTTTATCGGAGTCTCGCCCTTGCGAACACGAACTGGAACATGCCCGTTGATTATGTGCCCGCTCTTTGAATCAAGACCGAATTCCGTCAAAATCGCGTCGCAAATTTTCGGGTCGTCAATCAAATTATAGTAAGCGTCGCTCGGCTCCTTCCAAGTTTCCTTGTCGTCGATAAATGCCCGCTCGAACGTGTGAAACTCTCTGCCCGCCGTCGGCGACAATAACCCGCACCATAAAAAATACATAAAATCCAAATCCTCAATTTTCCTGTCGTAGTAAGCTCGACGCGCCCGCTTGTCCGCGTAGTCGAAATAATCTTTGCCGCTGTAAGTCTCACCATTAAAAGAAATTTTCTTAAACGAGCCGTCCACCTCAAAAGGAACGTTCGCATGGAAAAGTAAATTGCCATTGTGGCAGGTGTAGACGCCGCCCTTTTTGTAAAGAAAATCGACGTGCCTTTGAAGATTCGCGCTCGATAAAAAATTTTCTCGCAAGCCCGAAATAATTTCGTTTTCTTCAGTCGTCAGCATGTAAATATCATCAGAATTTTTATCCAGCGTCGGGAAGTTCATCGTGTTGAGTTTGTAGCTTTGCCCGCCGATATTAACCGTGCCCGCGTCAAAATTAATTTTGTCAAGCAAAAGCCGACTTCCCATTTTAAAATCGGGATTGCGGCGAATCATTTGCCCTTCAAGCTTAAACATCATCATTAAACACGCAAGCTCGGCGGCGCGAATAGGATTTTCATTAGGATAAAGATTCGACGCGAAAATTGTCAACGGACGCAAGCTTATTCCGTAGCCGCGCTCCAAAACGTCGGTGTTATTATAGTGCAAAGAATTTTTCACGACCGCCGCGATACAAACTTCACTGCCGAGAGCCGCGCCCATCCAAACTACGTCGTGATTGCCCCATTGAATGTCAACTTCCGCAGGGTGATTCATCAGCAAATTTAAAATTGCATCGGGACGGTCGCCTCTGTCGAAGAAGTCGCCGACTAAATGCAAGCGGTGTATCGCCAGCCGCTTTATCAGTATCGTGAACGCGCAGATAAAATCCTCGCCGCTGTTTATTTCAACTATCGAGTTCAAAAGTTTTTCGTAGTAAATTTTCTGCGCCTCGTCGTCTTCGGGGTGCGTGTTCAAAAGCTCCAATATCACCGTTTCATAGCTGTTCGGAATAAGCTCGCGCATTTTGAACGACGGATATTTGAAACTCATAAACTTAGACAGCTTAACCAGTCGCGCCAAATTTTTCCTGTACCAAATCGACGTAGCGCGTCCTTGCGATTTAATCTGCGCGATTTTTTCTTTAGGATAATAAATCAGCGTGCAGAACTCCGCGATTTCGTCTTCGCCCAATAAGTCGCCGAAAATATAATCGACTTTCTCGCGAATGACGCCAGAACAGTTATTGATTATGTGCAGAAATAAATCGTATTCGCCGTGCAAGTCGCTCATGAAATGTTCGGTTCCCTTCGGCAAGTACAGCCGCGATTGCAGATAAATCAGCTTTTCGTAAATGGATTCCTTCGTCGGATATTTTTCCGATAAAATTCTCATCAAACTCGCCGCAAAATCATAACTCATAAAAATTCCTCCTTACCAATTCTTAGACGAATTCCAAAATGACGGACTCATTAGCGCAAGTACAGTAAAAATTTCAAGGCGGCTTAAGAACATGAAACCGCAAGCGCAAAATTTACTAAAGCTCGGCAACAAGGAATAAGTGCTGGTCGCGCCCTCAATACCAAAGCCCGGACCGACGCTCGCCATAGTCGAAACGCTCACGCTAATTGCATTTACAAAATCAATTCCGTCAAACATCATCACCGCCGCAAATAAAACGTCAAGCACCACAACCGCAAAGAAAAATTTCGCCGCGCCGTAAACAATATCATCGTCAATCGGTCGTCCGCTCAAAGTAACTTTGCTAATTAAATTCGGGTGAAGTTTTTGCCTAACAATCAGCGCGACAAATTTGAACAGCAAAATTATCCTAGCAACTTTCAAGCCGCCCGCCGTCGAACCCGCACAACCGCCTAAAAACATAGTCATCATCAGAAAAGCTTTGCTTAACGGCGGATAAGTATCGAAATCGTGAGCTACAAAGCCCGTCGTCGAACTCAAGCTTGCCACGTGAAATATCGACGCCCGAATCGCCGTTTCAACGTCAAGTTTCATTTCCAAAATCAAATCGCTCGCAACGACTATCGCCGCGATAAAAATTATCGTCAAATAAGTCCTGAACTCCGTATTGCGCCAAATCACGCCCGCGCCCTTGCGAAAAGCGATTACATACATGGCAAAACTTCCGCTCGACACGACCATAAAAAACGCCATGCAATATTCGAGATAAACATTGCCGTATTCGCTGACAGTCCCATTATAAATGCCATAGCCGCCCGTCGCTATCGTCGTCATTGCGTGATTAATCGCCGCGAACGGAGTCAGCCCGCATAAAAAATAGCTCGCCGCGCAGATAACAGTTAAAGTAACGTAAATCGTAAACAACGCCTTAGCATTATCGCGAATTCTCGGCATTTGCCTATCCTTAGTCGGTCCTGTCGTCTCGGCTTTCAAAATAAACATCGCGCCGCGCCCGAATTGCGGCATTATCGCCATAAAGATTACGACAATTCCCAGTCCGCCGAACCAATTTGATAAACTCCGCCAAAGTAAAATACTGCGCGGCAAAACTTCTACGTCTTCCATAACCGTCGCGCCCGTCCCGCTAAAACCCGAAAATGATTCCGTAAAGCTGTCTAGTAAATCTAAATAGCCGCCCGCAAAATACGGCACGAGTCCTAAAATCGAAATTAATAGCCAGCCTAAGCCCGTTATTGCTATGCCTTCGCGTATGTTGACGTTATCTTTTTCCTTTAAGCCGCCGAATCGCTCAAGCTCGAACGTCGCCGCTAAGCATAAGAAAATCGACAGTAAAAAAGCCGCCGCCCCGTCGAATTCCTCCGTCGTCGCCGCTAAGATAAACGGCGGAACCATCGCCGCGCCGCAAAATAATGTTAAATAGCCGAGTAAGCCCGCTACTATTCGTCGATTCATTTTATTTCTTTCCTTTTGCCCGATTACATGCCTTGCATAGCATTTGACAATTTTCCGAAGTCGTTTTGCCGCCCGCGCTCCAAGCCTTAATGTGGTCGGCATCCATTTCTTTAAACTCAAATTCCTTGCCGCACTTTGCGCATTTGTGATTCTGTCGCTCGTATGTCGCTCGCTTCATCTTAGGCGAAAATTTCCGAATGCTCAAATGCTTTTCGTTGCCGTCCAATAAGTATTCGTACACGCCCGAATTTTTCGTAACGTCATCATCAATCATTAACTCAACAATTTTTTTCTCCAAATCGTCCGCGTCCAAAAATTTCTTGCCGTGCTTATTATAAAAAATTCCCCACGCCAAGCCTCGCATTTCCTTGCGATAATTCGGGAACGTCGCCTTTACCCACGCAAAGATATTTTGAAAATAAATCCAAAGCTCGTTGCAATGCGTATCGTGTTGATGACGCGCCATATATTCTTCTATCGAAATACCTTCGCGGTCGGCTATCCACTTCAAAGCCGTTTCTAAATAATCCTGTTGAATCGCTTTGCCCTTTAAATATTCTTTATAATTTTTTTGCGCCGCGCAGTCTTTTTTACTGAAAAACTTCTTCGCCGCCGTCAGCCAAGCTCCCGTGTAAACTATGTTGCGATTTTCCTGCGCCGTCAGCTCCATGCCCGCGATATTCACTATCCTAAACCAATCGAGCTTTTCGCGGTCAGTTCCGCCGTTGCAAATGTATATCATCAACTTATAATCAAGGATAATATTTTTCTCGTCCTCCAAAAGATTTTTGAAGTAGCGGCTCTTGTCGACTGCAAAATCACCGTTGATATATTGGCAAATGCTGAGGGTGCGCTGTTGCCCGTCCAAAAGTTCATAAGTTCCGTCGCCGTTCGCAACCCAATACATCACGTTCAGCGGGAAATTTTTTTGAATACTCTCAATCACTGCGCGGCGTTGCTCTATTTTATAAACAAACTCGCGCTGATAAGGCGGTCGAATATTAAGCTTGCCGCCGTAGCCGAAACAACCTTCCGCCGAATTATCGACGTAACCTTTAACGACTTCGCGGACAGTTATTTCATGCAGTTCAATTTTCATCGTGCCAATTTTCATTATTCATCCCTCCGCATATAAAAGCACCTCATCATTTTTTATCTCCGACAGAAATTGTTTATCGGAAATCCCGTTACCAACCAAATCCACATGGCAACCAAATTCATCTTCCAAAGCCTGTATAAATCCGAAATAAGCGAACATTTCTTTTGAGTGTATATTATCATAAAGAAAATCCAAGTCGCTTTGAGCGTCAGCCTCGCCGCGTGCATAGCTCCCGAACAGCGACAATCTTTTTACGCCGTATTTTTTCGCTATCGGTATCACTTTTGCCTTTATTTCTTCCAGCGTGTAGACTTTATCGCCTTTTTCTTCGCGAAGAATTTTCTTCACCGAGTCTAGTATCTTTTCAAGCGATTTTTCCGTCGCATTGTCCAACAAATCGATTATATCTGCTCGCGTACTCATTTCTCTATCCTCCGACGAATAAAAATTCGTTTGTAAATATCTTTGCCTTTGATTTTTGCGCCCCATGAAGTTCCACTAACATGACAGCCGCAATCACCATAGCTGTAAGTGCAACCTAAAACTTCAAACTGTCGCGGGTCATAATATTCAAGAAAAGTAATCGGAACGCCCATAACGCCATAATAATCTTCGGGGATTTCGGCGGTCTTTGAAACTTCTATCGCGTCGTAATTATCATAGCGCGGATTTTTTTCCGGTGAATATTTTTCGTAAAGAGGAATGTCTTCTCGGAACTTTGCAATCTCAATATTCGTGAACCAAATCGATTGACTTCGCGCCATATATCGTCCGTCGTGAATTACAATCGAACGGTCTTTTCCATTATCTAAACCTTCATCAATATAATCTTTAGGCACGTCGAAATAAATTTCCCGACTCATCGGCATAAACCCGACAAAAAGTTTATCGTCTTTAATCAACGGGAAAATTTCCTTATAAGTGAGCGCGTTTTTGTTGCCGATAATGAGAAATTTTTTATCGTATTCAATGAGCAGGGCGACAAATTCCCTAAACACGCTGAACGGCGGATTCGTTACCACAACATCTGCCTCTTTTAAAAGTTCGATACATTCTTTGGAGCGGAAATCGCCCGCGCAATATTTTTCGTCGCCCGTCAGTTGTTGCGGTTTATAAATCCCTTGCGCCAATGCAAATTCTACGTCGTCCCAATTTTCTGCGCCGTCGCCGTTGAAATCTCGGAATTCGTCTATTTCGAGTTTGTAAGCAGTCTTGCCGTCGGGGAAAAGATTAATTTCCTTGCCAGCAATCGGCGAATCGGCGTAGCTCGTTATGATTAATTTCTTAAGCTCGTAGTGATTGAACAGCATAATAAAATGGACAAAGAATTGACTTTCAATGGGGTCGTCGCAGTTGCATAAAACCACTTTGCCCTTGAAAAAATCTTTGTAGTGATGAACTTCGTTTTCTATATCCTCAAGCTGAGTGTAGAATTTATCTTTTTTAGCCTTAGCCGCCGTGTTTAAATTTCTGTTACCAGCCATAAAAATTCCTCCTTACCAATTACTTTTTTTGCGCTTAAACTTCAGACCAGCGACCGCAATTAACAACGCAAAAATCTCCAGCCGCCCGACGATTAAAATCATCATGCAAAAAATCTTTCCAAGCTCCGATAAATGCTTAAAATTCTCGGCGTCGCAAAGTCCCGGCAAAATTCCAACGTTCGATAAGCAGACGATTGAAATTGAAACCGCCTCCGAAAAAGTTGCGCCCGTAAAACTTAGCACTGCCGCGCAGATAAACATTGTCAACAGCGCAAGGAAAAAGAATCCCAAAATCCGCCCGACCGTTTGCATTGGGACGGGCAAGTCGCCAACTTTTATCGCCGTCATCATGCGCGGATGAATCGTCTTTTGAACTTCCGCCGCCGTGATTTTTATTAGCACAATCAATCGCACGATTTTAAATCCGCCCGTCACCGAACCGATACAACCGCCCGTCACCGCCATTAGGAAGATAAAAAATTTGTCGAAGTCGTGAACCGCCGCATTGTCAAGCGTTATGCCCGTCGTACTTACGAATGAGACGACATAAAACAGCGACCGCCGAAATGCCTCGTTGCCGTCAAAGAATGCTCCCTGCGAAAATAATCTGAACACCAAAATTAACATTGCAAATAAAATCGTCACGTAGAGGACTTTCATCTCCTCGTTGGCGAAGACGAATTTCACGTTGTCGATTAGCGTCCGCTTGAATCTTTGCGAATATTGACGGAGCCGCACACGATAATTTTTATTGAATTCGATTCGCGGCGGGAGCATTGTATAAATCACGCGGTAATAAAGCAAAAAGTTTCCGCAAGCAATCAGCATTACGAGAATTGCGGCATATTCGACATAAACATTTTGCCGCGCAGGGAAAAAATCTCCGCCGCCCGTCGAGATACAACGCATCGCCATTAAAAGCGCGTCCCAAAATCCTAGCCCCGCTAATTTGAAAATTCCAAAGCTTAACGCCGTCAAAGTCGAGTAAACTTTTATGACGCGAATGGACATTTGATTCATTTGCCCGATAATCGCGCTGAAACTTTGTCCGCCCTGCAAGCTCAAAGAGATTCCGAAACAGCCGCTTACTTCGGGCAAGACCGTCACGAGCATTATCAAGAATAGGAGCGAGCCAAGCCACATTAGCGAACTTTGCCAAATGCGCAGGAGATAAGGCGCGTCGTTCGGCAAAATCGAAAGTCCTGCCGAAGTTAAATCGCCAACGGTTTCTAGGAGTGCGTCGAGTGGCGACAGCCAACCAGTCAACATAAACGGCAAGCAACCGAAAATCGCCAGCAACGGATACATGATTAAAATTGCCGCCGCTGATTCGGCAATGGGTGCCCGTTGAAATCTGCCGACGCCGAATTTGTTAAAAATTACTCCTGTGATGATTGAAAAGCCGCCTACTGCCGCGAAGAAAAGCGTTGTATCGAGTGCGCCGAATTCGATTATCGTATAGGCAATGGGCAACAGGAGCGTCGCCGCGAACGTCAGCAAGGCTTGGCTTTGGATTCGCAATATCATTTTAAAATTCATGGTTGCGGGCGTCCCCTCTTTTAAAAAGTGTGAAGAGTTTAATTCATTTTTTCCTAAAAATATCTGACTTCATCGCGTAAAAAGCCCAATTCATAAATTTGCGGTTCCAATTTCGCTGATAACTCACTTAAATTTATCGACGCGCCTAAACTCATTCTTATCTGATACCAGCCCGCGTCCCAGTCTTCGATTTTGAATTTCCGAACGTCGAGTTGCGAAAGTTCCGCATAAAATTTCTTGTAAATAGCCCGCCCCGCGTCCAAAACAGTTTTAGACTGAGCGGAAAGCGGGTTATTTTTTATCCATAAAGCCGCAAAACGGTCTTCAGTCGCAAGGGCAATTTGCATTCTTATTTCGGGCGACGAACATTCCCAATCGCGAACTTCCGATAACAGGAACGGGAAGAAATTATTTTTTATCCGATAAAGCTCGCCCTCATATTCGACGTTGCGCAAGGAAACCGTTTGATTTGAAGGCGCAAATAAGCTCCAGATTACCGCGTCCGTGATAAATTCCCGCGTCAACGGCTTTGTCGGCTGTAAAAATTGGTCGCGGTCGTTTAACCACGTCGCCTTTGGTAAGCGGCGCACCATGTGAATTATCATTGCCTGTTCAAGATTCTCTGGCGTGATTGATAATGCGCCCGCGCTTACATAAGGAGCCGATAATAAAGCTGTATAGTTTTGATGAGTAAAATCATTTGCTACACACATAAACGACGCTAAAAAAACCGTCCGAAATTCTATCGCGGCGGTCTTTATTTTTATAAGCAACCGTCAATGCGCTTGATAATGGCGGAAATTTTATCGTGCAGGGCGAACGCTCAATCCATTTATTTAAAAATTCGCCCCGCCGCGCAGATTGTAAAATTTTAACGCCAATCTTTTCAACGTTCTCATTAAAAATATCAAGAGAAATATTTTGCTCTTCGATAAAAATTTTCTCCGCCAAATTCCAAACGAGAAAGCAGACAGGAAATTGTCCCTTGCAACCGTTAAAATTTTTAGAGTTGAAGACAAAACCGCGTTCAAACTTGTAATTGAAAACTTTATCGCGGAGTCTTTGGTCGTTATTCGAGTTTATGTATTTAATCTTTGAAAAAATGCCCAGATAAGCATTGGAGAATTCGCGACTGATTCGGTAAATGAATTGCGAAAATAATTCGCGGCTGACTTCGCCGAGATTTTCAGCGTTCATAAGTTTTCTAATTTCAGTCATTGAAACGCCGTCTTTATCTTGGCGATTTTCTTTACGTTCAAAATTGCTAGCGGTGGCGTAGGGCGGATTGATAAAAATAATCCAGTGCAGGTCGGGATTTTTTAAATCATTTGCGAGCCGCGCAGGCATTTTCTTTTTAATGCCCAAATTTTCAAGGACAAGCTCATTGCCGAAAAAATTCACGTCGTCATTTAAATAATCATACTGGAAAACAGTCGCGTCGGGGAAAATTTTCTTGCAATAATCGGCGTCGTCCTGAAGTAGCGTAGAAATATAGCAGTACTTCAAAACTTCGGCAGGGAGCGCGAATTCCAAATTGCCAGTCCCCGCCGCCATATCCCATATCCTGTACTTGCCGCTCGTGAAATCAACCGTCCGTCGCAAATATTCAACGGCTTTCTCCGCAAAGGCTATCGGCGTAAAAAATTCGCCCGTAAATCGCCGCAAAGAAATTTCGGACATCCTATCCATTTTCTGGCGAATGGCGATAACGGCTCGCGGATTAGTAATTTTTTCGTAGACGCTCCAAAAATGTTTGTACTCGTTGGCGTTGAGGAATTTCTCGACAAGTTCGCCGCCACTCATGCGGAAAAGGACGCTCTGCCCGATAAGTTGCGATTTGCCTTCCTCAATATCCGTTATGAAATATTCCGACGCCTTGCGCCCGTTCTCTACCGCCGCACCGAAAATCTTCTGCCAAAGCTCGAATATCGGATAGAAATTATTTTCGTTAATCTCCTTGCGCTCGCCGAATAAGCTAAGCTGCTCGACAAGGTTGCGCTTGATGAGTTCGATAAAATTTTTTTCGTCCTCCGCCGCCGAAAAATCGTAGACGTGACAGCTTTTAACGGGCGCGAAGTCGGCAAGGTCGGCAACTAACTTTTTACAGGGCGAACTCGGAGCTAAATCCCAGTCGTAGGATTTTCTTCTGATAAAGGCGGAAAAATTATCGGTCGGGAAGAAAATCGCGGCGTATTTGGTGACGACGCAAATATTTTTTGAGGGTGTGCGAATATCGGAGCCAAATTTAAGGCGGCGAATGTAGTAAAGGGTTTGAGCGACGGCGGCGGCTCGCGTTTGAATGTTATTAATTGGCGCGTCAAACTTGAACTCGAAAAGAATCTGCGCGGTGTACAGGTCGATAAAATTTTTGGTGGAGAGCTTGAGCTTAAAGAACTTGGCGAAGAAATTTTTAAGTTCTTCTTCGGTCGCGGCGTCGGATAAAATTTCGTGGAGAGTTTTCATCTCAATCGCCTCTTGCTAAATCGACAACTCGGCATTGATACGCGCCGTGAACACGAGGAATTTTTTTAGCGGGTTCGCCGTAAGTCTCCAAAAGCTCGAAGACATATTTCATCACGACTTCGACGGGAATTTTTTTCATGCAAGCAAGGTTATCGTCGCCTGCGCGGGGGCAAATGTGTTTTCCGCAAGGGTGACATGGTTCGGGCGTCTTAATCAGAATATCTTTGGCATCGTAGGGATAAAAGCCGGGCACGGGCGACGCGCCAAACATTGTAACTATCGGGATATTACGCGCAACGCCGACATGCATCGGACCAGAGTCGGTTGTTAAGAACAAGACGCAATTATCCAGAAAGCCAGCAAGAACCGCCAAAGAAAATTCGCCCGTGAAAATTTTAAGTCGTTCGCTGTCCTTATGGCGCATTTTTTCTACGCAACTCGAAACAATTTCCTTATCCATAGTCCCGCCGAGAAAAGCAATTCCGTAGCCTTTTTCGATTAAAATATCAGCACATTCGGCGAAATATGAATCAAGCCAGCGTTTAGTCAGCCAACTCGCCCCGATATTGAACGCAACGACCTTTGTATCGCCAAAATTATCTCGAATAATCTTTTCAGCCGCAAGTTCCGCTGTGTCGGGTATCCACATTTCTAAACCGTTGTCGAAAATTTTTGATACTCCGCAAGCATTAATTAAAACGTCGAAATGCGAATGAACTTGATGTTTAGTGCCCGGGAAATATTTAGTCTTAAATCCGTGTTTGATATGACGCGCTATCGAAGGATTCGGCAAGACCTTACTGAAAAACAAAGAAAAAAGAGGTTTTGAATAGCCGACAATCTTTTTTGCGCCGCTGAATGCCGCCAATGCGCTTGATCGCTCGTTCCTGTGAAGATTTATAACCAAATCGAATTTTTCTGCGCGGATTCTGAAGATAAAATTCACGAAACGCAATAAATTATCGTCGACGCCCTTTTTATCGATAAGAATACATTCGTCAATGTTTTCATTATACTGCACGAGGTCTGCAAGCTTTTTATCCGCCAATAATGCGATATGATCCGTTGGAAAATTATTCCTAAGCGTGGTAAGGACGGGCGTCACCAACATTAAATCGCCCAAGTGCATTAAATTTATAACTAAGATTTTCATTGTTTAAAGTGCCTCTAAAAGTTCTTCGCGACTTACGGCATAAGTACCGACTTTAGCAACGACAACGCCCGCCGCTACGTTTGCTAAGTATGCCGCCGCCTCCGAATCGATTTTTCCTGCCAATGCCAGCGCGAATACTGCTATAACAGTGTCGCCCGCGCCCGATACGTCGAAAACTTCTTGCGCTCGTGCTTTAATATGCGAAATTTTATTTTCTATCAAGCTCAAGCCCGCCGCCGAACGTGTCACTAATAAGCCGCTTAAATTGAATTCTTCTATGACTTTCCGCGCAGATTCTTCTATCTGAACGTCGTCATTTGATATTTTTTTAGTTAAAACCGCGTTAAGCTCCTTTAAATTCGGCGTGATATAGCTTGCATCGAAATATTTTTGCCACTTATCGCCTTTAGGGTCGACGATTACGAATTTTTTAGCCGCTCTACACGCTCCGATTACTTCGCGACAAACTTTTTTAGTACAAACGCCCTTGCCATAGTCGGAAATAATCACAGCGTCAACGTTTTCTATCTGCGCGGAAAAATTTTTAAGGAGTTTATTCGTCGTTGCGCCGTCAAGTTCCGAAGAATCTTCAAAATCAAGGCGAATCATTTGCTGATGTCCACTTATCACGCGAATTTTAGTTGTCGTCGGCTTTGAAGTTTCAATCATGCCAGAATAATTAACGCCGAGTTTTTTTAACTTGCCAATGAATTTTTCGCCGTGATTATCCGCGCCGACCTGTCCGATTATCGACGTTTCACAGCCTAGCAACGCCAAATTATGAACGACGTTAGCCGCGCCACCCAAAGTTTCCTTAACTTCCAGTACATGCGCTATCGGAACAGGAGCTTCGGGAGAAATTCTGCTGACTTCGCCGAAATAATATTTATCCAACATTACGTCGCCAATAACTAGGATTTTGCACGCGCCGATTCCATTTTCTACAAAATTTTTAAGTTCGTCAATCATTTTAAGCCCTCAAATGCGACCTTCGCCGCCGAAATTGTTTTTTCTATATCCTCGTCGCTATGTACTGCCGACATAAATAGCGTTTCAAATTGCGACGGGGCTAAATATATCCCTTGCTCCAACATCGATAAGAAAAATTTCCTAAACATTTGCTGATTAGCCGCCGCCGATTCTTCATAATTCGTTACTTCGCGCTCGCTGAAAAATATTCCGAACATTGAACCTGCTTGCGGCGTTTGAATTATGATTTGCGAATTCTGCGCGGCTTTTTTTATTCCTGCGATTAATTTTGTAGTCTTAGCGATTATTTTAGGCGTTAAATCTTCTTCCATTAATATTTTAAGCGTCTCAATGCCCGCCGTCATCGCTAATGGGTTGCCGCTTAACGTTCCCGCTTGATAAATCCGTCCATCTGGCGAAACGTTGCGCATAATATCTTCGCGACCGCCATAAGCCGCGCAGGGCAGTCCTCCGCCGATTATTTTACCTAAACAAGTTAAATCGGGAGTGACGTGATATTTTTCCTGCGCCCCGCCGAGTGATACTCTAAATCCGCACATGACTTCATCAAAAATCAACAACGCGCCGTATTTTTTAGTAACCTCACGTAGCCCGCGCAGATAATTTTCTTTAGGCAAGACTAATCCCATATTCCCCGCGACAGGTTCAACGATTATCGCCGCAATTTGTTCGCCGCATTGAGAAAAAATTTTTTCAACGGCGTCAAGGTCGTTATAAGGCAAAGTGATTGTATCCTGCGCGGTTCCGCGAGTAACTCCGGGGCTTGAAGGCTCTCCAAAAGTCGCCGCGCCGCTACCTGCCTTTACAAGCAATGAATCGCTGTGCCCGTGATAACAACCGATAAACTTTACAATCTTTTCGCGCCCCGTGAAACCGCGAGCAACTCTTAACGCGCTCATCGTCGCCTCAGTGCCCGAATTAACCATGCGCATAACTTCCATACTCGGATAAATTTTATTCACGAGCTTAGCCAATTTAGTTTCAAGTTCGGTCGGTGCCCCGTAACTCGTGCCGCGTTCGACAACCTTTTTAAGGGCGTCGACAACTCGCGGGTGAGCGTGACCCAAAATCAGAGGTCCCCACGAGCCGACAAAATCAATATATTCGTTGCCGTCAATGTCGAAGATATGACTGCCCGCGCCATGAGAAATAAACGGCGGATTAGAATTTACGCTTGAAAAGGAGCGGACAGGACTGTTTACTCCGCCCGGCATGAAACGTTTAGCCTCGTTGAAGGCGTTAAGAGATTTAGTTAATTTCATGATAACACCTCCGCAACGTCCAGCGCGTGATAAGTGATTATAACGTCTGCGCCAGCGCGTTTCATAGCAGTCAGATTTTCGACGACGATTTTTTTATAATCAATCCAACCGTTGGCGGCGGCGGCTTTAACCATAGCATATTCACCGCTGACGTTGTAAACCGCAACGGGGCGATTTATGCGTTCGCGAACCTTAGAAACAACGTCAAGATAGGCAAGTGCGGGTTTAATCATAATAATATCCGCGCCTTCGTTCAAATCCAATTCAACTTCCTTGAGAGCCTCGCGACTGTTGGCAAAATCCATTTGATATTGTTTTCTGTCGCCGAATTGCGGAGCGGAGTCAGCGGCGTCGCGGAAAGGAGCATAATAGCCCGACGCATATTTAACGGCATAACTCATAATCGACACGTTGACGAAATTTTTAACGTCAAGGGCGTCGCGAATGGCGGCAATGCGTCCGTCCATCATGTCGGAAGGAGCAACAATATCCGCGCCCGCCTCCGCTTGACTGACGGCTACTTTCTGCAAAAGTTTCAAGGTCTCGTCATTGTCAACGTAATGACCGCAGAGTTTGCCGCAATGCCCGTGCGTAGTATATTGGCAAAGGCACACGTCACCGACGATAACGAGTTCGGGCACAGCCTTTTTAATCGCAGCGATTGCGCGTTGAACGGGGCTTTTCATATCCCAAGCGGAAGAGCCGATTTCGTCCTTATATTCGGGCAAACCAAAGACTTCGACGGCAGGAATACCAAGCGCGGCAATTTTTTTCGCAAGTTCGACGGCATTATCAACTGACAAATGATAACAATCGGGCATGGACTGAATTTCTTCGCGAACATTTTCTCCCGCCACGACGAATATCGGATAAATCAAATCCTTGACGGATAAATTTGTCTCGCGAATCATCGAACGTAAATTTTCATTGAATCTTAATCTGCGCGGACGCAACTTTAACATATAAATCAACTCCCTAAAATTTTTTGAAATTATAACATGCGGCGATTAAAAGTACAAAAATTTTTCTTGACAACGGGCGGCAAATGATTTAAGATAGCCGCGTTTTGGGGACGTAGCTCAGCTGGGAGAGCATCAGGTTCGCAATCTGGGGGTCAAGGGTTCGAATCCCTCCGTCTCCACTAAAAATAAGAAACTTAAAGGTTAAAGGCGGGAGCTTAAAGACTTCCGCCTTTTCCTATTGCTTTCTTTGTAATTTTTCTTATCGCGTACAAAAAATTAGGTAATAGGTTAAAGGCGATAGCAAAAACTATAACCCATTACCTAACATTCCCCGCAGTTTTTTTAATCATCGCGTTTCGGAGTAGCAAGACGAATCAAAATGCGCGTGATTCGCAAGCCCTCGACTTCCTCGACGTAAAAAGTATTGCCCTCACAGGCGGCGGATTGACCAACTTTAGGCTCGCCGCCTAATTTGTCGTTAAGCCAGCCGCCTACCGTGTCAACGTCCTCCTCCTCAATCTTTATGCCGAATTCGTCTTCCAATTCCTCAAGCAACATCTTAGCATCAATCGAATAAAGATTATCGGCGCGTTGCTCGGCGTCGGGGCGTTCCTCGTCAAATTCGTCTTGAATATCCCCGACAATTTCCTCGATAATGTCTTCAATCGTAACCATGCCCGCCGTCCCGCCGTATTCGTCAACGACAATCGCCAGTTGTGAGCGATTAGTCTGCATAGTCTTCAAAAGGACGCTGACATCCATACTTTCCGGCACAAAAAAAACTTTCCGAGCCATTTTCTTCAAGCTCGGCTTTTTTTTGCCCTGCAACATAATTCCAAACAAATCTTTTATGTGCAGAAAGCCGACAATGTGATCTTTATCCTCGTCGCAAATCGGATAGCGCGTCATTTCTTCTTCCAAAATCGTTTCCAGATTTTCTTCGTAAGTTTTGTTGAGATAAAGACAAACCATGTCGGGGCGCGGAACCATAATTTCTCGGACGGTGCGCTCGGTAAAGTCAAAAACGTTGTCGACAAAATCAACTTCGGTATCGTCAACAAGTCCCTGCTTGCGGCTTTCTTTCATTAGCAAGCGAATTTCTTCAGGATTGTGCGCGACTTCGCCCTCTCCGACTTGTGTTAAGCCCAAATGTCGCCCTACGAAACTCGCGGTCGTGTTTAATAGCCACACGAACGGATACATAACTTTCCAAAAAATTATCATGGGCAAGGCGATATTAAGCAAAATTTTTTCAGCGGACGCGATTGCCATTGATTTTGGAGTCAGCTCGCCTAAAATTATGTGCATTGACGTTATCAGCGAAAACGCCAGCGCGAATGAAATTGTATGCCCCAGCGTTTCGCCGACGCCAAGAGCATGAATAAGCGGCGATATTAATTCGGCAACAAACGGCTCGCCGACCCAGCCTAAGCCCAGCGACGCTAAAGTTATTCCGAGTTGCGTAACTGATAAAGCCTCGTCGAGTTCGTCGATTAATTTTTTTGCATACTTCGCCCGCGTGTTACCTTCTTGAATCAGCGTTTCGAGACGCGACGGGCGCATTTTTACGCAACAAAATTCAGCCGCGACGAAAAAGCCATTCATGGCGATTAAGAATAAGACTAAAAAAGTTTGAAACAATATGGGCACTATGTCCAATTAAAAAAATCCTCCTTAGGAGCTAGGAGCGAGAAACTAGGAACTAATTACTGCTAGTCCCTAATTCCTAGTTCCCAATTCCTCACAAAAACGATTTACTACTTATTGACTCCAATTCATAAGGAGTCTCTTGATAAACGTAATAGTTGAGCCAATTCGCAAAGAGCAGGTGAGCTACCGACCGCCATTTAACGACTGGCTCCCGCGCAGGATTATCATCGGGATAATAATTCTTCGGAACGTTCGGATTTAAGCCCGCCAATACGTCGCGATTATATTCGTTCTGCAAAGTGTTCGGATCGTATTCGGCATGACCCGTTATGAAAAATAATCGCTTGTCCAAATCGGCAACGGCATAAACGCCCGCCTCGTCCGACTCAGATAAAATCGTCAGCGCGGAAACTTTTTCAATATCTTCGCGCCGAATTTCGGTATAACGAGAATGCGGCACAAAAAATTCGTCGTCAAAACCGCGCAGAAGTTTTTCGTGCTTAACGCAGAGATGATGCTTGTAAACGCCCGAAAGTTTTTCTTCCATTAAATATTTCGGAACGTCGTAATGATGATACAAAGCCGCCTGCGCGCCCCAACAAATATGAAACGTCGACCAAGCATGAGACTTGCTCCAATCCATAATTTCAACAAGCTCCTGCCAATACGCGACCTCTTCAAATTCCAAAAGCTCAATCGGTGCGCCCGTTATGATAAAGCCGTCATAATTTTTATTATTAACGTCGTCAAACGTCCCGTAAAATTCGGTGAGATAATCCTTTGACGTATGCGACGGCGTATAAGTCCGCGTATAAATGAAATCAACTTCGACTTGCAAAGGCGTATTACCTAAAAGGCGCAGGAGTTGCGTTTCCGTCACAGATTTTATCGGCATAAGGTTAAGGATTAAAATTTTTAGCGGGCGGATGTCCTGTGCATAGGCGCGGTCGGCGTCCATTACGAAAATATTTTCATTCTCTAAGACGTGCGTCGCGGGCAAATTATTTGGTATTTTTATCGGCAAAATTTTTCACTCCCCGTAAAAGCAATTAGGAATTACGCATTAATCAAGCGAATAGCGTGTAACCCAACGCGAATTATTTTTAGCGTAGGCGCGAAGACGAACCAAACCTTTATAATCCGGCTCGTCGCTATTAATCATGCGATACGCCCCGTCGAATTCGTCCTTAATATCCTGCCAAGAATTATTCGGCGTCCACATTTGCCCGTCTTTAATAACTTCCGTGCCTTGCGTCAAGTTGACCGCCTTTTTCATGAATCGAATTTCCGTCGTGCGTCCCTGCTTATCCTTAGTAACTTGCCACTCCCACAAAATCAAGTTCGAGCCTTTGAGCCGCATTGTTGTTGTATCGGCTGAAAGCGTCGTTGTCGAGCCGTCGGCGGCGGTATAAGACCATAAATCTATCCAACGTTCTTCAGTCGGAGCGCGTTTGCGGTCGCGTTCGCCCAGCCTAAAAACTTCGTCGACTATCGCGCAATAAAATTCTTCGTCAAAGGAGCGCGTATTAATTTCCTTGATTCGCCCCTCTTCCTTAGACCAAACGACTTGTTCTTTGTCGTTATAAAAATCTTCGCGAACATATTGGAGCGTCCGATTTTGCGGATTCACGCGGAGCAACGCCAAACTGTATGATAACGACTTCGCATCGGGCAAAATATTTTCTATGCCATAATTTTTAATAGTCTCCGCCGCGCCCTCATAAGAGTAAGTCGTTTTCGTCCACGCCTCAATTTCTATCGCAATTTCTCTGCCGTCATTAGTGACAACTTTCTTTTTAATCGTCACAGAGTCGGGGTCGAAATATTTGCTGTATTTGTCATTGGAGTCGAGCCAAAACCATTCGGTCGCCGCGCAGGCGTCATTGTGAATAAAAAATATCGTCGCGAAAATAATTGCAAGTGCAAAAGAAATTTTTTTCATCGCTAATCCCTGCTTCCTAACAGGCGATTAATTTCCTCGTCGAGTTCTTCAACGCCTTCGCCAGTTTGTGAACTTACACAAAGTGCCTTAAGCCCCGAAACTTCATTAACAGCCGCCGCTAATGCCTTGCCGCCGTCCGCGAATTTGTCCGCTTGACTTATTACGACGATAACTTCCGAGCCGCTCTTTTTAAGTTTGCTTATCCACGCCAGTTCCAACTCGAATGAATCGTTTGCAATTAACATTAGCGCGACTTCGACGCTCTGCGCGGATTTTTCGGCGGTTGAGTCTTCAACGTCTACGCCGACCGTATCGACCAACATGACTTTTGTCACCGAGCCGATTTCCATTGCTTTGAACGTCGCTTTGATTTTATGTTTCGTCAGCGCGTACATTAATGCTGATTTGCCGCTTTTGCGCTTGCCGAAAATCCCTACTTGTCTCATAACTTGCGCCTCCCTATGATTAGGAATTAGGAGTTAGGAATTAGGAACTAGTTCCTAGAAACTCGCCCCTAGTTCCTAACAAATTATAGCAAAATCTTCAAGTCAAGTCGACAATTTCACGGCGTCTTTTATCAAAGCGAGCAATTTTTTTATAGCCGAAACCGCGAACATATTCGGTAGCTTCTTCGTAAAATTTTCCGCAATCTTCAGGCTGATGAGCGTCGCTGGTTATAACAATCGGTAAGTCGTAAGCAGCGGCAACCTTCATGAAGTCGGCGTAGGGCGAAATTTCTTTGACGGGGTAGCGATAAAGTGTACCGGTATTCACATCAACAACCATATCGGCTTTTTTAAGGGCGGCGGCAACTCGTTCAAGGTAAGGCGTCGCGTCGAAGTCGGGGAAGAATTTAAACAGCCGAATATTGAACGGGTGCCCAAGAATGTCATAATTGCCACTTGCCGCCAACATTTCAACCTGCGCGGCGTATTCTTCATAAATATCGCGCAGATTGTGATTGTGCCACTCGTCGATAAGTTTTGATGCGTCGTAGCCCCAGCCCCATAAAAAATGTACAGAGCCGATTCGATAATCGAACTCCCAAGCGTCGAGAATTTTTTTAACGGCGTCTTGATTCTTAAAGTTGCAGACTTCAATCCCGATTTTGACCGCATGATTTTCTTTCAGCCTCGCCATAAACTCAAAATAATCCTTGAGCGTGTGCTTAAACTTATTCGTCTTGAGCCAGACTTTTTGGAACTCCCCGACGGGCGACGAATCCAAAATCAAATCGTCGTAATAAAAACTTTCAAACTCAGGGAAAGTGTGCGTGTGCTCGCTAATTCCGATTTCGTCAAGCCCGTGCGACTTAGCCGCCGTAAAAAATCCTTCAACCCAAGCCGAGTCATAATCGCCGTACTCAAAATGCATGTGGTAATCAAATTTCATATCAACACCTCACCAAAGTTTTTAAATCTATATACCACAGAAAAAGATTTTTTACAATCGAAAAGCATGAACCTTGTAGAAATAAAAAATCCCTCGCTAGGGACGAGGGTTATAAAAACTGGAAACCTTTTTAAGTTTTACTGTTTAAAGTTATTTGATAGTTTTGCCACTCACGTGATAAGTCGTACCGTTAATATTAATGTCTGTCTTAGTCGTTAAGTTCTTGAGATAAATGGTGCCTCCACTTTCCGCAACCGTCAGCGTCAACTTACCGCTACTGTAAGACGCCTTACTGAACTTGCTCGCATTTCCGTCTATGTCGAGTATTTTCAAGATGTCTCCACTTGCGAAGTCAAGTATGGTGTCCTTGCCGTCGCCCGCTTTGAAGATAAACGTATCGTTACCGTCGTTGCCGTAGAGTGTGTCATTTCCTTTGTTACCCCAAAGTGTATCAGCTCCTGCGCCCCCGTAGAGTGTATCGTTTTTCGCGCCGCCTATGATTGAGTTCGCCGCATTTGTGCCCGTGATTTTAATTGCCACAGTGCGTCTGGAGGCGTCTACGTTCGCTTTGCTGTTAAGTGTATATTCGCTGTTGAATGTTGCAGGCAGAATTACCGTTTTGCCGTCAGTCAGCTCGCCGTTGCTGTAAAAGAAAGCCTTATCGCCTTGCTCAAGCGTGATTGATTTATCAGCCGCGCCCTTAACGGTGATATAGCCGCTGTCAACGCGGAAAATTACGTCGCTGTTCTTCGTATAGAAATCTTTCAAGGCACTTTCCGAACTGAGGCTAATTTTGTTGTCGCTCGCGTAATTGTAAATTATATCGGAACCTGTGTTATAGACAAATGTGCTACCGTTGCCGCCGTAGAATCGATTCGATTTGGCATTTCCAATTAGTGTTGCGTTCGCTGTCTGTGAGCCGTCTATCGTGACTATATCAGCCCCTGCCGTATAAGTTGCGGCGTCGGCTTTCAGGGTTATTGCCGTGCCTTTGCTGTTGAGCATGCCGTCATTTGAATATTTGCCTGCCACGCCGTTAATAGTGATTAGGCTGTCCGCCGCGCCCTCAAGTTTCAGAGTTCCGTCGCTGAATGTGAACATTATATCTTTGCCGCTGATTGCATAGCTACTGTAGTTAGACGACGTGCTAATTTTATCAAAGCCATTACCATAGTCCTTGATAACATCGGAACCGCCGCTATAGATGAACGTGTCACTGCCTACGCCACCTGTCAACGTGTCGTCACCAAGTCCGCCGTCGAGCGTATCATTTTTCGTCCCGCCAACGATTGAATTATTCTGCGCGTTACCCGTAAGTTTCGTCGCCGCCGTGCGTTTGGAAGCATCAAGATTTTTTGTCGCCTCGCCAAGTGTAACTTCTGCGTCAAAGGTCGCTGGCAATATCGAAGTATCGGGTTTGCTGAATACATCGCCGTTGAAAGTAATTTCTTCGCCGTCTTGCACGAACGTAATAGACTTATCCGTAGAATCTTTGACGGTTATCGTGCCGCTATCAACATTGATAATCGTATCGGAATTTTTCTTATAAGCATTTTTCAACACAACGTCGGTTCCGAGACTAATTTTATCGTCTTCGCCGTAATTGTAGATTATATCAGAACCCGACGTATAAATCGTGCTGACAACCGCGCCGTCCGCTGTGTACGTTGTCTTTTCTTGTTCGACATGTTCGTAAACGAAAGTATCCGCGCCGTTTCCACTGTACAGATAATCACTGCCCTTGCCGCCATTAAGCGTCGAGCCGCCTTTGCTGGCGTAAATTCTGTTCGATTTATCATTGCCGACAACTTCAAGTGTGCCCTCGACCGCCGAGCCTTTTATCGTCACGAGATCTGGATAATTCGTTGCGTTGAAAGTTGTTGTTGCAGTTCCGAGAGTGACCGCCGTATTCTTGCTGTTAAATTTATCTTCAGTGCCGACGCTTGCCGCTGTGCTCGTCTTCGCAAATTTGATTTTCTTTTCCTTCGCACCGCTAAGTACTATTGAGCCGCCGTCGCTGAAGTTCAAAATCCTATCATCACCGCTTACAACAGAATTTTGAAGCGTATATCCGCTTGCAATGCTGATTTTGTCGGAGCCGGTGCCGTAGTCCGTGATTGTGTCGTTACCGCCGCTGTAGATGAAAACATCATTACCTTTGCCGCCCGTGAGCGTGTCATTACCTGCCGCGCCGTCTAGAGTGTCTGCGCCTGTACCGCCGACGATTGAATTATTCTGCGCGTTACCCGTGAGTTTCATCGCCGCCGTCCGCATCGAGGCATTTACATTTTCATAATCGCCAAGATTAAATTCGCTTACGAAGGTCGCTGGTAGCGTCACGGATTGATTTTCTGCGTCGTGGAAAATGCCGCCGCTGAAAATCGTTTCCGCGCTGTCCTGCACAAGCGTAATCGATTTGTTCGCAGAATCTTTAACGGTTATAGTGCCGCTGTCGACTTTGATTATTACGTCGTCATTTTGCTTGTAGGCGTCCTTGAGCACGACATCAGCTCCGAGACTGATTTTATCGTTCAAATCGAAGTTGTAAAGCACATCGGAACCTGCACTGTAAATCGTGCTGACTATCTCCTCAACTTCGCCGCTCCCGTTTAACGTGTAAGTCGTCTTCTCTTGTTGAACATGTTCATAGACGAAAGTATCCGCGCCGTCTGAACCGTAGAACTGATTCGATTTCGTGTTGCCGATTACGGTCGCGCCGTTGGTTGCAGAAGCATTTATCGTTACGACAGTTTCGTCCGCTGTGTAGGTTGTTGTGTTTGCGCCGAGCGTTACCGCCGTGTTATTGCTGTTGAAAGTTTTACCTGCCGCGAAATTCTTCGCAACGCCGTTGATGTTTATTGTCTTGTCCGCTCCGTCGATGAGTTTCAAACTGCCGCCGTCTGCAAAATTGATAACTATATCTTCGCCGCTGATTTCGTAACTCTGATAATCCGAAGTCGCGCTGATTTTGTCGCCCGCCGTATAGTCGGTGATAATATCCTTGCCGCCGCTGTAAACGAACACATCAGAACCTGCGCCACCCGTCAACGTATCGTCTCCTAATCCGCCGTCGAGCGTGTCTGCACCCTTGCCACCCAAAATTGAGTTTGCAGAATTATTGCCGTTAAGTTTAGTCGCCGCTGTACGTTTGGTGGCGTCAAGATTTTTCGTTCCCTCGCCGAGTGTAACTTCTGTGTCAAAGGTCGCGGGCAATGTCACCGAGTCGCCGCCTATCAGTTTGCCGTCACTGTAAACAAATTCTTTTCCGTCTTGCTCGAACGTAACCGCCGAAGCATTTTTCACCTTCAACGAACCGACGGAGAATTTGATATACAGATCTGCATTTGTCTTGTAAAAATCTGTAATCGTCACATCGGAAGCAAGACTTATCTTGTCACCATCGCCGTAGTTGTCAATTACATCATTGCCGACGCCGTAAACAAATTTATCTGCACCCGCGCCGCCAACGAGCGTGTCATTGCCTTCGCCACCGTCAATCGTTTGAGCATTTCCTTTGGCTAAGATAGAGTCATTACCAGCGTCGCCGAAAATTTTCGTTTCGTCGCCGTAAGCAGTAATGGTATCGTTACCTTCGCCCGCCGAAATCGTTTGAGCGTTTCCTTTGGTTAAGATAGAGTCGTTACCAGCGTCGCCGAAAATTTTCATTTCGTCGCCGTAAGCAATAATGGTGTCGTTACCGTCGCCCGCCGTGATTGTCTGATTCTTGCCGCTACCCGTCAAAAGTTCAGCCGCGCTCGTGCCGACGATTGAAGAATTGTCCTTCCAAGCATAGGACGCCGCGTCATCGTAATTATCAACCGCCTGTTTAGCCAAATAGCGCAGGAACATGAAACCCGCAACGTAACAATTCAAATCGCCTGTGCCGTTCTTGTTTATGTCGAGATAACTCGCGAGACTGTCGGCATTGCCCGCAAAAGTTTCAATCAAAGAAGTTTTAGTATCGTCCGAACCGCAAGTTAAATCAGCAAGTCCTTCTTGTAAGAATTCGGGCAGAGAACCCATAAATTTAAATTGCGTTACGTGCGTAAGTTCGTGCGCAATCGTCCTGTCGACGCCATTGCCATTATAATCGTCGTCGCTCGCGAAGTGCGTTGAACCCATGTTAATGCAGACTTTGCCGGAAGTCCATGTTTGCCCCCAAGCACTCCCCGAAGGTATCAACGAAAAATCAAGCTTGTCGCCCTCAGAGAATTTAAATCCATAACTTTCTTCAATGAGCTTGAGAGATTCCTCAGCCCACCAGCTGTAAAAAGCATCGAAAACTTTTTTGCCGTCGGCAGTGAGACTGTTGCCCGTCGAAGAAATATTTATCTCTAAATTTCTTTTAGTAAACGTCGTATCCGTATAATCGGGGACATGTTGCAAGCTCGAAAGCGTTTCATTAATAACAGTGTCGGAAGTTTTAGCAGATAAGCCGCCCGCGTCCCAACCTGTTATCGCGCCCGTGTCGCCGTTGTCTAGGTTTATTCCGCAATATTTTCTAAGGAAAGTATCAGCGTCGCCCGCCGCCCGACAATCAGTTATCATTTGATTAATCGCGTCTTGAATGCTGTTGAAATGCGTCGAAAGCTTAATCGATTCGTCGAGCTTAGCCGTGCCGCTGAGGAAAGTTTTATTCCAAGCCTGAACAAGATTTTTAATAACGTCCTGAGCGGAATAATCTTTGCCATAAATTTGCGTGGTCGTGCCCGAAGAATCTTTAACGGTAATTGCATGTCCCGCCATATCTTTAAGCGTAAGAGAACCGTCGCCGATATTGAAAATTAAATCGCCGCTGTCGAAAGAATAACTGTCGACCTTGCCCGACAACAATTCAATCGTGTCTTCGTAGCTGTAATTGGTAATGACAGCATTGCCGCCATTGTATTGATAAAGTTGCGCATTTTTATCGCCCGTAATTGTGCTATTGCCCGCGCCGCTCCTAATCGTAACGTCGGAGCCTTTGACAGTATTTTTTCCGCCGTTCGCCAAAACGAGAACATTTTTGCCGCCGTCGTTGTAAATGTAATTATCGCCGTCGCCCGTGTCGATTGTGACGGAAGAGCCTTTGTTCCAAATCGAATCGTTGCCCGCTCCACCGTTGATTGTAACGTTCGTGCCATAGTTGTTAATGGTGTCGGCTCCGTCATCACCCGCAATTAAAACGTTTGAGCCGTCGTTGTCAATGAAATCATCATCGGCACCGCCATTAATAGTAACGTTATTCCAAATATTAAGAACGCTATCATTACCCGCGCCGCCATTTATGCTGACGTTTAAGCCGAGATTGTAAATGGTATCGTCGCCCGCGCCCGCATTGATTGTCGCATTTGCCTTGTTGTTTTGAATGGAATCGTTGCCGTCCGTGCCTTCAATAATCAGAGGATTTTTATAGGTGCCGTCAATGTTGACATTAGCCAAGCTTGTAACGCTGTACAAAGTTACATTGCCTTCGCCGACTTGAATAATCACGTCGCCATAAGAACTTTTGGCTGTCGAGTAAGTGCCGTTGCCGTCGCCGATTTGCAAAGTCGTCGTCGAGTTAAAACCTCTGATTACGTCGTTGCCGTCACCTGCGCGGTAAACAATCAAATTGTTGGAGGCGTTTGAGCCGAGACTGATATTATCATTACCCGTACCGCCCGTTATCGTATTGTCCGAACCGATAAGGCTTATTTTGTCGTCGTCGCCGCCCAAGTCAATTTGATTTGAAACTAAGCTAACGCTACTTGTATGATTAATGACATCTTTGCCCGCGCCGCCGTAAATCGTATGATTCTTATTCGTGCCATAGAAAGTTATCGTATCGTTGCCGTCGCCTAAGTCAATGTGATTTAAACTGGTTGTGCTGTGATAAATAGAATCATTACCTGCGCCGCCGAGAAGGGTATTCTTTGTGCCGCCGCTGAAATTCAACTTATCATCGCCCGCACCGAGATCAACCGAGTTTAAGCTGGTCGTGCCGCCACCGGTTATTTGAACTGAGTCATTGCCGTCGCCTGTGCTGACCGTATTGTTCCATTGACCAAATTTAACGGTGTCATCTCCGTCATCCGTGAGGATTGAACTATCAAATAACTGATTAATAGCAACGTTATCCGCACCGAGACTCGCAATATCGCCGTCGCCCGTGTTGATTGTGCTGTTACGTAAAGTATTGAGTCCAACACTGTCCTTGCCCGCGCCGAGATTAATGACGTAGTTGTAATGAGTTGCCGCTGAATCTTTTACCGTGTCATTGCCCGTGCCGCCGATAACTGTATTGCCATAGATAGTTGAGTAATTGTTGACTGTGACAATATTGTTTCCTTCACCAAGATTTATGAGATGGTAATTGCCCTTAGTGATTTTTATGGAGTCGTTGCCCGCGCCTGCGTTTATCGTGACGTAATCGGCACTGTTTTCCATAGAATCATTGCCCAAACCTAAATCCGCATGAACGCTCGCGCCGCTGTTGGTGACTTTGTCATTTCCGGCATATGAAAGAATTGTTGCGCCCGCGATAGTGTTTTTAAGGTTGTCTGCATTTTCGGTACCTTCGACAAGAAGCGGATTTTTATAGACGCCTGTAATCTTGACGGTTCCCAAGCTCGCCGCGCCGTTGATTTTGATAACACCGCTACCAACCGAAACAAAGACATCATTGCCGACTGTGTCGCTAAAGTAAGTTCCGTTACCGTCGCCGATTTGGAGCGTATCATCTCCGTTAAAGCCGCTAATCGTATCGTTGCCGTCGCCAGCGTTATAAACAATCACGTTATTTGAGGCATTGGAGCCGAGACTTATAAGGTCATTGCCCGCGCCAGCTTTTATCGTGACATTTGCTTTGTTGCTTTCAAGGGTCTCGCTACTACTTGTGCCTTCGATAAGGAACGGATTTTTATAGACGCCTTTTATATTGACAGCGGACAAGTTTGCCGCGCCGCCTATTGTAATTACGCCACTGCCAACTGAGACTAAAACATCATTGCCGACCGTTTTGTTAAAGTAAGTGCCCGTGCCGTCGCCGATTTGGAGCGTATCATTTCCGTTAAAGCCGCCAATCGAATCGTTGCCGTCGCCGTTGTTATAAATAATCAAACCGTTTCCGGCATTGCTGCCAAGTGAAATGACATCGTCGTCAGCCCCGCCGTTGATTGTGAAGTCGTCGCCGTTGTAAGTTTCGCTGATGATAGTATCGTTGCCCGCGCCACCTTCGATTGTGGCTCTGTCGCCTGTGTAAATCGAATCGTTACCTGCGCCGCCTCTGATTGTCACGTCGTGAATATGATTTTTAACGGTATCGGCTCCGTCGCCCGCGTCAATTAAAATATTTCCGTTTTGATGTCCGCCATGATTTGCAATGAAGTCGTCACCCGCGCCCGCGTTTATCGTCACGTTTACGGCATAATTGTTAATGGTATCTTTACCGCCGAGCGCGTTAATCGTCGCGCCTTCAACGGTGTTATCGATTTTATCGTCGCCGTCTGTGCCGACTACATTCAAGGCTAAACCTTCAATATTTCCTTCGCTGAAGAAATCCGCCGCGTTTTCAAGGGTTATCCTGCCCGTGCCGACAGATACAATGACATTGTTAGAATCGTCATTAACTGTCGAGTAAGTTCCAGTCGCACTTAAAATCCGGAGCGTCGAAGTCTCGTTAAAGCCCTCAATATAATCGTTGCCGTCGCCGTCATTGTACTTGAACAGAACGTTACTGTTCATATTGTTGATTGTGTCATTACCTGCACCGGCGTTGATTGTGACATTTGAGCCGTCATTAGAAATGTTATCGTTACCGTTACCTGCGTTGATTATAACATTTGAGCCATTGTTAGAAATGTTATCGTTGCCGTTGCCTGCGTCGATTGTGACACCTTCGCCGTAGTTCCAAATTTCATTACTACCAGAGCCGCCATTAATTGAAACATGCGAACCTTCGTTCCGAATATAATCGTCGCCTATGCCCGCGTCTATCGTGACATTATTGCCGTAGTTGTCAATCTGGTCGTCGCCCGCGCCCGAATTTATCGTTACGTTTTCCGAGAAAATACTTCCATCGTTAGCTGTAGCAATTGTGTTATTGGTTATGAGGTCGCCGCCGTCGCCGCCATTAATTAAAACATTCGAGTTGCGGTTTTCGATTTGGTTGTTGCCCGTATTCGCGTTGATTGTCACGTTTGAGCCTTCGTTGACGACGGCATCATTGCCCGCGCCCAAATTAATTACAACGTTATCGGGCGTGAGGGTTTCATCTTGCAGGGTTTGTTCGTTATATAAAGTCTTTATGCGGTTTTCGATTTGGTTGTCGCCGTAGTTAGCGTTGATTGTCACGTTCGAGCCTTCGTTGACGACTTTATCATTGCCCGCGCCCAAATTAATTACAACGTTATCGGGTGTGAGGCTTTCATCTTGCTCAGTCTGTTCATATATGAGGTTGGAAATTTCGTCGTCGCCGTCGTTCGCGTTGATTATAACATTTTTAGCGTAGTTGGAAATGGTATCGTTGCCACTGACGCCGTTAATTGTCGTTTTATCGCCGTAGTTGGAAATTTCTTCAACGCCCGATATGCTGACATTCGTGCCGTAATTATTAATGTAGTCGTTACCAGCTCCGCCGTCGACAGTGACACTTGCGCCGCTATTGTTAATGGCATCATTACCCGAACCTGCGCGGATTAAAACTTTATCGCCGAGATTTTCAACGCCGTCCGAAATATTACTGGCGGTTATCGTGGCGTTATTGTTTGCGTTGTAAATGTAGTAGCTCTTATCGGCGGACGCGCTGAAGGAATTACCCGCGATCGTGACAGATTCTCTGGGATTTTGATTAAGGACGGTTTTTGTACCGTTGGCGTCTTCGACCGTGATAATTTCACTGCGAGCTTCTCTAAGCGTCAAAGTATTATCGCCGACGTTAAGAACAATGTCGCCGTCGCTATTTATTAAAGTACTGCCAAGAGTGCCACTCGTCAGCTTAATGTTCAAGTTGGAGCCTTCTAATTTGGGACTGCCGACAACATGAATTAAATCGTTGCCTTCTCCTGCGCCGTATTCAATGACGGTTTTGACATTGCTAAGATAAATATCAATGGTATCATTACCCGCGCCGCCGTTGACAACATTGCTATCGGTATTTCTTCCATGCGATCTGATGTAAATATAATCGTTACCAGCACCGCCCTTGAGTGTAACGTTGGAACCGAGTCGATTATAAATTTCATCGGCACCGTCGCCCGCGTCAATCGTCACTGAGCTACCGCTGTTGGTAATTGAATCGTTACCTGTACCGCTTTTAATCGAAACGTTTTTGCTATTGTTCGTTATGTAGTTATCGCCGCCGCCCGCGTCTATCGTTACTGAATTGCCGCTACTGTTATTGATAATTGAATCGTTACCTGTGCCGCTTTTAATCGAAACGTTCTTTCTACTGTTCGTTATGTAGTTATCGCCGTCGCCTGCATCAATTGTTATCGAATCGCCGCTGTTTATAATGCGGTCGTTACCTGTGCCGCTTTTAATCGAAACGTTCTTGCTACTGTTCGTTATGAGATTGTTGCCGTAACCTGCATCAATCGTTACAGAGTCGCCGCCAACGTTGTTGCTAATAGTATCAGCGTCGGCACCGCCTTTAATTGAAACGTTCTTGCCCCTGTTCGTTATACGATTGTAGCCGCTACCCGCATCTATCGTAACGTTCGAGCCGTTGTTGTCAATGGTATCATCGTCATTGCCGCCCATGATAGAAACGTTACTGGCGTTGAAATTGTTCGTTATTTTATTCTTGCCGTTGCCGCCATTGAGTACAGCGAAGTTGCCGTAATTGTTAATAGTATCGTCACCGTCGCCCGCGTTGACTGTGACAGAATCTCCGCCATTGTTATTGGTAATTTTGTCGTCGCCCGCGTCGCCGAAAATCTTGACATTAGAACCGCTGTTATCAATAGTATCTCTGTCGTCGCCGCCGTTTATCGTCACGTTCGTGGCGTAGTTGACAATGTTATCGTCGCCTTCTCCGCCGTTAATCGTCGTGTAGTTGCCAGCTGCTTTATTGGTGATTTGGTCGTTGCCCGCTCCGCCGAAAATATTGACATTAGAGCCGCTGTTCTCAATGGTATCTTTGTCGCCGCCGCCGTATATCCTAACGTCTTTGCCGTAATTATAAATACGGTCTGAATCATCTCCGCTGTTGATTACAGCATTCGTGCCCAAACTGCTGTTGAAAATGTAATTCCTGCCTGCGCCCGCGTCTATAATGGCTTTGGTTCCGTCGTTATAGATTGAATCACGACCTGCACCGCCATTGATTGTCGCGTCAGAGCCGCTGTTGTTAATGGTATCGTCATTTGCGCCGCCGTCAATCGAGACGTGCTCGCCGCTGTTGGTGATTTTATCGTTGCCGTTGCCCGCGTCAATCGAAACGTAACTGCCGATATTTTTGATTGAATCATTCCCTGCGCCTGTTTTAATCGTAACGAGAGGAGAGCCGCTATTGTCGACGGTATCATTGCCGTTTCCGCCGACGATTGTAACAAGTGCGCCTTTATTGGAAATCTTGTTATTGCCACTAATGGCTTCAATCATTACGCCGCTAACTGTGTTATCGACAGTGCCAGAACTTACCGAGATAACTAAGGGGGTATCGTTTTCGGGGGCGTCTGCCAGCGATTGCAGAGCGACTTGTTCATCAAAGTATCTCATAAAAATAACCTCCTTCATAACCATTGCCGATGGCTTGTGACCTGTACCCATGTTGGTTAAATCAGGGCTTGCGTCCAACCAATCGTTATTTACTCCATCCCTGTTAAAAAACTTGTTATTCGCCAATCACCGATATACTTTTGCCCGAAAAAAGCTTTCACCGCCTTTCCGTCGTGCCATTAGTTATTAAACGTTGCTTTATGCATTATAATAATTGTTTTTTTTTTTTGTCAATTGTCTGCCGCGTTTTTTTATCAAGGTTTACGCCACTCAATCATATCGTCGGGAAGATTGAACAGTCGCAAGATTTTATTGACGACGTGATTTATTTGCGCCTCCAAGCTCGACGGCGTGTTGTAAAACGTCATGACGGGCGGCATAATAATTGCTCCGCAATCGGCAAGCTCTTTCATGTTGCGCAAGTGAATTCGACTGAAAGGCATTTCACGCGGCACGAGCAACAGCTTGCGATTTTCTTTAATGCAAACGTCCGCCGCTCTTAGCAAAAGATTTTCACAGTAGCCCGCCGCAATCCCCGCCAAAGTTTTCATAGTGCACGGGACGACAATCATACCGTCGACTAAAAAGCTCCCGCTGGCAATCGAGGCGTCCATTTGATTCACGTCGTAAACGTAATTGGCAAGGCGGCGAATATCGAAAATATTAAAGTTCGTTTCGTCGCGAATTGTCAGCTCCGCGCCCTCCGTGATGATTAAATGCGTCTCGACTGACTCAACTTCTTTAAGGCGGCGCAAAAGTTCAACGGCAATAATCACGCCGCTTGCGCCCGTCATTCCAACTATCAATCTCATAAAAAATTTTCTCCTTTACATTCCTAGTAACTAGGGACTAGGGACTAGGAACTAGGAACTAATAACTACTAGTTCCTAAAAACTAATTCCTAATTCCTAATTAATAAGCTCCTTTGCCGCGAAAGACCGCCTTGACCGTTTTGAAAAGATACATAATGTCAATCCAAACCGACCAGTTGCGAACGTACCAAGTATCCATTGCGACGCGCTCAGGATAAGTCGTATCGCTCCGACCGCTAACTTGCCACATGCCCGTTATTCCCGGCAAAACCATATAATATTCGCGAATATTTTTGCCGTAGCGCGGGACTTCCTCTTGAACAATCGGGCGAGGACCTACAAGGCTCATTTCGCCGCGAATCACATTCCAAAGTTGAGGCAATTCATCAAGACTTGTCCGCCTTAAAAAATTTCCAAGCTTAGTAACTCGCGGGTCATTCGTCAGCTTAAAAGATTCGTCCCATTCGCGGTGGGCGTCGGGATTTTCGGCTAGATACTTTTTCAATTTCTCTTCGGCGTCAGGAACCATAGTTTGAAATTTGTAGCACGGAAATTTTTTCCCAGCCGCTCCGACGCGCTTATGTGTGAAAATTATTTGCCCGCGATTGTCAATGCAAACCATAATCGCAATCGCCAATAAGAACGGCGAAATCAATAGCCCGCCGAATATCGTCAACGTCAAGTCGAAAATTCTTTTGATGATTCGGTTGTAAGGACGCGACAGATTATTTCGCAAGTTGAGCATAAGAATTTTTTCGCTGAACAGAATAGAAATTTCCGCGCTCGACATTGGCGTTCCGATTAGGTCGGGGATAAATGAAATATTTTTAACAAGCGGCTGAATTTTATTGATGAGTTCTTGAAGTCTTTCCTTGTCGAGACCCGGCGCGGCGATTACGACAGTATTAATTTTCGCCGCCCTAACAATACTGCGCACTTCGTCAAAGCCGCCCAATATCGGGAAATTTTTCGGGAGCTGTTCGGAAATCGGGTGGTCGTCAATCAGCCCGACGATTTTATATCTGTAACCTAAATCCTCTTGCCAAAATTTTATCAACTTCTCCGCCGTAAGTCCCGCTCCTACTAAAATTATCGGCTCGTAAAAGATATTGCGCCGCTTAAGAAATTTTAGGACGGCGTAGCGAATCACGCAGACATTTATTAGCACGAATAGCCCGAATA
The DNA here is from genome assembly GCA_017549815.1 of Selenomonadaceae bacterium. Taxonomy (GTDB): domain Bacteria; phylum Bacillota; class Negativicutes; order Selenomonadales; family Selenomonadaceae; genus Quinella. The sequence goes on from JAFYNH010000092.1 coordinate 105,491, forward strand.
AAATTATGAATAGCCGCGAAGCTTGGTCGCTCGCCTTCAAAAAGTAAATGATGATTATCGACGCTATCCAACCCGCGAAGACCGATTGAAAGATGTCGCGCATGGTGTCGACGACTGGTTTCATTTGCCGATAACTGCGCGATTGCCCAAGAATAATCAAAAACAATAGCGGCACCGTTCCATAAATGTACGAGTCGGCATAAATGTAAGTGACGCGGTTCCACGTGTCGAGATAATCGCGCAGGATAAAGGCGAGGTGTTCGCTCAGCACGACGCCCAGATAATCGAATAGTAAAAATAAAATCGGCGGCACAAACGAACTCAAGCTCGTCGAATTTTTTTTAGCAGACATATTTTTTCCTCTAAATTTTTTACGGCTATTTTAACACAAAAACCGCTCGAATTTTATCGAACGGCTAATTTTTTTTGTAGGGGCTAGGAAGTAGGAAGTAGGAACTAGGAACTAGTAGGGATTAGGGATTAGGAAGTAGGAACTGGTAGGAACTAGTTCCTAGAAACTCGCTCCTTTATTAGGAACTGGTTACTAGGGATTAGGAGTTAGGAACTAGTTCCTAGAAACTCGCTCCTAGTTCCTGAAGTCATTGAATATCAACGTTGGTCGTGATTTGCCCGTCTCTTATCGTAAACATTATAAAGTTGGAAAGTGCACTGTCATCGGTCGGCGACATGAACTCAAAACAATAACCATAATTGCCGTCGCCAAGCGGCTCATCCTTAATCTGCGTGTCTTCCGTAACCGTGAACGTGTCAACCTCAACTTTAGTAAAGTCGTTATCGTCGCCCGAAATCGTCATTCCATAATGAATCGTCGTAATTTCGTCGCCTGCGCGGAGCTTGATAAGGTCGCGGTCGCTCATGCCGTGATTGTCAATGCCCTTGCGTGCGCCGAGTATATAATATTTCTCGTCCGCATAAACATAGGCAACCAGCAAATTGCATTCGACGCCGTTAAGCCTAATAGGAATCGAATAAAGATTGTAGCCGTCATTCTCCGTCGTAATTTCGACGTAAACGGGGTGCCCGTCAAGCATTGGCCAAACGCCTCTGAAATTGTCCGTGAAAATGCCCTTATCCCAATCGGCGTTAATGTCGGCGTCGGAGCCTAAATAAAGAATTATGTCGTTTTCAACGCCAATGTAGGCAAGCTGACAGTGGACACTCGACAACAAATCCATTTGGTCGGCGTTAAGCTGAACGAAAGTATTGCCGTCTTTATCCATTTGAACTTCAAAATCTTCCAGCTGAGAAATTTGGAAAATCTCCTGCCTCTGCGCGGGCGGAGTCGTCGGCATAGGCGCGGGAGCTTCCGGAACTTCCGCATGTTCAACAAAATCCTTTACCTGTTCGGGAATCTCGCCATAAATCAAGTAGTAGTACAAAATTTTCTGCGGAAGAGGAGCCGACTCTTGATTGAGATAATTAACAAGGCTTTGTTCGTCGCCGCTGTAAGAATAGAAACTGGAAAGTCCGCCGCCTTTATTACGATAAGCACCGTTGATTCTGTAAACAACCGCATTGTCAACCGCGCTAATCAATCTGTCGCTAGTTTTGGGCAGAAGGGTTTTTGTGCTCGTCGCCAAGTCGATTAAGTCAACCATGTTAGTATAACCGGTTTGTCGATTGTTGCCGCCGTAATTCTCCGCATTGACCGCGCCGCGTCCGAAGTTGGAGAAAAAGTTTCTGGGGTTCTGATAAGCCGCTTTCAAAGCCTCAAGTCCGTATGCCTCATAAGCCTTGCGGAGTTCAGGCAAATTGTTGAAGTCGACGACTGAAAGCGTAACGGTATCTTCCAAATCGTATTCTGAACACGCCGAATAATAAGTATCGCAAATGACTTGTCCGAGTTTCGCGCCGCCCATAGCGGGATTTTCCGCCAAAGCTCCGAGCCAACCCGTATAGTTCCAACCAAGCCCCGGCTCAACTTCTTCGGACGCCGTCATAAATTTCGCAAGCCCGTCAAGCGTGTTAAACGTGTCGTAAGTCGCCATTAAGCAAGCGTCAAAGCCAATCATTTCAAACGGCGGATTGTCAGTTGACGGTTGATGAGTCGCCGTAAAAGCATTGCGAATATCATTCAAGTCAAGATTATTGCCCGTGCGTTCGTCAAAGCAAACACCTGCCGCCGAGCCGCCGCCGTGATCCCAAAATACAAAAACTCTGTGGTCGGCGGGAATTTGCGCACCGTAGCTAATGAAATCCGACAAAGTATTAACGTCGCCCATGTCGGCATCGGGCAAAGATTCAACCCTCTGCAAGCCGTCCGCGCTATAAAGATAACGCTCAACCGCGCCAGCAGTGACAACATTATTTTGCCATTGATTAGTTCCGCCCGTCTGAATCAAAACTTTTATGTTGGCGGGCAGTTTGACGTTCAAAATTTCTTGGAAGTCAGCAGACGCCGCGCCGCCTTCCGTCTCTAAGTCCGTGCCGCAAAGATACCAGTAAACGAGCCAAGTGTCCTCCGCTTTGTATTCGTCGGTAAAGGACGCCTTTTTAACTACCGGATCCAATTTTTCTTTAGGCTCGCTGTCGCAACCCATAATCGAGAAAGTCAGCGTGAGAAAAATTGTCAGCACGAAAAATCTTTGAATCGCGTTGCGCATAATTTCATCTCCCTTGTTAAAAAAAATGGCTAATGATTAGAAAACGCTAACCACTAACCACTAGAGATTTCGATTATTCGGAATGAATTATTTCTGACCCGTCACGAATTTTGCAACAACTGCGGGGTCTGCGGGTGCCCAATACTTTTTGCCGTCGGAACCTTCAGCAACATTGCAAGTAACTTCGATGCTGGCTTCGGGATTGAGCGGGAATTCGTTAATGAACTTGTCGATTGATTCAAGCGCGAATTGTTGGAATTCGGGGCTTTCCTTAAGCTGTTCGTCGGTCAAGCCTTGAGCCTGAAGTTCGCCGTAAGCGGAACCGAGCGCGACCAAATCAGCATTACTTTCGGCAACTTGCGCTGCGCCTTCTTGATTGATTGTGGTTGCGGTGAGTTCAACAACGGGGTGTTCCTTGTCTTCCGTCTTGACGGTCGCCTTCATAGCCATTGCCGCATGAAGTTTTTCAATGTACTGCGCGGTCATGGTTGCAACGCTCTCTTCGCTAAGCGGATACTGTTTGAAAGCGTCAATAATCGGCTTAATAACCTGCTCTTGAGCTTTTTCAATGTCGGCATCGGTCAGACCTGCCGCCGCTTGATTTTCGTCTTCAATGACGCCATAAGCGTAAAGTTGAGCATAGGCGAGAACTGCTTTATCGGCAGTGCCCTCTACAACGACTTCAGCGGACTTTTCTTCTGGTTTAGCGGCACCTTCATCTTTCTTGCCGCCGCAACCAACCAAACTGAGCGTGAGCAAAACTGTCAACGCTCCAAATAAAATTTTTTTCAACATGAAGATTTACCTCCTGATAAATTGTATGAAAAATTTTTGTAATGCCAAATTAATCTTGACCGCGAATAAAATTCTTGAAAACTTTTAAGTCTTTGGGAACCCAAAGGGTTTTTCCGTCGGAGCCTTGAACCGCCTCGCAAGTTACGTCCAAAGTTTTTTCGGGTTGCAAAGGAATATTGTCAATGTATTTTTCCAGCGCAGTCACCGCCAATTTCTGAACGTCAGCATTGCTTTTAAGTTGCTCGTCGGTTACGCCGTCGGCTTTGAGTTGTCCGACCATGCCGATTAACGCGATTAACTCGTCGTTAGAGAGTGCCGCCCTATTCGCGCCGACTTGATCAGGCGGAGTAGTTTTAAGCTCGACGACAGGATTTTTATCATCAGCCTTTTTAATCGTCACTTGGAATTTTATTTCGTCTTTGAATCGTGAATAGAACTTTTTAGAAATGGCAGATAAACTTTCTTCATTGAGCGGCGTAACGTCTTTGAAGGATTCGCTGAACGCCTCAATCATTTGCCCGCGAATGTTTTCCTTGTAAGCTTCGGAGAAACCCGCCGCCGCCAAGTGTTCGGAGTCGCCCTTCATGAAGATTTCCGCATAAGCTAGGATTGCTTTATCGGGAGTGCCAGCAACTTTTTCTTCGCCGCCGCAACCCGCTATTAAAATCGCCGCCAAAGTCATCGCGCAGATTAAAATCTTTTTGAGCATGAAAATTTTTTTCGCCTCCTTTCGTTCGCCCGCATTATATCAGAAAATCTTTTGGTTGCAATAAGAATTTGAACAATCTGCGCGGCTCTGGTATAATTTTATAAAAAAGTGGCAAGGAGGAAGTGATAAGTGGTCAGTGAAAAAAATTTTGTTCATCTGCACGTTCACACCGAATACAGCTTGCTTGACGGCGCGGCTCGTATTAACGACCTCCTCGACGCGGCTAAAAATTTCGGCATGAATTCACTCGCCATAACGGATCACGGCACAATGTACGGCGTCATAGATTTTTACAAGGCGGCTCAAAAGCGCGGCATTAAACCGATTATTGGCTGTGAATTTTATGTTGCGCCGCAATCGCGTTTCGACCGTGAGAAGATTGACGGCAAAAAATATTTCCATTTAATCTTGCTTGCCGAGAATAATACTGGCTATAAAAATTTGGTAAAGCTGGCGAGTTTAGCGGGCACGGAAGGTTTTTATTATCGTCCGCGTGTCGACAAAGACATTTTGCGCAAATATCACGAAGGACTAATCGCCTTGAGTGCGTGCGTTGCTGGAGAAATTCCCCGCGCAATTCTCAAGGACGATTTTTTTCATGCTAAGGAATTGATTCAGGAGTACGTGGAAATTTTCGGGCGTGAGAATTTTTTTTTAGAAATACAAAATCACGGGCTTGAAGATGAACGGAAAGTTCGTGACGCCCTTAAAAATTTTTCTGCCGAATTGAATATCCCACTTGTCGCAACTAACGATTCTCATTACGTCCGCCGCGAAGATAGCCAATTTCATGATTTATTGCTTTGCATTCAAACGGGCAAGACGATTAATGACGAGCAACGATTAAAATTTTCTTCGGACGATTATTATTTGAAGTCGGCAGAAGAAATGCGCGAACTTTTCCCCGACGCGCCTGACGCTTGCGATAACACTTTAAAAATCGCCGAGCGTTGTAACGTCACGATTGACTTTGGCAAATTTCAAATGCCCGAATTCCCTTTGCCCCCTGCCCCTCAACCCTTAACCCCTCAAAAATATCTGCGCGACCTCTGCTATAAAAAAATTCCCGAACGCTACGAAACTTTGACGGACGAAATTAAGGCGCGGCTTGATTACGAACTGGAAATTATTCACGGCATGGGCTACGATGGCTACTTTTTAATCGTTTGGGACTTCATAAATTTTGCTCGCCGTAAAAAAATCCCTGTCGGTCCCGGACGTGGCTCGGCGGCAGGAAGTCTTGTCGCTTACGTCTTGGAAATTACAGAACTTGACCCGATTAAACATAATCTGCTTTTTGAACGCTTTTTAAATCCCGAACGTGTCACGCTCCCCGATATTGACGTTGACTTGTGCTATATTCGCCGCGATGAAGTTATTGAATATGTTCGCAAACGCTATGGCGCAGAGCACGTTTCGCAAATCGTGACGTTCGGGACGTTGCAGGCTAAGGCGGCGATTCGTGACGTTGTTCGCGTTTTAGCTGTTCCCTACGCCGAAGGCTCGCGGCTCGTCAAAATGATTCCGAACGTCCTAAACATTACGCTTGATGACGCCCTTAAAAAATCTAAAGACCTGCGCGGCGAATATGAAAATAATCACGACTCCAGAAAAATTATCGACTTTGCAAAAAAGTTGGAAGGATTACCGCGTCATTCGTCGGTACACGCGGCGGGCGTCGTTATCTCAAAATTGCCGCTCGATGAAATTGTCCCGTTGCAAATTTCAAACGGCGCAGTCGTCACGCAATACGATAAAGACAAAATCGAAGAACTCGGCTTGCTGAAAATGGACTTTCTCGGCTTGCGGACGCTAACGACAATCGCGGCGGCTTTAGAAAACATAAAGAAAACACGCGGCATTGAACTAGATTTGAATAAAATTCCGTTGCGCGACGAACTTACAGCAAAAATGTTAAAGGCGGGCGAAACTGGCGCGATTTTTCAAATGGAATCGAAGGGCATGACGACGTTGGTTAAAGAATTGCAACCCGAAGGCTTTGAGGACTTAATCCCGACAGTCGCGCTATATCGACCGGGACCGTTAGGGTCGGGCATGGTTGAAGATTTTATCGCGGGCAGACACGGACGCAAAATCAAAGAATATTTGCACCCGAAACTTGAGCCGATACTCAAAGAAACTTTCGGCGTCATTTTATATCAAGAACAGGTAATGCAAATCGTGCAGACGTTGGCGGGATTTACGCTGGGGCAAGCGGACATTTTGCGTCGGGCAATGAGCAAGAAAAAAGCAGATATATTGCTCGCGCAGAAGGAAAATTTTTTAAGAGGTTGCGAATCAAACGGCGTCGAAAAAATTTTGGCGGATAAAATTTTTGAACTGTTGAGCCACTTCGCGGACTACGGATTTAACAAATCGCACTCGGCGGCATATGGCTTGTTGGCGTGGCAGACGGCTTATCTTAAAGCGCATTATCCCGCAGAATTTATGACGGCAATGATGTCGGGCACGGCGGACGCTTATAAAGTTTCGTCTTATATCGAGATTGCGCGGCGAATGCGGATAAAAGTTTTGGCACCCGATATAAACTTGAGCGAGGCGTATTTTACGATAGACGGCGCGGCGATTCGCTTTGGCTTGTCGGCGATAAAGACGGTGGGCGAAGTTACGACTAACAGCATTATTTACGAACGCGAATTCGGCGGGAAATTTAAATCGCTTGTAGATTTTTGCGGGCGAATAGAATTCAGAAATATTACGCGGCGCGGGCTGGAGAATTTGATAAAATGCGGCGCGTTTGACAGCTTAGATAAAAGGCGCACGGCTTTATTGGCGTCGCTTGATTCTGCGATAGAGGCGGGCGCGAAAATATATAATGAGCGTCGGAGCGGCGCAATGAATCTTTTTGGCGAAGACGAATTCCCCGACCCTGTTAATAAAATTCCCAACGTTAAGGAACGCTCCAAGAAAGAAATTTTGTTATGGGAAAAGGAGACGTTAGGGCTTTACATTTCGGGGCATCCGCTTGACGATTTTCGCGAAAAACTTTCCAACCTTACGACGAGCGAAGAGCTTAGCGACGAAAAATTTTCCAATAAGCGCGTAAAAGTCGGCGGGCTGATTACGGAGGTAAAAAGATTTACGACTAAGCGCGGCGATACAATGGCTTATCTGAAGTTGGAAGATTTTAGCGGCACGATTGACGTTACGTTGTTTCCGAATCTTTTTTATCAGACAATGAAAATCGCGCAGGTTGATATGATTGTCGTTATTGAGGGGCGCGTCGACAATTCGGGCGACTCACTTCAAATTTTGGCTGACAAAGTTTTAATGGCGGAAGATTATGAGGCGGATTTTTGGCTAACGATACCTGCGCGGCTCGAAAATCCCGCGACGTTTGACGGACTTAAAAAAATTTTTACTGAACATGCGGGCGACAGTCGAATTTTCCTAAACAGGAACGGCGTATGGAAAAAACTCGACGTAAAAATTTCTGACGGCTCCGAACTACGCGAGGAGCTTAAAAATTTACTCGGCGCAGAAAATGTTCGCTTGTATTAAAAACTTGATTAAAGCTGCGAAATGTTTTAAATTATGTCGAAGCGTCCGATTCCTGATTTTTGCTCGAAGACGTTTCGGCTTAAATTTTCTTGCAGAGGTGATTTTGTTTGGAAACATTTTGCATAGCTTTGGCGATAATCGGCTTAATGATGTTTGCTTATCGCGGCTGGTCGATAATTTTAATCGCGCCGTTCTTCGCCATAATCGCAGCACTTGTCAGCGAATTTGGAATCATGCCGACATACAGCGAACTTTACATGACGCGCTTAGCGGAGTACACGAAAACTTATTACCCCGTCTTTTTATTCGGGGCGGTTTTTGCGCGGCTAATGGAAAAGGGCGGCTTAGCGTCGGCGATAGCAGGAAAAATTATCTCGATACTTGGCGAAACGCGAGCAGTTTTAGCGGTAATTCTCGGCTGTGCGGCTCTGACTTACGGCGGACTCAGCGTCTTTGTCGTGGCGTTCGTCATGTATCCTTTCGGCGCGGAAATTTTTCGCAAGGCAAATATCCCAAAAAAATTATTGCCCGCAACGCTCTGGATGGGAATATTTTCCTTTGCAATGGTCGCAATGCCGGGTACGCCGCAAATTCAAAATATTATCCCGTCATCGTATTTCGGAACGTCAACATGGGCGGGCGTCGGACTTGGCATTTTCGCGACGATAGTTTTTATGGCAATGAGCATGGGCTGGTTGACTTTCCGCGCTAAAAAATTACAGGAGGCGGGCGAAGGTTACGGCGAAGTTTCGGAGAAAAAACAGCGCAAGGATAGGCTCCTTCCCGATTGGAAATTGGCATTGGTACCGCTGTTAATGGTTATCGTCATCAATGTAATTTTGAGCAATCCGTTTCATTGGGAATGGGGCTTTCATTGGGACGAGGCAAGCCTTGAAAAATTTTCACCGTTGCATTTGAGTTTATTGGCGGCGAGCGTCGGAAAAATTCAAGCCATTTGGTCAATCAGCGTAGCATTGATTTTGAGTTCGATAGCGGCGGCTTATATTGGTCGCAGAAAATTTATGCGCGGCGGAGAAAATATTTTGTCGACGATAAATTACGGGGCTGTTTCTTCGTGCGCGGCGGTTTTAAATGTTGCGTCGGGCTTTGCGTTCGGCTCGGTTATGGTGAGTATGCCGGGCTTTTTGCCGATTAAAGAAATTCTTATCGGCATTGGCGACAGCGCAGGTCCTTTAGTTTCGGCGGTTATTACGACGAATATTATGGGCGGTATAACTGGCTCGGCGTCGGGCGGCTTGACAATCGCTTTGAGTATGCTTGGCGAAACTTGGTCGCAAATGGCGGCGGCGCAAGGCATACCGCTTGAGGCATTGCACAGAATCATTGCGATAGCGTCAATCGGAATCGACCCAGTTCCGCATTGCGGCGCACTCGTCACGTTGCTTGCGATTTGCGGACTCACTCACAAGGAAGCTTATTACGACATAATCGTTTTAATGGGCTTAAAATTTTTCGTGCCGTTCCTGTGCATTTTATTTTACATGCTGACAGGAATCGCTTAAGAGGAGGCGATTTTTATCGTGGATAAAAAATTGTTTAAGAGGCTCCAGAAATTTGACCCCGAATTGAGTTCTCTGCTGAAAATTTCTCTCGACCGACAACTTTATACATTGTCTTTAATACCAACTGATAGTGCCGCGTCGCCATTGTCTCAATACATAAAAGGTAGCGCGGTTGGCAATGATTTCATCGGGCAATATTCGGCTCAGCACTACAGCCAAATTGAAAAACTTGCCGTCAAACGTGCCTGTCAACTTTTCGGGGCTGAACATGCTATAGTCCGTACTGGAGATGCGGCGGCGGCGTCCAGAGTTGTTTTAAAGACTTTTGCTAAACCCGACGAAAATATTTTATCGTTTAACCTTAGAAAAAGCGAGTATTGTACCGACGAGCAGTATTTTTTTATAAAATTTGCCGTTGAGCCTAGAACGTTTCGCTTAAGCTATGATAAAGTTCGTTCGCTTGCCCTTATCAGCGAGCCGAAAATGATAATTTTTTCGCCCGTGAACTATCCACACAACATTGATTATCAAAAAATGCGCAATATAGCTGATGAAGTCGGCGCGATTTTATGGGTTGACTTAGGGCAAAATGCTGGCTTAGTCGTCGCTAAAAAAATTCCGTCGCCCGTGCCCTATGCAGACGTTGCAACCTTTTCGGCAAGCGATTCACTTCACGGACCTCAGAGCGGAATAATTTTATGTAAAAAGCAATTTGCAGGGGCTTTGGAACGTAAATTAATCGAAACTGGATATATATCGCTGAAAAAGAACGTCATGGCGGCTTTGGCGATAACATTTCGAGAAGTTGCTTGCGAAGAATACGGCGACTACGCTCAACAGATATTGATAAATGCGCGGGCTTTGGAAAAAGGTTTAAAAAAGGCGGGCGCAGAAGTTTTAGTCCCGACAGAAAATCATTTAGTACTTGTCCGCATAAATCAAGACGGCAAGGAGCTTGAAGAAAAACTCGCGCAGGCGGGCTTATTGGTCAAGGCAGAAAAGTTGATGACTTCTGACGAAAAAATAAATTATCCGGTCTTAAGGCTGTCGAGTTTAGATCCGACGACGCGGGCATTAGACGAAGGCGATATGTTCACAGTCGGCTTGACTTTGGGAGAATTCTTGAAGTCGCGGCAAGATTCACGGGCGATAGACAGCATGAGTAAAATAGTTAAAGAGCTGGTAGAAAATTTGCCGTTGTTTTCGGAAGAGTGGTTGCCCGAAAGCGAAATAATTCGCGAGCGCGACCCCGATTTGATGATGAAAGCAATGGTTTACGGAATGTAAGACAAGGGAGAGAGGTAATTGAACTTTAAAAAATTTTGGGCAATGGCAATTTCAATATCGCTTATAATTTTCAATGCGGAGGCGGGCGCGATAGGAATGCCAGCGTCTGAACTCATGCGGCTCGACGAGGCTCCGCGTGGAGAAATTGCTCGCCCATTGCAACAAACTTTGACTTCGGAAAATTCGGGACTCAACCCCGGCTATTCAGTCACGCCGATTCAGAATACAAGACCTGTCGCGCCCGACGATGCACTTCCGAACGTGACGGCAACGGCGGCTATCGTTATTGAGGCGTCAACGGGGCATGTCCTTTACGAACGCAACCCCGACCAGCACATGTTCCCAGCAAGTACAACTAAGATGATGACGCTGATAACCGCGCTCGAAAGTAATCAGCTTGACGAAATTGTTACTGTCGGTCCCGGTGCTTACAATGCGGAAGGCTCGACGCTTTGGCTTGATGTCGGCGAAAGAATTCCTCTCGGCGATTTGCTTTATGGCATGATGTTAATTTCGGGTAACGACGGCGCGATTGCTATTGCTGAACATTGCGGCGGAAACGTGCCCGAATTCGCGGCTCGCATGACTCAAAAAGCTCACGATTTGGGCGCGGTTAATACCAACTTCACGAACGCAAACGGCTTGCCCGACCCGAATCATTACACGACGGCTCGCGACTTGGCGATTATGGCTAAGCACGGCTTTTCTATTCCGCACTTTGAGGAAATTTGCAGTACCAAAGAAATTTCTTTCGGCTGGATTCACGACGACACTAAACTTTTGCGCAATGAAAATCAAATGCTGTGGCTTTATCGTGGCGCGAACGGCGTCAAGACGGGCTACACCGACGCGGCGGGACGTTGTCTTGTAACGGCGGCTAGGCAAAACGGCGTTCTATTAATCGCGGTCGTTCTTGATAGCCTTTACATTTGGAACGATTCAATTTTCCTGTTGGATTACGGATTCGGGCGCGTGTCTTCGCAGACTTTGATTCAACCGGGCGAAGTCGTTAAAACCTTGCCAATAGTTTCGGGGCGTCGCAAGTCAATGCAAGTTAAGACGGCGGGCGAAATAATTATGCCAGTCTTCGAGGGCGACTCCAACGCTTATGAAATAGTTTACGACTTACCTGCCGAATTGACGGCACCGATAACGAGCGGCGAGACGATTGGCAAAATTCGCGTAGTATTGCCCGACGGACGGGAAGCGGCGGCAGTTGACGTTGTGACGACGGCTGACGTTGAGCAAAAATCTTTCTTCCGGCTTTTGCTGAATAAGATTAAAGGTTTCTTTGCATAAAATTTATAGCTTTTAGCTGTCAGCTTTTAGCTTTTAGGATTTTACTGAAAGCTGAAAGCTCTAAGCTTAAAGCTAAAAAAAAGGAGAGTTTAAATTGAACGAGAGAATTAAGTTGGCAGATGAACTTCATCGCAAAGGTTACAGCTGTTCGCAATCGGTGGCAGTTGCCTGCGCGGACATGGTTGACGTTCCGAAGGAAACTTTATTCAAGGCGACGGAAGGTTTCGGCTTGGGTATGGGAACTATGGACGGAGTTTGTGGCGCATTGACGGGCGCATTGCTTATCGCGGGCTTGAAAAATAGTTCGGGCAATTTGACTTCGCCTAAGACTAAGGGCGCGACGATGAAAATTGCAAAGGCTATGCAGAATAATTTCCGCGAAAAATGCGGCTCGATAATTTGTCGTGAACTCAAGGGCGTCGACAGCGGCAAAATGCTTTGTTCATGCCCCGATTGCATTAAACACGGCGTCGAAGTCGTTGAGGAGCATTTAAGTTGATTAAAAAATTTTTAGTCGCGCTGTTCGTCTTATTTAACGTTGCGACCTGCGCGAAGGCAAGCACCGAACTTGAAGAGACAGAAATAAGAATGGTCTGCGCGATTTGTTCAATGGGAGCTTACAGCGACAAAGAAAGTCAATTAATGCGTTCAATGGTTACGGAACGCGGCTGGCAAATTGAAACTTTATCGCAAAAAAATAATCGCGCCAATGCCAAAGCTTATCTTGTCAGCAAGGGCAACACAAAAATTTTGACAATCGCGGGCACAGAAAGTTGGAAAGATATTGAGGTTGATTTTCGAGTCGGGCGAGTTCGTTTAAATGAAGACGAATCAATCGACCCTAAAGAAAAAATCGCGAGCGACGAAATTTTTTTGCATAGGGGTTTTCGCGATTATACAGACTTAGTGCTTGGTGACGGACTTGCCGAACGTTTGGTAAATTCCCTTAATCAAAATCCGTATGAGACGCTTTATCTGACGGGACACAGTTTAGGCGGCGCAGTTGCGACAATCGCGGCAATTCGTTTGACAGACGCGGGCATTCCAAAAAATCAACTGAAGGTTATAACTTTCGCGGCTCCTGCTGTCGGCTCTCAGGCGTTGGCAAATGCTTACGAAAACAAAATTGACTTAACCCGCGTATTGATGAAGGGCGACGTTATCAAAAAATCTCTGCATAAGCTCGGCTATGTTCAATTCGGAAAAGTTTTGGAATACGAGAGAACAAACGCTTCGAGTAAACATTTTAAGCATCTCATGTCGGTTTATCTTGACTGCGCGATTCGTGATTATCTCAACGCGGGCGGCAACTTCAGATATGAAACGCAAAATAAAATCTATGCGCCGATTTACGTTGCTCCGATTCTTGTCGTCAAGGACAGCTTGCCAGTTTCGTATGAAGAAATTATTTTCAACACGCTCAATGACGGCTTGACGAATCATTTTGGCGATTTAACTTTTGCCGCAGAGAAAAGCCTTGAGATTCAAGAGGATAATGACTTCGACGATAACTTTAGCGAATTCGCTACCGCCGCTAAGAATAATAATTGTAAGTATGTGCTGATTCGCATTTTGAAGGCAAAAAAAATTCGTGACACACTTACGGGCGGCAGGCATGTCACGCTTGAGGAAATTATTTTAGACGAAAATGGATTAACGCTGTCTATGCAGACTTCCGGCGCGTCAACAACTAAATTAACAATTTTTGAGGCAGTACTCACCGCCCAAGAAAATCTAACCGAGAATCTAGAAAACTTTTTTAGAGGCAATTAATCTTATCGGAGACTTCGGCAACGGGGATAACTTCCTGCGCGGAGGTCTCCAAATTTTTTATGGTGACGGTCTCGGCGGCAACTTCATCTTCGCCGATAATCAATGCGAACTTCGCGCCCGATTTAGCCGCCGCCTTCATTTGCGCCTTCATACTTTTTTTGCCAAAGTCCATAGTCGCCGAAATATTTTTACGTCGCAAGTCAATTAAAAGTTTGAAAGCATAAGTTTCAGCCGCCGCGCCACTCGACACGATAAACGCGGCGATTTTTTTATCTTGTTCGGGCAAGAGTTTCTGGAGTTCAAGCGCGAGCAAAATTCTTTCTAAGCCCGCCGCAAAGCCGACTGCAGGAGTATCGTCGCCGCCAATTTCTTTAATCAAGCCGTCGTAGCGACCGCCGCCCGCCACTGCCGATTGAGCACCGAGCGGCGCATATTGAATTTCAAAGGCGGTCTTAGTGTAGTAGTCAAGCCCGCGCACAAGTCGGTTGTCAACTTCAAATTCAACGCCCGCCGCCGTCAAAAATTTCTTCAAAGCGTTAAAATGTTCGCGGCAATCGTCGCAAAGACAAGTTTCAATCTTGGGCGCGTCCTCCATAAATTCTTTCAAGCCGTCGACTTTACAATCGAGAATTCTCAACGGATTTTTTTCAAGACGACGCCGACAATCGCCGCAAAGTTCATCAGCCTCTTCCGTGAAATATTCCGTGAGTTTCCTTTTAAAAATCGGTCGGCACGCGGGACAACCTACCGTGTTAATCTTCAACTTCAAGTCGTTAAGTCCCAAGCTCTTTAAGAAATCCCACGCCAATAAAATTATCTCGGCGTCAACCGCAGGATTTTTTTCGCCTAAAGCCTCAACGCCGAATTGATGAAATTCCCTTAAACGTCCCGCCTGCGGTCTGTCGTAGCGGAACATCGAGCCGATATAAAAAAGTTTCGTCAGTCCCGCGTTCGCGTAAAGTTTATTCTGCAAATAGGCGCGAACGACCGACGCCGTATTTTCGGGGCGCAACGTTATCGAGCGGTCGCCTCTGTCCGTGAACGTGTACATTTCCTTATCAACAACGTCCGTGCCCTCGCCTATGCCGCGCAGAAAAAGTTCCGTGTGCTCAAAAGTCGGCGTGCGAATTTCTTCATAGCCGTAAAGAGCGCATAGCTCCCGAATTTTATTTTCAAGCCGAATCCAGCCGTCAATTTGATTCGGTAAAATATCTTTGGTGCCTCTCGGCGCATTCGTCAGCAAATTTCTAACCTCCTTAAATCGTCAAATTATCCCATTAACCAGTTTCCTCAGCTTGTCGAAAGATTTACCCACGACTTCGCCGCTTTTCAGTTGCTCAATGGATTTTTTTAAGTGTTCAAGATTTTTTTCTTTGTAAGACGGGTCGTCGAATCTCTTTTCGGAACGGGAAATTTTGCCTCTCTGAATAATCTCGTTCGGCTGTGAAAGTTCATTCGTCAACAGTTATCAGCCTCCTCAAATTTTTAGATTCCCTTACTTATTTTCCCTTGCCCAAAATTTTTTTGAACAGCTCAAAGTTTTTTAACTCGTTCGAGCGACAGAAAATGGCAAAGACAATCTCTTTAAAATAGCCCTCGAATTCGGGCAGAACTTTTTTATAAGCCTGCGCGACGACTTCAGGATTATTTTTGAACGCACCGCAACCAAAGGCACCCGTCACGAAAATCTCCGCGCCTTGATGAGCTACGACTGTGAACATATGCCGAATTCTTTTTTCTTGGAGCGCGAAAAGTTCTTCGTCGCTTATTTGAAACTTAGACAGATTCGGCGCGGCTATCGTTATCACGTCGACCAAATCCCACTTATCACGCGGCAACCGCGCAGGTCTGTCACCGTCGCTTTTGCAAATTATAATTTCCGGCGAATAAATGCAAGCGTCGTCGTGGAGCGGGTCTTTGCGTTCGCGATTGACATTGTAGTAATTTTCCCAATTATTTTCGGTGTCGAGTACTGGATAAAGCGTCGAGCAACGGCAAAGAGCCTCTTCTTGCGCCCGCGAGCCGTATAACACGCCACCGCCCGGATTAGTCGCCGACGCAAAGTTATGAACTGCTATTCTCAACTCTAAATGCTTCCGTTGCATTGAAATTGCCGCGTCAAACGTCCGACGCTTTATGACTGTGATTTCCGTTTTATCGAATCGCTTTTCGGGCAACGACGGATAATCTTCCGCGCCGTAAAATTGCGTGCCCTTTATCGAATCGGTTATCGCACGTTTCAAATTCTCGTCGCTCTTATAAAATTCTTCCGTGTCGCGAAAAATATCAACCATGTCTTCCTTATTAACATACGCCATTATTTAATCTCCTCCCCCGTCTCCTCCGTCTGCGATAAATTCAACCACGTCCGAAAGATTGTCAACCGCTGAAATAACTTTATCTAAGGAAAATTTTTTATCGGCGCGATTTTCACTATCGGAATTTATATCTTCATCTGCTTGACTTTCCGAATCGACTTGCCCGCAAACTTCCGCCAAAATTTTTTCACGCCGCTCAATGTATTTGTCAACGTCGCGCAGATAAGTCGTCAAGTCCTTTGCATTGAACGACGCCTGAATTTTTTTATTAATTCGGTCGGGAACTTTGGTAGACGCCGCGCCGCCCGTGCCCAAAATTATTTGACGCTCGCCCATCATCTGAACGTTGTAAATTCCTTCCGCGCCGCGCTTGCACCAGCCGACATTTTCAATCTGCCCGCTCGAATAGCCTTGACGATAAAGATAATACGGCAGATAATTTTCCCCGCGCAGAATTTTTTCGGCGAATTCTTCCATTTTGCGGACTTCCGCGTCGCTCGGCAAATTAAAATCTTCAAGACGGTTTACTTGGTCGGCAAGACGCACCTGCAACTTTGAACCGCGTTTAATCGCCAATGCGTGCAAAGTTATATCGTCGGGCTTAAGCGCAAGGACTTTTTCCAAACTGTCCTTGAAGTCGTCAAGCCGTTCGCCCGGCAAGCCCAAAATTAAATCGGTATTTATTTTCCAATCGCTCGCCGCCCGCAACTCGTTAAAGGCTCGCGTAAAATCTTCGACGGTGTGTTTACGTCCGATAAAGTCAAGCGTTCGCTGTTGCATAGTCTGCGGATTGACGCTAACTCGCGTAACACCGAAATTTTTCATGACGGAAATTTTTTCGGCGGTAATCGTATCGGGTCGCCCGCCTTCAACCGTAAATTCTTCGACGCCCGCGCCATAAAAATTCTTATGAACAAGTTCAATCATCTCGGCAAAAAATTTTTCGGGCAAAGCAGTCGGAGTGCCGCCGCCAACATAAATCGTCTGAACTTTAAAGCCGTAACGTTTAATTTCATCAGCCGCCGCCTCAATATCGCGAGTCAAAGCCGTCATGAACTCGGCAATTTTATCTTCGGCGGGCAGGACGTGCGAAGGAAACGAACAATAAAGACAGCGCGTCTTGCAAAAGGGAATGCCGATATAAACGCCGATAGTTTTCTTGTCGCTTGAATTTAGAATCGGGAGCTGGCTAATCGAAACTTCAGTAAGGAGTTGCGCTTTATCGCGGTCGGTAAGATAATCGGAGTAAACGCGCCGACAAATTTTATCGCGGTCAATGACGCCGTGACTTGTGACGCCAAAGCCTTCGTCGAGCCAACGCTGAATAATTTTCGTTGGGCGCACGCCGTGAAGAATTCCGTAGGGAACACGGTCGAGACTCAAATTATTGGCAAGGAGCAAGTACAAATTTTTTTTCACAAGGCGATTAACTTCCGCGCCGAATCTTTCATCGGGGCGAACCTGCGAACTTTTCTTAAGAAATACCGCACTGCCCGCGAAGAAAATTTTTATCCGCGTGATAACTTGCTTGCCGATAATCTCGTTAAAAACTTCCAAGCCGTCGAAGTCAGCCGCCGCGTCTTCTTTAACCGTCTCGATATTCAGCGAACGCAAAACTTCGCCGACAATCTTTGAAAAATCTCCGTCGCCGCGCAGGCTCAATTTTTTTATCTTAATGCTCAAAAAATTTCCTCCTCACTCTCCGCACGACAATCACTACAGTAGCCGAAAAATTTTACTTCGTGATTGAGAATTTGAAAGCCGGATTTTTTTTCGATATAAGCCTCCAACATTTCCAGCAAATCTTCTTCGAACTCGATAACTTTCTTGCACTTGAGGCAAATCAAATGGTGATGATGATGAACTTTTGGGTCGGCGGAATTGAGTTCATAGCGAGCGCAACCGTCGCCGAAATCGACATGAACGAGCATCCCCAGTTCGCACAACAAATCCAAAGAGCGATACACCGTCGCCAAGCCGATTTCCGATTTATTTTCGCGAAGGATATTGTAAACGTCCTCCGCGCTCATATGGTGATAATCCGAATGGTCGACGAAAATTTGAAGAATCTCCTTGCGTTGCGGCGTCATTTTGTAGCCGTGCTCGGACAATTTCCCGCGCAGGTCTTCCGTGCCGAACAGCTGATGATTTTCGCTCATTTTAAACCCTCCTTCGCTTTTAAGTTGATTATAGCAGTTATCAACAAAAAGCACAAAAGAAAAGTGATTGGTTGACTTAGAGTAAGATTTATGATTTACATTAATGGGAGAGGTGAACACTATGAAAGAAAAAAATTTGATTGAACTTCTGCGCGGCTATAAAGCAGGCGAAGTCTCAGAGGAAAAAATTATTGACGAGCTGAAAAATTTTTCGACGGCGACGGAGAGTTTAGGATTTGCGACGATAGATCACGGGCGCGAACTCCGTCAAGGTTTCCCAGAAGTTATTTATTCGCCCGGCAAGACTAAGGAGCAACTCAAAATTATTTTTAAAAATCTTTACGAACGGAGCGCGGGCAACTTGATAGCAAGTCGAGCGAGCCGCGAGCAATTTGAATTTTTACACGAAGAAATTCCAGCGGCGATTTACGACGAAACTGCGCGAATGATTTACGTTGACCGCGATAAGACTTTGCAACGCGACGAGCATAAAAAAATTTTAATCGTGACTGCGGGCACAAGCGATATTCCCATTGCGGAAGAGGCACGACTTACGGCTTATCTCTGGGGAAATTTTGTCGAAACTTGTTATGATTGCGGCGTCGCGGGTATTCACAGGCTTTTTGCTCACATAGATAAAATTACTTCTGCGAACGTGATAATTGTCGTGGCGGGCATGGAAGGCGCATTGGCGAGCGTCGTCGGCGGACTCACAAGGCGTCCCGTTATCGCGGTGCCAACAAGTGTCGGTTATGGCGCGTCATTTAATGGCTTAGCGGCTCTTTTGTCAATGCTGAACAGTTGCGCAATGGGCGTGGGCGTCGTCAACATTGATAACGGATTCGGCGCGGGCGTCCTTGCCTCCAAAATTAATCACGGCTAAAAAAAATCCTCCGAAATTATTGGAGGAAAAATTTTACCGCGCAGATTTTATTTTTTAATTAACTTTGTACCGCTGATTTTGTAAGACGAACTGTTGATATTAAAACTTGTCGTCGTGAAATCTTTTAGCGTGATTGCTTTAGCCGTTGAGTCAACATTAAAATAAATTTCCTTCTTAGATTTATTATAAGACGCGGAGAAAGTTCCCGTTATCTTTAGCATGTCATCATTGGCGAAGCCGTAAATAATATCTTGCCCGTCGCCTTTTCCGTAGATAAAAGTATCGGCTCCTGCGTTACCCCAGAGGCTGTCATTACCTTTGCCACCTAAAAGTGAGTCATTACCTGCGCCGCCAAAAAGCTTGTCCTTGCCACTGTAGCCCGATAAAGTGTCATTGCCAACACCGCCAAATAAAGTATCGTTACCAGCGTTGCCGTAAAGTTTATCGTTGCCTTTGCCGCCAACCAATGAATCATTGCCCGCATTGCCACTTATTGAATCGCTATTTAAGCCACCGATTATAGTATTCGCTTTGGCATTGCCACTTATTGTAACTTTGCCCGTCGCCGCGCCCGCGTTTATCGTCGCAACGTTGGCAAGTTTCTTACCGCCCAGATAAATGTCGTCGCTTGGCGTGAGAGTGCCCGTAAAGTTCTTTGCGACTTTTACGGAAGAATTTTTGCTATTAAACGTCAGCTTACTTGCGAGGTCAAATTTATCAGCGGAGAGTGTCACCGAACCGCTACTGCTTGCGACTTTAAGGGTATCGGCAGTTTTGGCACCCGTAACGCTTATGGAAGAATTTTTACCAAAGCCGAGCACAAGCGTTGAATCTTTTTTGCCGAGTGTTTTAATTTCGGTACTGCCACTCAAGCTTACTTGCAGACCTTTAACGTAATTGACTTTATCATTGCCGTCGCCCGCGCTGTAAATTAGGACGGGATTTTTGCCGCTCAAGTTGAAAGTATCGTTGCCTTTGCCGCCTGTGACAGTGACTTTCGCGCCGCTGACCGTGAATTTATCATTGCCTGCGCCGCCTAAAACAGCCGCATTATTCGCCGCTATGTTAAGGGTGTCGGCATTTGCTGTTCCCGTGAATTTTTTGCCGCTCATGTTGCCCGTCAGCTTAACCGAATAATTTTCGGCATTGGATTTAAGCGACGTATTTTTACCAAGAATCGCCGTATCAAGTGTGACAACTTTTTTAGCGGGCGCAGTCAGTTTGGCATTTTTAACTAAGCCGCCCAGCTCCATTTTCGCAGAACCGGTTTTCTTCGAGCTGTAAACAATTTTATTTTTCGAGACCGTGTAACCCGCGCTTGTATCGGTTTTCAAACTTGCATTGGTGCCGCTGACTTTCCAATCGGGTGTGAGAGTGGCAGGCTTAAGACTGTCGGCGACTGTGAGCGTATAACTTATGCCCTTATCCACCGTGACTGTCGGAGCTTTAGTGGTGAGGACGTTTGCATTGTTAAACGCGATTTTTAAAGAGCCGTCTTTTTGAACGGTTACTTTAATTCCCGACTTAATTGTAGCGAGTTTCGTCTTAGAATTGAGTCCAGCGATTGTAACGACTTTGCCGCCGCTTGCCGCCGTGTGTGTAATTTTATTATTTTTAAGGGTGTAGTAATCGCTGTAGGCGGTTGTTTTATAGGTGGCAATGCCGTTGGCGAATTTGGTAAAGGAACCGTCGGTTTTGACGGTCGCAGTTGGAACGTCTTTAGCAAGACTCAGCTTGTAGTCGCCAGTAACTGTTACGTCCTTGTCATTAAGGTTAGCGGCAGTAAGCGTGACTTTTTTAGCGGTTGTGTCAACAGTAATAGCGTCAGTGATTGTCGTGTTGGTGAGTGTGAATAAAGTTTTACCGCCACTCGTAGGAATATAAGTTATCGTGTTATCCGACGCAGTGTAGCCTTCGCTCATTGTTGCTGTCTTATAAGCGGAACCGTCAAAACCAGACGCTTTTGTCTGCTTAGACGCATAATCTTTATCGAGTGCCAACGTATAACCACCGTCAACTGTCACATTCTTTTTGTTAAGATTAGCCGCCGTCAATGTAACTTTCTTAGCAGTAGTATCAACAACAATGTCTTTTGTAATAGTCGCGTCTTTTAGCGTGAATAAGGTTTCGCCGCCACTTGCCGCCGTGTAAATAATTTTGTTGCCCGAAGCGATGTAGCCTTCGCTTATTGTTGCTGTCTTATAAGCGTTGCCGTCAAAACCAGCCGCCTTCGTTTGTTTAGACGCATAATCTTTATCGAGTGCCAACGTATAACCACCGTCAACCGTGATAGTTTTGCCGTTAAGGTTAGTTTCTGTCAACGTAACTTTCTTATTAGCGGTGTCAACGGTAATGTCATCGGTGATTTTTGCGTTGGTGAGTGTGAATAAGGTTTCGCCACCACTCGTTGGAATATAAGTAATCGTGTTGCCCGACGCAGTGTAGCCTTCGCTCATTGTCGCCGCCTTATAAGCGTTGCCGTCGAAACCCGCCGACTTTGTCTGTTTAGCCGCATAATCTTTATCGAGTGCCAACGTATAACCACCGTCAACCGTGATAGTTTTGCCGTTAAGGTTAGTTGCTGTCAACGTAACTTTCTTATTAACCGTATCAACTTTGATAGCGTCGGTGATTATCGCGTTGGTGAGTGTGAATAAAGTTTTACCGCCACTCGTAGGAATATAAGTTATCGTGTTACCCGATGCAGTGTAGCCTTCGCTGATTGTCGCCGTCTTGTAAGAGGTGCCGTCGAAACCCGCCGCCTTTATCTGCTTAGGAGCGGATACATCTTTAAGCGCGAGAGTATAATCGCCGTCGACTGTGACATTTTGCTTGTTAAGGTTAGCGGCAGTAAGCGTGACTTTCTTATTGACAGCGTCAACGGTAATGTCATCGGTAATTGTCGCGTTTGTCAGTGTAAATAAAGTTTCGCCGCCGCTTGCCGCCACATAAGTAATCGTGTTGCCAGAAGAGGTGTAACCGTCGCTCATTGTCGCCGCCTTATAAGCGTTGCCGTCAAAACCTGCCGCCTTCGTTTGCTTAGATCCATAATCTTTATCGAGTGCCAACGTATAGCCACCGTCAACCGTCACATTCTTTTTGTTAAGATTAGCCGCCGTCAATGTTACTTTCTTAGCAGTCGTATCAACTTTGATAGCGTCAGTGATTATCGCGTTGGTGAGTGTGAATAAAGTTTTACCGCCACTCGTAGGAATATAAGTTATCGTGTTACCCGATGCAGTGTATCCGTCGCTAATTTGTGCCGTTTTATAAGCGTTGCCGTCAAACCCTGCCTCAACTTTTTCATTCGGCTCATAATTTTTATCAAGCGCGAGAGTATACTCACCGTCAACCGTGATAGTTTTGCCGTTAAGGTTAGCCTCTGTCAAAGTGACTTTCTTGTTAGCGGTGTCAACAGTGATTCCGTCGGTGGTTGCCACGTTAGTGAGTGTGAATAAAGTTTCGCCGCCACTTGCCGCAACATAATTTATTGTGTTGCCCGACGCAGTGTAACCGTCGCTAATTGTCGCCGTCTTATAAGAGGAACCGTCAAAACCTGCCGCCTTCGTTTGTTTGGACGCATAATCTTTATCGAGCGCGAGAGTATAACCGCCGTCAACCGTCACATTTGCTTTATTTAGGTTAGCCTCTGTCAAAGTAACTTTCTTGTTAGCGGTGTCAACAGTGATTCCTTCGGTGGTTGCCACGTTGGTGAGTGTGAATAAAGTTTCGCCGCCACTTGCCGCAACATAATTTATTGTGTTGCCTGCCGCAGTGTAACCGTCGCTAAATTGTGCCGTCTTATAAACGTTGCCAACAAAGCCATCTGCAACTTTTTCACTCGGCTCATAATTTTTATCAAGCGCGAGAGTATACTCACCGTCAACCGTGATACTTTTGCCGTTAAGATTAGAGGCAGTCAGGGTGACTTTCTTAGCAGTCGTATCAACAGTGATAGCGTCAGTAATCGTTGCGTTTGTCAATGTGAATAAAGTCGCTCCACCGCTTGAAGGTGTATAAATTATCGTGTTGCCAGACGCGGTGTAGCCGTCGCTGATTTGCTCTGTCTTATAAGCAAAACCGTCAAAGCCTGCTGCCTTAGTTTGTTTAGACGCATAATCTTTATCGAGCATGAGAG
The DNA here is from genome assembly GCA_017549815.1 of Selenomonadaceae bacterium. Classification (GTDB taxonomy): domain Bacteria; phylum Bacillota; class Negativicutes; order Selenomonadales; family Selenomonadaceae; genus Quinella. The sequence continues at coordinate 128,521 of JAFYNH010000092.1, forward strand.
TATAGCCACCGTCTACCGTCACATTCTTTTTGTTAAGATTAGCCGCCGTCAATGTAACTTTCTTAGCAGTAGTATCAACTTTGATAGCGTCAGTAATCATCGCGTTTGTCAATGTGAATAAAGTCGCTCCACCGCTTGAAGGTGTATAAATTATCGTGTTGCCCGAAACGGTGTAACCGTCGCTAAATTGCGCTGTCTTATAAGCAGAGCCGTCAAAATCTGCCACGACAGTTTCACTTGGCGAATAATCTTTATCAAGTGCCAATGTATAATCGCTGTCAATCGTCACATTTTGCTTATTAAGGTTAGCGACAGTAAGCGTGACTTTCTTGTTAGCAGTGTCAACAATAATTCCGTCGGTCGTCTCAACACCCGTCAACGTAAAGAGTGTTTCTTTGCCACTTGTCGCGTTAAAGGTGATTATTTTATCGTTGACTTTTACTCCAGCGATTTTAACTACTTGATAAACAAAACCGTCATTACTGGAAACCCACTCATTATTAACACTCGCCAAGCTAAGTCCGCCGATTGAAATGTTGCTTGCCTTAATGCCGCCGTTAATCGTTTCGAGAGTAGCCGCCGCCGAAAGTTCAATAACGTCGCCCGTGCCGAAGCCTTCAACCGTCAACGAACTGACCGCCTCGCCAAGCTTAATCGTATCGTTACCCTGCGCGGTGTTTATCGTGACATCGTCGCCGTCATTGATAATGCTGTCGTCGCCCAAGCCACCGTCTATCGTCACGTTCGAGCCGTTGTTGTAAATTGAATCGTCGCCCGAACCGCCGTCAATCGTAATGAAAGAGCTCCATTGGTTGGAGATAGAATCGTTACCTGCGCCGCCGTTCAGTAATAAATTTTTTCCGCCGACGATTTTAAAGTTTTTATATCCGTCATTTCCGTTTGAAATAGTATCATCATCGTCGCCGCCATTAATCGTAACATTATCCGAAGAATAAACGGTATTGCCTTCGTAACCGTATATCTCGCTTATGCTGTTTGAAATAAAATCCTTGCCGTTGCCGCCGTCGATTGAACTATTGGAGCCGCTAGAAATCGTGTCATTACCGTCGCCGCCGTTAATTGTAACATTGTCGCCGCAACTTAAGATAGAATCGTCATCTGCGCCCCCGTCGATTTTTACCGTGTCGCCGTCATTACAAATTGAATCATTACCCGCGCCGCCAAGAAGTGTTGAGCCGTTACTGTCATTGTAAATGTAATCGTTACCGTCACCGCCGTCGAGCGTGGAATTGTCGGGCGTCAAACAAACTATATCGTGATTTTCGCCAATTGCTTCCATTCCACATGTTGAAATTTTATCATCGCCAGATCCGCCATTAACTGAATTATGGTCGCCGCTACCCCATAAGGCTATAGCATCTGCGCCGTTGCCGCCGTCAATGATAACGTTGGAGCCGCCTTCGCTATAAATATCGTCATCACCATTGCCGCCGTCGATTGAACTGTGAGAGCCACTGTAATTATTTATTGAGTCGTTACCGTCGCCCGCTTTTATTGTGACGTATTTGCCATTGTTAATGATTTTGTCATTGCCGCTTTTGCTCGAAATGAGCGTATTGGGAAACGTATTATTAATCGTGACATCTAAATCTTCTATATTGATTGTTGATAAAGTCGCCGCGCTTTTAAGCGTTATAATTTCTTCGTCGACTGTGACAAGAACGTCTGAACCACTTATTTGGGTTGTGTAGTCGCCCGCTATTCGTAAAGTGCTCGTGTCTTTAAAACCTTTGATTAAATCGTTGCCGTCGCCCAATTCATGAATGATTACGACATTGGCGGCTTTATTGTCAATGGTATCGCTGCCCTTGCCACTGTTTAACGTGTTGCCGACGCCGCCCGCGTAGTTGGTAATTTTATCGTTGTCGTTGCCGCCGTCAATGGAGCTGTTAGCCCCGTAAGCAGTTATAGTGTCGTCGCCGTCGCCCGCCGAAGTCGTAACGGAGCCTATATAACTCATTATAGAATCATTACCTGCGCCCGTGTTTATCGTGCTATTCGTGCCATAACTTACAACGCGCTCCTTATTTGCGCCGCCGATAATCGATACGTCCTTACCGCTGTTATAAACATAATTGTTGCCGTCACCTACGTTTATTGTGGTACTTGCGCCAGTGTTTGTAACTTTATCATCACCTGAACCACCGACGATTGAAGAATTCGCGCCTAAGTTATAGACAGAATTTGTGCCTTCACCGCCGTAGATTGTAACGCTTTCTCCTCTGTTTTGAACTGAATCATTACCAGAGTCGCCCATTATATTGGAAGCATAGCCGCCGTTATAAATCGTATTGTTGCCATTGCCCGTTTTGACGGTAACAAGTGTTCCGTAGTTGCTGACTTTGTTATTTCCGTCGCCTGTGTCGATTAAAACATTGGAGCCGCCATTTGTTATCGAGTCGTTGCCGTCATAACCGCTTATCGTCACTTTAGAATTATAATTGGTAAGAGAGTCGTCACTGCTTGAACCGATTGTAGAATAATCGCCGTAAATGGTGCCATTGACGTTGACGCTTTGAATATCCTTGAAAGTCAATGAGCCTGTGCTTGTGTAGAGAATTAAATCATTGTCCGACGCGACAGTACTTGTTACGGTTGTTCCGATTAAGTTTATCGTGTCCGAAGGATTATAGCCGATAATGGTATCGTTGCCGCCTTCGGAATTGTAAACGATAACATTTTGATAAGAGTTTACGTCTAAAGAAATTGTATCGTTACCCTTGCCGCTGTTTATCGTCAAGAAGGCAACACCATAACTGCTAATGGAGTCGTCGCCGTCGCCGCTATCAATCGAGGCGTTTTGTCCTGTGTTATAAATGGTATCTGAACCGCCGCCGCTTGCGATCGTAACATTATTGCCGGTATTAGTTATTGAGTCGTTGCCTTCGCCTGAGCTGATTGTAATTGAGTTGCCGCTGTTAGTAATTGTATCGTCGTAGTTTGTACTGGAAAGGAACTTATTAGAAACGGTGTTATCGATGACAATGTTTAACTTTTCTAAGCTCGCCGCGCCAACCAATTTTTCAGAGCCATTTTCAAGGTCGATGATTATGTTATTGCCGCTCGTTTGAAGTGTAAGAGAAACGTTTGAAAATTTTAGCGTATCTGTCGCGTTAAGATTGTAAATTGTATCGTAGCCGTCGCCCGCCTGATATTCTATAATGTTATCATGTCCTGCGGTGTACATTGATATAGTATCATTGTCCGCGCCGCCATTGATTGTAGAATAAAATCCGTAGTTAAAAATTGAATCGTTGCCTTTACCTGAAAAAATCGTGGCATAGTAACTGATATTGGAAACAGTGTCGGAACCGTCGCCGCTGTTTATCGTCGAGTGATTGCTCCTGTTGTAAATTGAATCATTTCCATTGCCGCTGAGGATTGAATTATTCGTGCTGTTATTGTTATAAATTGTGTTGTTGCCGTCGCCCGCGTCTATAGTCGAATAGTTTGCTTGATTATCGGAACTAATCCCCTCATTACGGATAGAATCATTTCCGGAGCCAGTCGTTATCTTTGTAGCTGTACCGCTACTTTGAATGGTATTATTTCCGTTATCCGCATTGATTGTAACTCTGTCACCGCTGTTGGTAATGCTGTCGGCAGAATTTGTTCCCAAAATAAGCGTGTCCGAATTTGTGTTGGCTAATGTAATTCCTTCAACCGCCAGCATAACTTCCCTATCAGTTGAATAACTTTTTTCGAGGTCTTGGGGTATCATAAGCTTTTCACTCCTTTGATTAATCTTCACAATGATAACATCCCTTTATAAAAAAATTATACAAGATACCTATCAAAATTTCAAAGCCATAAATGGAAAAATTTTTTATAAAGAAATCTGCGCGGCTTGAAAATTTATGACGTGCTTGCAATATGGCGCGGCGTGTGTTAGCTTAAAGGCAAAAGGAGGATTGTTAATGGAAAAAAAGATAAAAGACCTGCGCGAACGTGCGGGCGACGCGATAAAAAATTCGGCGTCCAACCTTAAAGAACTCGACGAAATTCGCGTAAAATTTTTAGGTAAGAAAGGCGAACTTACGGGTTTACTGCGCGGCATGAGTCAACTGACGGCTGAAGAACGTCCGATAATCGGCAAACTTGTCAACGAGGCGCGAGCTGAAATCGAACAACTTATCGCCGAAAAAAATTCGGAGCTTAAGGCGGCAGAACTTAAAGAAAAATTAGCGTCGGAGAAAATCGACGTGACTTTACCCGGTCGCCGCGTTCATGAAGGACATTTGCACCCGCTGACCTTGACGCTTAATCGCGTTAAAGAAATTTTCGTCAGCATGGGCTATACCGTCGAGGAAGGTCCCGAAGTCGAGACTGATTATTACAACTTCGAGGCTCTCAATTTGCCCAAAGACCACCCCGCCCGCGATATGCAGGATTCGTTTTACATTACCGAAGAAATTTTGCTTAGAACTCAAACGTCGCCAGTACAAGCGCGGACTATGGAGCGTCATAAAAACAACGAGCCGATTCGCATGATTGCGCCGGGCAGAGTGTATCGCCGCGATGATTATGACGCCTCGCACTCGCCAATGTTCACGCAAGTTGAAGGGCTTGTTATCGACAAGGGAATTTCGTTCGCCGACTTGAAGGGTACGCTTGAAGACTTTTCTAAGAAGATTTTCGGCGAGAAAACTAAAATTCGTTTGCGTCCGAGTTTCTTCCCCTTTACCGAGCCGAGCGCGGAGGTTGATGTTTCGTGCGTCATGTGTCACGGCGAAGGTTGCAAAGTTTGTCAAGGAACGGGCTGGCTTGAAATTTTGGGCGCGGGTATGGTTCATCCCGACGTTTTGAAAATGAGCGGCTACGACCCGTCGAAAGTTAGCGGCTTTGCATTCGGCATGGGCATTGAACGAATTGCCATGCTTAGTTACGGGCTTGACGATATGCGGTTGCTTTACGATAACGACGTAAGATTTCTTAAGCAGTTTTAGCGAATGATAAGCTTAGTAAAAATTTACGAGGCATTAAACGACAAAAACGACCCCGATTATAAACGTCGAAACAAACATGCAGACCTTTACTACGAAACGCGCCGCCATTCAAAAAAAGAACCGTGGATTAAAAAAGTTGCTTTAAACAGTGGCATGGGCGAAAAAGCTATCAGTAAAATTTTTGACCATGTTTTTATTGACAAGCATGATACTTACGGCGAGCTAAAAAATTTTGATTCCAGTTACAATATGGCGGAGTCTTTTCAGCGATTGTATGAAGGAAAAAACATTCAAACGCATGATCTGATTTTGTTGAAACATGAACGCTTGGAAGCCGAATTGATGAATCGTTACGGTTGCACTCAAAGCAAGGCAAATATTTTGGCGTCGCGGAAATATAACTACGTCGAAGCATTAACAACTTGGCATAAGGGGTGTAATTTAAATGGAGAGACTTGAGCTTTTGGAAGTAAACGAGGATAAAGTGATTTACAAATACTATCCCGAACAGGAAAAGGAAAGTTTCGGTGTTGTTTCTGTCAATCGGAAGACGGGCGAGCGCAAAATTGAAAAATTATTCGACCGCTACGGAAATGCTTATGCTTTTCATGCTTGTCGCGAGTTGGAACGTTACATAATGAATGGCAACTTTCCTGTAAAAGGCGGAGTGGCTTGGTATTAAGGATTTGGAAGGGAGCGTAATAAATGCAGGTTTCTACCAAATGGCTGAAGGATTACATTGACATAAATTTAACGGCGGACGAGCTGGCGGAGAAATTCACGTTGGCGGGCATTCCAGTCGAAAACGTCATCAAAGCGGGCGAAGGTCTCGAAAAAGTCGTAACGGGGCGAATCGAAGAGCTTAAGGCTCACCCAGATAGCGACCACCTTTTAGTTTGTCAAATGAATGTCGGCGAAGAAAATCTTTTGCAGATTGTCACGGGTGCGCCGAACGTCAAGGAAGGGCAAATCGTCCCCGTCGCGCTTGTCGGAGCAAATTTACCTTGCGGCAAAAAAATTTCTAAGGGCAAAATGCGCGGCGTCGCGTCAAACGGTATGTTGTGCTCGGCAGGCGAATTGAATCTTGAAATTGAAAATTTGCCCGAAGAACAGCAAAACGGCATTTACATTTTGCCCGAAGATACACCGATTGGAATTCCCGCCGCTGAAGTTTTGGGACTCGACGACGACATTTTAGAATTTGAACTTACGGCAAATCGCGGCGACTGTTTCAGCGTTATCGGGCTTGTGCGCGAGCTTGCTGTCCTTACTAAAAAAACTCCACGTTTCCCCGAAATCGAAGTTGACGAAGACGACGAACAAAACGCGGAAGATTTAGTTAAAATCGGGATAGACGCGCCAGACCTTTGTTCCAGATTTTCTGCGCGGGTGTTGACTAATGTTAAGCTTGCGCCGTCTCCCGAATGGATGGTTAAACGTCTTGAAGGCGCGGGAATGCGGGCGATTAACAACGTTGTCGACGTGACAAATTTTGTAATGTTGGAAATGGGTCAGCCGCTCCACGCCTACGACTACGACGAAGTTAAAGGGCATGAACTCACTGCGCGGCGAGCCGTCGAAACAGAACCGCTCCATACGCTTGACGATACTAACAGGCTTGCCAAAGGCGGCGAACTCGTCATAGCTGACGCGATAAAGGCGGCAGGACTTGCGGGCATTATGGGCGGCTTTGAGACCGAAATCACCGAAAAAACTACGACGGTTATTCTTGAGGCGGCAAGTTTCAATTCGGCGTCGATAAGGCGGACTTCCCGCGCAGTTGGAATTCACTCTGAAGCAAGCGGCAGATTTGAACGCGGCACTAATGAAAAGGGCACAATCGCCGCACTCGACCGCGTTGCGCAACTTCTTCAGGAAATGGGGGCTTGCAAAGTTTGTAAAGGCGTTGTCGACGTTTATCCCGAACCCAAGCCCGAAGTCAAAATTAAATTCAACGCCGCGCAGATTAATCAACGGCTCGGCACAAAATTTTCCGACGACGAAATTATCAACGTGCTGGAGTCGCTCGGCTTTAAGATTGAAAATATCGGCAAGGTCGAGGAACTTACTGACGAAGTTGCAGATAAATTCGCCGCCGCAACTAAAACTATCGGCAAGGCGGCTCGCGAAATTAAAAAGTCAAACGTTGAAGACTTCGTAAAAAATATCGGCTCGACCTTTGGCAGTCTTTTCGGCAAAAAGGACGAGATAACTCGCGAAAAAGTTCAGGAAAAGGCTAAGGCGGGCGTCGAAGATTTTATGAAGAATCTCGGCGAGACCGTCGGCAATGCGGTTAAGAACGTCGATATAAAAATTTCTTCGACTTACGAGGCGACCGTCCCCGAATGGCGCAATGATGTCACAATACCCGAAGATTTATCTGAGGAAATCGCACGGATTTTCGGCTTTGATAAAATTCCTTCCACACTCCCGAAAGGCAATCAGCAAGGTCATCAATCCGCCGCGCAGAATTTCATCGACAAGATAAAAGAAATTTTGTCGGGGCTGGGCATGTGTGAAGAACTTTCCTTTGCGTTCACAAGCGAGGCAATGTTTGACAAAATGCAAATCCCCGCCGACAGTGAACTCCGCCGCGCAGTTCCGATTATGAATCCTTTGACGGACGAGGCACCGCTTTTGAGGACAACTTTATTGGCGTCGATTTTTGAAAACGCCGCAAGAAATTTCAGCCGCAAAAATGAAGACGTTCGCTTATTCGAGATTGCGCCCGTATTCTTCCCGAAAAATCTTCCCGTCACCGAACAGCCGATTGAGAAACAGAAATTGGCGGGCTTGTTAATGGGACGCCGCGAGCCTAAAGGTTGGGCGCAAAATTCCGCGCAGGTTGACTTCTATGACGCAAAGGGAATTGTCGAAGAACTTTTGGCGGGCTTGTCGATAAATAATTATTTCGTCGAGGCGGGCGAACATTACGCATTGCACCCCGGCAAAACGGCTGTCTTCAAAAAGGGACGCGACGTTTTAGTTACGGTCGGTGAAGTTCATCCCGCAGTTGCTGAGGCTTTGGGAATTAAGAAAAAAATTTGCGTGTTCGAGGCGGACGTTGAAACGCTCCAAAAATTCGCCGCGAAGAAATTCAGCTTTGAGAGCTTGCCCAAATATCCGTCAATCAATCGCGACTTAGCAATTTTAGTTAATCACGACGTGGCGGCGGGCGAAGTCGAAAAAGTTATCGCAAAGAGCGGCGGCTCAATCTTTAAGGGCGTGACGCTTTTCGACGTTTATGTCAGCGACCGCATTTCCTCCAATAAAAAATCTTTGGCGTTCGCGATTGAATTCCGCTCCAATGAACGTACCCTTAAGGACGAAGAGGCTGACGAGGCATTTCAAAATATTTTGGCGGCAGTGGAAAAAGAATTTGGAGCTGAATTGAGATGAAAGAAGAAAAACCCGCCAGCGAAATGAAGCGCGTCGAAGTTGAGATTTTCGGGGAAGTTTATCGCCTGCGTACCGAAGACCCTAACGGCTTGGCAAAACTCGTGCGCATGGTTGATTCGACAATGAGATCCATTTCACAGAATGCCAAAACTTTCGCGGGGAGCAGAATTGCAGTCTTGGCGGCTCTTAAAATCGCGGAAGATTATGTTCAGCTTAAAAAAGATTACGACGAACTTTTACATCTCCTCGACGAAAACAAGTAATGACGCCACCCAGCCGATAAATGAAAAAATTTTTAGAAATATCTTGCAAACCGCGCCCAAAATGATATAATGCACACATAGAATTTTTAAACTAGTTTTAATGATAAGGGGGATTTTGTAATGGCAAAAATCGAGAAGGTTATCGGTCGCGAAATCGTAGACTCCCGCGGCAATCCGACGGTTGAGGTTGATGTCGTTCTCGAAGGCGGTATTGTTGGCCGCGCAGCTGTTCCTTCTGGTGCTTCAACAGGCGTAAATGAGGCTCTCGAACTCCGTGACGGCGACAAAGGTCGCTACATGGGCAAAGGCGTTTTGAAGGCTGTTGCCAATGTCAATGAAGTTATCGCTCCGGCTCTTAAAGGCGACTGCGTCCTCAATCAGCGTGCACTCGATTACAAGATGATCGAACTCGACGGCACGCCCACCAAGAGCAAACTCGGCGCAAATGCTATTCTGGCTGTCTCACTCGCGGCGGCTAAAGCAGGTGCCCAAGCTGTCGGACTGCCCCTTTATCGCTATATCGGCGGTTGCAATACCTACAAAATGCCCGTCCCGATGATGAACATCATCAACGGCGGCGCACACTCCGACGCTCCGATTGCTTTCCAAGAGTTCATGATTCGTCCCGTCGGCGCACCGACCATTCGTGAAGCCATTCGCATGGGCGCAGAAGTTTTCCATAACCTTGCTAAGATTCTCAAAGGTCGCGGACTTTCTACGGCTGTCGGCGATGAAGGCGGCTTTGCTCCCAGTCTTAAAGGCACTGAAGATGCGCTTGAAACTATCATCAAGGCTATCGAGGCTGCTGGCTACAAACCCGGCGCGGATGTCAAAATCGCTATGGACTGCGCGGCTTCCGAGTTCGCTGTCAAAGAAGGAGATCAATACTTCTATGACTACAAACAGCTCAACGGCAAACACCCGATTTTGAAAGACCCGAACGGCAAGAAACTTGACGTTCAACAGCAAATTGACTTCCTTGAAAAACTCGTCGACACCTACTACATTGATTCTATCGAAGACGGTTTGGCAGAGGAAGACTGGGATGGCTGGGTTGCTCTCACCAAACAAATCGGTCATAAATGCCAACTCGTCGGCGACGACCTGTTTGTCACCAATACCAAATTCCTTGAAAAAGGTATCAAACTCGGCGCAGGCAACTCCATTCTCATCAAAGTCAATCAGATTGGCTCGCTCACCGAAACTCTTGAGGCTATCGAAATGGCTCACCGCCACAACTACACGACCGTTACTTCTCACCGCTCCGGTGAAACCGAAGACGCAACTATCGCTGACATCGCGGTCGCAACTAACAGCGGTCAAATCAAGACTGGTTCGCTCAGCCGTACCGACCGCATGGCGAAATACAATCAGCTTATCCGCATCGAAGAAGAGCTTGGCAAATGTGCTGTTTATGAGCGCAAACCGCTCCTCAATCGTTCGGTCGGCGCATAATTCGCCAATGATTTAATTTACGACTGAAATTTAAGGGCACTGCCTCAAAATGTGGGGTAGTGTCCTTTTCGATTAGGAACTAGGGGCTAGGATTTAGGGACTAGGGACAAGGGACTAGAGATTAGGGAAATGTGTCGGGTAGAAAAAGAAAGTAAAACTAATATCTTTTTCCTTTGAAATGTGGTATACTATTTTTAAGTTTTAAATTGTATGGCGTAAAAAAACATATGGAGATGGTATAACAAAATGGCACAAGTTATCGGCATTAAGGACATGCGAGCATTTTTCGCCATCGTTGAGGAAGGCAATATCAGCCACGCGGCACAACGTTTGGGAATTGCTCAACCGGCACTTAGTCGGCAAATGAAACACCTCGAAGAAAATTTGCACGTCAAACTTTTCGAGCGTGGTTCGCGGCGAATCAGACTCACCGAAGCGGGAGCCCTTCTTTACAATCGCGTAGAAAATATTCTGGGCATGGTAGACGGCACAGTTCGCGAGATTAAGGAAATCGGCAACGGCTCAAAGGGCGTCATTCGCATAGGAACAATCACTACGTCGGGCGTTATGATTTTGCCTGATTTAATCTCCGAGTTTCACAAACTTTATCCCGAAGTGACGTTTGAAATTTGGGAGGCGGAAGGCGCAAGAATTATCGAACTCTTGGACAGTCGCCTTATCGAAATTGCAATCACGCGCACGCAGGTCGACAATCTCACCTATGATTTGCTTATCCTGCCCAATGAACCGTTCGTAATGGTTATGAATTCGGAAAACGTTTGTGGCGCGGACGACGACACGATTAAGCTGTCGGAACTGGAAAGTCAGCCGCTGATAATTCCTCTGCGCTGGAAGTCGAATTTCATTGCCGCCTGTCAGGAATTGAATTTCGAGCCGAATATTATTTGCGTCTCGGACAGCATTGTTCAGGATTTGCTTATGGTGAAAAATAATCTCGGCGTGGCGATGATTCCGTATTCGGGGAAGCGGCTCCTTAGCGACAGCGATTTGATTTACAAGCGCATAGTCGAGCCGGAAGTCACAACACATACGGTTTTGGCGTGGCGTAAGAATCAGACGCTTTCGACGGCTTGCAGAAATTTCATTGAGCTGTTCGAGAAACTCTTTATCAAGGAGGCAATTTCGGTATGAAGCGGGAGATAAATCCGTTTGATTATGCGGGCGACATTTTGAAGGCGTTGCCTAAAGGAATTCTTTTGACGAGTGAGGCGGAGGATTGCGTCAACGCTATGACAATCGGCTGGGGCACTCTGGGCATTGAATGGGGCGTACCGATTTTTGCGGCGTATGTTCGCACGAGCCGTTTTACTTATGAACTTATGGAGCGCACGGGCGAATTTACAATCTGCGTTCCCTACGGCGACAAATTTTCTAAGGAAGTTACGAAAGCCGTCGGGATTTGCGGCAGTAAGTCTGGACGCGACGTTGACAAGCTTGCGCAAGCTGGCGTTCATTTAGTCGAGGCTGAAATTGTTCGTCCGCCCGCGATTAAAGAATTCCCTTTAACTTTGGAATGCCGCGCAGTTTTTAGCCAACTGCAACCCGTTAAAGAAATTTCTTCCCGTTTCAAGAAGTTTTATCCTGCAGAAGGAAATAATTCCGAGCCGCATGTCGCCTACTACGGCGAGATTCTCAAGGCTTACATCATTGAAGACTAAAATATTTTTAGCAATAAAAAAGCGTCGAGATTTTTTCCCGACGTTTTTTCTTTTAAATAATCTATTATTTTATAGCGTATCATTTTTTCTTCACCATATAAAATTATATACGCCCTAGAAACTAATCCCTACTATTTCCTAAATCCTAGTCCCTAGTCCCTAGTTTTCAATCGGATCTTCGCCGTATTGATTACTGCCGACTTGCCCCGCCGCGCAGAAAAGATATATCGAGAAGACAAGGCTGATACCCGGTATCAAAGCTATCAGTGCAAGGTAACCGCTCTTGCCCAAGTCGTGAAGTCGGCGAGTCATCAGCATGAAATTTCCAGTGCTCGTCACGATTACCCAAATGATCGTCATGATTAACCAAATATCCGACATGTTAATTAAAATGTTCATTATCACGAAAGTTATCAGCGTCAAAACGCTTGCGATTAATGACCAAGCCGCTGGAAACATTGCAATGAAAATACCTTCGGGTGGGCTTATCGAGACGTCGCTGATAAGATATAAAATGTATTCCACTGTTATAGCAATCAGGCTCCAAAGAATTTGATAATTCAGATGAAAGCGGCGATTGAGCCTTCCCTCCGTCGTGTAAATTTCTTTAAGGAAACCCATAAAACTTGCCTCTTAACTGTCGAGAGGGTCTTCGCCGTATTGGTTCCAACCAACTTGACCCGGCGCACAGAATAAATATACCGAAAAAATAAATCCTATTATGGGAATCAGCGCGACAAGTGCAAAGTAGCCGCTCTTGCCTAAATCGTGTATGCGGCGAATCATCAACATAATATTTCCTGTAACCGCCGCGATTCCCCATGCTGCCGTTACGAGCTTAACCAACATTCCTTCTGGGTCGCCCGTTAAAAACGTCGCCATTGAAGACGTTACGAAAGTCCCGACAGCTCCCATTATCGCCAAAAGAATCATGTACTTGATATAGCGCAGACGATTGAGTCGTCCCTCCGCCGTATAAATTTTGTTAATTAAGTCCAAAAAATTTTCCCTCCTATTTGCCGTATGACCAGCCGCCGCCGTCAGCATTGCTTATAACATACTTAAAAAATTCGCCGTAAGATTTACTTGAATTTGTTTCAATCTGCATAACGTTGTTGGCGTCGGGTGAAAACTTGTAATAGTAATTTCCTTCCTTGTCAGCGTATGTTATCCGCAAATCTTTTCCCACCGTCTTAACTGTAATCTTTTGCTCGTCACGCACATAAACCGATGAATAATTATTTTTCTCTTTGGTGGTACTTACCATATTTAGAAAGCTTTCCCAATCCTTAGTTCCGTCTGCAGCGTTCGTTGACGCCAAACCGCCTTCAGCGAACGTTAATAAGGTGTTGAAAAATCCTATTTCGGAACTTAACGCCTTATCAGCCGTGTCACTTTTTACAATGGTTCTGTAAGTCCCGTCTGCAAACGGAATTATATCTCTTACCCAATTCAAAGGCTTATAGGTCGGCGTTAAAGATTCGCTTTTGGCGGTTGTAGCTTTACTGCTTACAGAAGGAGTTTCGACGGATTCAACGCTTGCCGAAACGTCCGCAGTCGTAACAGAAACGTCGCCGCCTTCAGAGCTACTTTCCGAATTGCCGCTAGAGAATTCAACACTGTTTACGGACTCGCCCGAACTGTCAAATAAATCTCCAACAGAATCGCCAAAGCCGCCCCAGACCATTGCAACCATAAACACTGCGGCGACAAAGCCGAACATTAAGGCATATTCAAGCATACCCGCGCCCTTTTGGGAAATTTTATTTGGAGTTCTCATCGAAATCATCTCCAGAAATTTTTTTTAAAGCGATTTAGATTTCTCCGTTGCCGCAAGTACCGCCTCGATTAACGAACTGCGAACGCCGCCACGCTCCATAACTCGGACGCCTTCAATCGTCGTGCCCGCAGGACTTGTTACCTTGTCGCGTAAAACGTCTGGATGTTCGCCCGAATCCAAAACCATTTTAGCCGCGCCGAGTAAAGTTTGTGCCGCAAGTTCAATCGCCTGCGCCCGCGATAAGCCCGCCGCTACTCCGCCGTCGCTTAAAGCGTCAATCATCAAGAACGCATATGCCGGGCCCGAACCGCTTAAGCCCGTCACCGCGTCCATTAATTTTTCTTCGACTTCGACAGCCCGCCCCAACGTCGACCAGAAATTTTTAATCGTGTCGCCGTCCTGCGCGGCATTTTTATTTAAGACGTAAGCCGTCATACTCTCGCCGACCGATACCGCTACATTCGGCATGATTCGCACGATTTTATTTGACGGGAAAAATTTTTCGACCTTAGCCAACTTCAAGCCCGCCACCGTGTAAGTTATCAGCGTCGTCAAAGGAATTTTACCTTGCAACGAGGCAAAAGTTTCTTCGGCGTCCTTAGGCTTAACCGCCACAATCAGCAAGTCAACCTTGTCAAGAAAATTTACGTCCGTCGAAACATTTACGCCATACCGCGCAGAAAGTTCTTCGCAACGCGCCGCCCTTATCTCCGAAATAAAAATATCGCTCGGAGCAAAAACTTTCCCGCTGATTCCGCGAACGATTGATTCGGCAAGTGCGCCGCCCCCAATAAATCCTACCTTGTTCATCTTTTAACCTCCACATCAACAAATTCTATGCTCTCCAATAAGTTTGTCACTTGTCCGCGTATTGCCGCCAAATAAATTTTATAAAGCTCCTTTTGCTCGGCGAGTTCTTCGTCCGTCAAGCCGATTGTGCGTTTCTTCCGAGCCAATTCGTTTATTCGTGCCAAAAGTTCCGGCGTTATCATTAATATCACCCTTCAAGCAAACTGTTCATTAAATTTAAAGTGTCGCCCTTGTCCTTAAGATATTCAAAAATTCTCTGCTGATAAATCGCGACGTGATTAAATTGCGCCGTGAACCAATCAGCCAACGCAATTAAATTCTCCTTGTCGAGCGGATTCTTAAGAGCCGCCAATAAAAGCGTCAACTCGAAGATTTTGTACTTTATAACGAAGACGCCAAAATTTTTTATAATATCGCCCTCGAATCGCCATGGACAACAATTTACAAGCAATTCATTGACAAGAAAATTTTCAAGGAAAACGGAATGCTCCTTGATAAAATTTTTTCTGAAGTGGACGAGTTGCCCGCCGTTCGCCGCGATTTTGCAAATGGCGTCCTTAAATTTTCCGTCGTCATAAAAATGATTCAAGACATCAAAAATTATCGTGCTGAATTTTTTTGCGTCGAAGGAAATAATTTTAATCATGCGCGGCACTTGCTCCGACAAAAATTTTTTCGACTCGTAAGTTGCTATTAATTTCTTCAAAGCCGCGCCGTCAAAAGGTTCTGTGGCAAAAATTTCGTCAAGCCTGTCAAGGAAAAAGCCCAACACGATTAATCTTTGGTCGATTGTCAACGTCCGCTCTTGTAAGATTGAAATCATCGCAAGTTGAATTTCTATTGCGTTCGCCAAAATTTTTTCGTCGAGTGTTACGGGGTTTATCAGAAATTTATCGCCGCCGTGAATTTTCTCCGAGACTTCGACGAGTTCAAATTTCATTGGCTCTCCCGTGAATAAAATTTTCTCCGCCGCTAAAGGACAAGTCAACGTCAATAGCCGCTCGAAAAAATTTCCAAAGTCAAAAGTTACTCGCGGATAACTCCTGCAAGTCATTGATAAAAAATCTTCGCCGTATTCGAGTTGCAAGCGGCATAATTTTTTTTCTGTAAGGAATGGGCAAGGGCGTTTCGTCAATAAATATTTCCGCTTAGCCGCGTTGTACTCAAAAAATTTTGTTATCGCTGGCGAACGTTGCAAATATTTTTGGTAAGTCGCCGCGTCAACGTCGATATTCCAGCCGCGTTCGCAACAATTATTATTACACTTCGAGCTGTCGCAGATAAATTCGCCGACGTATTGCGGTTGAAAATAAATATATTTTTTCTCCATGAGTTCCTCCCTGAAAGATTTCCCGTTGCCGCGAAGTATATCACGCCGAAATTTTTTTGTCACTTTAAGGCTAAAAATTTGCAGTAAAAATTTTTTGTGGTATTATACGGCGCGGGAGGGCGGCAGGCTTGGAAAAATATTATATGGCGGCAATGGGTGGCGCAGACGGTTTCGGCAACAAGAGCATTGAACTTCTGGTTAAACATTTCGGGAGCGCGAAAGACGCTTGGTTCGCCAAAGAAGCCGACCTTTTGGAAACGAACGTCCGAAAGAATTCGCTCGGAGCCTTCATAACGTGGCGAAAGGCTCATCCCGACGCGCCTGAAAATCTCGTTAGCTACTGCAAGCGACAGAAAATAAATCTGTGCAGTATCAACGACGACGACTATCCGCCGATTCTAAAAGAGATTGACTCCCCGCCTATGTTTTTTTATTATCGCGGGAAATTGGAGCCGCTCGCCCAAAGGATTGGGATTGTCGGCACTCGACAAAATACGGCTTACGGACAGAGCGTCGCGCTTGAATTAGGCGAAGAACTCGCGGCGGCAGGTTTAACCGTCGTAAGCGGCGCGGCTCGCGGTATCGATACTTTTGCTCATCGTGGCGCATTGAAAACGGGGCGGACTGTTGCTGTCTTAGGTTGCGGAATAAATTTTATCTTCCCGCCCGAAAATAAAAAACTCCTTGAGCAAATCGCTGAAAGCGGCGTTGTCATAAGCGAATTTCCGCCGCAACTTACACCTAATCAAGGAACTTTTCCGCAACGTAATAGGATTGTCGCGGGGCTTTGCAAAGGAGTTGTCGTCGTGGAGGCAGGCAGTAAAAGCGGCGCACTTATCACCAGTACATTTGCGGGCGAATACGGGCGCGATGTCTTCGCCATTCCCGGTCAGATTTACGCTGAAAAAAGCTTGGGTTGCAATGATTTGATTCGCACCGGCGCGATACTGATTAAAAATGCGCAAGACGTTCTTGACGAATACAACATAAGCAATATAAATAAAGTTGAAACTCAAGATAAAGTCGTCAAGGCGGTTGAGCTTGAAGGGATTGCGGCGAAAATTTTTGAAATAATTCCTTCCGACGGCTACATTACCGATGAAGAAATTCTAATGCAGATTGAAGAGATAAATTCGAGTGAACTTCCGAATATCATGATTGATTTGGAAATGAACGGTTTCATTATCGAAGAGGCAGGACGATATAAACGTAAATAGGGGCTAGGAACTAGGGACTAGGGTTCAGGGGTCAGAGGTCAGGGAAAAACCCTTTACCCCCGACACCTTTTCCCTTAACCCTTAGCAAAGAATTAATTGCGCATTACGCATTACGAATTACGCATTGCATTTTGGAGGTTAAATAGGTGGCAGAAAAAATTTTAAAGTCAGTGATACTCGTCGAGAGCACGGCGAAGGCGCGGACGCTCAGAAAATATGTGGGGCGTTCTTATTCGGTTATGTCGACCGACGGTTTCTTGAAGGATTTGCCCAAGAGCCGAATCGGTGTTAGCGACGATTATCAACCCGAATATATCACGGTGCGCGGCAGAGGGAAGTTGCTCGCCGAACTTAAGCGCGAAACTTTAACTGCGCGGCGGATATTTTTCGCAACAAATCCCGATGCGCGGGGCGAATTTTTAGCGCGGCAGTATTGCGAACTTTTTGGCGTCAATCCGAAGTCGCATTGTCGAATTTGGCTTGAGGAATTGACTAAGAAAAATTTCAAAGCGGCATTTGAGGATATGCGGACGATTGATGAAAATTTGGCTGATTCGTTCCAAGCAAAGCAACTGCTTGATAAATACGTCAGCCATAAAGTCGGCGAATATCTTTCGATGAAAATTTGGCGTGGCGTAAAAGTCGGCAGGTTCCGCGCAATGTTATTGAAATTAATCGCCGAGCCGCCTCAGCAAAAAGTTTTAACCGTCGGAAAAATTTTAACACCTACCGCGCTTCAAGAACTCGCTTTTAAAGAGCTGGACTTTTCAACTGCGCGGACGCGGGTATTAGCCGACCAACTTTATGAGGGAATAAATTTCAACTCGGACGGCTACGCGGGCTTGATAACTTATCCGCACGACAGAGGAATTTCCTTGACAAGCGAAAATCGCGAACCCGCCGCCGTTCAGGAATATTTGACGGAGAATCAATTCAAACTCTACGAACTGATTCACGCCCACCTTGCCGAAGAAAAAACTTTTGAACTCGACGACACGGCGAACGACGCGACTTTAATGGCGGCTTTAGACGCGCTCAAGGTTGATTGGTCGGATTTTTATTCTGCTGGGATTGCGAGCCTTATCAAGCGCAAATATATCACGGCGGAGGATTCGATTTACAAAGTTACCGCGCTTGGCGAGAAGGTACTCGACGCGCTTAACGGATTTTTCGATGAAGTTTTCAGCGTAGATTCTTATAACGAGGTGACCGCGCAGGTTAAGGAAGTCGCGGCGGGTAAGGCTGAAAAAATTTCCGTGATAAAAAATTACTGCGCGAAGTTCAACGAAAAATTCGCTGAGGCGATAAATTCTTTAGGCGAAGATGCCGCGCCGCAAAATGAGCCGATTGAAGAGACAGAGGAAATTTGCGAGAAATGCGGGCGCAAAATGTGGATTCGTCATGGACGCTACGGAGCTTTTCTGGCGTGTTCGGGCTATCCAGAGTGCAAGAATACAAAGCCGATTTTGGAGTTTCTCGATAAAAAATGCCCGAAATGTGGCGGGCGATTGGCAAGGCGTTCATTAAATCGCGGGCGAACTTTTTATTGCTGTGAAAATTCTCCGCAATGCGACTTCGCGACTTGGGACGAGCCGCAAATCATGACTTGTAAAATTTGTGGGTCGACGATGTTCGCGCATAAATTTAAAGACCGCATTCCAATGTTCTATTGCGGCAACGAAAATTGTCAGACGCGCTCGAATCACCCTGTGAATAAAATTTTGGAAGATGTCAGAAAACGCGCTGAAGTTCGCAAGGCTCGCAAGGAAAAGGCGGCATTCAGAGCGGCTGAAAAGGCTAAAGCTCCCGTCAATAAATCTGCGCGGCGGAAAGGTGTCAGGGAATAGGTGTCAGGTGTCAGGGAAAGAGTTCATATAATCGGCGCGGGCTTGGCAGGTTCGGAGGCGGCTTGGCAAATCGCTAAACGCGGCGTCGAAGTCGTCTTGCACGAAATGCGCCCGACTAAAGAAACTCCCGCACATAAGACGGGAAATTTCGCCGAGCTTGTCTGCAGTAATTCACTTCGGGCGGCGGGGCTTACAAATGCCGTCGGAGTTTTAAAGGAAGAAATGCGTTGCCTTGATTCGATTATAATGGCGGCGGCTGATTCGGCTAAAATTCCTGCGGGCGGCGCATTGGCAGTTGATCGCGCAGAATTCGGCAAAATTATCACTGCTAAGGTTAAATCCGTAGTGAACTTTGTCGAAGAAGAAGTTACGAGCCTTGACGAATTGGACGGCATTAAAATTATTGCTAGCGGACCTTTGACGGCGGGCGCACTTGCCGAAGAAATTAAACGGCTCACGGGCGGCGACGATTTTTATTTTTATGACGCGGCGGCTCCGATTGTTACGGTTGATTCGATTAATTTTGATAAGGCGTTCAAAGCCTCGCGCTACGACAAGGGCGCAGATGATTCTTACATAAATTGCCCGATGACTCGCGAAGAATATTTGACTTTCCGCGCAGAATTAATCAATGCCGAAAAGACCAAGCCTCACGACTTCGAGCAAGAAATTTTCTTTGAAGGTTGTTTGCCCGTAGAAATTTTGGCGGCTCGCGGCGAAGATACAATGCGTTTCGGGAATTTAAAACCTGTCGGCTTAATCGACCCGCGCACGGGCAAAACTCCTTATGCGGTCGTTCAGTTGCGGCAAGACAATCGAGAGGCGACGCTTTATAATTTGGTCGGCTTTCAAACGCATTTAACTTGGGGCGAACAAAAAAGAGTTTTCAAAATGATACCGGGACTTGAGGCGGCGGAGTTCGTAAGATTCGGCGTCATGCACAGGAACACTTACATAAATTCGCCTAAAATTTTATCGCCGACGTTCCAATTAAAATCACAGCCGCAAATATTTTTCGCGGGACAAATTACGGGCGTAGAAGGTTACGTTGAATCGGCGGCATCGGGATTAATGGCGGGCGTCAATGCGGCACGATTGGCAAAAAATTTGGAGCCGATAATCTTTCCGCAGACGACTTGTCACGGAGCATTGGCAAATTACATAACGACGGCGGTCACAAAAGATTTTCAGCCGATGAATATAACTTTCGGACTGTTGCCGCCGCTTGAAACTAAGACGCCTAAAAAGTTTCGCAAGGAAAAATTATCTGCGCGAGCGTTGGAAACAATTAGGAATTTGGAATTAGGAATGAGGAATTGAATATGGAATTTCATTCGACAACGATAGTAGCCGTTAAAAAGGACGGCAAAGTTGCGTTGGCGGGCGACGGACAAGTCACTTTCGGCAACAGCGCGATTATGAAAGCGACGGCTAAAAAAGTTCGCCGCCTTTATCATGACAAAATTATCGCGGGCTTTGCCGGCTCGGTAGCCGACGCCTTTACACTCTTTGAAAAATTTGAGGAGAAACTCGAATCGACGCACGGACACCTTCAAAGGGCGGCGGTTGCATTGGCTAAGGAATGGCGCACTGATAAAATTTTGCGTCGTCTTGAGGCTTTGCTGTTGGTCGCCGATAAAGATATGATTTTGCTTTTGTCGGGCAACGGCGAAGTAATTGAGCCTGACGGCGACGTTGCGGCAATCGGTTCGGGCGGATTTTACGCATTGGCGGCGGCAAGGGCTTTAATCGCTCATACCGACATGACGGCGGCTGAAATCGCTAAAGAATCGCTGTCAATCGCCTCAGATATTTGCGTCTTCACTAATCAGAATATCATTATCGAAGAAATTTAATGGAGGAACGTTTAATGGCTAAGGAAAAGGAAAAAATAACTCAAGAACTCGGCGTAAACGACCAAACACCCCGCGAGATAGTGGCGGAATTGGATAAATACATTGTCGGACAGGACGAGGCTAAAAAATCGGTGGCAATCGCGTTAAGGAATCGCTGGCGCAGTCACAAATTGCCCGACGAAATGCGCGACGACGTTATCCCGAAAAATATTTTAATGATAGGTTCAACGGGCGTCGGCAAAACGGAAATAGCTCGCAGATTGGCTAAATTGGTTAAGGCACCGTTTATAAAGGTTGAGGCGACGAAATTTACGGAAGTCGGCTACGTCGGGCGCGATGTCGAATCGATTATCCGCGATTTGGCTCAAACGGCAGTCCGCATGGTTCGCAAACAACGCACGGAAGAAGTTAAGGAAAAGGCGGCGGCTAATGCCATTGAACGTTTGCTTGATGTGTTGGTTCCGGAGCCTAAACGTTCACAAAATCCGCTGGGAAAACTTTTCGGCAATGCCGATTCGGACGCGCCGCCCGCTGTCGAAGAAGATACCAAAAAACCCGGTCGCGAATTCGTTCGCAAAAGATTATTGGCGGGCAAAATGGAAGATCAAGTTATCGAGCTTGAAGTTGCGGATCATGCAAAACCTATGGTCGGAATGTTCAGCGGGTCGAGCTTGGAAGGCATGGGCGATAATCTTCAAGATATGGTCAGCTCACTTATGCCCAAAAGAATGCGCAAGCGTAAAGTTACGGTCGCAACTGCGCGAAAAATTCTTGAACAGGAAGAAGCCGAAAAACTCATTGACATGGAAGAAGTATCGGAAACTGCCGTTGAACTCGCCGAGCGCAGCGGAATAGTTTTCCTTGACGAAATCGATAAAGTTGCAGTCAAAGGTTCAAGTTCCGGTCCGGACGTAAGCCGCGAAGGCGTTCAGCGCGATATTCTGCCGATTGTCGAAGGCTCAACCGTCATGACTAAATATGGCCCTGTAAAGACGGATTATATTTTGTTCATAGCGGCGGGCGCGTTCCATACCGCGAAACCTTCAGACCTTATCCCCGAATTGCAAGGACGTTTCCCCATTCGCGTCGAGTTAAAATCATTACTCAAGGCTGATTTCGAGAAAATTTTGACGGAGCCGCAAAACGCACTTTTAAAACAGTACAAAGCCTTACTTCAAACGGAAGGACTCGCGCTTGACTTCAGAGCAGACGCCATTGAACGTATTGCCGACCTCGCCGAACACGTCAACGAGCAATCGGAAGACATCGGGGCGCGCAGACTTCATACTTTGCTTGAAAAATTATTGGAGCAAATATCGTTCGAGGCTCCCGACATGGTTAAGGACGGAAAAACCGAAGTCGTAATCGATGCGGCTTATGTTGACGAACGACTTAAGGATATTGCAAAGAACAGAGACCTTTCGCAGTTCATTCTTTAAAAAATTTTGGCAGTCACGAAAAAATCTCGCGGCTGTCATTTTTTTTTGCTATAATACCTTTAAATCTCTTCTAAAAAAGTTTAAGGAGGAATTTACTATGCCAAACGGCTCATGCGGCAAAAATTTAACGTGGCGTCTCGAAAATAATACTCTCATAATCAGCGGCAACGGTAAAATGGACAGATATTCTACCAGAGATACAAGACCTGCTCCTTGGGATAAAAATTCCGTTGAAAAAATCATCATTGAACACGGCGTAACTACTATCGGCAAAGCTACTTTCAAAGACTGTGCTAAATTAAAGTCGATAACCATTCCCGACAGCGTCACCGAAATTGGCAGAGAGGCTTTTTATAGGTGCAAGAGCCTGACGGAAATAAAAATTCCCGACAGCGTCATCGAAATTGGCGACAATGCTTTTGACGGTTGCAGTAGCTTGAAGGAAATAAAAATTCCCGATAGCGTCACCGAAATTGGCGAGGATGCTTTTTTTGGTTGCAATAGCCTGACGGAAATAAAAATTCCCGACGGCGTCATCGAAATTGGCGAGGAAGCTTTTCACGGTTGCAGTAGCTTGAAGGAAATAAAAATTCCTGACTGCGTCATCGAAATTGGCGACAATGCTTTTTTTGGTTGCAAGAGCTTGAAGGAAATAAAAATTCCCGACAGCGTCACCGAAATTGGCGCCGGTGCTTTTTGTGAGTGCAATAGCTTGAAGGAAATAAAAATTCCCGACGGCGTCATCGAAATTGGCGAGGATGCTTTTTTTGGTTGCAATAGCCTGACGGAAATAAAAATTCCCGACGGCGTCACCGAAATTAGCGCCGGTGCTTTTTGTGAGTGCAATAGCTTGAAGGAAATAAAAATTCCCGACGGTGTTACTGAAATTGGTGCCAGTGCTTTTTATAGGTGCAAGAGCCTGACGGAAATAAAAATTCCCGACGGCGTCACCAAAATTGGCTACAATGCTTTTTGTGAGTGCAAGAGCCTGACGGAAATAAAAATTCCCGACGGCGTCATCGAAATTGGCGAGGGAGCTTTTTGGGGGTGCACGAGCTTGAAGGAAATAACCATTCCATACGGATTAAAAAAGCTCGGCGATGAAGTTTTGGACGGTTGCGCAAGTCTCGAAAAAATTTACTACAGAGCCGGCTCCGATTTTGAAGATATTTTGTCGGAAGGAAATAACGCCACACTCATTCCCGTCGAGAAATTGAATTGGAAAATCGAAGGTATTACGCTTACGGTCGGCGGCGTCTCCGAAATAAAAGATTATTCGACTGAAAAGCCGCTTTGGAACGATTATCTTAACAGTATCCAAAAAATCATTATCGAAGACGGCGTTAAATCCATTTCCGCGAACGCTTTTAGTAACTGCATTCACTTGGAACATTTAAAAATCCCCTCAAGCCTTAAAACTATCGGGGATTTCGCTTTTACCTTCTCTTTTTGCGGCGACAGAAACATTAATGGCGGTAAAAATGTCTTTTGGAGCCTCGATGACGGCGTTTTACTGATTAGAAAGAATCCCGATTCGCCTCCCGACTCGGATTTTTCTGTCAGCGATGTTTCTTGGAAAGATATTGAGCAAAATATCTGTTCCGTAAAGGTTGAACGCGGCATTATTCCCAATAAAAATTTCTTCGAGTGGCTCGCAGGTCTTAAAAATAATATTCAAGTCTCTTTCTAAATCCCGTAAAGATTTTTAGCGTTGGCGGCAGTGTAAGCGGCGACTTCTTCCAAAGTTTCGCCCCGAAACTCCGCCAATTTTTTTGCGACTTCCACGACGTAAGCCGGCTCGTTTCTTTTGCCGCGATAAGGCACCGGCGCAAGGTAAGGCGCATCAGTTTCTATTAAAAGTTTGTCGCGGGGAGCCGCTTTGACGATTTCCGGCAACTTCGCAGAGTTTTTAAACGTTAAAGGCCCGTCAACGCCGATAAACCAACCGAGTTTCCACACTTCACGCGCCATTTCCAAACTGCCCGAATAACAATGCAATACTCCGCGCAGATTTTTTCCTTCCGTCTGTAAAATTTTAAGCGTGTCGCCGTGCGCCTCGCGATCATGAACGCATACAGGCAATTTCAACTGCCTCGCCAAATCCAACTGCTCTATAAAAATCTTTTGCTGAATCTGTCGACGCTCCAAATCCTTTTCCCAATGATAATCCAACCCGATTTCGCCTATCGCTACAACTTTTTTATTTTCGGCAAGCTCGGCTAACTTCGCGCAAGTATTTTTATCAAAATCATCAATTTCTTCAGGGTGAATCCCTATTCCGCCATAAATCTCCGAAAAATCTTTTGCAAGCTCACAAATCGCGATTGAACTTTCCATTGTACTGCCGAAATTTATAATCGCCCCGACGCCCGCCATTTTCGCACGCTCCAACACTTCTGCGCGGTCTGAATTAAAATTCTCGTCCTCCAAATGGCAATGTGTATCTATGAACATTTAAATAATCGCCTCCAAAAAACTTTCGCCACGCGTTTTGAACTCAACATTAAAAATTTCCGCTATCGTAGCCGCTATATCGGCAAAAGTCTTGCGAATTCCAAGATTTATTCCTGCGTGAACGCTTGAACCGTAAATTATCAGCGGAACATTCTCGCGAGTGTGGTCGGTGCCCGCCGCCGCAGGGTCGCAACCGTGATCCGCCGTTATCATCAGCAAATCATCGGCTCTCATCTTACCTAAAAATTCGCCAAGCTCCTTATCAAAAGTCGTCATCGCCTGCGCATAACCTTCAACGTCGCGTCTGTGCCCGAACTTCATATCAAAATCAACCAGATTGACAAAGCAAAGCCCGTTAAATTCTTCGTCCATAAGTTTAAGCGTTTTATTCATGCCGTCCGAATTGTTTTCGTTAATTCCCAGCGAACGACTTATCCCGCAACCAGCAAATATATCTTGAATCTTGCCGACTCCGATTGTCGCAAGATTTTTTTTCTGCAAAGCGTCCAAAATCGTTTCTGCAGGCGGTTTTAACGAAAAATCATGCCTGCGCGGCGTCCGTTCATAATTTGGAAACTCTCCTATAAACGGTCGCGCTATTATCCTGCCTACGCCGTGTTTTCCTCTCATAATTTCCCGCGCAGTCCTGCAAAAATTATACAGCTCCTCAATCGGAACGATTTTTTCATGCGCCGCTATCTGTAATACGCTGTCAGCCGACGTATAAACGATTAATGCGCCCGTCTCAACGTGTTCAAGACCGTAATCATGAATAACTTTCGTGCCCGAATACGGCTTGTTGCATAAAATCTTCCTGCCGAAACTTTTTTCAAGCTCTTTAATCACTTCCGGCGGAAAACCATTCGGATAAGTCGGCAATGGACGTTCGGAAATTATTCCCGCAATCTCCCAATGACCAATCGTCGTATCTTTGCCCGCTGACGCCTCAATAACTCTCGCGAACGACCCCGACGGATTTTCTGAACGCTTATAAAAATTTATACCGTCAATGTTAAACATTCCGAGCCGTGAAAGATTCGGCGTATTGAAATTTTTCGACGCGGCTATTGTCTTTAACGTATTCGGATTGTCATCACCGAAATTTTTTGCGTCCGAAGCTCCGCCGATTCCCACGCTGTCCAATACGATTAAAAACACGCGATTAATATCTTTCATGTGAAATCACCTCTTAAAAATTTTTACATTGTAAACATCCCCACGTCTGAAGGCGCGGGCTTTCGACAATTAAAAAAATTTTAATTCGTCGGGGCTGGGCGTGTACTTCTCTTGCCGCTGAATTTGTAAGTTCGCTTATTGGCGGCGTCGTAGGTCGGCAATATCAGCGAAAAGAACCCTTCCTTGTCGAGATAATGAGGAATACGTGGCTTAGCAACTTTACCGAGCGTGGCGAAGAACGACTTAAAAGCCCGGTCGACAACTTTCATTGTTTGTTGGGCAATATCGGTACCGAGCGATTTATAATTCTCGCTGGTCTTGCAGACGTGGTAGTTGGCTACGTAGTTGAGATATTTTTTATCGGCGAAGTAGAATTGGTGGATGCTGTAGAGAGCTTCATTGTAAAGATTTTTAGACAAACGGCAAAGCAATCACAACGTTTGATACTCGGACACGGACATTCCGGTGATTTGTTGTTTAACAGAAAGATACACCAAAGTTACCTCCCTTCGTGGAGAATTGTAACAAAATTTATTTGAGAAAGGAAGAAGTCAACTAAAAATTTGGAGCTTGCGGCAATTCTTTTCAGCGATTAAAATCTGGCGGGTGGTGAAACATTAATTAGGAATCAGGGGCGAGGAACTAAGAACTAGTCCCTACTAGTTCCCAGTTCCTAATCACTAATAACTAGGAAGTGATTTTTATGATTGGCATTGACGACGAAGAATTTATTCGCGGCGAAGTCCCGATTACTAAACAAGAAATTCGGGTTTTGACTTTGGCTAAGGCGCGAATTAATTTTGATTCTGTGGTTGTCGACGTGGGCGCGGGAACTGGTTCGATTACGATTGAGGCTGCACGACTTGCTCCTAACGGGAAAATTTTTTCGGTTGAGCGGAAACCCGAAGCCATAGAACTTATCAAACGCAACGTTGAAAAATTTTCTGTCGACAACGTTGAGATAATCTGCGCGGAGGCTCCTGACGGCTTGAAGAATTTGCCCGAACTCGACGCGGTGATTATCGGCGGAAGCGGCGGTCGGCTCGAAAAAATTCTTGACATTCTTTATACAAAACTTAAAATCGGCGGCAGGCTCGTCCTCAACGCGATAACGATTCAAACTGCGGCGACTGCACTCGGTTATTTCAGAACTCACGGCATAAATTTTGACGCTGTTCAAATTCAAATTACTCGCCTTAAAAAGGTCAGAGCACACGACATGAATCAAGCTTTGAATCCCGTTTGGATTATCACGGCGGAAAAAGTTTAAGGGGGGCGCGGCAATGTACTACTATTCGACGTTTGATGAAATTATTACGACTCACAGCGCACTTGAGACAGACGAATATTCAATGCCTTGCGTTCGCGTTCATTTTGAGCGACCGAATAATCAAAACGGTTTCGACTTCGCCGACGGCAGGATTCCGCACTTCAATTTTCAAAAGGCGTTTGGTTTCTCGGAGGACGAACTTTTTAGACTGCGCGAGTACATGCGGAATAATGCTTTTCTGATTTGGGAATTTGCTCAAAAGGGCGGTGGCGAAAATGCCTAAGGTCTTGCAAGATTTTTTGGGCTATGCGATTTACTTTTGGGCTAACGAACAGGGCGAGCCGCCACATGTTCACGTCTCAAAGGGCAAACAGACGGCGGGCGCGACAAAATTTTGGATAAAGCGCGACGGTGTGGAATTGGCTCACAACAACGGGCAAATTCCCACGAAAGATTTACGTAAAATCGAAATGTATCTTTTGGCGAATCAAGATTCAATACTCGCCGCGTGGTTTAGATTCTTTAACATGTAAAAAATAATGGGAGGCAAAAAATTTTGGTAAAAGTAAGTGTAATAGGGGCGACTGGCTACGCGGGAGCCGAATTGCTCTCGATACTTAATCGTCACCCGCAAGCTCAATTAGTCCACATAACTTCCGAAAGTCATACTGGTAAAAAAATCTCGGAGCTGTATCCTCATCTGCGCGGAATTTGCGATTTGACGCTTGAATCTCTTGCGGACATTGAAACTATCGGCAAGGACAGCGATTTTATCTTTATCGCCCTGCCACATGGTCACGCTATGGACGTGGGACTTAAGCTTGAAAATCTGCCCGTCCGAATTATCGATTTGGGCGCGGATTATCGTTTCAGCGACACTTCGATTTATGAAACGTGGTACAACGTCCCGCATAAACATAAAGACGCCAAAAGAGTTTACGGGCTTGCAGAAATTTATCGCAATGAAATCCGCGACGCAAAGATTATCGGCAATGCTGGTTGCTTTACGACTGCCTCAATCCTTGCACTTGCGCCGCTCGTTAAACATCATCTTATCGACGCCAATTCTATCATCGTTGACGCGGCAAGCGGAGTTTCGGGCGCGGGCAGAGGTTTAAAGCTCGGAAATCATTTCCCCGAACTCTACGATAATTTTAAGGCTTACAACGTCGCTCATCATCGTCATACGCCCGAAATTGAACAGGCTCTTAAAGATTTGGGCGGCGAAGAAACTATCATCAATTTCACGCCGCATCTTGTCCCCATGTCCAGAGGAATTTTGGCGACGTGCTACGCGACTATTAAGGAAAATATTTCTGACGATATGATTGACGCGGCTTTTCAGAAAATGTACGGCGGCGAAAAATTTATCCGACTTTTGGGCAGAAATTCTTATCCTGAAACTAAATTCGTTCGCGGCTCAAATTATTGCGATATTGGTTGGCACATTGACGAACGCACGCGGCGTGTTATAATTCTTTCCGCTATCGACAACTTGGTTAAGGGCGCGGCGGGGCAAGCCGTTCAGAATTTCAACATTGCGGCGGGTTTTTATGAAAGTATCGCGCTCGACGTTGTCCCCATGTATCCTTGAGAAAATTTTTTAAAGGAGTTCGATATAATGTTTAGTGAAAATCACAAGACGGCGGGCGTTGCTTATCCGCAAGGCTTTACAGCGGCGGGCGTCCGTGCAGGTATTAAGAAAAACGGCAATCTCGACGTTGCTGTTATCTATACGGAAAAAGAGGCGGCTGTCGCGGGCGTCTTCACGAAAAATTTAGTCGCGGCGGCTCCAGTTCATCTTAGTAAAATCGTCGTTGGAACGGGTACGGCTCATGCGATTGTTGCCAATGCAGGTTGCGCCAACGCTTGCACAGGTGAACAGGGCATTCGCGACGCCGAGAAAATGGCTGAAATCGCCGCTAAAGAATTGAATTGCCGCGCAGATGATGTTATCGTTGCGTCGACGGGGCTTATCGGCTCGAATTTGCCTATGGATAAAATGGAAAACGGAATTAAAGCCGCCGTCAAAGAACTTTCTCGCGAAGGCTCGGTTAATGCAGGCAACGCGATTATCACGACCGACACTTATTCCAAAGCCTGCGCGACCGAAGTCGAAATCGGCGGCAAGGAAGTTCGTTTTGGAGCAATCGCCAAAGGTTCCGGCATGATTCGTCCCGATATGGCAACCATGCTTTGCTTTATCACGACTGACGCCGACATTGACCAGAAACTTTTGCAAGAGGCTTTAAAGGACGCTACGGAAGTTTCGTTTAACATGATAAGCGTTGACGGCGACATGAGCACCAATGATTCTGTGGTTGTTTTGGCGAACGGCGCGGCAGGCAATAAAAAAATCGTCGCAAGGGACGCCGACTATCTTAAATTCTTCGAGACGCTTAAAAATCTCTGCACCGAACTTGCAAAGAGAATTGCGGCTGACGGTGAGGGCGCGAGTAAATTTTTAACAATAAACGTTACTGGCGCGGAAACTTTTGCAGACGCTAAGAAAGTCGGCATGAGCGTTGCCAATTCGCCGCTCGTTAAGACTGCCTTCTTCGGGCAAGACGCCAATCCCGGCAGAACAATCTGCGCGGTCGGCTATTCGGGCGTTAAAATCGTTCCTGAAAAAATTTCTATCAAATTCGGCGGACTCACTGTTTACGATAAGGGGCTTGTCACGAAATTTGACGAAAACGCCATGCGGAAAATCCTTGCGGAGCATGATATTGTTGTCGACATTGAGCTTGGACTCGGCGACGCTCAGGCGACCGTTTACACTTGCGATTTGAGTTTCCAATACGTCAAAATCAACGCCGATTACACGACCTGATAAAAACCGATAAATAAAAAACTCCCTGCCGATTGACGGGGAGTTAATTTTTTTTTCAGCCCATAGTCAGAGCCATAATCGCCTTTTGAGTGTGCAGACGATTTTCCGCCTCGTCGAAGATTACATGCGCGTTTTCTTCCAAAACTTCGTCGGTAATTTCTTCGCCGCGATAAGCGGGCAAGCAGTGAAGGCAGATAACATTTTTACTTGCGCCGCTTAAAAGTTGTTTGTTGACTTGATAAGGCGCGAAAATTTTCTTGCGGGCGTCGTGTTCAGCCTCTTGTCCCATGCTCGCCCAAGTATCCGTCGCGATAATATCGGCGTCTTTAACGGCTTCAATCGGGTCTTCCGTCCAAGTAAGATTCGCTCCCGTTTCTTCCGCGTCGGCAAGCGCATTCTCGAAGACTTTCTGATTCGGCTTGTAATTGGCGGGCGTCGCAACAGCAAGCGTCATGCCGACCTTCGCCGCGCCGTAAAGATAAGAATTCGTCATGTTATTGCCGTCGCCGACATAAGCCATTTTGAGTGCGCGGAAATTTTTACCCTTATGTTCGCGAATCGTCAATAAATCAGTCAGCACTTGGCAGGGGTGGAGCAAATCGGTTAAGCCGTTGATGACAGGAATATCGGCATATTTGGCAAGCTCCTCGACTTTTTCTTGCTCAAAGGTGCGAATCATAATCCCGTCCAGATAGCGCGA
This sequence comes from Selenomonadaceae bacterium, assembly GCA_017549815.1. GTDB lineage: Bacteria > Bacillota > Negativicutes > Selenomonadales > Selenomonadaceae > Quinella. The sequence continues at coordinate 158,996 of JAFYNH010000092.1, forward strand.
TAAAACTCTTGCGGTATCTTTAATCGGCTCGCCGCGACCGAGTTGTAAATCTTTACTAGACAGGAATAAGCCCGTGCCGCCGAGTTGGAAAATCCCGACTTCAAACGATACCCGCGTCCGCGTCGAAGATTTTTCAAAAATCATGCCGAGCGTCTTGCCCGCCAAAAGTTTATGTTCGACGCTTGTTTTCTGCATAACTTTTAATTGCGCCGCGAAGTCGATAATCTCCGCGACTTCGTCTGTGCTCAAATCGTGAATCGACAGTAAATCTTTTCCTTGCAACAAAATTTCTCACTCTCCTAAGACTTCGTCCAGAATGTTAATAACCTCGTCGACCTGCGCGGACGTGATAATCAACGGCGGAATAAATCTTAACACCGTGCCGACCGTGCAATTTATAATCGCGCCGCGTTTCATGCATTCGTTGACGATTTCGACGCCTGACTTTTTAGGCTTATCAAGTTGCGCCCCCAAAATTAATCCTTCGCCGCGAATCTCGCTAATCTGCGCGGGATATTTTTTCTGCAAGCCGATAAGCTTATCTTTGAAATACGCGCCGACTTCTTCAACGTGCGCCAAAAATTTTTTATCGGGCACGGTGTCGAGAACAACATTAGCCGCCGCACAAGCCAAAGGATTTCCGCCAAAAGTCGTGCCGTGATCTCCCGCGTGAAATGCCTGCGCAACTTCCTCAGTACAAATGAACGCGCCAATCGGAACGCCACCCGCCAAACCCTTTGCCAACGTGACAATATCGGGCTTGACGCCATACTTTTCATAAGCGAAGAATTTTCCGCTACGTCCTATGCCCGCTTGAATCTCGTCCAAAATCAAAAGCGCGCCGTGCTTATCGCAAAGCTCACGGACTTTTTTAAGATAATCATTTTTCGGAGGATAAACGCCGCCTTCGCCTTGAATCGTCTCAAGCATAACCGCGCAGGTTTTATCGGAAATTTTTTCGGCGAGTTCATCAATATCATTGTAGTGAACATAATCAAAACCGCCCGGCAACGGCTCAAAACCTTTGTGATATTTAGGCTGACCGGTTGCCGTCAAAGTTGCAAGCGTCCTGCCGTGAAAGCTGTCCCACGCCGTGATAATCTGCGTCTTATCGGCAGAAATTTTCTTGGCGAATTTGCGAGCAATTTTGATTGCGCCCTCATTAGCCTCCGCGCCCGAATTTGCAAAAAATGCCCTGTCCAATCCGCTCAGCTTAACGAGTTTGGCGGCGGCGTCTGCTTGCGGCTTTGTGTAATAAAGATTGCTCACGTGAATAACTTTGGCGGCTTGCTCCGAAATAGCTTTTACAAGCGGCGAATAATTATGCCCCAAAACATTTACCGCAATGCCCGCCAAAAAGTCTATATATTTTTTGCCGTTTATGTCGTAAAGATATGCGCCTTCGCCGCGCTCCAAAACTATCTTGTAACGCTTGAACACGGGCAGATAATTTTTATCGTCTCGCTCAAAAATTTTCTCTTCAGTCAAATAAATCACTCCTCTAAAAGTTCCTTAATATAATCTAGCTCAATGAATTTTTTCCACTTGTTGTTATTGAAACGCATAAGGTCTTGCATATTAGAAATCATTTGCAGAGCGGTTTCGCGAATCTCTTTGACTGCAGGATATGGCAATTTTAAAAGCTTCGGCAATTCGCGAATGAAAAGCATCGCCTCTGCAAAATTAATTTCGTATTTTAACGACTGTAAAATTGCTTTAAGCGAAAGCTCTTCACAAAGCCTCAAACAAGCAACTTCACTAGGAAATTTTTCAAGTAAGTATGAACTCAAAGCGCGACAAGTCAACGCTGTCTCCAATTTGTCTTCAACAATCTTATTAGAAGGATACAGCTTAAGTTTTTCAATAAGATTCTTGGATACGCGCTCAAATTTTTCGTTTATATCTTCGGGAGAAAACATTTCGTCACGAGCAACAAGATATTTCAAAATGCCGTCGTCAAATTCCTCGTTGTGATCCTTTTTATCAAAATTTTTTGCGTTCATGGCAAAATCTACGTCGGCTCGACCACGCTGAGTTTTTTTGGCATATTCTTCACGCGATTTAATGTAATAATGATTGATAGCAATTCTATCGACGGTTACGGGATTGTTAAAAGGTCCCTTCACTACACCGCCGATTTCGTTGACGGCATAAAATTCTTCAAAATAAACTGCAAAGTGGGGATTGTACAAGAAATCTACTTTGCGAGGATTAAGAATTGTCTTGACATGAGCATTCCCATAGCCGTCAGGTGTCCAATCGCTCGGAGCACGGCGCGTAAATCTTTCCAAGACGCCGCGACTGTAATCCGCTGTCTCCAAATTATTTGAGCCGAAGATTTGCCAATTAACCGCCAAAGCCGCCGCATTTTCGTTAGGCAATAAAATTTCTTCAACAACGTCGGCAATGCCCTGATTAGTTTTAGGATAAATGAATTCGTCGCCGTCTATGAACGCCATGTAGCGACTTTGAAACTTAAATCTCTTTACGGCATCATTATAAACAAATATTTGCATAACTTTGCCGGGTGCACGAAAATAATCGACAAGTCCCGCCTCAACATAAGGTTTGGCAACTTCGGCTTGGTTGTCGGGGCTTTCATTGTCGTAAAGATAAAAATGATCTACACCCGCAAGCAAATGATAATCCAGCCACTCCTTAAGATAAGGAGCCTCGTTTTTCAAAATCGCCACGACCGATAAATTGTGCAAGAATAAATTTTTGTCAACCATTTATCCAACTTCCGTTCCAAGTCCTGTTTCCGTGAAAAGCTCCAAAATAATTGAATGCGGGAGCCGCCCGTCGATAATATAAGCTTTATTCGTGCCTCTGTCCAGTGCCCGTAAACAAGCCTCAACCTTAGGAATCATGCCGCCGCTAATAATGCCGCCCTTGATAAGTTCCCGCGCCTCGTCAGCCTTAAGCGTCGAAATAAAACTGCTCTTATCTTCAAAATTCCTGTAGACGCCTTCCGTGTCGGTGAGGAGTAAAAGTTTCTCCGCATTGAGTGCGCCCGCAATTTCCGCCGCAACGTAATCGGCATTTATGTTAAAGCTCGTGCCGTCTTCGCCAACGCCGATAGGAGCAATTACGGGAACATAGCCCTGCACAATCAAGTCGTTCACAATCTGAATATTAATCTGCTTAACCTTGCCGACGTAGCCAATATCGACTTTAGTTTTCTCGCCGTCTTCATAAACCGTCGCCAATTTTTTAGCGGCTTGAATTAAATCGGCGTCCTTACCGCTCAAGCCGACCGCCCGAAGTCCGCGCTTATTCAGCAACATAACAATCTCTGAATTTATCTTGCCGCATAAAATCATTTCCGCGACTTCAACCGTCTCTTCGTCCGTGACGCGCAAGCCACTAACAAAGGAACTTTCTTTGCCGAGCTTTTTCAAGAATCCTGTTATCTCTGGTCCGCCGCCATGTATGATAACGACGTTAATCCCGACGAACTTCATCAAAGCCACATCTTGCATAACGTTTGCTTTCAATTCGTCATTAACCATCGCATTGCCGCCGTACTTAATAACTATCGTCTTGCCGTGAAATTCGCGAATATACGGCAAAGCCTCAACTAAAATGGCGGCGCGGTCACTCGCATTGTAAACTTTTACTGGCTTAACGGGTTCGGAAATTTTTTCTTCGTAAGGATTTTTTTTCACTTCGGAATTAAGTTCCGCCAAAGCTTCTTCAATCATTTCGGCGGGAAGAAATTTTTTCAGAACATCCGTCGCCATTTTCAGTTGTAAATTTTCGTCAAGCATTTTTATTCTGCTACTTAAAACATAGTCAAATGTGACCATGTTAAGATGATTCGGACAAACCTCGCGGTTTTGTCTTACTGCTTCAACGTGTCCGTTCTCGGCGCACCTACTAACGTTTATGTAACACTCCACAGTCGTAAATTCCCG
>JAFYNH010000093.1 GCA_017549815.1 Selenomonadaceae bacterium
CTGAAAACTTTCTGATATAATCGCGCCAATGCCGTACCTCCGAGTTCGCAGTTATAGGTACTTTAGGAGGGAGGTGAGATTTATGTTCGAAGTACTCGTTGCTTTGAGCGTGGCTACGGTTGGCGGAGCACTCGGTACCTTTATCGGTGGCGTGTTACTCGACTACTACCATAGCAAAAAAAGTAAACGGCAGAAACGTATTCACTGATTGCCCTAGATAATCGAATTAGCCAATCGGTTAGGCAAAACGAAGCCCCGCGCAGTTAGCCAAGCTGTGCGGGGTTATTCGTTCGGTGATATTATGTTCGAACTGCAGTACTCGTTGCAGTTGTTGTTTTAATCAACGTCATTAATTTAGCATACGTTCAATTTTTTGTCAATGGAGCGGGAAGGATTAAGGGATTAGGATTCGGAGGCAAAGGGTTTTACCCTGACATCTTATCCCTTTTCCCTGACCCCTTCATAAAGTTTCATAAGCCGCGCCACTATTGCCGGTTCGTCGTCCAAAATGTCGCTGAAACCATAAGCCTTTGCTACTGCGCGGTCGTTTTTCTTATGTGCTTCGCGCAGGTCTTTGGGCATTGATAGTTCGTCGTATAAATCGGCTAACGTCGCGTCGGGATATTTCGCCCGAACGTCCAAAATATTCTGCGCCGTCTCTTCTATCTTAGACGAATACTCGCACCAACAAAACGTATTATAAACAAGGTCTCTACCGTATCTGTAGCCATTTCCAATGCGTCCGCCTGCAATTCTCATCCATGCCATATGAATTGAACTTGTTAAAACGCCGAAATGAAAAAGCTCCGCGTTCGCAATGAAAAGCGCACCGTCATTTAAAACAACTTCAGATTCGACAAATCCCATAGGAATATATTGGCGATTTGAAGACGAATGACGCGGAATAACTATTTTGGGAGCCTCAATATATCTTGTTCGTGCGAAAAGCGTCGGTACTTTTGCATAACGATTAATTTCCAAACTTTTACTTGCCAAACGAAAATCTCTGACGGCTTCAACTCTTTTCATGACGCGGGGCATTTGTCTAAGTTCATTAGGCGGGCAATCTTTAAGCCATAAACAATATCTAACTTTGCCTTTGATAAAATCTTCGCCGCTTAAAAACGTGTGAATATATTTTGTAGCGAGTGGATTCTTTTTGATAAGTTCGTCGCGTTCGTCAGCAGATAAAATTAAATTACCGCCGTCCGTAGGATTTGCTCCGACGAACATAGGCGGAATACCTTTAGGCGGGTCGGCTTTAGGTTTGATGATGACGTTTGCGCCGTCGATAAGGTAAGCGTTGATAAAGTTGACGACGCGGACGGAATTGCCGTTGAAAATTCTTTTAATGGGCGCGTCGAAAGTAGCAAAGCCGACAACGACGCAATGAACGGCGGCTTTATCGGAACTTTCGCTGAACCATTTAAAAGTTTGGTGGACGAAATTAATCACGACGCCCTTGCCGAAAAGATATTCCCAGAGCGGCTCGACGGCGATACCTTGACTGATAGAGTTGGTGGAGACGAAGGCGCATTGAATTTTGGTGCCTTGAATGAAGTCGGCGGCTTTCTTATACCAACACGCCACATAGTCGAGGTTGCCGAAATTTTTAATGCCCTTGAAGATATTAGCCATGTCGGCTTTCTGCGCGGGCGTCTGAAAACTTTTGCCGACAAAGGGCGGATTGCCGATAATGTAGTTTGGCAGGGAATTAGAGCAGTAGGGAAATAGCGAAGTAGCTGTTGACCTACTTCCCTCATTCCCTAATTCGCTACTTCCCTCAAAAAGCTTTTTCCAGTCAATGCGGAGGGCGTTTCCTTCGTGAATGTTTTCAAACTCTTTGAGCGGGAAATTTTTTAAGTCCTTATGAACGATGGCGGCGGTTTCCTTTTTCATTTTGAGTTCGGCAATCCACATAGACGTTTTGGCGACGGTGACGGCGAAGTCGTTCAATTCGATGCCGTAAAAATTTTGGATAGAAACTTTAATGGGGTCGTCGAGTTCGCCGAGTTGAATTTGAGAGCCGAGCAAGGCTTTAAGGACTTCATTCTCAAGGCGACGGAGCGACAGATAACTTTCCGTTAAAAAGTTGCCGGAGCCGCAAGCGGGGTCGAAAACTTTGATTGAGGCGAGTTTATCTTGGAAATCGCGGAATTGTTTTTTAGTTTTAAGGCTAGAAAATTCTTCGCGAAGGTCGTCCATAAAGAGCGGGTTGATAACTTTGCGGATATTTTCAACGTCGGTGTAATGCATACCGCCTTCGCGGCGCGTTTCGGGGTTAAGTGTGGATTCAAAGACGGTGCCGAAAATCGTTGGGCTGATACCTTCCCAGTTGAAGTTACTGCTTGCCTCTTCCAATAAAAGTTCGCGGAGTTCGGGCGTAAAGTTTGGGAAGTCTATTTCGTCAGCGAAAAGTCCGCCATTAACGTAGGGGAAATTTTTAAGTGCGTCGTCTAGGTAGGGGCTACGCATTTCGATTGGCGTATTTAGGACTTGGAAGAGTTCACGGAGGGCGCGGCGGATATTATTTTCGTTTAGGAGGTAGTCGCGGAAATTTTTATGTTTACCGAAGATGTCGACGGACTCGGCGTAAAGACAGAAGATGATTCGGACGCAGAGGATATTAAGATTTTTTTCGCTGGAACCGGGCGCGAGGGTTTTAAGGAGTTCGTTATAAATTTTAGCGACGATTCTGCCGGCTTCGAGTGAGAGCTTTTTTTCGAGACGTTCTTTAATTTTATATGGGTCGATAAGGAAATCGAGTGCGTGATAATTATTGGGCAGGTCTTCGAGTGGAATTATCAGCGGATTTTTTTCGGGATATTTTTTATCCATATCGAAGACGCGGAACTCTTTGAAGTTGCAGGTGATGATTCGGCGGGCTTTGCGAGAGTATTCAAGTTCGTTATCGTAGCGTTTAGCCTGCAGGAAAATTTCTGGGTCGTCGAGTTTAACGTTGGAGCTTTTTTGTTCGATAAGGGTATTGGTATCCTCAATCAGCGCGTCGATAAAACCGTTTGATACGGGCACTTCAAAGCGGATAATTTTTTCAGGCTCGTCAACGTCGAACAGGTCGCGGAGCAAAGTCAGCCAAAAAGATTGTGCCTCGCCCTTTTCGTAGCCGTGCCCTGTCCATTGCTCCACAAATTTTTTAGCGTTCATGAAAAATCTCCTTGAAAAATTTTGTTACGTCGATTATAATTCAATCAGCAGTAAAACAAAAGTGCCCTGCATTTCTGCAAGGCGGAACTTAGAAAAAACTTAAAAGTGCTTGAAGGCGGTTTAGCCCCTCATATGTAGGAAAGCTTGCTTGGATTAAGATTACAAACAGTCGCTTGAATAGGGATCAGGCGGCTGTGTTGCTGAGTACTAAGAGGATTATGGGTACAAGAATCGTAATTCTTATTATAATCTTAAGCATTAGCTCCACCCCCTTTCTGGGGGCTTTCTTTTGGATTGAAACCGCCTTTTGCCGCAAGGCATCAAGCACGACGAATTATAAAACATTGGTCGATAATTTTCAAGCGTTTTTCATTTTTAATGGCTTGCAAAAATTTATCACGTCGATTATAATTCAGTCAGCAGTAAAACAAAAGTGCCCTGCATTTCTGCAAGGCGGAACTTAGAAAAAACTTGAAAGTTGCTTGGATTAAATAATGATTCACTTGTCAGTAAAACAAAAAGTGCCCCGTATTTCTACGAGGCGAAGGTTGCTTGAAGGCGGTTTAGCCCCTCGTATATAGAATTTAGATAGACAAAGACGAAATCAGTCGCTAGCTTGTCGGAGCTTAGGCGGCTGTTTTCGTTAATACCAAGAGGATTACCGGGACTAAGATTATAACTCGAATGATAATCTTAAGCATTAGCTCCACCCCCCTTTCCGGGGGCTTTCTTTTGGATTGAAACCGCCTTTTGCCGCGAGGCATCAAGCACGAAGAATTATAAAACATTGGTCGATAATTTTCAAGCGGTTTTCATTTTTACACTAAAGAATTTCTCGGATAAAAAATTTCTTGACATGTTGCTTTGAAAGTGGTATAAGTTAGCGTGTTGACTAGTTCAACTGCCGGCTTAGCTCAGTTGGTAGAGCAGCGCATTCGTAATGCGCAGGTCGAAGGTTCGAGTCCCTTAGCCGGCTTCATAAAAATTAAAGCCTCGATGAAAGTCGGGGCTTTAGCGTTTCAGATAAAAAATTAAGCCTCGAAAAATCTTCAGGGCTTATACTTTTCTTCTATGTTGCACTTCGCTTTCCTATTCAAGGCAACAAAAGAAAAGTAGGTTCAATAAACAAAAATTAGTCTTAAAATAAATTGAAACGACGCGACAGCGTTTCGGCGTGTCCATACTTTCTAAAAGCGGGGACAAAAAAGCGACGGGGATAAAATTCCTCGCCGCTATATCTTTTTATTTTTCTTCGTCGTCTTCAACGTCAGTATCTTCAACGTCGGGTTCCTCAACTTCGCCGTCCATAGTTTCGGTTTCTTCGGATTCAACGGCAGTGCCTTCAACTTCGCCCGTCCAATCGATTATGCCGCCCATAGTGTAGACGTTTTTATAGCCCTTTTCGATAAGAACTTTCGCAGTAAGTCCGCCGCGATTGCCGTCACCGCAATAAGTAATTAGCACGTCTTCCTTATTGGGTATCTTCTCGAAATTCTCTGCTACAGCCGCCTCAAGCGGGAAATTAATCGCGCCGGGTATATGCCGCATTTCGTAATCCTTCGGGAAACGACAATCCAAAAGTTTTGCATTGGGATCCGCCGCTAACATTTCCATTGCCTTATCCTGCGGAATTTTCCTGATTTCAATTTCCTGCTTTTTCTGCGGTTCCTGCGCGGACGGTTTTTGTCCCGTATCTCCGCAACCCACACACACTGCCGACAGTAAAATCATTAACCCGCATAAAAATTTTTTCAAAATAACTAACCCCCTTTATTTAATATCCGTGCCCGATACCGAGCCAGTCCAATCAACTATGCCGCCCATGTCATAGACGTTTTTATAACCTTCATTGATAAGAATTTTTGCCGCCTCTTCCGAACGCCGCCCCGTCCGACAATAAATTATAATCGTCGCGTCCTTGTCGGGCAATGAAGAAAAGTTTCTATTGCGCAAGTCGTTAAGCGGAACGAGCAGAGCGTTTGGAATATGTTTTTTCTCAAATTCTTCGGGCGTGCGAACGTCAAGGATAATCGCGTCTTTATTTTCGGCTATCATCTTTCGCGCCTCGTCGTGACTTATCTTGACATAATTACTTTCGCCACAACCTAAGCACAGCGGCATTAACAAAATCATCAACACCCATAGAAATTTTTTCAAAGCCTCCGCTCCTTCTTACTTAACTTTCGTGCCTGAAATAGAACCCGTCCAATCGACTATGTCGCCCATGTCGTAGACGTTTTTGTAGCCCGCATTGACAAGAATTTTTGCCGCCTCCTCTGACCGCCGACCAGTATGACAATAAATTATAATCATCGCGTCCTTGTCGGGCAATGAAGAAAAGTTGCCGTTGCGCAAGTCGTCAATCGGAACAAGTAAAGCGTTCGGAATATGTTTTTTGTCAAATTCTTCGAGCGTGCGAACATCAAGAATAATGGCGTCTTTGTTTTCGTCCATCATCTTCTGCGCCTCGTCATGACTTATCTTAACGTAATTATCGCCGCAACCCGTGAACAATACGAAGATAAAAATCATCATCGCGGCAACTGACAAATTTTTTCTCAAAATCATCAGCCCCTTATTTTAAAACTTCGGTCAACGTCTCAATCATCTTTTGAATATCGAGCGGCTTGGCAATGTGGCTGTTCATGCCCGCCTCCTTCGCCGCCTGCACATCTTCAGTAAACGCATTCGCCGTCATAGCGATTATCGGAATGTTCGCGAGCTTTTTATTGTCGAGTTCGCGGATTTTTTTCGTCGCCTCGTAGCCGTTCATAACCGGCATTTGAATATCCATAAGTATGCAATCATAATCGCCGGGCTTTGAGTTCGCAACTTTTTCATAAGCCATTTTGCCGTTGACCGCCGTATCTAAGCCGAAACCAAATTCCGTCAAAATCAACGACGCAATTTCGCGATTGACTTCATTATCCTCAACCAATAACAGCTTGACTTTACTGAAATCAATTTCGCGGGCGACACCGGCAACTTGTTCGTCTTCGTCCTCTTCGGTATCTTCGACAATCGGGAATTCAACCCTAACGATAAACTCCGTGCCCTTGCCGAGTTCGGTTTGAACTTCGATTGTACCGCCCATAAGTTCGACGATACTTTTTGTAATGCTCATACCTAAGCCCGTGCCTTGAATATTGCTGACTGTGCGGTCGCGTTCATAAGCGGCAAAAACTTTCTTAGCAAATTCCGGCGTCATGCCCATGCCCGTATCCTTAACGCGCAATTCGTAAAAGCCCTTTTCCTCGTTGCCGCCGAGTTGCTTAAGCGTCACGACGACGGAGCCGCCTTCGGGCGTAAATTTGAACGCATTGCTGATAAGGTTAAGCAGGACGCGATTAAGGCGGGGCGTGTCGCACATAACCATTTTATTCATAACCTGTTCGATATTGACGGCGAATTTCAAGCCCTTAGTTTCCATTTGCGTTGCGAATAAATCGCGGACTTCGTTCAGAGCTTTAACAAGGTTAGACTTTTGCGGGTCAAGCTCCATTTTGCCGCTTTCTATTCGGCTCATGTCCAGAATATCGTTAATCAGCGCGAGCAAATGATTATTCGACGCCTCGATTTTGTTCAGATAATCTTTAGTCTTTTGCGGCAGACCGGGTTCCTTTTTAATCAAATTCGTATAGCCGATAATCGCGTTCATAGGCGTCCGTATGTCGTGGCTCATGTTAGATAGGAACGTTGACTTTGCCTTATTACTGCGCTCTGCCTGAAGTTTTTCTATCTCCATAGTCTTTTCGCGTTTCATCATAAGGTTATAGATGTTAAACATGATGAACAGCGAAATTGCTATCAAACCCATTTGCATAAAATTATGCCGCGTCAAAGAGTCTCCCATTACCTCCATTTGATTTTGAATGTAATAATCGGAGTCGGATTTTTCGCGGAAGGATTGCGGGATACCGTGTTCGCTGAATTCTTCGTTGTAGTATTCGCTTAAGTTCATCAAGACGGTTTTTGTAGCAATGTTCGTAGTTTCTCTGACCCAGAGCATTGACGTAAAGAAAATCAGGAACAGTAACGAAATCCAAGAGATTGTCGACTTGCCGAAACGTTTTTGTGTTTCGTCGCGCTGAAAAACATAGCGGAAGAAGACAAAGCCGAGAATGCTCCAAAAAATCAGAATCAGATAACTTTCGGTCGCCATTGCGCTAACAGTCCAGACGTTCGGAACCATGAAGTACAGGAAGAAAATTAAGGACATTATGCAACCGATTGCGCCCGTGATTTTCGGGAGAGTTTTATTTACTTGTCGCGCCGTGATAATCGTAACCAGTGAAGTGTAGCTGTAATCGATAGTCGCGCCGATTGTATTTACGTCGATAATCCAAGCAATGGCACTGCGTCCGAGAAAAGGAATTGGGAGCGATAGGAGCATAATAAAAAATACGGCGTTCATAGGCGAGTGATTTTCATTGAGTCTGCCGAACCATTCGGGGAGCAAATCATCTCTTGTCAGCGCGTAGATTAGGCGGCTGGCGGCGATATAGTTACCGACCAAACCCGTAACGACGCCCGCGCAAACAGTTATCAGCAAAATCGACATGCCTGTATCGCCCATCAGCGTATGAATGGCATTTAAAGTTGGCATACCCGTAAAGCCCTGAAATTTATCAAGGTTGGCGATATAATCAGTCCAATCATCGCAATTCGGCGGCAGAACAGAAATAGCCAATATTGAAAGGAAGGTATAAGCAACAGTAGACGCTACGACCGCGCAGAATAAGATTAAGAAAGCTTTTTTTACGGAGAAATTAAAGCCTTCCGCTGATTGAGAGATTGATTCAAAGCCGGCGAATGCCCAAGGAGCAAGTACGACGATACCGAAAATCGCCGCGACGTGGCTTGTATCATCTGACGGATAAGCGGGAGCGATTTCAAAAGGATTAATACCGCTCGCCAAAATTACGCCCATAGAAATTAAAATGCCGCCGAGTAAAATTATTGCGGCGACAGTCTGAACCCAAGCCGCCAATTTGCCGCCGTGCATACAAATTGCGCCGAAAATCCATAGCGCACCGAGCGATAACAATACTTCGCCAAAATAAATATCGAAACCGGCGATTGTGTAATGGAAACCGAATTGGAAAGTATCGCCGAAAAATTTTCTAAAGATGATGGGCAAGGCGGTCGCGTTCGCCCAAGTGATTGCGATATAGACAAGAATTAAAAACCACGAACTCAAAAAGCCATGATCGTAACCGATAACTTTTTTAGCGTAAGAATATGTACCGCCCGCGTCAGGATATTTATTCATCATGAAATGATAATTGTAGCCGATAATCAGCATAAGAATTCCGCCGATAGCCATACCGAGCGCAGTACCGACGGGACCGGCAATGGGCAAGAAAGTTGTACCGGGCATAACGAACGCGCCCCAGCCGACCGCGCACCCGAACGATAATGCCCAAACATTCAGCGGCGATAAGTAAGGTTTTAATTTTGTGCTGTCTGCAATTTCCATATAGAGGGCACCGCTCTCCTTTGAATTATTTCTTTGAAATTATACACTAAAGAACGTCAAAGTAAAGCCGCCGCTATTCTTGACGCGCAGAAAAATTTTCTATATCTTATTAATAGGAGGCGATTGAAATGTTGGCTGTTGATGTGCGCGACGACTACGAAATTATTGAGGGGGTAAAAGTTATGTCACCTAGTCCGAACAAACGACACAATAAAGTTATCATCGGTTTGATTACTACGATTGGAAATTATGCTAGAGCAAAAAAATTGGGCTTTGTTTTTTCAGATAATTTGGACGTTCATCTTCCAGACGGTAATTTGTTTAGACCAGATTTTACATTTGTCACTGCGGCAAACGACAAAATCGTCATTGACGACGAAAACGATACACTTCACGGCGTGCCCGACATGGTAGCGGAAATTTTTTCGCGTTCGACAATGCACAATGATATTGGCGTTAAGAAAGACGCTTACGAGCGCAACGGCGTTAAGGAATATTGGATTATCAATCCTTGGCAAGAAACTATCGATGTATATCTCCTGCGCGAAGGCAAATACGAACTCGACGGGCATTATGAAAATTGGAGCGACGATGAATTGATTCGACTGCCGGAAGAGGAAAGAGCCGCCATTAAGCGCGAGATACCCGTTGCGTTTTTGGACGGTTTTAAGGTTAAGATAAAAAATATTTTCAGTTGGTACTTTGAATAGGAGTTGATTAAAATGCTTGCTGGCGACATTCAAGACGATTACGAAATTATTGAGGGGGAAAAAATTATGGCACCAAGCCCGGACTGGGGACACGTTAATATTACTGCAAATTTGGTTACAATCATTGGAGGTTATGCGAGAACAAATAAATTCGGTATCGCTGTAGCAGACAATTTTGACGTTCATTTTCCGGACAGCAGTCTTTACAAACCAGATTTTATATTTGTCAGTGCGGCGAATGAAAAACTCTTTATTGACAGAAAACGTATGACGCTTCACGGCGTACCCGACATGGTCGCTGAGGTTTTTTCCCGCTCAACAATGAAACGCGACGTTGGCATTAAAAAAGATACTTACGAACGCAACGGCGTTAAGGAATATTGGATTATCGACCCGTGGCGCGAAAACATTGATGTTTATCTTCTTCACGACGGCAAATATCTTTTGGGCGGGCATTATGAAAATTGGAACGACGATGAATTACTGAGACTGCCCGAAGACGAACGCGCTAAAATTGAAATGGAGATACCCGTTACAGTTTTGGACGGTTTCAAAATCAAGATTAGAAATATTTTCGGCTGGTACTTTGAATAGGGGAGTGATAAAAATTTTTTCAAAACGATTGACGGACTTAAAGAGAATTGTACTCGGCGAAGTCGCGGAGAATTTTAGGCGCGTCGAAGAAATTTCGGAGTTAAATACGCTGAAAGTTTTAGAGGCAATGCGGCGATTAAAAATTTCGGACGCACATTTTAAAACGTCGACGGGCTACGCATACGGCGATATTGGGCGCGAGAAATTGGACGAACTTTTTGCCGAGATATTCTGCGCGGAGTCGGCATTAATAAGGACGCAATTTGTATCGGGGACGCACGCATTGGCAACGGCGTTATTTGGAATTCTTCGCCCGAATGATGAATTGGTATCTCTGACGGGCGAGCCTTATGACACGTTGCAAACGGTTATCGGACATGCGCACGCGGCTAAAGGTTCGCTTAAAGAATTCGGCGTTACTTATCGGGAACTGCCGTTGGTTAATGGCAAAGTCGACGTTGCCGCGATTAAAAATTTCATAACGCCCAAAACTAAGCTGGCGATGATTCAACGTTCGCGGGGCTATTCACTGCGCGAGCCTTTGACGATTGCCGACATTGAAAAAATCTGCGCGGAAGTCAAGGCGATTAATCCTACTTGCGTGACGTTCGTTGATAATTGTTACGGCGAATTTGTCGAGACGCGGGAGCCTGTCGAAGTTGGCGCGGACATTGCGGCGGGCAGTCTGATAAAAAATATCGGCGGCGGCTTGGCTCCGACAGGCGGTTATATCGTCGGCAGAAAAGATTTGGTTGAATTGGCGTCATACAGATTAACGGCACCGGGCATGGGCAACGAACTTGGCGCGAGTTTAGGGACGCCGCGACTTCTATATCAAGGATTATTTATGGCTCCGCATGTGACCGCGCAGGCGTTGAAGGGCGCGATATTTGCGGCGGGGATTTTTTCAAAGCTGGGCTATAAGACGCGACCTTTGCCCGACGACGTTCGCGGCGATATAATTCAGGCGATTGAATTACGTTCAGCCGAGAAATTAATTGCGTTTTGCCGAGCTATTCAAAGTTTTTCGCCCGTAGATTCATTTGCCGTCCCCGAAGCGTGGGACATGCCCGGCTATGAAGATAAAGTTATTATGGCGGCGGGAACTTTTGTACAAGGCGCGTCGATTGAACTTTCGGCGGATGCTCCGTTGCGCGAGCCGTTCACGGTTTACTTGCAAGGCGGACTTACTTTTGAACACGCGGCGATTGGAATATTGGGCGCGGCTCAAGAACTGGAGGCTTTATCGTGACAAAAATTATTTTCGTATGTTTTGGAAATATCTGTCGTTCGCCAATGGCAGAGTTCGTTATGAAATATCTTGTTGACCGCGCAGGTCTCGAAAAAGATTTTGTGATTGAATCGGCGGGCTGTCACCCTTCGGTTGGAACGCCAATGTCTTACGGCACGGCTTACGAACTTAAAAGAAATCATATTCCGTTTACGCGGCGCACGTCGAAACTTTTACTCGCAAGCGATTATCAAAAGTTCGATTATCTTATCGGCATGGACAATTCCAACGTCCGCGATATGAAAGAAATTTGCGGCGGCGACCCCGATAATAAAATTTTCCTGATGATGACATTTGCGGGCGAAAATCGCGACGTTGCCGACCCTTATTATACCGACGATTATGTTGAGACTTACGAAGATTGTCTTATCGGCTGTGAGGCTCTGCTTAAAAAAATTTTGGCGCGATGATTTATAAATGCAAATGAAAATTTTTAGTCGCTTGAAATTTTCGGGCGGCAATTTTTTTGTTACAATGAAGGAACTTTAGCAAGTCGGGCGAATATTAGCCAATAATTGTTTTGAAACGGTTGACGGCGCAAGCCGAAGACTTAAAATAATTTTCAGCCAAGGGGAGGCGTCCAAGGTGATTCGTGTTTTGATTGCTGATGACTCGGCTTTTATGCGAAAAGTCCTCTCTGATTTGTTCAAAGGTCAAAGCGACTTCGAGGTTATCGGCACGGCGGTGAACGGTCAAGACACCATAGAAAAAGTTAAAAAGTTTCAACCCGATGTGTTGACGTTGGATGTTGTAATGCCGGTAATGGACGGGCTAACGGCTCTTGCGATTATAATGGAGCAATGCCCGTTGCCTGTTATCATGGTCAGTTCCGCCACTCAAAAGGGTACGAATGAAACAATTCGTGCGCTGGCATTGGGAGCGGTTGACTTTGTGAGCAAGGCGGGCGGAGCCATCTCCAAAATCGACACGATAAAAGATGAGATTTTGGCGAAGTGCAGGTTAGCGGCAAAAACTCATGCGAAAAAAAATGTCGCCGCCGCAAAACCGATTGCCTATACTCCAAAACCTTCTTCCAATGAGCCGGTTACACGCCGAGTCGAAGTCAGACGCAGAACGGGACTTGTTTTGGGACAAAAGCCGACGATTAATGTCGTGCCGAACCCAAACGCCGCGCCCGTTAAAAAAGTTCTGCCTGCTACGGGTAAAAAAATCGTGGCGATAGGGACTTCAACAGGCGGACCTCAAGCACTACAAACGGTTATTACTCGTTTGCCGGGTAATCTTCCTTGCGGAGTGGTTGTTGTTCAGCACATGCCAGCAGGTTTTACGAAGTCTTTGGCGGAAAGATTAAATTCAATCAGTGAGATAGGTGTCAAGGAGGCGGAGAACGACGAAATTATCAAACCGGGACAAGTTTACATTGCGCCGGGCAATTATCATTTGCGGATAGCACCAATTCCGGGCGGCGAAAGGAAAATAGTTTTAAGCCAAGAGCCGCCAGTCGGAAATCATCGTCCTGCAGTTAATGTCATGTTTGATTCTGCCGCGCAATTCGGCAAGGATTTAGTCTCGGTTATAATGACAGGCATGGGCTGTGACGGTTGCGAGGGCATGAAGAAAATCAAGGCGTCGGGCGGTTATTCAATCGCTCAAAACGAAGAAAGTTGCGTTGTTTACGGAATGCCCAAAGCTGTAGTTGACGCGGGTCTTGCCGACGAGATTCGCCCTTTGAATAAAATTGCGGAGGCTATTGTTGAAGCAGTTAGAAGGTAGCGGTTTTATTTGACCGATAAATAAACAGGAGGAGTTTAAATGGAAACTAATCAGTACATGGATATGTTTCTCGACGAGTCGCATGAACATTTGCAATCGCTGAACGACGGCTTGCTCGGCTTGGAGGATAATGCCGAAGATTTATCCATATTAAATGAAATTTTCCGAAATGCGCACACATTAAAAGGCATGTCGGCGACAATGGGTTATAACAGAATCGCCGAACTTACTCACGAAATGGAAGACGTGCTCGACATGTTGCGCAAGGAGCAACTGGCGGTAACAGGCGACATAATCGATACGCTGTTCAAGTGTATTGACTCGCTGGAGCAAATGATTAATAACGTGGCAAACGGCGACCCCGAAGACCTTATCGATGTATCGGATTTGGTTGCGAAATTGTCTGCAATTCTGCGCGGCGAAGATGGCGGAGCCGTTCCCGTCGCCCCGAAAAAGGAAGAAACGGCACCAGCTCCCGCCGCAACTGCCGCCCCCGAAACTCCTGCCGAAACGTCTGAGGAGATTGGGGCAGATCTTCCTGTCTTTTTGACGGAGACAGAGAAAAAACTCATCAACGAGGCAAAGAAAACGGGTATGCGCGGCATGTACCTTAAAGTCACGCTCGCCGAATCCTGCCTTTTGAAATCTGCGCGGTCGTATATGGTAATGAATTCGCTGGAAGAAGTCGGCGAAGTTATCCGTATAATCCCGCCCGCCGAAGATTTGGAGCAAGAAGCTTTCGACCGCGAGTTTGAAGTTATCTTGGTTACAACGGCGGATGAAGAAGCTGTTCAAAATGCAGTCTTGGGCATTTCGGAAATCGAAAAGGCAGAAACTCAAGTTATAAAATTCGGAGCACCTGCTACACCCGCGCCCGCGCCTGTAGCTGAACAAAAATCAACGTCTTCAGCGGCGGCAACGGCTCCAACTCCGGCTCCTGCACCTGCGCCCGCGCCGAAACCGACTTCATCGGCTCCGTCAAATGCGCCCGTTTCAAAACCGAGCGGCGGCGGAGCTGGCGGTAATGCGGCTCAAAATGCGGCGGCTCAAAAGAAAAGTCATGCTGGACAATCCGTCCGCGTCGATATTGATAAACTCGATACCCTTATGAACTTAATGGGTGAGCTTGTTATTAATAAAGTTCGCCTTGAACAAATCGGACAAACGCATAGACTTTCCGAACTCACCGAAACTTTGGAACAAATGGACAGAGTCACGACCGACCTTCAAAATATCGTTATGAAAGTCCGCATGGTTCCTGTCAGCCAAGTCTTTAACCGTTTCCCGCGCATGGTTCGCGACGTTACCAAAGAACTCAACAAGGAAATTAACTTGACAATCGAGGGTGAGGAAACCGAACTCGACCGTACAGTTATCGACGAAATCGGCGATCCGATTATGCACTTGCTGAGAAATTCGTTGGATCACGGAATCGAAATGCCCGACGAACGCGAGGCTAAAGGTAAACCCCGCGTCGGTGAAGTCGGACTTATCGCTCGTCACGAAGGCAACAACGTCGTTATCATGGTCACTGACGACGGTAAAGGCATTGACGCCGATATTATTCGCCGCAAGGCTGTTGAAAAGGGACTTTACACTCAAGAAGAAGTCGAACAAATGGACGACGCGGACGCTGTTCGTATTGTCTTCCTGCCCGGCTTTTCGACGGCAGAAAAAATCAGCGATATTTCTGGGCGCGGCGTCGGTATGGACGTTGTTCGCAGTAAAATCGAATCTCTTAGCGGTCAAGTCGACGTTGAGACGCACGTCAACGAAGGCTCCGTTTTCAAAATCAAATTGCCGCTGACTTTGGCTATTATCCAAGCTATGTTGGTTCAAGTTCAAGATGAAATGTACGCAATTCCGCTCGCCTCAATCGACAGCACCTTGAGCATTCAACCTTCCGACATTCGCACCGTTCAAAACAATGAAGTTATCGTTCTGCGCGGCGAGATTATCCCGATTATTCGCATGGAAGAAACTTTGATGGTTCCGCATACACAGGATACAAATGAACTGTTTGTCGTCGTCGTGCACGCGGGCGAAGCGAAGGCTGGCATTGTTGTTGACAAGTTAATTGGTCAGCAGGAAATTGTTATAAAGACTTTGGGCAATTTGTTCATGGGCTTAAAGATGTTCTCTGGCGCGACGGTACTCGGCGACGGTCGTGTTGCGCTCATTCTCGACGTAGCGACGATGCTTAACTAGGATTTAGGGACTAGGATTTAGGAACTGGGGACTAGTAGGAACTAGTTCCTAAAAACTCGCTCCTAACAACTAAGGAGGAATTTAAATGGCTAAAGACAGCGTGGCGAATGCTCCAAAAAACGCTCTGAGCGATGATAATGAAGAAACAATAGCTATGCAGGTTGTCGCGTTCAAATTGCGCGATGAAGAATACTGCGCGAATATCTTTCAAGTGCAGGAAATTAACGACATGACCGATATAACGCGTGTACCGTTCGCGGCAAGTTTCATAAAGGGCGTTATCAATCAGCGCGGCTCGGTTATGCCCGTTATCGATTTGAAAAAGCGGCTCGGTATCGAAGAAACACCCTACACCGAAACCGCCCGTATTGTTACCGTTATTGTCGGCGATTTGCAAGTCGGAATGTTGGTTGACGCCGTCACGGAAGTTTTGACGATTCGCTCTCGTCTCGTTGACCCGAAAAAAACCGTCAGCGATAAGGCTATGGAAAAATTCTTGAGCGGTATCGGCAACATTGACGGCAGACTTGTTACTATGCTCAATCTCGAAGAAATTGTCGGCGTAGGCTGAAATTAGGTTATAGGGTTCAGGGATAAGGGGTCGGAGATAAGGGGACAGGATTTAGGGAAAAACCCTTTATCCCTAGTTCCTAGCCCCTAACCCCTAGCCCCTAGTTCCTAGTTCCTATCACCTAACTACTTTTTAAGAGGTGTTTTACATGATTGATGAATTTGATCTGACTCCAGCGCAACTGGACGCCATGCGCGAGATCGGCAACATAGGCGCGGGCAATTCGGCTACAGCCCTTTCGCAAATCGTCAATAAAAAAATCGATATGAACGTCCCGCAAGTTTCGCTTATCCCGATTGAAGACGTTCCCGACCTCGTCGGCGGCCCGGATGCCCTTGTTGTCGCCGTATTCCTGCGCGTCTACGGTAAAGCCCCCGGCAATATTCTTTTCGTCATGCCCAAGAAAAATGCTTTCTATCTGGTTGATGGCTTAATGGGTAAGCCGCTCGGCACGACGCAAGAACTTGACGAAATGGGAGCTTCGGCTTTAAAAGAGGCGGGAAATATCCTTGCTGGCTCTTATCTCAATGCATTTTTCCACTTTACGAAAATCTCAATGTTGCCGTCAATTCCGGCTCTGGCGATTGACATGGCAGGCGCAATCTTAAATGTCGTTTTGGTTCAGCTGGGGCAAATGGGCGATTATGCAATGGTTATCGAGACAAAATTCTTGGCTGAAGACGACAGCATCAACGGACACTTTTTCCTCGTCCCCGATCCCGGTTCGCTGAGCACTATTGTCAAGGCAGTGGGAGTTGAATAATTATGGCAGGAAACCTTGTTAAGGTAGGTATGGCTGATTACAAGGTTGGTCGTAGTCCGTCTACACTTATTAGTTACGGCTTGGGCTCTTGTATCGGCGTTTCGCTTTATGACCCGCTAAGAAAAATTGGCGGACTCCTCCACATTATGTTGCCCGACAGTACGCAGGCTCGTTCGAGTGATAATCCTGCGAAATTTGCTGATACTGGGATTCCGCTTATGATTAATGATGTGGTTGCGCTTGGCGCGTCGAAGGCTCGGCTTGTTGCTAAAATTGCGGGCGGTGCGCAAATGTTTTCTTTCGCAAGTGCAAGCGACGCTATGAGAGTCGGCACTAGAAATGCTGAAACTTGCAAGCAAATTCTTCGTCGAAACGGAATTAAACTTATCGCTGAGGATACGGGCGGCACTTATGGGCGCACAGTTTCTATCGACTTGGCGACGGGTTCTTACAAAGTCAAAACCATAGATCGCGGCGAAAAAGATATATGAATTAGGGGCTAGGGATTAGGAATTAGGAACTGGTAGGAACTAGTTCCTGCTAATTCCTATTTCCTTGTTCCTTGTTCCTAGTTCCTAGAAGGTGAGTCTGTGACAGAACTTTATGATTATCTCGAAGAAATAATGCCTGTCAAAAGAGTCCTAATCGCGCTGGCAATCGGCATGATCTCATTGTTTATCGTACTTATATCGGGGCTGACAAGTGATTTCGTGCGTTCGGAAACAATCGCGTCACGAGCGTTTTCAGCCTTTTCTTATACAACGCTTATCAGCTTTATCCTCATGATGTTCGGCGAAGAATATGCAATCTTCAAAACCGATAAAGAGCTTGAACATTTCATAGACGACGCCTTTCTTGAGGAAACTCTCGAAGATTTTGACAGGGAAGAATA
This sequence comes from Selenomonadaceae bacterium, assembly GCA_017549815.1. Taxonomy (GTDB): domain Bacteria; phylum Bacillota; class Negativicutes; order Selenomonadales; family Selenomonadaceae; genus Quinella. Next base: position 17,408 of record JAFYNH010000093.1, read on the forward strand.
TTTGTACGAATACCTTCATGGCGACGAAGAAGAAAATTCTGACGACGCGGAGGCTGAAAATAATTTCCAGCCTATGGACGTTATCTCGAATCAAAGTTAAAAATTTCGCGGTTGCGAAGGACGGTGATTTACTATGGAGAGTGACGCGAAAAATAAAGACATGACGGCGTTATGGCTGAAATATAAGGAAACAAAATCGGTTGACGTGCGGAACGAAATCGCCGAGCATTATTTGCAACTCGTCAAGATTGTTTGCGGGCGATTGGCAGTAAGTCTTCCGCCGCATTTGGACAGAGACGACCTTTTAAGCAGTGGCTTTTTCGGGTTGCTCGACGCGATTGATCGTTTCGACGTGACGCGGAATATAAAATTTGAAACTTATGCGGGCGTAAGAATTCGCGGCGCGATTTTGGATTATCTGCGTTCAAAAGATTGGATACCCGTCACAATGCGCCAACGGATTCGCAAATATGAACAAACGGTTTGTCGCTTAGAGACTGAACTCGGACGGGCGGCAACTGATAATGAAGTCGCTGAGGCATTGGAAATTTCGCTTGATGAACTCCAAACGCTCGTAAGCCAATGTAATTCGGCGACGGTTATCCCGCTTGAGGAATATTTAAAAACAGACACCGCCGAAGCAGTCGACACGAATCCAGCGAACTCAACAGAATTTTTCGAGCTGAAAGAGACATTGGCAAAAGCGATTGAACGTCTGCCGCAAAAGGAACGGACGGTCATATCGCTTTACTATTACGAAGAATTGACGCTTAAAGAAATAGCGTTGATATTGAAATTGAGCGAGGCGCGAATTTCGCAGTTGCATACAAAGGCGATATTCAGAATGCGTAGTTATCTCGCCCAAAGCAGAGACGAATTAGTTTTGTAATGCGCGGCGATTTGGCGCACAAAAAGAGGACTTGATTTAAGAAAGGAGGGCACCGGATGAGTGAAAAACTTATCTTGGGCGGTCCGCAAGCCGGTTATAAGTACGAGTTCAAACCGGACGGCGTTTATCTGACGATTTATCCGAGCGTGGACGGCGAACGTCTTTTTGAGCTGTCCGATATGCGCCAGATTCTGCGAGAATGTAAGATAATGGATTATGATGTCGGAGTTCTTTCGCGGACAATGCGCGAGGCTAATGGTCGTCCGCAAAAAATTTCCGAACCCGTAGAAATTACCGAACGAGAACTTCAAATGATAGAAGGCGGCGAAAGTCTCGAAGACGCGCACGAGGAAATTGAACCGTATGCGCATCTTATTGTTGAACTTAGTCGCGACAAAATGAAGGCGACGATAAAATACGATACGCGGGCAGGTGCTCGGCTCCCGACTAAAGAAATGGTTATGGAGGCATTAGCAGAGGCTGGCGTCGTTTACGGCATTGACGAGGAGGCGATTGATCGCGGCATTGGCAGTTTGACGGCTTTCGTTGCCGCCGAAGGTGTTCGCCCCGTCAACGGCGAGAACGCTTACATTGACAGGAAATTTAACTTGGGGATTCAAGGCAAGCCCGTTGTCGACGAATACGATAAAGTTGACTACAAGGATTTAAATCTGTTCGTGCTTGCCAAAGAAAATCAAACGTTGGCGATTCGCATTCCGCAGACTAAAGGCACTAACGGCAAAAATGTTTTAGGCGAAGTCGTGACCGCGCAGAACGGTCGCCCAATTCCTATGCCCGAAGGTAAAAATACTAAGGTCGTCGGCGAACACCGCTTGATTGCTACGGTAAACGGGCAAATTGTTGATAAAGGCTCGCGGATAAGCGTCGACCCGCGCTTGACGATAAAAGGTTCAGTCGGCGTCTCTACGGGCGATGTTGAATTCGACGGCACAATTCAAATCGGCGGCAACGTTGAACCCGGTTTCAAAGTCAAGGCGACGGGCGATATTGAAATAAGAGGCTCAATCAACGGCGCGGAAGTCACGGGGCGCAACGTCTACATAAGCGGCGGCGTCACGGGTGCGGAGCGCGTCAAAGTTTTCGCTGAACATGACGTTCGTACAGCCTTTGCCGAAAACGCGCTGATTGAGGCGGGCAACGACGTTTACATTTCGGATATTGCCTACCATTCGCAAATCAGAGCTGGCAAGCGGATTGTCATGGAAGATAAACACGGACAGATAACGGGCGGTCATGTCATTGCGGGCGAAGAGATTAGCGTTAAAGTTATCGGCAACTCCGCGTTTGTCGTTACGAGAGTTTCTGTCGGCGTCGACCCGACTTTACAACAGGAATATCAAGACTTGCGGAAATCCTATAAAGAATCCAGACGCCGTTTAATGCAGATAACGCAGACGCTTAACACGCTGTCGAAGATTGACATAAATAAATTGCCGCAAAACCGCGTTGAAATGATAACGCAACTGACCCGTTCGCAATTCCCATTGGCAGGACAGATTAAGCGCGACGAAAAAAGGATTTTGGAAATCGAGGCTCAACTCGCCAATATGAAGAACGGACGAATCAAAGTTAGCGATACGATTTATCCGGGTACGCGCCTTGCCGTTAATAACATTTTGAAAAATATTCAGTCGGAGTATAAACACTGCACGATTTTTTTGAACTCGGAAGGCGATGTTGAAGTAGGAGCCTATTAATAGGGACTAGGGACTAGGGACTAGGATTTAGGGACTAGTAGGGATTAGGGAATTAGTTCCTAGAAACTCGCTCCTAATTCCTAACCAAGGAGGAAATTGAAATGGAAATGGCACCTGTCGGAGTGCAAATGACTTATGCCAATGCAAGTAATGCGGCTCAAGTCCAGCACAATTTAAATCATGCGTCGGCGTTACAACAAGATTTCCAGGCGGTGCGCGAAAAAAATGACGCCGAACTTAAACAAAAACAAGTCCGCAATAAAGACGAATCCGAAGACGGTAGAATTAAGGACGACCCCGAAAGAAATCGTCGCAACGGCGGACATTATTACAGGAGTAGGAGAGAGTTACCTGAATTTGAAGATGAAGATGATATTTATGCCGTCGACCCCAGACGCGGACATTTTCTGGACATTTCTTTTTAAAGGTTCGCTGGTGATTTAATGATTATCGAATTAATGATAATGCTGATTGTGGTCGGCGCGGGAATAGTTTTCGTTGCGTGGTCGAATACGCGCAGACGCAAGCAAGACGCTTTGGAACGCAGGGAAGTCGAGGACTCAACCGGTAAACTTAAACAGGAATTGGAACGCACAGCAACCGAAATTATCGGGCGTATGGAAAAACACGTTACGCACCTTGAAAGTATTTTGGACGAGTCGGAGCGCAATCGCACACAGCTTGAAGGTCGCGTAGTTGAGCTTAAAAAAATACTTAAAAAGGCTGAAGGACAATCGGGCGAAATTCGCGACTTACTGGCAAAATTGGAAGACGCAGGCGCGGAAGTCGATACCATGCAACGGAAAATGGAAAAGCTCGAACGTAGATTAAATACGGTAATGTCGACGCCGTTGCCCGTTCAACAGCCGATTCAACAATCGATTCAACAGCCCGTCACGATACCGCAAATGACGACGCCTTTAGTTAATCCGCTGATACCGCAAATGACGACACCGATAACCGCGCCGCCAATTTCGCAAATGACAACGCCGATAACTGCGCCGCCGATTCCGTCAATGACAACGCCAATAACCGCGCCACCAATTCCGCAAATGACGACGCCGATAACAACGCCGCCTGTGCCGCCGATAAATAAACCGACAACTCAAGCACCAGTTGCGCTGCCGCCGATAGCTCCAAAACCTGTTGCAACAACGACGCCCGCGACCGTCACAAAAGTAACTACGACGCCGCCAGCTCCGCCAATGAATCCGCTCGGTCCGATAACAGTAACGTCGGTCTTGCGCACGTCGTCCAAAGTTGAAGAACCCGATAAAGACTTCGACAAAATTTTGGAAGAATCAATCGCGGAAAAACCTAAGCGCGAAGAACGTCCGCAAGCAAGAGAATCAATCGTACTTTCTTCAAAAAATAAGCAACCCGTAAAGGCGATTGAGGCGGATCCCGTGAAAATCGAGGCGACGCGCAAGAGGTTAAACGAAGTTTCAGCGGAAATGGCAGCTCACCCGCCCGAAGATATTTCAGACGAATTCGATCCAAAAGATTTGAAAAAGAAACGCCCCAAAAAAATAAAACGCGACGTAAGAAAAGCGGCAATCGAGGCAATAAAAGAAGTGGAAAAACAAAACGAAGTTAAAGCGGCACCCGTCGCAGAGCCAAAGAAAGTTATACCGCTCGAAAAGCCAAAGTCGCTTGATAAAAAGGAGCAACTCCTCGAACGTCGCGATTTGAAACTCGAAACAACCGACTCTTCGATAATAAAGGAAATGCTGTTAGCGGGCATGTCAATCGAAGATATTTCGCGAGAAACAGGGCTTGGCAGAGGCGCGATAGAATTAATTCAGGAAATGACAAGACGACAACTCGACAGAAAATAAAATGCCGCTCCTCATGTGAGCGGAATTTTTTTAGCAAAGGAAAATGCTTAATGAACACTCCGAAAATTTCTGTTATCATTCCAATGTACAACGCCGAAAAATTTATTCGCCAATGTTTAATTAGCGTGCTTGCGTCGAAGTTCAAAGATTATGAAGTCCTTGTAATTGACGATTGCTCTACGGATAACAGCATTGACGAAGTCGAAAAACTTTTGCCGCACTTTGACGGGCGATTGAAAATTCTTTCCACAGAAAAAAATTCGGGAGGCGCGGGCGTTCCGAGAAATATTGGGATAAAAAATGCGGCAGGCAAATACGTTACCTTCATTGATAACGACGATATGATTTTGCCGACTGCACTCGGAAATTTTTTTCAAGCCGCCGAAACTTTTAACGCAGATGTCGTTCACACGGTTAAGGTGTTCACTTTTTGTGATACAGAAGGGAAAATTCTCAACCGCGCAGATTTGCAACTTCAAAGTGACAGTTCTGATGATGGCTTTACTTCTCCAAAACTTGAGACCAAAGATTTACGAAAACGCATAGAAGATTATATCGATGAAAAATATTTCTGGTTACCTTGGGGAAAATTTTATCGACGTGATTTTTTGATTGAAAATAAAATCAATTTCCCGCAAATGAAATTCTCGGAGGATATGATTTTCTGTTTTAAGTGTATGTGTCTTGCCGAAAAATATTTGCGCGTTCCGAATGTGACGAATATTCACCGCGTGAATCAAAATTCTGGCTCTAAGAAAATCGTTTCGTCTAAAGAGGGTGTTAAACTGTGGCTTAGCGTTGTAATAAAAGGAATTGATTTGATTAACGAATTTGCGGGCGAACAAAATTTTTTCAAACAAAATCCCGACTTTCGCCGCGCAGTTTTAAAATTTTTTATTGATAAACATTTCGAGATGATAAAGAATCTTTTTCAAGGTTTGGAATCACATGAAGTGCAAAAAATTTTTTATGACGAACTTAATAATCCCGAACTTGATTCAAAAGGAAAAAATCTTATCGCCGCGTATTTTTATACGGAACGAGCTTTAAAAGGTAATACGTAATGAGGAAAGCGCAATGCGTAATGGATTTTTAATTACTCATTTCTAATTCCTAATTGCTTTTCAGGGGTGATTTTATGATAATGACGGGTGCAAAGGCAATCGTCGAATGTTTAAGGGAACGGGGCGTCGATATAATTTTCGGTTATCCGGGCGGAATGATTTTGCCGCTTTACGACGCACTTGTTGAGGAAAAGGAAATCCGACAAATTTTAGTCACGCACGAACAAAACGCTGCTCATGCGGCAGACGGTTATGCACGAGCAACGGGCAAAGTCGGTGTCTGCATAGCGACTTCTGGACCGGGCGCGACAAATTTAGTAACGGGCATTGCGACGGCGTTTATGGATTCGATACCGCTGGTTGCGATAACGGGGCAAGTCGACACGACGCTTTTGGGACGCGACGCCTTCCAAGAAACGGACATTTTAGATATAACAATGCCCGTGACAAAGCACAACTTCAAAGTCAAAGAGGCGCGGCTTTTAGTCTCGACGATTCGACAGGCATTTGAAATTGCAATGAGCGGACGCAGAGGTCCAGTGTTAGTTGACGTGCCCAAAGATTTATTTTTCGCGGAGGTTGATTATCGCCCGCAGGAAGTTAAAGAAAAAGTTCCTTCGCAACCCGACGCCGATTTTATAATCTGCGCGGCGGAGGCGGCTGAAGAAATAGCTAAGGCTGAACGTCCCGTAGTAATCGCAGGCGGCGGAGCAATTTCGGCGGGCGCGTCCAAAGAAATTATCGCATTCATTGAGAAATTTAATTTGCCCGTCGTTAATACGTTAATGGGTATCGGAGCTGTCCCGCGCAGTCATCCGCAGAATTTAGGCTTTGCGGGAATGCACGGCAAAAAGGCGGCGAATCATGCAATCGCGGCGGCTGATTTAGTTATCGCGGTCGGCAGTCGATTCGGCGACAGACAGACGGGCAACGTTGATAAGTACACGCGCTCGAAGAAATTTATTCACATTGACATTGACCCCGCCGAGATTGATAAAAATATTGAAGGCAGTCTTGGACTCGCGGGCAATATGCAAGTCATTTTAAAGCTGTTGATGAGGCACGACTCCAATAAAAATCGTGCTGATTGGTGGCGGCAGATTAACGAATGGCAGGAGGAATACGACTACGATTATCAAGTTAATCGCTTGACGGTTCCTTGGGCAATGAATCAGATTGCTAAAAAGACTGCGGGGAAAAATTTTGCCTACGCGACGGACGTTGGACAACATCAAATGTGGGCGGCATTGCATTTGCACGTTGAAGAGCCGCGTACTTGGTTGACTTCGGGCGGACTGGGAACTATGGGATTCGGACTTCCCGCCGCTATGGGTGCACAACTCGCCTACGGGAAAAATCGGCGCGTTATCTGCGTCAGCGGCGACGGCGGAATTAAAATGACGGGCAATGAATATTACACAATCGCCCGCCTGAAGTTGCCGGTTATCTCGCTGATTGTCAATAATACCAGTCTCGGCATGATTCGCCAGTTGCAGAAAGTTTTTTATAAGGAGCGATACATTGCCTGCGAATTCGATTATCAAATGGATTATGTGGCTTATGCGCAAAGCTTTGGTATAAAGGCGGAGGCGGTCTCGACGCAGGAAGAATTTGCTCATGCGTTGGTTAAAGCCCTTGAGGATACGGAAAATCCCCGTGTTATCGTGCTTAATGTTTGGCGCAGTTTTGTTGAACCGATGATTAAGGGCGGCGCGAATATTAACGAGTTTGTTGAGTTTAAATGAGGAACTAGGAGCGAGTTTCTGGGAACTAGTTCCTACTAGCCCCTAGTTCCTAAATCCTAATCCCTATCAAAATGAGGTGTTGCTAATGAAAAAAATTTTTTCAGTGATTCTGTTCGCCTTGATGATTACGACAACTGCGCGGGCGGCAGAATTTGAAATGGTCGAGTATTCCGCGCAGGTTAAGTTGCAATGGCTAGTTGCGGCGGGTGTCCCCGAAGCCCAAACGTTTTTAAAGCTGTTGGAGCGTCCCGTATTTTTCAGCGCGGAAAATCTTGAGGACTTCGAGCGAATTCAAAAAGTAAACGCCCTTTATCAAGAGCTGAACTACGCCGCCGCGATTGAATATGTTAAAGAGATGAATTATCTTAACGTTATGGACTTGGCTTGTAGTTTTTCACCGCGCCCAATGGTTCTTGCGCAGGACGGGCGTAAAGTTATCGTCGGTGAACTTGCGACGGTTTGTCTTATCGGCGATTACTTTATGGACGAATGCGCTGGCAAGAAGGCTCGTAAGAAAATTTCCTACGAAGTCATTCCGATTGAAGACGGAAAGATTATGCAGGCACAAGCTAACAAGTTTAATGGCAAAATTTGCATTATTGAACAGGGCTTGATTATTTACCTTGACGAGGAACGTTGCGGGAAAATGTTTGATAATATTCGTGACATTCTTAAAAAGCATGGCGGTTGCATGATAACTTCCGACTTTGTACAGAAAAAATATTTCACAGAGACGGCGGCGGCACTTTACGGCGAACAGAATGCCCCGACGCTTTACGAAGAGACAAAGGCTGTCTATGCAAAAGTTTTGGACGATACCCTTGCCGACGACTTTTTACAAGACGAACAAGCGGCAATGGAATTTTTGAAAGCGCACGGGCTTAAAGCTGAAAAAGTTCCGCTCTTCAAGACGACGCCGAATCTTTTTATCAGCAAACAGCTTACGCCCATTCAAATTAAAAATATCAACGAGCTTGCCGCTAAAGATTATCTTTGGATTATCACGGCTATCTGATGAAATTTAAAACCTCCCTCCGCATTTGGAGAGAGGTTTTTTTGTGCCGTTAATAAATTTTTAAATTCGCAAGTCCAAATCGTAGCCGATAAGGTTTGTTACAACTTTGGTGAGTTTCTTTTTCTCGGCAGGAGTTATTGCCGCTTCCTTTATCTTGTGAGTCGGTTTCTTCCAAACTTTTTCTTTGGCAGGCGTTTCCTCAGCGGGTTTCTCCTCGACTTTAGGCGGCTCTTTATCGGGTTTCTTCGCAACTTCAGGCTCCTCTTTGACTTCGGGTTTCTCCTCAAGTTCGGGTTTAGTCTCGACTTTGGGAGCCTCTTCGACTTCGGGCACTTCCTCAATTTTGGGTTTCTTAAGATTGTCGACGATCTCAAGAATTTTATCGGAAGTCGTTACCGCGAAAGGGATTTCGTCGAATTTTCTATGCTCGGCGAGGAACGACAAAATCTTAAAGCCCTCAACAAATTTCATATCCGCGCAGGCGAGAATCAAACTAACGTCGATTTCGGTCAAAGCTTTTTCTGCGTCGGCTTCGGTGTAGGCGATTGAAACGTCGTGATTAAAATTTCGTTCGATGATTTTTTTCATCTCTTCCATTTTATCCTTTTCGTCGCCGATAAGCAAAATATCCGCGCTGGGCTTTTCCTCGTCGAGTTTTTTCTTGACGCGCTCGACCAAATCGGCAGGCAGGAACGGTTTCCGAATATAATCCTTAACGCCGAGCATTCCCGCCTTTTGAATATTTTCCCTGTCGACCGATGCCGTCAACATCATTACAGGGACATTTCGGGTTCGCTTATCGTTGCGAATTTCCTGCAACGTTTCAATCCCGTCGAAGTCGGGCATTAAAACATCGAGCAGTACAAGGCTCACGTAACGGCTTTTTAAAATTTCTATAGCCGAAAGCCCGTTGTCGACGCAGATAACTTTGCAGGGTAATTTCCGCTCCAAAATCATCTTTGCGATTTGCAAATTCATTTCGTCGTCGTCGACTACCAAAACAGTTTTTTCCTTCATAACTCAGTCCTCCCAAAAAATTTTCAAAGCGTTTCCGCAATTCGTTTGGCTTCTTCAGCAAGTTTGTCATAAAGTTTCATTGCCGTTGCGTGATTTTTCTTTATAAATTCTTCGTTCTCGTGCTTTTCCGATTCGGAACTCGTCAACGAAGTTATAACTTTCCCTGCCGCCTCCAACGTCTTAGCCGTCGCTGAAGTTTTTTCGCCGCCGATTGATAATGCCGTCGATTTAAGCGCGTGAATGTAGACGGTATAATTTTTCCAATCGCCCGTGTCGAAGGCAGTCTGCAACTTTTTCTGCTTTTCGTCCTTAAGCTCGAAGAACTTCAGCAAAACTTCCTTGTAAAAGTCCGTCATGCCCGCGCAGTACTCAAGCCCCATTTCTACGTTGATAGATTCATTTTCCTCTTTAGCCGTATTTTCTTCGGGCTTTGAAGGCGTTTCTTCTGCGGTCGGCGGTAAAAGTTTTTCTTTGGGTAAATATTTCATCATCATCTGCTCCATAAGTCGTGCGTCAATGGGTTTGCTTAAATAGTCGTCGAAACCCTCGCGGATTAATTTTTCTCGCGCTCCAGATACTGCGTTCGCCGTCAGCGCGATTATCGGCGCGTCCTTGTTTAAATTATTGTCCATTGCCCGCGCAGCTTTTAACGTCTCTATCCCGTCCATATCGGGCATCATTTGGTCAAGGAAAATTAAATCGTAGTGATGCTCAACGATTTTTTCTAAGCAAATCGCGCCGCTTAACGCTGTATCGACTTTTACGCGATTAGCTTTGAGCAGGTTGACTGCTACGAATAAATTCATCTCGTTATCGTCGACGACCAAAATATTAACGTCGGGCGCGACAAAGGCGGGCGTATATTTTTCGTGCGCGGAGCCAGACTCGCCTTTCAATTTGCCAATGGTTTCGTTGCCAACGACTTTTTGGGGAACAATGGCGGTAAACGTCGAGCCTTTGCCGTAAACGCTCTCGACCTCAATTTTGCCGTCCATCATCTTGACGAGCCTGTTAGTTATCGAAAGCCCTAAGCCCGTCCCCTCGATATTTTTATTCTTTTCCATATCGAATCGCTCAAAGTCGTTAAAAATTCTCGAAAGGTCTTCTTGGTGAATCCCAATGCCCGTGTCCTTAACCGTAAACTTTAAATTTATCTTGTCGTCGGAAATTTTTTCGCTGTCTATGACAAATTCAATGCCGCCCGTTTTCGTGTACTTGACGGCGTTGCTTAACAAGTTCAGCGCAATTTGCCTTATCCGAACTGGATCTCCGAATAAAAGATTTTCCGTCGCGGGATTAACTCGCAAATCGAACTTCAAATTCTTTTTATCGGCTCGCGGTTTCATCATGTTGACCAGACTATTTATAACGTCCTTAAGCTTGTAATTGCCTTCGACCAATGAAAATTTCCCCGACTCAATTTTGCTGAAGTCCAAAATGTCATTGATAAGCGATAAAAGTGTTTCACTCGCGGCGGCTGAATTTTGCGCGTAGCCGATAACGTCGGGATTTTGACTCTCGCGCAAAATCATTTCGTTCATACCGACAATCGCGTTAATCGGAGTCCTTATCTCGTGGCTCATGTTCGCCAAGAAATCACTCTTAGCATTATTCGCCGCCTCCGCCGCCTTTTTAGCCTCGCGCAGAGCGTCACTTTCCCCGACCTTAGTTTTCATGATGAATAAATACGCGCTAACCAACGCAAGCACTATCAACATTAACGTTCCGACGCTCAACATTAACGTATAAATCCTGAAGATGTCGCCCGCAATCGCCGCCCAAGTTATGTAGCCAATCATTGTGCAATTCGTCTCTGGCAAATCAGTCGCGAATAAAAAAAATCTCCCCGCATTACTCTTACGGTAAACCGACGCCGATTTATTTTTTTCTAAGTCCCTGCGCAGAATTTTAAAGCCGGTCTGAATCGCCTCGTCCTTAAAAAATTTTTTCTCTGCCTCGCCGTAATTTTTGTAGGGAATAATTATCCCGCCGTTGCGCTCCTGAATCAAAAGATGAACGTCCGAGCCGTAATCATACTCCGCCAAACTGAACAACTTCATCAATAAGCTTTCGTCGTAAAGCCGATAAAGTACCGCCTTAACGTTGCCGCCGTGCATGACGGGCACAGCAAACAATAAGCCTCTGCCCGCGCAGTAGTCCACAACCTCATTGCCGCGATAAGCCGAAGGCGAACGTAAAAAATCCCACTTCGATAAAGTTACGCCGTAAATCGGACTGCCATCTAACCTCAACAAGCCGACCGATATATTTTCGTTGCCCATTTTTAAGACGTTTAAAAATTTCTCTGTCGAAGCCGAATCTGGCTCCGTCTCTAAATACTTCGCCGCCAATTTCAGTTCCGAAAGTTCCTTGCGAAATCGTTCCTCTGCAACTATCGATAAATCAGCCGTTTGTTTTGCCATCATCTTTTCCAGCGTCGCGTTGAGTAGGTCGTTTACTTCCAAGCGCAAAAAAAATCCCGACAATACTAAAACTACCAGCACCGCTAAAAATTGTAGAATTATTTTTTTCATATATTTATCGCTCAGTGAAAAGCCGTCCTTACTCAAGAACCTCAACCCCTTTGACGAGCCAATTTATATCTTCGAGCAAGGTGTCATCGCTTATCGCCTCGCCGTCTTCGCAACGTACATTGCCCGCGTTGTCATAGATTTTACCAGAAAATATCAGTCGGTCGTTTATCAGCTCCTGCTTGAGCATTTCGAGTTTGTCTCTCATTTCCTGCGTAACCAACGGCGAATAATCCGAAAGCATTACCGCGCCGCGTTCGATTCCCAGCCAATGATTTTTTGTAGAATTCAATTCGCCCTTCAAGTATCGCTGAATCATGTCCGAATAATATAAATCCCATATGCAAACCACCGAAGTTAAATAATGCTCCGAATAGCCGCTTAAAATTTCGTTGTAGGCAATGAAATCAACGCCATATTTATCGGCAACCTGCGCGGTCGCGTCTTCGTCTTGATGATAAGTCAGCAAGTCCGCGCCCGCCTTAATCAGTCGCATAGCGTGTTTAGCCTCAAGTCTTTCGTCCTGCCAAGAACCCGTCCACATGACAAGAACTTTTGCGTTGGGATTAGTCCTTTGAACGCCGAGAGTAAAGGCATTTATCCCGCGATTGACTTCAGTATTGTGCATGGCGGCGACGTAGCCGATTATGTTCGATTTAGTCCTCATGCCCGCCAACGCTCCCGCTAAATATCGCGCTTGATAAAGCCGCGCAAAGTATGAAGTCAAATTTCTGTCGTGAACCTCCGCCGAATTTGTCGCGAACGCTATGTTAGGATATTCCCGCACTAAGTCTTTAATTTCTCGCGAATAATCATAGCTTGCCAAGAATATCATGTTCACGCCTTGATTCGCCAAAGTTTTTATCGCAACGGGACATTCGCCGCTATTCTCCCGAACTTTTTCCTGTAAAAATAATTCCACGCCAAATTTTTCGCAAGCCGCCTTCATGCCGTTATAATGCGCCGAGTTCCAGCCCGAAATTTTTGTGTCGCCCAATATTACCAACCCAACTTTTTCGTGCCGCTCCTCGTTCGTTCGGGAAGAATTAAATATCATCAACGCCAGCGGGATTAATATTAAAAAGGACACCGCCGCCGTCACTATGTGGAATCTTTTCAGCACACCTGTTAATTTCATTTTCGCCTCGCTCAGAATATTTTTTCCGGCTCGAAAACTATTTTCATCGCCATACCTTTATCAAGCCGCGAAAATATTCTGTTCTTAACTAATTCCGCTTCGATTAATGCCGCCTCTGGTAACAAGACGAGAAATTTTTTCCCGCTACAAGTCACGCAATCGCTTTTTCTTAGCGAATGTATTAACGTCTCTTTGAACTCCTCCGCAAAACTTTCGTCAAGCAACGTAAACTGCATGAGGATAAGTTTACGCTTGTAATTTTCCGACAGCCGCACCATGAGCCGATATATTTTTTTGAAGTCTTCAAACTCGACTACATACGCGCCCGGCTCGATATTTCGTTCGCCCAAAATCATTCGCATTTGCGATATTCCTTCGACCGACGCTAAATTATTATCCGAACGTTTTTTCGCGCCGAAGACAAAAATTCCGTGCTTGCCGTGCTGTTTGACTTCGTAAAGGGCTTTGTCCGCCTTTTCGTAAAGCGTTGAAAAATCTTTTCCCTCTTCGGGAACAAAGACCGCGCCAATCGACGTTCCCAACGGAATATCCATATCTTCGCCAAACATTTTCCGCGCAGTTTCTAAAAGGTTTTCGTTCAGAAAGTTCGCCTTATTTTTCAAAACTTTTTCGTCGTCAATATCGCGAAGGAAAACTACAAATTCATCGCCGCCCATGCGTCCCGCCAAATCGTTTTCGCGAATAATGCTTTTAATCAGCTCGGCGAATCTAATTAAAATTTTGTCGCCCGCTATGTGTCCGTAAATGTCGTTTATCAGCTTGAAACTATCCAAATCCAGCATGAGCAACGCGCCCGCCGATTTTTTTACTGCCTCGCCGATTTCCTTCTGCGCGGAACTTTTATTTAGCAATTTAGTCAGCTGATCCGTCGACGCCTCCGCTTGAAGTCCGCGAATCTTGTCCAAATTGTCCATTATTACCCCGACGCGCTTTAAAAGAATATCGGGACGTAAAGGCTTGCGAATGTAATCAGCCGCGCCGACTTCAAAGCCCTTGCTTTCCGACTCTATGCTTTCGTCCGCCGTCATGAACATTATCGGAACCGTGCCCGCGCTTTTTTCCTGTAAAATCCTGTGCAATTCGTAGCCGTCCATTTCCGGCATCATCAAATCCGATAAAACCATGTCGGGACGTTCCGCCTCGAATAATTCTATCGCCTCAAAGCCGTCCGACGCCGTGATTATTTCGTATTTGCGCGATAATATGTGCCGCGCCATCATCAACATCATTTCTTCATCGTCGACGACTAATATTTTGCTCATGCTCCTGCCCCCAACCATTTTGCAATTTCATCACGAACTTTCGCGTAATTCGCCATTAAATCTGCGTGATTCGCCTGAATTTCTTCTATGGAATTATTTTTCGCCGCCATTTCCAGACTTTTAGCTTGCTCGCTTAAATTTTCCGCGCCGACCGATAACGAAGTTGACTTCAAGGCGTGGACGAGTATTTGATAATTCTTCCAATCGCCCGCTTCAAATTTCTCCTGAATTTTATCAGCTTTTTTGCCGTCCGTGAAGGTTGTCAGCATTTGAATCAGAAAACTTTTGCTATCCATGCAGTAGCGCAAGCCCGTTTCCAAATTTATATCGGGGCATTGCTCGGCGAATTTTTTCTTTTCGGCGTCGCTGAAAGTATCCGAATCAGTTTGCGGCTCTTCTTCGACGACTTCAGGCTTAGTTTCAACTTCAACGATTTTAGTAGATTCTTCGTCTTCGTATTTTATCATATCGGCGGGCAAATATTTCGCCAACATTTTTTCGAGTTCGGAAACGTCAATGGGTTTGCTGAGGTAATCGTCAAAGCCTTCGCGCAGATAAGTTTCACGCATTCCGGCTATCGCGCTCGCCGTCAGCATGATGACTTTAGTTTTATCGTCCAGAATTTTTTCCTGCCGCATTTTATGAAACGTTTCGATTCCGTTCATTACGGGCATCATGTTATCCAAAAAGATTATGTCATAAAAATTCTTCTTTGCCAGCTCAATTCCTTGTTGTCCGCTCTCGGCGAGGTCGGGAAAAATTTTATTGCGTTTAAGCAAGCCGCTGATAACTTTTAAATTCATGTCGTTATCGTCAACCGCCAAAATTTTTGCGCCGTCAGCCGTGAGGAATTTTTTCTCAGTTATCTTTTCGTGAATTTTCGTATGGTGTTCGTCGTAATCGCCGAGCGGAGTTTTATCGATAATTTTCTGCTTGATTGTGAAAGAAAACGTCGAGCCTTTACCATATTCGCTTTCCACTTCAAGCTTACTGCCCATCATGTCAAGAAGTTTTTGCACAATGGAAATTCCAAGCCCCGTGCCTTCGATATTGCGATTTTTTTCTTCGTCGAGCCGCTGGAAGGAGAGGAACAATTTATCAATGTCTTCGGGGTGAATTCCTATGCCAGTATCGGTAACTTTAACGCGCAATTTTAAGGTATCAGCGTCGGCGTCTTCAGCGGCTATCGACAGTGTAACCGAACCTTTATGCGTGTATTTAACGGCGTTGGTTAAAATATTCGTGATGACTTGACGTAAGCGAACGTCGTCGCCGTATAAACTGCGCGGAATTCGCGAATCAATTTCCGTTTTAAGTTCGAGACCTTTCTTTTTAGCGCGTTCGAGCGTCATATTTACAAGGTCGTCGATTAAATGCATTGTTTCATAACGCACGGGCACGATTTCCATTTTGCCGTCTTCAATTTTGGAAAAGTCGAGGATTGAATTTATCAGCGTCAGCAAAGTCCGCCCCGCGCTCTGAATATTTGCCGCGTATTCCAAAATAGCCGCCGTTTTACTTTCGCGCAAAATCATTTCGTTCATTCCGAGTACCGCGTTTATCGGCGTTCTAATTTCGTGGGACATTTGCGCTAAAAATTGCGATTTAGCCTTACTTGCCGCCATTGCCGTATCCGACGCCGCTTTTAATCTTCCGTTTACCGATTCTTGCCAGCTCAACAGCCGATTTATCAGCGTCCGAACGATTAATACACTTACGCCTATCAATAAAATGAAAAATATCCCCAGCAAGAGTATAGTTCCATAAATATTTAGCCAACTGTTCGCTACGACGACCGTAAAATTGGATACTTTACTTTTTCTAGCCAGACACGCCATAAAATTCCCCGTGTAATCGTTAAAAGTTACGACGCCATCGCTTTCATAA
Organism: Selenomonadaceae bacterium; assembly: GCA_017549815.1. Lineage (GTDB taxonomy): Bacteria > Bacillota > Negativicutes > Selenomonadales > Selenomonadaceae > Quinella. The sequence continues at coordinate 33,533 of JAFYNH010000093.1, forward strand.
GCCTTTGCGTATTCGGTATCCTCGATATTTGTAACGTTATGTTCCGATTGCTGATAATCGTTGTTCGGGTGATTAATTATAATTCCCTCTTTGTCGACTAGGAACGCATAACTTTCTTTGGTGTAGCTGTCGCCCAAAACTTTTACCAACTGATCTAAATAAAAATCTATCGCGAAGACACCTAAAAAGCCGCCGTTCTTGCCGTAAACCATTTGCGAAAGCGTCACGCAGTAAACGCCCGTCTGCGCGTCCAAATATGGTGCCGAAATGCTGAACCCGTCCGCAGATTTTTCAGCGTCAGTATACCAAGGACGTTCTTCAACGTGGAAACTCGGCTCTGGTACCCAGCCATTATTCATCGTCATCGGGTGATCGTCGTTGTAGGGATTTCCTATGTAGCAAACCGATATATCGGGATAATTTTTCGCCATATCGTCCAAAAATTTAACTGCCGCGTCATAATTGTTTAAGATTTTAGGATTTGCACTTACAACATTAACAAACATGCTCAAAATACTCTTTTGACGCTCGACCCAAGTAGAAAGTTGATGATCGTAGTTATCAAGCTCGCGATTCATTTTAGTATCGCCCCAACTCATTGTCGTCGTAAAGCAGATTATAAATGCAAATGCCATAGCCGAGATTAAAACCGCCATTATCCCGATTCGCGAGTACCTACTGACTTTCGACAAATCTTTATCTTGAAACTCGCTTGCGACGGCTACTTTTTTCTTTTCATTAGTTACCATTGTCGAAAATGAAAATAGGTTCTCCAACATATCGGACAGTTTTAAAGCTGATTCGCGAACTTTTGCGGCACATTCGGCAGGGTTTGCGTCGCTATTTACCGTTTTAGTGCTCGATAAGTCTAAAATGTTATGCAAAGGGTCTCTTAATTCGTGAGAAAGTCGCGATAAAAATTCCTCCTTAACTCTTAAGGCATTTTCTGCCCGTAAACCATTACTCCGCGCATTTAAATAGAAAAATATTATTGCGACCATCATTACCAGACTTAAAAGCGTCGTGACGAGAATTTGTATATAACTATCTTTGTAAAACGCCCAGTTGTCGACGCTCAATATCATATACCAGCCGTTTGAAGTCTCACTGCTGAAAATAGTATGTTCGCTCCCGTCGATTTGCGCCGTAAAACTATCGTGCTTATTAGTTTGCGTTACTCGGCTCAATATCCCCTCATATTCGGGCAATTTCTCCGATACTTTTTTCCCGACCAAATCCATATCCGTATAGCCGATTATCATGCCGCTTTTAGTCACTATCAGCGATTGTCGGTTGCCTAGTTCCGTCATTTTCCTTATCAGATATTGCACGTCGGCAAAGTTAAAGTCGATTGAAACGACCGTCTCGCCGTCCGCCAACATTTTAGACATTGTATAACACATGCCGCCCGTCATCGCGTCGATATATGGTTCCGTGATATAAATTTTGCCGTTATTTTCAATCGCGCCTTTATACCAAGCTCGTTCGCTTGCGTGGTAGTCGGGCGGCGCAGTCCATTCGGGGAATATCACCCAATTTCTACCCGCTACGTAAACATTAAAGCAGACTCCGCCCGTCAAATTTTTCTGCTCGCGGTGTCTCTTAATGAAGAATGCCCTGAGTTGTTCAAGTGTCGCGCCGGATTTCATCATTTGTTCGGCTTCCATTGCCAAGCGCATTGTTGTTCCTTCCGCCGTTTGCAATGTCCCTTGAAAGTCTGAACGGATTACTTCGAGTTGCATTTGTCCGATTTCTTCCGTTTGATTTGAGGTTATCCGAAAGATTAAGCGGTCGTTCATTATTATCACGATTAAAAATATTGTCGTTATCATGCAGATTATTGCAAAGTCTGATTTCTTTCCTCTGAATAGTTCCCGCCATTCTTTCAAGTATCTCATCTGCCACACTCCCAAAAGTTTTTCCGTATTATATAGCAACGAAGCCATACATGACAAATAACTTTTTATTTCGTTGACACTCGCTTGACTTCTTGCTAAAATTTTTTGGGTTGATTGTTTAATGGGGGAAATTTAAATAATGAACAGGAGGAATATTATGGGCAGTTTTGTAATTGATCCGCACGCGAAACCGCGTTACACCTATGAAGAGATGTGCGAAATCGCAAAAATTGAACTCGAAAAACTTAAAAATATCAGCGACGAAGAACACGACAAAGATATTGACGTAAGCGATATTCCGCCGACTTCTAAGGATGAATTAAAAAAATTTTTCCGAATAAACCCAAGAACCCCTGAGCAATGGGAACAGTATTACAAATATTGTCCGTTGCATATGCAAAAGCGTCACGAAGAACAACGAAAACTTTACGGTAAAGCTATTCTTTAAAAAAGAACTCCGCCGGAAAAAAGTTTTGGCGGAGTTTTTCATTGCAGGAAAATCAATCTACAACAAGAATTCATTGAGGGAGATATAAAACATGTCAGTTCGCAAAGATTAAATCATAATTCGGACTCGGAATCAAAATCACTTTTCCGATAATCTAATCAGTTTTGGAGTTTGAAATGGAATTACCAATTTTAATCTCGTCAGCGCAGTTGATTGATACTTACATTCGGTGGCTGGCGTTTTCAAAGCAACTTCCAGAAAAAGCCTCTCGAAGTTTATCTTTTAATTCTTTTATATGGGCGGTCGCTAGTATATTTCTTTATCAATTTTTATTTGAGCGTTTCGGAATCAATGCAACGACTTATAAATCCGTCGTAATGTTAGGTTGGTTGCCGTATTTTTTAATTTTTATGCGTCACACTCGATTTATTCAGCAAGTATTTGTATTAGGCATGGGAACAATCCTTGCATTGTTGCAGCATACGATTTGCGCGACGATACTTTTAGTAAATTCCTCTGGTAAGAGCGATTTAGAACTAATTATGCTTGAAGCGTTTGGATATTTGCTGTTATTCACTATATCTTTGCCGATATGCAAGCGATATTTCGTAAAACTATTGCCGAGCGTCGAATTTTTTGAGATGCGTCCGATAGGAATTTATGTTGCTGTATTTCCGCTGGTTATATTATCGAGTCACTTGATAAGGCTTGCCGACGGAGTTTTTGTACACACATGGACAGAAAGATTATCGCGAATTTATTTGCCGTTGGTATTTTTCTTTTTCCACCGATATATTTTGAACGCCGTCAGAAATTATTATGAAATGCTGCGCGTCGAGCGAAATAAAATGCGAATCGGGGCGCAACTAACCGAAATAAAGGAATATAATGAGCTGATACAAGCAAATCAGCAGAAAATAACACTGATGAGGCATGATTTAAGACATAGTTACAATATAATCGGAATGATGTTGGATAGCGGCAATATATCGGCGGCATTGGAATACATAAGGAGACAAAAGGCTAAATTGGAGCAAGAAAATGAGTGAGGCATTTGAATATATTTACATATCGATTGTAATGGTTTTTACTCAAATAGCGGGCGCATATATGGGATATTTGCCGTTTAGCAAAGAATTTGAGGGAGAGAAGTTATCAAAGCTTAAAAAATATTATTCACTTTGTGCCTTAGTATGCTTTGTGATAAATTTGATGATATTCTCGGACGGCGTAGGATATAAAGGTTACAAAGCGTCATTATTTATTGGGTGGATAGCGTATTTTTCTATATTATGTTTGCTAATCGGGCGAATATCGGAGCAAATTTTTGTAATGGGAATGCAAGGACTCTGGGGTTTCATGTTGCATTCGGCGAGCGGAATGATTGTTTCTCTGATATATGGTTCAATGCGGGAAGAACTTTTGACAGTGGAAACAACTATAAGTTTAGTACTTTTTTTCTCGTTATTACGGATTGAACAAGAATTTTTCGGGAAATTATTACCCGTATGGAGCATATTCGAGGAAAAGGGGCTTAGTTGGTGGGTTTCGATATTACCGATTGCAATATTTATCGGAACGGCGATTCCAATAGCTGAAGTTACGTTTTTTACGACGTGGAAAGAGAGAATATCGCGAATATTTTTCCCGGTATTTTTCTTCCTAGTTTATAGGTCGCTTAATATAGTGACGATGAAAATCAAGGAAAAGAATATAACCGAACAGCAAACGCGACTAATGAGCCGACAATTAGAGAATTTAGCCGAACAAAATGAAACAATGGAAAGAAATCGCATAGAAGTAACGCGGATGCGCGAAAATCTTTTAAAAAATTATATCAAGCTGGAGAAATTACTGACGGAAGGAAAAATCGCTGAGGCAAAAGAATTCATAGGCTTGCAAGATAAAAAGTTAAACTCGACGCGCTTGAAAAGGTACAGTCAATCGGCGTTGATAAATGCGGCTGTATCGATATATTTTCGCCGTGCAGAGGAATTAGGAATAACAACATCTTGCAAAATCGATTTACCCGACGAAATGTCGACCGATGAGAGCGATTTGGCGGTTTTGATAAGTAATTTATTAGAAAATGCCATAGAGGCGAGCAAAAAACAAGAATCGCCGTCACATAAAGAAATCTCCTTGATAATCCGAAATAACGCTGGAAAAAATATCTTGGAAGTAATGAATTATTGCGACACACCAATAAAACTCGGCGAAAATGGCTTGCCTTATACGACTAAGTTAGGACGCGGCTTGGGAATGAGTTCTTTAGAAATTTTTGCCCAAAAATACAATGCCTTCTACGATTTTTCGCAGGAAGACGGAAAAGTTCAAGTAAATCTGTATTGGAACGATCATTTGTGAGCAAAATAGCGCATGAAAGCAACCTTAACGCCTTTTTTCTTGCGCTGACTGATTGGAATTGAAGTCCCGTCAAGCAAAGTAAAATCGTCCGGCTCCATAGATTTGACGTAATCCATATTGATAATAATTCGGTGATAACATTCTAAAAAGCGTTCGTCGGTAGATAAAACGTCGAAAATCTCGGTGTAATTATTATTGGTGACGAATTTTTTCCCGTCAGCAAGATAAACGCAAAGTCTATGGCGATAATCAATATCTACATAAAAAATATTTCGGAAGGGAACGATAACATCAGTTCCGTTGACATTAAGAATAATTTCGGGGCTTTTTCTGCAAATTTTGTGGAAAATATGATTGAAAGTGCTAACAAAATCGTCCTCATGATTTGAAATAGGCTTGAGGAAATAGCCGACGGCAAAAACCCGATAGCCATTGAGAACAAAATTGTCGTTGTTAGTCAGGAAAACTATATTAACGTCGTCATCGCCGCGAGCACGAATAATCTGCGCGGTCTGAAAACCATTAATTTCGCCCATAATAATATCCAAAATAACAAGTTGAAATAAACCGGGCTTGAAAACTCTAAGAAAATCATCTGGCGCGGAAAAAGTTTGAATCTTAGTATCAGAAAGGAGTTTAGAATAATTTTTAGCCAAAAAATCACGGAGATAACGTTCTGCGGCTTGCAATTCGTCCTTTTCGTCGTCGACTATGGCGATATTCATAAGGAATCCTCCTGCGGCTCGATAAAAAGTACTTTAGCATCATACGAGCCGATAAATTTAAGAATATCCCTCATGTGTTCGCCAAGAATTACTAGATGATAAATTTTCGGGCTGAAAAACATTAAAAAATCCTGCGCGGAGTAAAAAGTTTCAATGTGAATCAATGATTCGTATTGCGCCCAAAATTTTTTGATATAAAAACGCAAGAAAGTTTCGACAGTCTCCAACTCAATTTTTCGGTCGTCTACAATGGCAATATTCATAGTAAACCAACTCCACTTCCAGATAAAACTTGCATATATTAAAGCATAAGGCGCAGAAAATTTTTCAATCACTTTTTGGCTGAGTTAATCACTTTTCAAATAAAAATCCCCGCTCAAATTGGGCAGGGAAAAATTTTTTTTAGATTATAAATTACTCGACGGGCAAAGATTTAACCCAATCGCTCAAAGTTTTCTGGTCTACGCGACCGCGAAAAACTTTGCCTTGAATCCAAAGCGTTGAATCCACGCAGGACGGTTTGAGTTGCTCAAGCGTCTCGCCAAAACCGCTCCCGCCCGAAGTCGCGAAAATCACAATGACTTTGCCGCTAAAATCGTAGCTCTCAAGGAAACTGTTGATAATGTGCGGCGCGACATACCACCAAATCGGAAAGCCAAGAAAAATCGTGTCGTAATCGGCAATGTTGGCGTCCTTGTCGGAAAGTTCGGGACGCGAATTTATATCCGCCATTTCAACCGAACTGCGCGATTGCGAATTGTTCCAATTTAAATCTTTGCCAGTGTAAAGCGTCGCGGGCTTAATCTCATAAGTGTCTGCGCCCAAAATTTCTGCCAAAGAATTTGCAAGCTTGCGCGTCGTGCCGCCCGCTGAAAAATATGCTACCAATTTTTTGCTCATTTCAATACCCCCGAATTAATTTGTTGCCCCGTAAATTCAAGCCGAACATTGTCCGTGCTAATGTCCTGCTTTGAAAAATAGCGAATCCCCGTGTCGGAAACGCGAGTTTCTTTTTTATCGCCCTCCTTGTCCAAAGTCGGCGATTTAAAAATATTCATGATGTCATCAAGCCTTGCGCCGTCTTCAAACATTTTAATCACTCCCATAATATCAAAATTTCTTAACGTTGCCGAGATAAAAATCAAGCGCGTTGCCATGAAACGTATTGCAATATTCGTCATCAATCGTAAAAATCCCGCGCAGTTCCGACGCAATAATTTTCGTGTCATTAACGAAGGCTCTAACCCACGCCTCGACAAAATTCTTATCAATCGGCACGCGCAAAATTATATCGCCAAAAATCGCCATTACGTCGCGACAAAAATCCTTTATCCCCTCGTGAATCTCGCGAATGTCATCAAAACGATTTTGTCCCGGCTCTGGTTCGCCGAATACAGGTCTGCCCTGCACGTCGAAATTTTTCAGCTGAGCATCGGGCGCAGTCAATATCGTCTCGAATAAAAGTTGATAGTGGTAAATCGCAGATCTGGTGCGGCTGTAGTCGTCGTTCTCCGTGAAACAACCGCGCATTCTCTTATCGGCGTCCTTGCCAAAATGATTCGTGTAACTCGTCGCGAAGTAGTAGCCCGTGAAAATATTCCCCGTCAGCTCCTGCAGATAATATTGAATCGTGCCCGAATAACCCATATCAACCACGCCGACCTTATTGAGACTGCCGCCGAGATTGTCAATATATTTTTCGTAATTGGCTCGCTCGTTCTCCGCGTGTTGCAAAATTTCTTCGGCGTGTTCGTCAATAATTTTCTCAACCAACGACGAATCCCTTTCTGGCAGAGAAATTTTCCTATCGTCGCCCAAATCCAAGCCGAATCGTACCTTGAAAAAATGATTCAGCGTGCCTTGAAATTTTAAGCGTATCAATCGCTTTGCCTGCGAAATTTCCCGAATCGACGCGATTGATACTGCCCGCCGCGAACTGTAAAAATAATCCGAAGGCAACGGCTCAATATTTAGCAACTTCGTTATAAATTCATAAAAAGTTTGCAGAAAATATCCGTCGCGTGCTAAAAAGAAAATCCTGTTAATGTCGTCGAGTCTCGTTTTCCGAATCAGCCACAGCATAAACGTTAAAAGCGGTATGCCGTAAAACCAATAGCCTAAGTCACGGAAACTTTTTATAATAAGTCGCCCGCTCCCGCCCGTTAAGTCGTTGCAGAGCCTAAACGGGTCTTGAAATTTTTTAGCCAACACGACGCCAAGTAAAATCCCCGCGTAAAGCGACATCTTGTAATTGGATTGCTCCAATAAATTGCGTCCGAACGGCACTTGCGACAAAAGATTTATCGCGCTCATCAAGTGATAGCCGCCAAAGCCCCTGTCGCAAACCAGCTGAATATCGCTCATTTCGTTATCGCCAAAGTGAATCAACTTCCCAACGCGATTTAAATTCTGCTTAGCAAGATAATTCCAAATCGCCGCCGTATCTTTGCGCATACCCGTTTCGCACGAGATTAAAAGTTTCGTGTAGCCCTCAACACCGCATTTCCTAAGGAGCCGTTCAAGGTCGGGCGTCTGCAAATACATATCCGAAATCAGCCAAACTTCCTTGCCACGCCGCAAAGCCTCTCTGAACCACGCAACAACTTTTTCTCGCGGCAAAATTAAATCAAGCTCCGTTGAAACTTCCAGCTCGCGGATTATTTCGCAAATCTCATCGTTGAGCTTAGTCAACTCGCCAAAACTTTTATAAATCTCGTCAAGGGTAACGTCGCCGCCCTTTTTTTGTCGGGCAAGTTCTTCAGCCTTGACGCGCAGATTCGGGAAGTCAAAACTTTTTCCGAGCAAGTCCTCAACCTTGAGCCGAATAATTTCGTTGACGTGATAAGGCTTGGCGACGCAACGCATTAACAGCGTATCGAACACGTCGAAGGAAATAATCTCCGCTTGATTCAAAACAATGTCGCGAACTTCGGCGTCGGTGCGCTGATAATATTGCCAAAGATTTTTACTGCCCAGATTAATCGTATAAGTCTCGGTTGACGGCTCGAATTCGTAGTAAATCATATTCTCGGACTGCGCGGCAAGTAAAATCGACCGCTCAAAGGCGTGAGCAATCGTACCGTCATTTTGCCCTTGTTCGGGCGGAAAATCTTTGAAGGTAAAATTCGCTTGGAAAAATTTTTTAAGAGCCGTCGTCCGCGCCCAAAACATCGTGCCCGCTGGAAAGTCAAAGTAGTCAAGCTTATTCGGCGGGATATTTACTCGGCTCAAAAGTTGCTGACCGACTTCGCGATTTGAAAGCCATGTAAAGGCGACGTAGGGAACATTGGCGGCGGGACGCGGATAAATGACGCCGACGGATTTATTATCTTTAAAAGCCTTGAAAATTTTTCTGATTCGCTTAGGTTCGCCAAGCAAAGCGTCAAAAAGATATTTGCGCCAATTCTGTTGCTCGTTGCCTGTGTAAAGGGATTTTTTGGAATGAATATGCGCCACGAAATCATATTTGGGCAAAAGGTCGCTGAAACCCGCAAGGAACGGCGCGACATCTCGCCCGCGATTAGGTACAAGGCGCACGATAACTTTTTCGGCGTTCGGAATTTTGTCAAAGGCGGCTTGAACTTTATTGGCGGTAGATTCTTCGACAATCGAAATAAGCGCGTCAAATTTATAGGGCATATTCGCGCAGGCGTCGACCATCTCTTTTAAGAGGTCAAGATAAAAAATATGAGCCTGTATCGCGATTTTGCCCGGTTGCTCCAAAAGTTCCCCGACGAACGAACTTTGCTCCTGTATCAACGCACGCGGCATAAAACCATTGCTCATCTGCCAAATCTTGTAACGGCGCGTATCCTTCAACAGCGGCGCAAAACATTTATAAAATTTATCCTTAAGCCCAACCTTTTTATCTTCGGCAAGCGGCATCGCCTTATAAATAAAGCGGGCGGCGGTAAGAGCCTTTTCCTTGTTGTCCGAATTAAGCCACTGCCGAAAGTCGCGCAACGATTTAGTCAACTTCCACGAATTGGAATTCAAAATCGACTCGCTGAATTGCTTAAGCTGTTGATTTTCCTCAATCAAAGCCTCGTGTTGCGCTCGGAACGTCTCATTTTCTTTGGAGAATTTTTTAAGCGTTTGTTCGAGAATCGCGGGATAATTATCTTCAAGCTTGCCGAAAATTTCAAAGGTCACGTGCCCCGACAACTCTTTAACGTCGAAAATAATTTGCGGGTCGCTCGTCCAAAATCTGTGAAAGCCGTTGACAATTTCCCCGACGTTACTGAAAAAATCTCCGCAGAGCTTGCCGTTAATCAATACACGATTTACCTTGAGCGAAATAAAATTCCCGTCAGGGTCAAAGCGCAGATATTTTATGGGACGGGAAATGTTAAACTCCATGCGCACATAAAAATTTTTCGTCGGGTCGACGTTGATAATTTTCTTCGCAACCAGAGTAAATTCTTCGCCGTTGCCAACAAAAATTTCTGCGCGGAGCATGTTATTTTTCTGGGTAAGATTGAATACGTCGAAGGTGCCGCCGTCGCTAAGGAAAGTTTTTTCGTCGTAGTTGTAAAGCGTCTTAATCTCGGCGGCATTAGCGGGACTGTTCAGCAACTCCTTAAGCAATTCGAGACCGACAAGATTAAAGGCGGCAACTTTCTTTTCAAGGCAAATTTTGGCGAACGCAAAGCGGCGATTTATTTGCCCGCCGACACAAAATTTTTTAGCTTCGGGGAAAACGTCTAGGAAAAATTTATTGTCCGTAAAGTTGTAAACGAATTCCCGCGCTATGAAATAAAATTCTAAATCTGCGCGGACAAGCTTATCATAAGAAGTTGCCGAAGTATTTTCCTGCCGCGCCCGCCGTAATCTGAACTTCGTCAGCCGCTCCTGCAGAATAAAAATGTCCGCGTGAAAACAAAGCCGAATCCACATCAGATAATCGGGCAGTTGCCAAAAGCCGTGCACGTCTAGCAACCGATATTTATCATAAGCCTCGCGCCGAACCATTGCGCTGGGATGGCAAAGACAGTTACCATTATAAAAAAAATAATTCAGCCACTCGGCTCGCGAACGGTTGGATTTTTCAAAAACATTTTTATAAAAGTCGTTGTCTTCAAGCTCGCGCAGATAACCTTCCTCGTCAACGAAATCAACCAATGTAAAACACGCCGCAAAATTTTCATTGGCGTCAAGGAACGCAACCTGCTTTTCCAGCTTGTTGATAGCCCAAAGGTCGTCCGAGTGGTGAACCGCTATATATTTTCCCCGCGCAGAATTCACAGCCTCGCGAATCGCCAATACAGGGCCGCGATTTTCTTCGTACAAAAAAGTTTTTATGCGCGGGTCGTTAAAACTCTTTATAATCTCGCGGCTGTTATCGGTAGAGCCGTCGTCGATAATTAAAAGTTCAAAGTCGGTGAACGTCTGCCGAAGGACGCTTTCAATCGCCTCCTCAACGTATGCCGCATGATTGTAGCTCGTCAAAATCACGCTAACTTTCGGAGATTTTTTTTCCATAACCTACCTCCGTTTTAAAGGAAACCTGTCAAATCTGCTATGCAACCTGCCCAACTCAAGCCTACTCCAAAGCCCGCAAGCATTACATTTTTTAAATCCGCCGCGCCATGAGCTTTAACGACTTGTTCAATCGCAAGCGGCACGCTCCCAGAAACTATGTTGCCCGTCTCCATTATGTCATTGTGAAAGGGCACTTCATTTAAATTAGCCTTATCGCGCAGATATGTCAACATAAATTTATTAGCCTGATGAAATATGCAGTAGTCCAAATCTGCGCGAGTTAAATCAGCCGCAATCAATACGTCGTCGACAAGCTTTGGCACTTCGCGCAACGTGAAATAAGTTATCGCCATGCCGTCCATAAAGACTTCGTAATTCGAGCGATAATTTTTATTGTCGTCCGTCGAAAAGACTTCGGGATTGTCACGCGGCATTAAGCGACTGCCTCCGACTGGAATAATTAATTTATTGTAGCGCGAACCGTCACTGCCGAATACAAATGCCCGTAAACTTTCAGTATCGCCGCCTTCAAGCCAAGTCGCCGTTGCTCCGTCGCCGAAAAGCGGGCGCGTCGAAGTATCTTTGACGTTAATATATTTTGTGTAGACGCTCGACGTTAAGAATAAAATTTTTTTAGCTAAGCCCGTTTCAATCAAGCCCTTAGCAACCGCCAGCCCGTAAACATAGCCCGAACAACCCAGCGCAATATCCATAGTGCCGACAGATTTCTTTAAGCCGAGCCTGTCTTGAATCTGCGCGGACGTGTGGGGCATTTGATAATCGGGGTGTTGAGTGCACAGTAAAATAAAATCCGTCTCGTCGCGATTAATTTCATATTCTGTAAAAAGTTTTTCGGCGGCTCTCAATGCCAAATCGCCCGCCGATTCGTTCGTTACTATATGCCGACTCTTTACGCCGATTTTCTTCATAAATCGCCCGTCAATTATCTCCGAATTATTTTCAATCTGCGCGGGCAGGTAAGACGCTATCGCCCGTATTCTTGCAAACATTACTTATCCTCCCAAACAATGCCCGTCTCTTCTGCCAAGTCTTGCCTTATGTCTTCATCAACGTTGCTGTCGTACTCTCGAAGTACATCAAGGCATCTTTTCTCCAAAACAGGAATATCTTCAATGATAACGCTCCAAATAATTTTCTTACTGCGCTTACCGTAGTTGTGAATCAACTGATTACGCATGTCGTTTATCTGCCGCCATTGAATATCTTCAAGCGTAGTTTTCATTTCGTCCGATAAAGTACGAGCCAATTCGCCAATTTGCCCGATATAAAAAGCACTCACATCAACTAAATAATAACTTTCCTTAGCAATGAATTGCTCATAGCTTTGAACTTTTGCTTGAACAACTTTCAATTTACGACACCATTTAACCATATGAAAAAGTCGTTCAAAATCCCCTATCTTACCGCGCATAAAGTAACACCTCGTCTTTTGCAATTTTAGATAAAAATCTTTTGCCGGCTTCTTCTCTGTCCACTAAATCAAGTTCCAAACCAAGTGCTCGTTGAAGGTCGCCATAAAAGCCGCCATATTCCCAACCTCTGAAATTTCCGCCGTCATGAATCAAATCAACGTCGCTTTGTTCGTCAGCCTCACCGCGTGCATAACTCCCGAACAAACTCAATCGCTCCACGCCGTAACGTTCGCAAATCGGAACGACCGCTTTTTTTATATCCTCAATCGTCAGCATTTAAATCACTCCCTTTATACTTGAATAGTTAAAACGCCACAAAGACATATTGAGTTGAGACCCGGCGCACATGGACGTGCGCCGCCCGCAACAGAAACATGGATGTTTCTTTGCGGGACAAAACGCCCTTTCTTTTTGTTACTTTTTCTTTGGGCGAGCAAAGAAAAAGTATGTTCAACAGCAAAGAAAAAGTTTTGCAAACATAAAATAGGAAATAGGGACTAGCTGGTTCCGCGAGTCCACGCTTTGGCAAAGGGGGGACACCTCACGCCATCGCCTTTACTTTTTCCTCAATGAAATTTATCTCCGCGTCGCTCAAATTATATTTCGCGTAAAGTTGCTTGTCGATTTCGGGAATGGGAACGTTCCAATTTATGTCCGATGCCGCTGTAAAATCTTGCAACGGCACCATTGCCCACGTTGCCGGCGGATTGTGCTGTGTTACCTTCAGAATGCCCAGCATTGCCCTGCAAAACTTGCTCTTTATGTATGCTATGCAAGCCGCCGCCTCAGACGCACTGTCAAACGCTCCGACCGTTATAAAGGTCTGTGTTGCGCCGACAAGCGGCGAGCCGACAAGCGGCGTACTAACCACTTCGCCTAACGCTCCCGAACCATTAGAATCAGGAACAAACACTTTAAATTTCTCCAAACTCTTATGATAAGTCACATAATCACGGCGAACCCATTTAAAAACTCGCTCGTTATTTTTTCGCCCGTAAAGTTGAATGTATTCGTGTCCGTCGTTCGGTTTTTCATCAAAAAATATTTCAGGCATTAAATCAAAAACATTTGATGACATCTGATATTGATTACCTTTACTAAATTTTTTTATGGCGTCGGGAAAATCTTCATGAGCTTTTGGCGTTAAGCTGTAAGCTGTGCGCGAATACATAATTTCGGTGAGGGGACGGAAATTTGGATTGTCGAGTACAACCTTTTTATGAATAGAAATAAGCTCTTCAAACGGAATGAAAAGTTTAATCGGCTCGAAGGTTTGATTCTTATCATAAAAAGTAATTGCAATGCCGCCCTTAATATCGGAGTTCGGAAAAAGAGGTTTTATTTCGCCGTCAAGTTCATATTCCCAGCTTTTCATAAAGTTTTTAATAATCTTGACATGAGTATCTTGAAGAAATTTTTCCGCGAAATCGCCCGGCGTTGCGCCCGCATTGAAAAGAAATCGCGCAGGGTGAATCAAGCTTGCCTTTTTGGTAAGTTTTTCGTTGTAAGCAATCTTAATGAACTCGTGATAAATCGGCGCGGCGAAATTTTTATTATCACCACTTCCAACGACTTGATAAGGCGGGTTGCCGACAACGGCGTCGAAAAACATTTTGCCAACTCCTTTATTCCAAAAATTTTTATCCAAAACGCTGCCGATAAAATCATCGGGATTAACTTTGAGGGTATCAATAAGCTTATCGAAAAAATTAGCGTTGACATGCGCGGGTCGAAAGCCGATGAGCGTCCTGCGCGTGATTTTCTCAGCCATAGGCGTTTTGCAAATGACAAAAATATTTTCAGCGACAACTTCGTCCCAAATCTTTATCAGAAATTCGGGCTTGAAATTTTCTTCGTCGAAGTTGCCGAGCCGCGCCCGATAAATTTTACAGGCAACATAAAGAGGATACAAGCCCGTTTTTGCGTTGATGTCCAAGATTTTCTTATCGGCAGTGAAAAAATTTTCGTCGAAGGCAGAATCAATGTGGAGCTTGACGACATTATAAGGCGTGAGGACGGTCTCCTTATCGGGATTTTTAAACGTGGCGAACAGCTCGGCGATTTTCTTAACGCGGTCGGAGGGCGACAAGTCGTCGGCACTTTTGGCGAGGTTGCGGATTTTTCTGCCCGCCGCAATGAAAATATCTCGGTCGTAGTACTTGATAAAGCCGGCGAAAATTTCTTTGGTAACACCCGTCGGCATGAATTCAGCCCAGCTTGCGTCGTCAATTTCCATAAACATTTCGAGAGTAAAATCTTTCTCAAAAGGAACGTCCGCGCCGTAAATCAGCAACGGCATTCTAATCGAAACGGCTCGCAGAATAGAAATAGCGTTGCGGCGTCTTTTTTTGCGTTCTTCGAGTTCTTTTTGTTCGGGAGTGCGCGAAGTTTTGGAGCCGCCTCTTTTACGCGGTTTATTTTCATCAAGCCCTTGATTATTAACGTTAATGGCGTCCTTAGATTTTGACGACTTGCCGATAATCCCGCGCAGATTTTGAAATTGATTAAAGTCAAGTTCGCTGAGATTTAAAAGTTCGTCATTATAAAGCCCGTTGTCGTCAAAACCGTTACGAACGGCGCGTTCAATCCAAGCGCGTTTGAGTTCTTGCAAAAGGTCATCGGCTCTGTATTCCATACGCGAGCCGCTCATAGAAATTACGGGACAAAAATTTAAAAGTTCATTCAAAAGTTCGCGGTCGTCGTCCTTAGTCTTACCTGCGCGGGGAGAAATGGCAACGGCGTCCGCAATCATTTTCAAAGTACGGTCGGGCGCGAAGTCAAAGACGTAGCAATTTTCCTTAACCATGCCGCCTGTATTGCAAGGGCTTTGAACGCGGAAAACAGTTTGGAGATAACTCGCGGCAGAAGTTGAGGAGCCGCCCGCCAACATAAAAACCGCCGTCCATTCGGGTACGGTAACGCCCGTTGTAAGCTTGCCGCAGGAAAGAGTTATGGTATATTCGTTATCGGCAATGGCGTCCTTAACTTTTTTAAGCGCGTCGCCGGGTTCATCATCTGAATCGCCGTCACCGGCAACATTGACTATTTCAAAGCCGCCAAAAACTTTGTGACGTTGCAAAAGTTCACTTAAGGCTTTACCTTCCTTGACGCCGGGAATAATCCAAAGAGTATGACGGAAAATCTTTCTGAACTCTGCGCGGGCAAAAGGATAATTCTCGGCAGTGGTCAGCAAGTCCAAAAAGTTTTGAACGTCGGCAGCGTGAATAAAATTTCCGTTGTGAGTCCCGAAGAATTCGCGGAAGTTAAAAACTTTGTCTTCAGTGTCGAGATAATTAAACAGCTCGCCGAGATTGTAAGTAAAAATTTTCATGGCGGGCAAATCTTCATATGGGTTGGAGTCGAGATTATTTTTATTCCAATCGGCTTTGGCGCGTTGTTCGGCGACATAATCCCAAGTGAAGACGTTGTTTGAGTAATTGCCGAGAATATTAAAAGGCGTGCCGCTGAGCGCGAGGAATTTTGAATGGGGCTTGACGATATTTTTAATAACAGCGTCGCCGAGTGCGGTTGTAGTGCCTTCGTGCGCCTCATCGACGATAACAAAATCCCATTGCGTTTTAAAGAGTGCAGAATTTTTATCGAACTTGCCGCCGACAGTTTCAGAGCCGCGCAGGTCTTGCAGAGAGGCGAAATAAACAAAATTTTTATTCTCGATGCCGCTGCTGTCTTTATCGCGATAAATGTAATCGGTGCCGTGAAAAATTTTATTAAAATCGTCGTACCAGCCTTCATTAACAACGGGGCGATGAGTAATGATAATGGTTTTGGAAAATTTCATTTGTCGGGCGACTTCGAGGGCGCAAAGAGTTTTGCCGAAACGCATTTTGGCATTCCAGAGGAAATCTTTACCGCCCTTTTTAAAATATTCGACGGTACGATTAATGGCGTTTTCCTGTTCGGGGCGGAAAGTTACGGGGATAAATTTATCGGCGGACAACTTCTTTTTATCGCGCTTGACGGCTTTGATTGCGTTAATGGCGGTGTTGAGGTCGACTTTAAACCATTCGCGAGCGGAAGAGCCTTTGATTTTGATTTTGTACTTTTTCAAGACGCGGTGAACGTCATAATCGCGGAA
>JAFYNH010000094.1 GCA_017549815.1 Selenomonadaceae bacterium
CCAACCTCATATTTATTAAATAAAGTTAAGAAATTCTTCCTGCTTGACGTTAATCATTAAGTTTTCAGAATGATATGCTAGGCTTGCGTAAACTTTATGGGAGGTGAAGTATATGCTTGACAAAGTAATTAAATTTTTTATCACGTTGACCTGTGCGATAGTCGGCGGCGCGGCACTTCGACAGGCTAGCCCGTTCCTAATCTCGTATATCAACCTAGAATTCTTCCAAATCGAGACGGGAATCTTTGAATTAACGTTGGCGAGCCTCGTTTGCATAATTGCGGGCGCATTTGTCGGAGGATTAATCGGATTCTTCGTTTCACCCTATTTAATCGGGAAATTGAGGAGTTTTACGTCGTTTGTCGAGAAACAACTCAGTAAAATGCCAATCAATGACGTTATCGCAGGCGCAATCGGCTTGGCAATAGGACTTATCATCGCAAATTTATTGGGCAACGCTTTCGCCCGCATTCCAATCGTCGGCAATTATATTCCTATCATTTTTAGTCTCGTGCTCGGCTATCTTGGCGTCAGAATCACGATTAAAAAGCGCAAGGAACTAACGGGCAGTTTTGATTTTATTCCGCACATGATTAAAGACATTTTGCGCAGTCGCGAGGCGGATAAAGCTCCAAAAGAAACTAAAGAGCTTGAAAAAGTCGTTGCGCCTCCTCCGCCGCCTGTTCAGGAAGAAAATCCACCCGTCGAAAAGGCTAAAGTCAATCTCGTCAAACTCCAAGAGCATAAAAATAAAAATTATAAACTTTTGGACACGAACGTAATAATCGACGGGCGAATTGCCGATATTTGCAAAACCGGCTTCCTTGAGGGCACACTTTTAATCCCCGTGTTCGTTTTGGAGGAATTACAGTACATTGCGGACTCATCTGACACTTTAAGGCGTGTTCGCGGGCGTCGCGGGCTTGATGTACTCCAAAAAATCCGCGAAGACGAATCTAATATGGAAGTCGAAATTATGAACGTCGATTTTGAAGATATTCAAGGCGTCGATTCAAAATTAGTGCGGCTCGCGCAGAAACTCGGCGGAAAAATCATCACCAACGACTTTAATCTTAATAAAGTCGCTCAACTGCGCGGTGTGGCTGTTTTGAACATAAACGAGCTTTCAAACGCCGTTAAACCCGTCGTTATCCCAGGCGAAACTATGAAAGTTCAAGTCGTTAAGGACGGTAAGGAACCCGGTCAAGGCGTCGCTTATCTCGACGATGGCACCATGATTGTTATCGAAAACGGTCACAGATACCTCAGCAGGACGATTTCGGTTGAAGTTACCAGCGCATTGCAAACTTCCGCCGGCAGAATGATTTTCGCTAAACCTCGCTGATGTAAAAATTATACGTGTGTGGAATTTTAACTTTGAATCTCCAAATTACCCCCAAAATCACGGGGGTTTTTTTTTATGCCCTAAAAAGCCGCGTCAATACGCCATTTCTTCAACTTATGAATTATACATATGTAGAATTTTATTTTGGAGCTATCTCAACGCCTTTCAAATCTAAAAATTCCTCTCAAAAATCTTTTCGTAACCATTTTTTTCTGCTAAAATCACTTCAGGAGGTGTCATCATGAATAATTCCGTGTTTGAAGTTCTTAAAGCCGCTTATCAACGTCTTTCTATCGCTCTTATCGATAATCCGCGCCTCGACGCTGAAATTTTACTCGCTCACGTACTTAATTGCCGCAGATTAACTCTCTATATCGATTCTGATAAAAAATTGCCGCTCGATACTGTCTTACGCTTCAATGAACTAATAAATCAGCGTCTCAAAGGCGTTCCAGTCGCTTATCTCATCAATTCAAAAGATTTTATGGGCTTGTCGTTCGCTGTTAATCAAAATGTCCTTATCCCGCGCCCTGAAACTGAAATTTTAACTGAATTTGTCGGAGAATATCTGCGCGGACTCAGCGGCGATGTAACTTTTGCCGATTTGGGCACCGGTAGCGGAGCAATCGCCATTTCAATACTAAAATTCGTTAAATCTGCGCGTGCATCAGCTGTAGATATATCTTCGGAG
>JAFYNH010000012.1 GCA_017549815.1 Selenomonadaceae bacterium
GCGCGTGGATTGAGCTGGAAACCGATTCCTCCGGCGGAATCGCTGTAAGAATCGATAGGACTAGGAAAATGCCCGTTACTTACTTCCTCAGAGCTCTCGATATTGAAGATAATCAGCAAATCCTCGACCTATTCGATATTAAATTCTTCATCGCCTCTAAATTTAACGACGATATTACCGCTCAACAACTTATCGCTCTACTCCAAACCGACTCCGACGCCGGCTCAGACGCCCGTAACTCACTCACCCTCGGCTACCTTAAACGCTCCGGCTTACATAATACCGATACCTTCAATAACCTACTCGACGCTTATCATCAACTCGACGATAAAAATGACTCCATCTCTAACTTCCATTACCTACTCTCCCTTATACTTAAAATCGACGATAAAAATAACCTCGCTTTCGGTTATAAAGCCTTCATCGAATTACTCGATACCGATAAAAAAAATAACGAAGATAATAAGGAAAAAGCCCTTATCGGTATCTATAACCGCCTTAGACCCGGCGAACCTCCTTCAGCAGAAAACGCCCTCTCCTTATTAACTTCCCAATTCTTCGACCCTCGTCGCTACGACCTCGCCGCCGTCGGTCGCTATAAAATTACTAAAAAATTAGGCTGGAAACGCCGTACTCTTAATAAAATACTCGCAGAAGATCTTTACGACCTCGAAACCGGCGAATTACTCATCCCTAAAGATACTAAAGTCACCCAACAAATCCTCGACTCTATCCCTGACGACCGCGAACAACAAATCTTCGGGCTCATTAACGACGAACTACATCGCGGCTTCATTAACCCTATCCCCATTAAAATTAAATCCGATGCCGGTAACTTTACTATGCTCTGCGCTCCGAACCTCTCTATTAAAGATAACCGCACTATCTGTATCGCCGATATTGTCGCCTCTATTAACTACGTCTTCTGCCTTATGGCTAACGCCGGCTTTAATGACGACATCGACCACTTAGGCAATCGTAGAGTCCGCGCCGTCGGTGAATTGCTCCAAAATCAGTTCCGTATCGGTATGTCTAGGATGGAACGCGTCGTCCGTGAACGTATGACTACTCAAGACGTCGACATAGTCACACCTCAGAATTTAATCAATATCCGCCCAGTCGTCGCCGCTATTAAAGAATTCTTCGGCTCCTCCCAACTTTCCCAGTTCATGGATCAGCATAACCCTCTTTCCGAATTAACACATAAACGCAGACTTTCCGCGCTCGGTCCCGGCGGTCTTTCTCGCGAACGCGCAGGCTTTGAAGTCCGCGACGTTCATAACTCACACTACGGTCGTATGTGCCCTATCGAAACCCCTGAAGGTCCGAATATCGGACTTATCGGCTCCCTCTCTAATTACGCCCGCGTTAATCAATACGGCTTCATGGAAACTCCCTATCGGAAAGTGGTCAGGGGTCAGGGGTCTGGGGATAAGGGTAGCTACGTCTCTAATGAGGTCGTCTATATGACCGCCGACGAAGAAGAAACTCTCATCATCGCGCAGGCTAACGAACCACTCGACCAGAACGACTGGTTCATTAACGAACGTGTCACCGCTCGCCGGAACGAAGAAACTACCAAAGTCCGCCGCGATAAAGTCGATTATATGGACGTTTCACCTAAACAGGTCGTCTCTATCGCTACCGCTATGATTCCTTTCCTCGAAAACGACGACGCTAACCGAGCACTCATGGGCGCAAATATGCAACGTCAAGCCGTCCCACTACTTAAAACCCAAGCTCCCTTAGTCGGTACCGGTATGGAATTCAAAGCCGCTTGCGACTCCGGCGTTATGGTTCTCGCTAAACGCCCAGGTACCGTCGTTCACGTCGACGCCGATTCCATCCGCATTAAAGTCGATGATAATTTCGTAAACTCCTCTAAAGATAAATTCGACTTCTACCGCCTCCAAAAATTCGTCCGCTCTAATCAGGGTACTTGCATTAACCAAATCCCTATCGTCTCTGAAGGCGAACACGTTTACGCTCGTCAACCTATCGCCGACGGCCCCGCTACTTCTAACGGCGAACTCGCCCTCGGTTATAATATTATCGTCGCTTATATGCCTTGGGAAGGTTATAACTACGAAGACGCTATCTTATTATCCGAAAATTTAATCAAACGCGATATTTATACCTCTATCCATATCGAAGAATACCAATGCGACGCCCGCGATACTAAACTCGGCCCAGAAGAAGTTACTCGCGATATTCCTAACGTCTCCGAAGACGCCTTGACACACCTCGATTCCGAAGGCATTATCTCTATCGGCGCAGACGTCCGCACTGGTGATATTCTCGTCGGTAAAGTTACTCCTAAGGGCGAAACCGAATTAACCGCCGAAGAACGTCTCCTACGCGCTATTTTCGGCGAAAAAGCCCGCGAAGTCCGCGATACTTCCTTAAGAGTCCCGCACGGCGAATCAGGCAAAATCGTCGCCGTCAATGTCTTCACTCGCGAGAATAACGACGAAATGGCTCCCGGCGTTAATAAGCAAGTCCGCGTTTATATCGCTCAAAAACGTAAAATCTCCGTCGGCGATAAAATGTCCGGCAGGCACGGTAATAAAGGCGTCGTCTCCGAAATTCGTAGGCAAGAAGATATGCCTTTCCTCCCTGACGGCACTCCTGTTGATATTGTCCTTAACCCGCTCGGCGTTCCCAGTCGTATGAATATCGGGCAAGTTCTCGAAACCCATTTAGGCATGGCTGTTCGTCAAATCGGGCTTCGCATTAAAAATCACGATAAAAATATCGAACAGGAATTACGCGATTTCGGCTTCGACGTTGATAAATACGGCTTGCCTAAACCCAGCGAGGCGGGCGTTAATATTGCTACTCCCGTTTTCGACGGCGCACGCGATGAAGATATTGCCGCTACTATCAAACTCGCCGGGCTCGACCCTGACGGTAAAACTATTCTTTACGACGGACGCACTGGCGAACCTTTTGAAAATCGCGTTACTGTCGGTTGCGTTTATATGCTCAAACTTCATCATCTCGTTGACGATAAAATTCATGCGCGTTCCACTGGCCCTTACTCCTTAGTTACTCAGCAACCCTTAGGCGGCAAGGCTCAATTCGGCGGTCAACGGTTCGGCGAAATGGAAGTTTGGGCTTTAGAGGCTTATGGCGCGTCCTATACCTTACAAGAAATCTTAACCGTTAAATCCGATGATGTTGTCGGGCGCGTTAAGGCTTACGAGGCGATTGTTAAGGGGCAGAATATTCCTGAACCCGGCGTTCCTGAATCCTTCAAAGTTCTCATCAAGGAATTGCAATCTATCGGGCTTGATATTCGCGTTCTTAGTGGCGACAGCAAGGAAATTATCATTCACGATGATGACGATGATGATACTGCTGTTCGCAAGAAGGCTGATGATATGGGTGTTGAGGTTGGTTCCTATGGCGATCACGAGGTTAAAGCTCCGCCGCCCGAACCCGAACCGCTTGACGACGATATTATTGCTGATGAGTTTGAGCAGGACATTGAACCCGATATTTCTGACGAAGAGCTTGATGCTCAAATCAAATCGCTTGGTGATTTATCTCAAGACGCTTTACTTGACAAGCTTGATGCCAATTCTCCCGTCGACATTAACATTGATGATGAATAGGCACCAGTTCCTAGTTCCTAATCCCTAGTTCCTAAATAAGGAGTGTTACTATGCTTGACGTCAACATTTTTGATTCTATGCGCATTGGGCTTGCCTCGCCCGATAAA